>NZ_JBYTAI010000058.1:0-501 GCF_058788035.1 Ideonella sp. FW305-24 | reverse complement strand
GTATCAAATCCAGCAGTCCAGCGAACTGGGCACGCTGACCACTTCGATGGCTTACCTGACCGGGTTCCAGACCAAGACCACCAACGCGCGCGGCAAGGCCACCACCGTCTCGTACCAGGCCTTCGACGAGCCCAGCGACGGCGCGCCCGTCAAGGTGGTGGATCCGATCGGCACCACCGCCATCGCCCGCAACGTGTTCGGCGAAACCACCGCCATCACCCGCTCGGGCATCCTCGACGGCGCCACCGTCTCGGCCACGCGCAGCTACGTCTACGATGGCTACCACCGCCTGTGCAAGCGCATCGACCCCGAGAGCGGCGCCACCGTGATGGGCTACGACGCGGCGGCCAACATCGCCTGGCAGGCCGAAGGACTGGCGCTGCCGGACACGGCGGCCTGCAACCAGGGCTCCGTCGGCGCAACGGCCAAGGCCAACTTCGGCTACGACGCCCGCAACCGCCTGCTCACCACGTCCTACGGCGACGGCACGACCCTGGGCAC
>NZ_JBYTAI010000057.1:0-515 GCF_058788035.1 Ideonella sp. FW305-24 | reverse complement strand
CCCGGCCTGACCTCGAAGAACACCTCGCGCGCCTGCTACGCGCTGAACGGCGGCAGCGCCGGCATGAAGTACCGACTGGGCAATGAATGCGACTTCTATGGTGAATTCGCGCTGAGCCAGGACTTCGTCAAGGACGGCATCTCGTCCAAGATCTACGTCATGACCAACCACTACAACGGCGGCACCGACTACGACGGCTCCGGCGTGCAGTTCAACCAGATGTACGGCGAGGCCAAGGGCTTCGACATCGCCCCTGACGCCACCTTCTGGATGGGCAAGGCCTGGGGGCGCCGCGGCGACGTGCACATCGTCGACACCTTCTTCGTCGACATGGTCGGCGTGGGCGCCGGTGCACGCGACTTCAAGGCCGGCCCGGGCAAGTTCGGCTTCGCGTACTACAAGGCCGACTCCGACAACGACGTCCTGAACCGCCCGGGCAACCGCCTGAACTTCGAGTTCTACGACATTGCCACCAACCCCGGCGGCAAGGTCAACTTCTACGCCACCGCCACCCA
>NZ_JBYTAI010000056.1:0-519 GCF_058788035.1 Ideonella sp. FW305-24 | reverse complement strand
CGACGGCACGACCCTGGGCACCACCCGCACGCTGACCGGCGACGGCCTGCCTGCCACCGTGGCCAAGGGCAACACCACCTGGACCTACACCTACAACAACCGCCGCCTGCTCACCGACGAAGTGCTCGCCTTCAGCGGCGGCAGCAGCTACCCCGTCAAGCACGAGTACAACGCCAACGGCGATGAAAGTTACCTGACCTATCCGGACAGTGCCCGCCCGGCCCAGAGCCCCACCGCCTTCGGCGAACAAGGCTCGGCCGGGGGCCACGCCACCGCTGTCACCCGAAAAGCCAATGGCGCGCTGACTGGCTACACATTCGGCAATGGCATCGTGCGCCAGATTTCGTTGAACGACCGCTACCTGCCCAGCAGCATCACCGACACCAACCCCGGCGTGGGCATCGTCTACCAGGTCGGCCTCACCTACGACGCCAACGCCAACGTCGCCACGCTGAACGACTACCTGGCCACGACCGACACCACCGCAGGCTCGCACACCCGCACGATGGGCTATGACGA
>NZ_JBYTAI010000055.1:0-560 GCF_058788035.1 Ideonella sp. FW305-24 | reverse complement strand
CGGCCACCTTCACGGATGGCGAAGCGCAGGCCTTCTTCCATCGCGATCGGGGCGATCAGCTTGACGGTGATGCTGACGTTGTCGCCCGGCATGACCATTTCCTTGTCCTTGGGCAGCTCCACCGCGCCGGTCACGTCCGTCGTACGGAAGTAGAACTGGGGACGGTAGTTGTTGAAGAACGGCGTGTGACGGCCGCCTTCGTCCTTGGACAGGACATAGATCTCGGCGGTGAAGTGGGTGTGCGGCTTGACGCTGCCCGGCTTGCACAGCACTTGGCCGCGTTCGACGTCTTCACGCTTGGTGCCGCGCAGCAGGATGCCGACGTTGTCGCCCGCCATGCCCTGGTCCAGCAGCTTGCGGAACATTTCCACGCCGGTGCAGGTGGTCACTTGCGTGGCCTTGATGCCGACGATTTCGATCGATTCGCCGACCTTGATGATGCCGCGCTCGATGCGGCCGGTCACCACGGTGCCACGACCCGAGATCGAGAACACGTCTTCCACCGGCATCAGGAAGGAGCCGTCCACTGCACGCTCAGGCGTCGGGATGTAGCTGTCCAG
>NZ_JBYTAI010000054.1:0-567 GCF_058788035.1 Ideonella sp. FW305-24 | reverse complement strand
TCAGAACCACCATTCGATCTGGGCGCCGAAGCTGTTGCCCGAGGTCTTGTCGTCGAAGGCGGTCTGGCCGGTGACGTTGCCAGCGGCCTTGTTCCACTTGGCGAAGGTGGCGTACAGGCGCAGCTCCGGGCGGTTCCAGAAGTCCGGGCCTGTCGACAGCGTCGGGGCGATCGTCAGCTTGGTCAGGTGCGCGGTGTCGCTGCCGTCGTCGACCTTGTACTGCGAGTAGCCCAGCTCGCCCACCATCTTGAAGTTCTTGGTGATGGCGTAGGACATGCGGCCACCGACGGAGGCCGAGTTGGTCTTCAGGCCGGTGTTGTCCTTCTCGCTGGCGAACAGCACGATGGCCTGGCCGCCGAAAGCGCCCTTTTGCCAGTTCACGCTTTCGACAATGCGCCAGTTCTTGCTGTCCTGGCCCCAGTCGAGGTGACCGAAGTTGGCGTTCAGCGAAGTCGAGCCCTGGGCGTATTGCAGCCAGGCCACGCTCTTCAGGCCGGTGCCGAACAGGTTGTCCTGGTCGACGCGCGCCGTCAGGCCCGCACCCTTGGTGCCGCCGTTGAACTGGCC
>NZ_JBYTAI010000053.1:0-581 GCF_058788035.1 Ideonella sp. FW305-24 | reverse complement strand
CCGATCCGCCTGATGGTGGCGCTGCTGTACCTCAAGCACGCCTACAACGAGAGCGACGAGTCGGTGGTGGTGCGCTGGTCGCAGGACGTGTACTTCCAGTTCTTCAGCGGGCAGGTTTACTTTGAACCCCGCCTGCCGTGTGACCCGGCGCAGATCAGCCGCTTCCGGCGGATGTTGGGCGAGGCCGGCGTCGAGCAATTGCTCAAGACCACGATCGAAGCGGCGCTGGACATGGGTGCAGTCAAGAAGACCGAGTTCGAGCGCGTGATCGTGGACTCCACGGTGCAGAGCAAGGCCATCGCCCACCCCACCGACAGCCGGCTGCTGGAAGTGGCGCGCGAGAAGATCGCCAGGCTGGCCAAGCGTGCCGGCATCCCGCTTAAGCAGACCCACGAGCGCGAGGGCAAGACACTGCGCCGGCGCGCAGGCGGGTATGCCCATGCCAAGCAGTTCAAGCGGCTGCGCGCTGTGCTCAAACGCCAGCGCACGATCCTGGGCCGGTTGCTGCGTGAGGTGCGCCGCAAGATGGGCGGCCTGGCCGACGAGGCCCGTGCGAGTTTGGACACCTGGATGCAGCGCGC
>NZ_JBYTAI010000052.1:0-590 GCF_058788035.1 Ideonella sp. FW305-24 | reverse complement strand
ATGGCAAAAGGCAAGTTTGAACGGACCAAGCCGCACGTGAACGTGGGCACGATTGGTCACGTGGACCATGGCAAGACGACGCTGACGGCGGCGATCACGACGATTCTGTCGGCCAAGTTCGGTGGCGAGGCCAAGGCCTACGACCAGATCGATGCGGCGCCGGAAGAAAAGGCGCGCGGCATCACGATCAACACCGCACACGTTGAATACGAGACCGCCAACCGCCACTACGCGCACGTTGACTGCCCGGGCCACGCTGACTATGTGAAGAACATGATCACCGGCGCTGCCCAGATGGACGGCGCGATCCTGGTGTGCTCGGCCGCTGACGGCCCGATGCCGCAGACCCGCGAGCACATCCTGCTGGCGCGTCAGGTCGGTGTGCCGTACATCATCGTGTTCCTGAACAAGTGCGACATGGTGGACGACGCCGAGCTGCTGGAACTGGTCGAAATGGAAGTGCGCGAGCTGCTGTCCAAGTACGACTTCCCGGGCGACGACACCCCCATCGTCAAGGGCTCGGCCAAGCTGGCGCTCGAAGGCGACAAGGGCGAGCTGGGCGAAGGCGCCATCATGGCCCTGGCCGACGC
>NZ_JBYTAI010000051.1:0-770 GCF_058788035.1 Ideonella sp. FW305-24 | reverse complement strand
ACGGCGATCTGCTCGCGGGCGTCGCCCTTGTAGGTGTACAGCGTCAGGGCGCCGTTCTTGATGTCGCCCTTCTCGTCGAAGGCGATGGTGCCGGTCACGCCCTTGTAGCCGCTGGTCTTGGCTAGCACCGGCAGGTACTTGGCCGGTTCCGCCGAGCCGGCCTTGACCATCGCGTCGACCATCACCATCGTCGCGTCATAGACGTACGGGGCGTAGATCTGCACGTCCGCGCCGAACTTCTTCTTGAAGTCGACCTTGAACTTCTCCATGCCGACCTTCTGCGAGCCTTCGACGCCGCCGGCTTCCGCGCACACGACCTGGCCGTCGGCCATCGCGCCTGCGGCCAGCTTGGGCAGTTCGCCCGAGCAGATGCCGTCGCCGCCCATGAACTTGGCGGTGATGCCGAGCTGCTTCATCTGGCGGATCATCGGGCCGGCCACAGCGTCCATGCCGCCGTAGAACACGACGTCAGGCTTGGTGGCCTTGATGCTGGTCAGGATGGCGGTGAAGTCGGTGGCCTTGTCGTTGGTGAATTCGCGCTTGGCGATCTTGCCGCCCGCGCCCTTGACACCTTTTTCGAATTCGTCGGCCACGCCTTGGCCGTAAGCGGTGCGGTCGTCGATCACGGCAATCGTCTTGCCCTTGAGCGAGGTGACGGCGTACTTGCCCAGCGTGCCGCCCAGGTGCACGTCGTCAGCCACCACGCGGAAGGCGGTCTTGAAGCCTTGGCGGGTGTACTTGGGGTTGGTGGCAGACGGGGAGATCTGCGG
>NZ_JBYTAI010000050.1:0-824 GCF_058788035.1 Ideonella sp. FW305-24 | reverse complement strand
GAAGACGCCGGCTACACCCGGGACAGCGTCGCTGCGGAGCAGAACGTCGGCGTGTTTGTCGGCGTCATGTACGAGGAATACCAACTCTACGGCGCGCAGGAACAAGCCCGGGGCCACAACCTGGCCGTCTTCAACAGCCCCGCCTCCATTGCCAACCGCATCTCCTACTGGTGCAACTTCAGCGGACCCAGCCTGGCCCTGGACACCATGTGCTCGTCCTCGCTCACCGCCATCCACCTGGCCTGCCAGAGCCTGCGGCAAGGCAACTGCAGCGTGGCGGTTGCAGGCGGCGTCAACGTCTCGGTGCACCCCAACAAATACCTGATGCTCGCGCAGGGCAAATTCATCTCCGGCAAAGGCCGCTGCGAAAGCTTCGGCCAGGGCGGAGAAGGCTACGTCCCTGGAGAAGGCGTGGGCGCCATCCTGCTCAAGCCCCTGGCCCAAGCGCAAGCCGACGGTGACCACATCTACGGCGTCATCAAAGCCAGCGCCATCAACCACGGCGGCAAGACCAACGGCTACACCGTCCCGAACCCCAACGCGCAAGCCAAAGTCATAGAGCGCGCACTCAGAGACGGCGGCATCGACGCGCGGGACATCAGCTACATCGAAGCCCATGGCACGGGCACCAGCCTGGGCGACCCCATCGAGATCGCAGGCTTGGCCAAAGCCTTCGGCCAATGGACAAGCGACAGGCAGTACTGCGCCATCGGCTCGGCCAAATCCAACATCGGCCACTGCGAAAGCGCCGCCGGCATTGCCGGCGTCACCAAAGTCCTGCTGCAACTCAAGCACCGCCAGATCGCGCCCAGCCTGCATTCCAG
>NZ_JBYTAI010000049.1:0-835 GCF_058788035.1 Ideonella sp. FW305-24 | reverse complement strand
TCTCCCGATAGAACTTCGCCGACCTTTCCCAGCTTGCCGACGGCGCCCGTGGCTTTCAGCAAAGGCGCTCCGAGCAACTCCACGCCCGCAACAACTTGATCTTGTGCAGGCAAGCCTTGCCACGCGGCATACGCTTGCCCTGCAGCACTCAGGGGGTGCTCCACCGCGCGCGCGAGGCCGGGAATCAAATGATCGCTTGTGTACAGGCGGGGAATGCCGACCACGGCACTTGCAGCGTGCGCTAAAACGGCGTCAGGGGCGTAGCTCAGCGCTGCCATCGCAGCAGAGGCCTTGTCCCCACGCGCATAGGCAGCGGCGCCGTCGTCTTGCACCCGCTGCCTTGCTTGCTCAATTTCATCCTGAAGCGATGCGAGTGCTTCATCAGCACGACCGAGCATCCCGCGGTGGCCCGTGACCTCAACACGCAAAGTGCCATCCTCGGCGGTGCCGTACGCCACTGAGGTGTAGTCTCCACCATAGCTGCCAGGCAGAATGGTTTGTTGCCCAGTGCCGAACAGCACCTGTGGCGGCACGGACACCAGACTGGCCAGATGCTGCTGAGCCGTCGCTGCGTTGTCGCCAGACTCACCGACTGTGGTGCTTGCCACAGGATCGGAACTTGACGCGGTCCGCGCCCAGTCTGGCGAGTTCTTCGCCAACTGCTCTTTCCGCCAATCGGTATCTGCCGCCCACTCTTGACCACCGGCATACTCGGGCCGCGCGTTCTCGATCAATGTCGACTTGGCTCGATTCAGTTCGCGCAGATATTCGGCATCTGCTTCCCTCTGTTCTTGGTTCTTGGCATCTCGCATTTTTTCGGCGATGCCCTGTGACA
>NZ_JBYTAI010000048.1:0-973 GCF_058788035.1 Ideonella sp. FW305-24 | reverse complement strand
TGACGCTGACCGAAGACCCGCAAGGCCTGCACGGCGAGCTGGAGTACAGCACCGACCTGTTCGAAGCCGCCACCATCGAGCGCATGGCCGGCCACTTCACGCAGCTGCTGCGGGCCATCGTGGAAGATCCCGAGCGCCCGGTGGGCGAGCTGCCGATGCTGGGCGCAGCCGAGCGCCAGCAACTCCTGTACGGCTTCAACGACACCGCCACCGCCTACCCGCGGGTGGCCCCAGGCGGCAACACCCTGCACCAGCTCTTCGAAGCCCAGGTGCAACGCAGCCCCGAGCGCACGGCCGTCGTCTACGAAGGTGCCTCGCTGAGCTACGCCGAACTCAACGCGCAGGCCAACCGCCTGGCGCGCCAGCTGCGCAGCCTGGGCGTTGGCCCGGACTCGCTCGTGGGCCTGTGCATGGAGCGCTCCGTCGAGATGATCGTCGGCCTGTATGCCACCCTGAAGGCCGGCGGCGCCTACGTGCCACTGGACCCCGGCTTCCCGGCCGAGCGCCTGGCCACCATCCTGGACGACGCCAAGCCGGTGGCCGTGCTCACGCAAAGCCATCTGCAGGACCGCGTGCCGGCCGCGCCCGGCCTGCCGGTGATCGTGCTGGACGACGGCGTCGAACTGCTGGTCGACCCCGGCAACCTGGAGAATCTGACCGAGCCCGGTCACCTGGCCTATGTCATCTACACCTCCGGCTCCACCGGCAAGCCCAAGGGCGTGGGCATCGACCACCGGGGCATCGTCAACCGCCTGCAATGGATGCAGGAGGCCTACCCGCTGACGGCAGCGGACAGGGTGCTGCAGAAGACCCCCTTCAGCTTCGACGTCTCGGTGTGGGAATTCTTCTGGCCGCTGCTCGAAGGCGCGACCCTGGTCGTGGCCAGGCCTGGCGGCCACCAGGACGTGGCCTACCTGGCGCGCGTGATCGATGAGCAGCGCATCACCACGCTGCACTTCGTGCCGCCGATGCT
>NZ_JBYTAI010000047.1:0-1380 GCF_058788035.1 Ideonella sp. FW305-24 | reverse complement strand
GCAACGATCTGGTTGCGCTGGTTGTAGCTGTAGGTCGTGATCCAGTTTTCGTTGCGCGCATCGCTCTGCGAGAGCAGGTTGCCCCAGCGGTCGTATTGGTAGTGGATGACCCACTCAGACGCCGCGCTGCCTGACGCGCCCACTGTCCATTGGCCGGACAGGGTTTGCTCCACCACGCCGCCCGGTGGGGTGACCCACAGCTGGTAGTCATACGTCCCCACCAGCGCGCTGGTGTCGAACCAATAGGCGTCGCTGAATTTAGGCTGGCGTCCAACCTCGGTCACGCAGGTAGATGTGCGGCGGCATTGGTACAGCGCTCTTGTCGAAGAACAGCTGAGAGAGCATTTGAACTTCGGGCAGCGCAAATTCAGCCGCAGCTTGATGGAGACCTTGCGTAATGACGGGCGAAGAACTGGCGCTCGCCTTGATACTCGACTCGACTTCCACTTGGAGACTTCTGAACTCCTCGGACACGCCTTCACTTTGCAGCAGTGATTCAAAGTCGTACTGCAAAGCGCCCTCGACCCATCCTGCGGCTAGAGCGCGCTCGATTTCTTGTGAGAGCGCCAACAGCTCAGCGGCAGGACTCGCAAGCGCCCGAATTTTGGCGTTGAGCGCGGCCAGCCAAACCTCGCCGACTGCGTTGTGAATCCAGATGGCGCTACTGCCGTTCGATACGAGCGTGGAGGACATGGCTTAGTAGAGATGAATGATTTTGGCGGCCTGCGCGGGCGGCAGGGACGAGATGTATTGCTGCACAAGAGTGGTCTGAGCCTCGGTCAGTCCACGTTGGACGGAATCAACGACCACGTAGTCCAGCCCTTGCTTGTTGAGGTGCGCCTGGACGGAGTTCTGCCACTGGCCGAACGTCTTGTCGTTGAAGTAGTCGGTAGGTGGAGGGCTCGCACCATCATAGGTAACTCCATTGTTGGCGACCCAGTCTCCGTTTCCGCTCAGGTCGCGCGTCAACGGGCGCCCGACGTAGGCCTCCAGGCGACTGCCGGTAATGGCCTCGTCGACGACAAACGCGCCACCCTTCGCTGGGTCGAGACCAAGCGAGGTGCTGTGAAGCACCCGCGCCAGGTCTTGGCGTGATGCCTGAAGCGCCGCAGCGTCGTTGGACAGCGTCGTTCCAGCGGCAGCATCCACATTGCCAACCGCCCCCGCAGCACCAACCTTGAACCCACCAACCGAGCCACGCTGAAGCCCTCCCATGCCTGAGGATGCGACTCCGTCGCCGACGATGCCGTAGCGCACGCCACGAACATTCAAGGTCACGCCATCGCCGCGGCTGTATTGGAGTTCTCCCGATAGAACTTCGCCGACCTTTCCCAGCTTGCCGACGGCGCCCGTGGCTTTCAGCAAAGGCGCTCCGAGCAA
>NZ_JBYTAI010000046.1:0-1383 GCF_058788035.1 Ideonella sp. FW305-24 | reverse complement strand
CGGGTGATGTCCCGCGGAGTGGTGTAAGTCGTCAACCCGGATAGGTTGAGATCCACTCGCTCAGCGTGCCACTGCAGGCAGCCGAGTCGGGGCAGTATCGCTGAGGCTCTGCAGGCCCTCCAGCGTCATGTATCGGCGGTTCAACGACCATTCGTCGTTCTGCTCCAACATCATGGCGCCCACCAGGCGTTTGATGGCCGCGTCGTTGGGGAAGATGCCCACGACGTTGGTCCGCCGCTTGATCTCGGCATTCAATCGTTCAAGCGGGTTCGTAGAGTAGATCTGCGCCCAGTGCGAGCGGGGGAATGTCATGAAGGCGAGCACGTCGTTCTCGGCCTCGTCCATGCACGCAGCCAGCTTGGGCATCTTTTCCCTGAACTGGTCAGCTACAGCCCGCCACTGCTTCTTCGCGGCCTCGGGTGTGTCCTGCACGAAGACGGTCCCGATGGCCGCCGACACCATCCGCCGCTGCGTCTTGTTGGCGAAGGCCAGCGCGTTGCGCATGAAGTGCACGCGGCATCTCTGCCAGGTCGCCTTGAGCACCTTCGACACGGCAGTCTTGAGGCCCTCGTGGCTGTCGCTGATGACCAGCTTCACGCCGCGCAGGCCGCGTCGATTCAGGCTGCGAAGGAACTCCGTCCAGAAGGGCTCGGCTTCGCTGGCGCCCACCTTCAGCCCGAGGACCTCCCGCTGGCCCTCGGTGTTCACGCCCACAGCCACTATGACGGCCACGCTCACGATGCGCCCGGCCTCGCGCGTCTTCACGTAGGTCGCGTCGATCCAGAGGTAGGGCCAGTCGCCTTCGAGCGTGCGGTTCAGGAACGCGCCGACCTGCTCGTCGAGCTCACCGCACAGCCGCGAGACCTGGCTCTTGGACACGCCCGTCATGCCCAGCGCCTTCACCAGGTCGTCCACGGAGCGCGTGGAGATGCCCTTGATGTAGGCTTCCTGGATGACTGCCGTGAGGGCCTTCTCGGCTGTCCTGCGCGGCTCCAGGAACTCGGGGAAGTAGCTGCCCTGGCGCAGCTTGGGGATCTTCAGTTCGACAGCGCCGGCGCGCGTCTCCCAAACGCGATCGCGGTATCCGTTGCGGCTGTTGATTCGCTCAGTGCTCTTCTCGTCGTAGCCGGCGCCGCAGCGCCCCTCGACATCGATCTCCATGAGGCGCTGCGCCATGAACTGCACCATCTGGCGCAGCACGTCGATGTCGGCACCTTTCTCGGCCAGCTCGGCCAGTGCGATAGTTGAGGCGGTCATCGTGATTTCTCCTTGGCTGAAGTTGCTTGGGTCGCACCTCAACCTTATCCGGGTACTTCACGATGGCCCCCCTCTCTCGCTGGCCACCTTCACTCAGAGACTTACACCACGTCCTGGGACATCACC
>NZ_JBYTAI010000045.1:0-1385 GCF_058788035.1 Ideonella sp. FW305-24 | reverse complement strand
TGCAAGGCCGCGTCCAGCAGGCTGGGGTGCAGTTGGTAGACGCCCTGCGGCGCCGCATCCGGCAGGCTGATGCGCGCCAGCACCTGGTCCTGCCCGACATGGACTTCCCGCAAGCCCTGGAACGCCGGCCCGTAGTGCAGGCCCAGCTGCTCGAAGCGGGCGTAGCACTGCGCTGCTGTCAGCTGCGTTTGCTGGCACAACGCGCGCATGGCTTGCAGGTCATGCGCCTGCGCGCTGGCCGGCTGCTGGAGGTGGGCACGGCCCTGGCTGTAGGCCCGGACCTCGCCCTCATCGTCCTCGCTGTAGATCTCGAAGCTGAGGGTTCCGTCGTCTTCCGGGTCCAGCGCGATGTGCAGGCTCAGCCCGTGGGTGTCCACGACCACCGGGCGCAGCCACACCACGTCGCTCAACGCCACGGCCTCGTGCCCGAGCACCTGGCGGGCTGCCGTGCGCGCCATCTCCAGCTGCGCCACGCCGGGCAGCACGCGCTCGCCTCGCACCACGTGGTCGGCCAGGAAGAATTCTTCGCCGCTCAGCTGCGTGCTGAAGCGCAGGCCGTCCACGTCCGAGGTGTTGCGGTGCACCAGCGGGTGCAGGCTCGCCGCTGTTGCTGTGGTCGCTGTGGGCTGCGTTGCGCTGGTCTGCACCCAGTAGCGCTCACGGGCAAACGGATAGGTGGGCAGGCTGATGCGTTGCGGCCGCTTGTCGCCGTACAAGCGACTCCATTGCACCGCCATGCCCCTGACCCACACGTCCAGCAACTTGCCATGCTTGCCCTTGGCAATCCACGCCTCGACCGCCGTGCCAATGTCCTCGTCCCCGCTCAGCCCCGCCAGCGCGTCCTTGTTGCGCTTGACCTGGCCCCGGTACAGCTCGTCAACGTCGTTGCCTTCGAGGTAGGCCCCCAGTTTTTGGCGGAGCTCATCCGTCGAACTGACGACCAGCCCCAGCCGCTCCTCCATCGCCTCGCGCCCGACCTGCAGCGTGTAGGCCAGGTCGGCAAGATGGATGGCCGCGTCGGCCGCGATGGCCTCGCGCAGTTGCCGGACTTGCTCGTTGAGCCGGTCTTCGCTCCTGGCCGACAGCACGATGAGGGCCGGTCCGCTTGGGGTGGCTTGCGTTTGCGGTGCGCTGTATTCCTCGATCACCACATGCGCATTGGCCCCGCCCGCGCCGAACGACGAGATGCCGGCGATGCGTTTGCCTTCTGTCCTTGTTCCGCCGATGTCCCGAATGGGCCTGGGCCAGTCGGTGAGTGCTTGCTGGACGACGAACGGGGTGGCTTCGAAGTCGATGTTGGGGTTCAGGACACTGGAATGCAGGCTGGGCGCGATCTGGCGGTGCTTGAGTTGCAGCAGGACTTTGGTGACGCCGGCAATGCCGGC
>NZ_JBYTAI010000044.1:0-1392 GCF_058788035.1 Ideonella sp. FW305-24 | reverse complement strand
GTGCTGCGGACCAACAGCAGCCGCGTGGGGACGGCGGACACTGCGTACGATCCCTGGGGCGACACGTGGACCGGCAATGAGCCGAGTACGTTTGGGTACGCGGGGCATGTGAATGATTCGGTGACTGGGCTGGTGTACATGCAGCAGAGGTCTTACGATTCACTGCTCGACATATTCCTGTCGAAGGATCCGCAGCCGGTCAGCATGACCGATGGCTCGAACTTCAATCGATACTGGTATGCAAATAACAATCCATTCAAATATATGGATCGAGATGGTGAAAAGACAGTTATTGTAGTTAACAACAATGGCTGGCCTTTTGGAACTCACGCTGGACTCTACATGGGGAAGACTGACACGGGCGGCATGGTTTATGATCCGGCTGGCAGTTATGCTAGGCAGAAATATGTTCCTGGGGATATTATAGAGGGATCAAATGCGGATCTGAGCAAGTACGTGCGCTTTCAGAAGAAAGGTGATGGGCCGAATGTAGAGGTTTTTGAGTTTGACACTTCGAAAGAAGATGAGGAGCAGATATGGAACCGTCTTTCTCAACTTCCTTCCGAGTGCGGTCGCGGTTTCTGCGCAGTCTGCACAAGTAGCGTTTTGAGTGGCATTGGGCCATTTCGAGAGCTAAAGCCAACGCGTACTCCTAGCGGATTGGCAGCAGCACTTAGAGAACTGAAGAGGAAGAGCGTTGAGGAAGATGAAAAGCGTACCAAACAACGTGGCAAGTCTGGAGACTAATAATGCAAAAAATTGAATTAGGACCCAGGCGAAGTATGCTTGTGGTCGCATTGATGTCTATCGTATTTATCGCTGATCTAGGTGGTTGGCTAGACTTGCGATGGGGAAACTCCGTTTCTTTATTCAAGGTTGGATATATTATTTCAACCTCAGCATTTCTGATCGTCGGCAGGGCGCGTGGTGGGCTTTTGTTCTGGAATTTGGTTCCATTTGCCTCCTGCTTTTTTTCCTATATTCTGACCATCGTCGCCACATGTGATATTGGGGCGTCTTGCATTAGAGGCGATTGGCTTTTGCTATTTCTCATGTGCGTTGTTGGGGCTTACTGGATATCCAAGGCTTGGATTGTTAATATGGGGATTATTGTGTTTGCTCTTCTGATTTATGCTATTCAAACACGTAGTCGAATAGCACGCAGACAAGCTGAAGAAAATGCGCAACCGATCGAGCGGCCGTGAGCCAAAAACTAAAGAAAATTCCTGGGTCACTCATTATCCGCCTCGGTCAATGGGAACGAGCAGATCTCTGAGGTCACTGGAAACGGACGCTGGTGACGGGCAATCTGTTGGAAGAAAACTACTTCGACGCGCTGTGGCGCCCGGTGATCTCCCACCGCAAGGACACCGGCACCGGCAAGGAACGCTT
>NZ_JBYTAI010000043.1:0-1459 GCF_058788035.1 Ideonella sp. FW305-24 | reverse complement strand
GCCGGTGTCGAACTTGCTGCTGCTGGTCGTGGTGCTGAGTTCGACATAGCCTTCGTAGCGGCCCAGGGTGACGTGGGCGGTGTTGATGTCGTTGTCACCCGTGTAGTTGGTGTATTCGTAGGCTTTGACGTTGCCCGTGGCGTCGTAGCCGAGCACGGTGCCGTCCCGGCCGTAGCCGGTGTAGGCGATGTCGTACCTGGGTGTGCTGCCGTCGGTCTCGAAGGCGCACTCGAAGAGCAGCTGGCCGTTGGCGTCGTAGCGCTGGCGGCGGATTTCGAGGGCGGTCTGTTCGTCCGGCGGCAGGTCTTCGTTGAGTTTGTCGGCGTAGCCTTGCCGCAGGCCCACGGGGCCGGACTGGACCACGCGGCCTGCCCCGTCGTACAGGCGCTGGTCGACTTGCACGCCGTCTCGGGTGACCGTCTGCAGGCGGCCCATGCTGTCGGGGAAGGCTTTCTCTTACGACAGCTTATTGAATACCTTCCGGTAGACGCCTTCAAGCCAAACACGCGCGTCCTCATCCGACTCAAACTCGTTCGCAGTCAACCTATTGATAGGGATGGCAATATCATTTGGCCGTGACAGCAACGACTCAAATTGTCGGCGCAATGCATTCACGTCAAACTTTGCCGCGCCGCTGCTCACGAGCACAGCCAGTTCGTCGACTTCATACCATTCAACATGGCAGAAGTCCTTCAATACACGACCAATCGGCTCTTCAAGGGTAGTCAATTTATTACTCCGGTTGCGGGAACATGGTGTTGAAGTCCCATGCTCCGGTTGGATTCTGCTTGTAACGGATAATCATGTAGGCGTCGTCGCTGAAGATTGTATTCCCGAAACCTGTAGGGGCGGCCTTAGGGCCGTAGCGCGTCACGCCGGAAACAAAATCTCTAAAGTCATCCCCGTAAATTTCCTTGAGCGGAATCTCAAGCTGCGCCCGTCCAGTCGTCGATGCGGTGGTTGCGTCGATAAACTGCTGGCTGTTTCGTCCGTAGCTTTCAGCGAAGACGTACGCCTCGTCGCTAACAACCTGTGTTGCGTGTTGAGCGTATTGGTGTGTCCCGCCATGCACTCCGTCAATCCTCGTTCCAGTCATCGGGTCAAAGCCCTCGACAGCACGCCCCTCGAGTTGAGCACCGGTCACTTGGGCACCATGCCGCTGTACTCCGTGCCCTTCGTCAATCAGTTCTTGAAGCCTCGTTTGAACCGGGTTAACAGCGTCAACAGCATTCCCAACCTCCCCCGCAGCACCAACCCTGAACCCACCAACCGAGCCACGCTGAAGCCCGCCCATGCCTGAGGATGCGACTCCGTCGCCGACGATCCCGTAGCGGACGCCGCGAACATTCAAGGTCACGCCATCGCCGCGGCTGTATTGAAGCTCTCCCGATAGAACTTCGCCGACCTTTCCCAGCTTGCCGACGGCGCCCGTGGCTTTCAGCAAAGGCGCTCCGAGCAA
>NZ_JBYTAI010000042.1:0-1635 GCF_058788035.1 Ideonella sp. FW305-24 | reverse complement strand
GATGGTGGCGGCTTCGAACAGGTCGGTGCTGTACTCCAGCTCGCCGTGCAGGCCTTGCGGGTCTTCGGTCAGCGTCAGCGTCAGGTCGAACTTCGCGGTGACCCGCTCGCCCGGCACGAATGCCAGTTGCAGGCCGGGCAATTCCAGCTTCATCGGCGCGTTCTGCAAGACCAGCATGACCTGGAACAGCGGCGTGAAGCTGCTGTCGCGCTCAGGCTGAAGCGCCTCGACCAATTGCTCGAACTGCACGTCCTGGTTCGCGTAGGCATCCAGGGTGTGGCCCCTCACCTGCGCGAGCAGCGCATTGAATCCGAGGCTGAGGTCGACCTGGGTGCGCAGCACCAGCGTGTTGACGAACAGGCCGATCAGCCCCTCGATCTCGGCGCGGTTGCGGTTGGCGATGGGCGTGCCGATGCAGATGTCGGTCTGCCCGGCATGGCGGGCCAGCAGCACGTTGAACGCGGCGCACAGTGTCATGAACAAGGTGCTCTGGCGCTTTCGGCTCAGCGCCAGCAGCTTGGCATGCACCTCTGCAGGCACGGCATACGCCACGGACGCACCAGATTGGCTCTGCACCGCAGGGCGCGGCCTGTCGGTCGGCAAGGCCAGCAGCTTGGGGCTGTCTGCCAGCTGCTGGCGCCAGTAAGCCAGTTGCTGCGCCAGCACCTCGCCAGCCAGCCATTGCCGCTGCCAGCGGGCGAAATCGACGTAGCGCATCGGCAGCTCGGGCAGCGCCGCAGCAGCTCCCATCGCGCGGCCGGCATACAGCACACCGACTTCCCGCACCAGGATGCCCATGGACCAGCCATCGGAGACGATGTGGTGCATCGTCAGCAGCAGCAGGTGTTCCTCGTCGCCAAGCTGCAGCAGGCCACCGCGGACCAACGGGCCGGTCTGCAGGTCGAATGGCGTGCGTGCCTGGTCCAGCATCAACCACTGCATCCGGGCCTCGCGCTCCATGCGCGGCAGATCGCGCAGGTCGTTGAGCGCCAGCGTCACCTCCAGTCGCGGCAGGATCTTCTGCACCGGCATGCCGCCGGTGCTTTCGAAGTACGCGCGCAGCGCGTCATGGCGGCCGATCACCGCGTTGAACGCGAAGGCCAGGGCCTCGTGGTCCAGCTTGCCCGTGAGGCGCACGGCCGCGGGGATGTTGTAGAGCGGGCTGTGGCGTTCCAGCTGGTCCAGGAACCACAGCCGCTGCTGGGCAAAGGACAGCGGATGACCTTCCGAGGTCTCGGCCGGCGCGGACGGCACGGCGGCCGGCACAGCGGTCGGTTCTGCGGTCGGTTCGGCCTCATCGGGCGCCACCAGTTGCACCATCTCGCCCAGCGTGGGCGCCTCGAAGATTGCGCGCAGCGAGATCTCGGTGCCAAACGCCGCGTTGACGCGCGACATCAGCTGCGTGGCCAGCAAGGAATGCCCGCCCAGGTCGAAGAAGTTGTCGCCCAGGCCGACCTGTTCGACCTTCAGCACGTCCTTCCAGACCGCTGCCAGCTTCAGCGCGTTCTCGGTGCGGGGCGCCAGGTATGCGACCTCGCCCTGGGACATGTCAGGCGCAGGCAGCGCCTTGCGGTCCACCTTGCCATTGGCCGTCAGCGGCATCGCCGCCAGGCTCACGAAGTGGCTGGGCAGCAT
>NZ_JBYTAI010000041.1:0-1640 GCF_058788035.1 Ideonella sp. FW305-24 | reverse complement strand
CAACGTGACCGCTGCGGCTCAAGGAATCAAATGACTGCTGTCGCTGCGCTTGAAATGGATTTTGCAGGGCCGACTACGTACGCTCCGCAGCTGCCTTGACGTGCTGCAAAGCCGCACCGATGTTGGCGATCAGCCGCTTGAGCACGTCGGCCTTGCCGTGCAGCGGCGTGAGGTACAGCGTCGTCTGGTTGGCGTGGCTGGCGGCCGTGCCCACCGCGGCCAGCAGCAGCGGGCGGCTGGTGATGACTTCCAGCCGGCCCGCCGGGTGCGCCGCCCGGCAATACCAACTCCACCAGTTGTAGACCAGCGCACACGCTCGGGCCACCGTCTGGCAACGGGTGATGTCCTGCGTGGTGAAGCCCCCCAAGCCCCATTGGTTCTTCAGCTCGTCGAAGGCGTTCTCCGCGTCGGCGCGGTCGCTGTACAACTGACCGACCGACTCCAGCGGGTAGGCCACGTCTGTGACCAGCATCGCGTACCCCCACAGCCGGTCGCCCTCGTGCACGCACGGGCCGGCCAGATCCAGCCGCAGTTGCTTGCCGTCGAGGCGCCTCTCCCGGGCAATGCCGCCGCGAATGCGCTGGCGCACGATGACCACGCGGCGCTTGGTGCTCCAACCGTGCAGCTGGAACTGGGCCTCGACCATCTGGCAGCCCTGGCTGTCTGGCCGGCTCCAATCCTGGCGGCTGAATTGCTGCCAGCACCCATGGCCGATCCAGCGCCTCGCGCACCGAGTGCTGCAGGCACGGGCGCAGCCACGCCGCGCTGGCCGCCTCGTCGATGCGTTCGAGCGCCCGGCGCAGCGCATCCTCGCCGACGACCTTGGCCATGCCCAGCGCCTGCGCCGCCACGGCGTCGCCGCGCAGCGCGGTGATGTGGGCGTAGCGCCGGTACCCGGCCAGCAGCCCCAACATCAGCATGCCCAGCACATCGCGTTTGTCGTATGCGGTCAATAGACCCCGTCCTTGAGCCGATGGCTGTGACCTGACAGCCTACGTTCCCACGTAGACGAACGTGGGAACGTAGATGACGGATGAGATGGCAGAGCTCAAGCGCCGGTTGGTGTTGGGGCGCAAGAGCGACGGACGCTGCCGGTATGACGAGCAGGCGAAGTCGGAGTTGGTGGCGCTGTGCCTGCAGCCAGGGGCGTCGGTTTCGCGCCTGGCACGGGAGTTCGGCATCAACGCCAACCAGATCACGCGCTGGTTGCGCGAGCACGGTCACGGCGGTCGCCAGCGCACAGCGGTGAGCCCAGCGGCGCCGGCATTTGTGGCGGTGCCAGTGATACGACCGCCCCATGAGGCTGAGGCGGGCAGGACGCTCGCGGTGCTGCACCTGCAGGCCCGACTGCCCAACGGCGTGTCGATTGATTTGCGCGGTGTCGACACCGGACATGTCAACGAGGTCATCGAGGCACTCGGGAGGCTACGGTGTTCCGGCTCGACGAAGGCCTGAAGGTCTACCTGCACCGCGCGCCAGTGGACTTCCGGCTCAACATCAACGGCCTGGCCGCCCTGGTGCAGCAAGCACTCGGGCTGGACCCGTTCGCCGCGTGTGTCTACGTGGTCGGCCCTGCAAAATCCATTTCAAGCGCAGCGACAGCAGTCATTTGATTCCTTGAGCCGCAGCGGTCACGTTGC
>NZ_JBYTAI010000040.1:0-1999 GCF_058788035.1 Ideonella sp. FW305-24 | reverse complement strand
GTGGTTGGCCCACAGGTCGTTGAATTTCCTGCTGGCGTGGGCCATGCATTGCGCCGAGGTCACACCCTTGGTGGTGGCCGCGTTGTAGCCGCTGAAGCCGTCGGTGAGCAACGTGCCCTGCCGGGCCTGTGGGGTGTCGAGCTTGAGGAACTCGCGCACGCTCTCGCCGCTGTGGCCTTCGCTGAACTCGAACACCACCGCCTTGGTCGGGTTCGCGCTCGTCGTGCAGTACGACCAGATGTAGGCCTTGTGCGTCTTGCCGTCGCGCAGGTCTTTGGGCTTGAGCATGGCCACTGGCGTCTCGTCGGCGTGCAGCACCGCATGGCACCGCAGTTCCTCAGCCAGCGCCTGCACCAGCGGCTGCAGTTGCGCGCCGCATTCGCCCACCCACTGCGCCAGGGTCGAGCGGGCAATCAGATGACCGGCGCACTCGAAGATGCGCTCTTGCCTGTACAGCGGCAGGTGGTCCATGAACTTGGCCACCAGCAGGTGCGCCAGCAGGCCCGCCGTCGGGATGCCCTTGTCGATGACGTGTGCAGGCGCCGGCGCCTGCATGATCGTCTGGCAGCACCGGCACGCCCACTTGCCGCGCACATGGCGTTCCACAGAGAACACGCCAGGCTGGTAGTCCAGCCGCTCGGCCACGTCCTCGCCGAAGCGCTGCATCGGTTGACCGCAGCCGCAGCGGGTGTCCACCGGCTCGTGCGGAACGTCCCGCCGCGGCAGGTGCGGCGGCAGCGGGGCGCGCTTGGGCGTCTTCTTCTCAGTCTTGTCTTTGTCGCTGGCGTTGCCGTGCTCGCGCTCGATCTCCTGGACGAGCTCGGCCAGGTCGGTGTCCAACGTCTCCTCCAGCAGGCTCTTCTGCTCGGGCGCCAGGGTACTGGCGAAGCGCTCGCTGGTGGCGGCGAACTTCAGCCGTTTGAGCACCGCCATCTCGTGGGTGAGCTTGTCGATCAGCGCCTGCTTGAAGGCGGCCTCACGATCGCGCTGCGCGATCAGCGCGTCCTTGGCGTGGATCTCGGCCATCAGCGACAGCATCGCCTGCCGCGTCTGCGGGTCCAGGGCGTCCAGTTGCTGTGCGCTGATCATGGACGGCCATGTTGCCGCGCCGACGCGCCACGCGCATCGGCACATCCGGCAATTGCCGCCGGCCTGCCCGGCAGCTTCAGATCACGCGAATGATGCCGGCATCGCCCAGCCGCTGCCACGGCAGGCCCAGCACCAGGGCATCGAGTTGCGGGCGTGTCAGCTGCACCGTGCTGGCCGCCTCGGCAGGCCAGACGAACTTGCCGTCGTTGAGCCGCCGCGCGGCCAGCCACACGCCGATGCCGTCGTGCACCAACACCTTCATGCGATTGGCTCGCTTGTTCGCAAAGAGGTAGGCATGGTTGGGATGCGCGGCGCCGAAGACGCCGACCACGCGGGCCAGTGCCGCTTCGGTGCCCAGGCGCATGTCCAGCGGTTGCACGGCCAGCCAGACGGCGTCGACCCGGATCAACCCAGCACCTCGCGCAACCACGCCGCACTGCGGCCGTCCATGGGCAGCCCGGCATGCACGGTGGTGCTGCCGCGGTGGATCTCCACCGTGATGTCGACGGGCTGCTGAACGACTGCAGCGGGTATCGCCGGCTGTACAGGGTGAGGCTCGGGGTCAGGCATCGGCAACTGCACGAAGCTTGCCTGGGCTGGCGCAGCGCGGGTTGCAGCGGTCTTCGATGCATCACCGCCAGCCGCCGCTTCATGAACCCAGCGCCGCAGCATGTTGGCGTTCAGGCCGTTGGCCAGTGCCACTGCAGCCACCGAGGTGCCAGGCTGGCGCGCCAGTTCGATCACCCGCGCCTTGAATTCCACGGAATGCCGCCGCCAACTGCGCCCGGCAGCAGCGGCTACGTCTTGGGGGCCGACCTCAGAAGTGTTCATGTGTCCACGCATTTGTTCGTGGACACAAGCATCCTTGTCCGGCTACGCCAATTCAATGTGACTTGGCCGGACGCTTACG
>NZ_JBYTAI010000039.1:0-2477 GCF_058788035.1 Ideonella sp. FW305-24 | reverse complement strand
CTGCAACGTGACCGCTGCGGCTCAAGGAATCAAATGACTGCTGTCGCTGCGCTTGAAATGGATTTTGCAGGGCCGACCATGTAGTGCGCTCCCGAAGTCATCGCCTCCTTCGCTTCCAATTGCTTGCGAGCGATGTCCTCTGTACGTTGCCAAATAGTCGACTGGCGCTCATCAGCGGTTAGATGATCGTACTTTTGCCGTAGCTGCTCTCCGCGAGTTACCACCTGCGATTCTGCATTGCCAAAAGTAGAACGCCCGCGCGAAGCGGACTTTGGTCTACGTACTAGATTTCAATTCACCTAACACTCTTTCCACAATGAGCACAGCACGTGCTCTGTCGTATGGGCCACCATCCCCAATAGAGAGCTTCAACAATCCGTCAAGGAAACGAGTTAGAGCGTCGACCCTAACAGGACCAGTCGCGAAGTCGTCTAGTTCGATGTCTCGAAGTCCAGGCGGTAGGCCCTCATGGTCGTCCATCCATTCCCTAATAGCGTCGGCAATCCAGTTCAAATCATTCTGGTCGCGCATCACATCTTCCACGTGGAATGAGAGAAGCTTCAAGAACTCTCTTAAATCCTCGTCCTTGATGTATGTGGAATGGCCCTTGTATCTAATGGCACTTTGAGACATCAGTCGCCTCTCATAAAAATGATTCTTTGATTTGCATTTCGCACTGCTTCTTTCAATGCCTCTTCTGTAGCCTTAGACATGCCAGTTGTGTCGAGGATATGCGTGTCTACCGCCGTGTTCTGCTGAATATGCTTCGCCACATTGGAGACCGCCTTCATCTGCTGAGCATCCGTGAGAGGCTGCAAGTCTCTGTTGAGGAAGGGCCCCTTCAGATACACATTCCCCCACCCACTGGGGTCAATGATGTCAACGCCTTCGATACTTGACGGTTGGAATGTCTTCCCGAACGTCTTCTCTGCGCGAGAGATGGCCATAGTTTCAATGACGCTGAACTTGCCTTGTTCATGGTTCCATCCCAGGGCTCTATACCGGAGAGCTGCAGCAAGTTGCTGGGCCGCTGCAGCCTTTTCTGCAGTCTCAGCGAGGCCTTCTACATTGCCAATTTTTCCGGCCCCACCCGGCTGAATGGGTTCCAGCCCAACACCAACGGCCCCCCTTTGACTCCGGCCAAGTCCTGTGGCGTTGATGTCCTGCGCCACGATGTTCCAATCTCGAGCACCGGCACCCCGAAGGCCTGCCGCCCCCAGGCGCGCCACGCCGCGAACGGTCTGCACGCCACCCAGCGCGGTCGCAGCGACGGACGAGGCCAGCCCGCCGTTCACTCGTGCAGCGCCCAGTTCATCGCCCCTCGCACGCAGTTCTTGCGCGCGCGCGTAGTCGTTGGCCATGCCTTCGTACACATGACCCATCGTCTCTCGGGGTGACGCAATGGCGGTGCCTATGCCGTTGAAGACTGCGCCAAGTTCGACCTCGGCTTGCTGAACAATCGGGCTGTCGTGATAGGCGCCTCCACTCACAACATCTCCGATGGTGACCAAGGCATTCCCTGCCAGATGCACCGTGCCAGCCGCAGCCTTGTAGCCAGTGTCAGTTGCGCCGATCAAGCCGCCGAGTGCTTGATCGCCCAACTCGCTGCCCGTGACAAGGCCGGGCTGCATTGCGGGCACCCATGCCGGCCGGTCAAACGTCAACTCCGAGGCGTCTGCGCTCGATCCTGACATCTCCGGCTCGCGCGAACCATTCGAAGCGTTCGAATCGCGCCATTGCTGCGCCCTCGCCCGAACGTCCCCGTCGATGGAATCACTGAATGGTGCTTCCTGATAGAACTGATGCTGGGCCGCGTCCACCCTGGCCTGCAAGTTCGCTGCGGCTTGACTGCCATCGACGATGTTGATGTCGACTCTGCTGCCCGCCCCCACGGAGTCAGCCTCGTACGCCCTCGCAAGTCCATGCAAGTCCGTCGTAAGCTGCTTGATTGCAGCAAGTTCGTCTTGCACTCGTTGTTGCGGGGTCCGCCCAAGTCCTGCGTAGCCTGGACCTGAGGCGAGCAACACATCCCGGCTGCGATCGACGGCAGGCCGGACGTACTCTTCTGAACCATCCGCTCCGCCGACAGCCGGGAGGACAGGGAAGCTCGGCAGCGGTGCCGAACTTATCCGGAGTTCGCTGCGCCCAACGTCGCCATCGACGTAACGTGTGCCGTCCGAGGTGCGCGAGCGGCCATTCGAGAGCATTTCCTCCCTGATGGACTCACCCAACGCATTGCCAAACGCGTCAGCCGCGACCTGCTGCGCGCTCACGCGCCCACCCCGCATCAAGGCCACCGTCACTCCGCCAGCGAAGCCGGCCACAGTACCCGTCACCACTCTTTCGGCGAACTGGTTGCCGAGTGCGCCGTTCATGTCCGCGCCGACATTGGCGCTCACACTCTGGCCCACGCCCGCACCGATCGCAGCGCCCGCCACGCCGGCCCAGTTGAAGCTCTTTTGCAGCCCGACCACCAT
>NZ_JBYTAI010000038.1:0-2484 GCF_058788035.1 Ideonella sp. FW305-24 | reverse complement strand
AGGCCGCGCAAGCCTCGGCCGCGGCGCTGGAGATCAACCTCGCAGGCGTGACCGAAATGGACAGCGCCGGCGTGCAGCTGCTGATGGCCGCGAAGAAAAGCGCCCAGGCCACGCAGCGCAGCCTGCGCCTGGTCGGCCACAGCCCGGCGGTGCTGGAAGTGTTCGAGATCCTGGACCTGGCGGCGCACTTCGGTGACCCGCTTGTGATGCCTGCTGCCGCGCACTGAGCGGCACCCCTACTGGCGGAGAACCAAAATGAACATGGACCAGGCCCTGCAGACCTTCCTCGTCGAAGGCCGTGAACTGCTCGAAGACATGGAGGCCGCGCTGCTGCGCGTGGCCGACGAGGAAGATCCCGGCGAAAGCATCGGCGCGATCTTCCGCGCGGCCCACACCATCAAGGGCTCGGCCGGCCTGTTCGGCCTGGACGGCGTGGTGGCCTTCACCCACGTGGCTGAGAGCCTGCTGGACCATGTGCGCGACGGCAGCGTGAAACTCAGCGACCCGCTGATCCAGCTGCTGCTGGCCTGCGGCGACCACATCGGCACCCTGCTGGACGCAGTGGACGCCGGCCAGCGCCCGCTGAGCGCCGACGAGCAACAGGCCGGCGCCGCGCTGCTGGCCCGGCTGCATGCCCAGATGGGCAGCGGCGGCGGCGCCGCTGCGCCGGCCCCCGCCCAGGGTGCCGCTCTGGTGGCCCCCCTGGTGGCCGCGCCGGCCGCCACCGACGACGGCTTTGCCCGCCTGGCCGCCCCCGGCCAGGGCGCCGAGCACTGGCACATCTCGCTGCGCTTCGGCCCGGACGTGCTGAAGAACGGCATGGACCCGCTGTCCTTCATCCGCTACCTGGCCACGCTGGGCAGCATCGAACACATCGTCACGCTGCACGACGCCGTGCCCGCGCTGGACGCCATCGACCCCGAAAGCTGCTCGCTGGGCTTCGAGATCGCCTTCAAGAGCGACTGCGACAAGGCCACCATCGAAGGCGCCTTCGAGTTTGTCATCGACGACTGCCAGCTGCGCATCCTCGCGCCGCACAGCCGCGTGGCCGAATACATCGAGCTGATCGGCAAGCTGCCGGAAGAACCCAGCCGGCTGGGCGAGATCCTGGTGCGCTGCGGCAGCGTCACCGCGCACGAGCTGGACAACGCACTGAGCGCCCAGCGCCAGGGCGACTCGCCGCAGCTGCTGGGCAGCATCCTGGCCGGACAGGGCAAGGTCGCGCCGCAGGTCGTCGAGGCCGCACTGGCCAAGCAAAAGCAGGTCAAGGACAACAAGGCCCAGGAAAGCCAGTCGGTGCGGGTCGATGCCGACAAGCTCGACCGGCTGATCAACCTGGTGGGCGAACTGGTGATCGCCACCGCAGGCGCCAACCTCATCGCCAGGCGCACCCGCAACGTCGAGCTGCAGGAATGCAACTCCACGCTGTCGGACCTGGTGGAGGAAGTGCGCGACAGCGCGCTGCAGCTGCGCATGGTCAAGATCGGCGCCACCTTCGGCAAGTTCAAGCGCGTGGTGCACGACGTGGCCCGCGAGCTGGGCAAGGACATCGAGCTGAGCGTGTCGGGCGAAGACACCGAGCTGGACAAGACCGTCGTCGAGAAGATCGGCGACCCGCTGATGCATTTGGTGCGCAACGCGATGGACCACGGCATCGACGGCCCCGAGCTGCGCGCGCAGCGCGGCAAGCCGGCGCAGGGCACGGTGGCGCTCAACGCGTACCACGAGTCCGGCAGCATCGTGATCCAGGTCAGCGACGACGGGGGCGGCCTGAACCGCGACCGCATCCTGGCCAAGGCCATCGAGCGCGGCCTGGTGGAAGCCGGCAAGACCATGAGCGACGCCGAGATCTACAACCTGATCTTCGAGCCCGGCTTCTCGACCGCCGAGGCGATCACCAACCTGTCGGGCCGCGGCGTCGGCATGGACGTGGTCAAGCGCAACATCACCGCGCTGCGTGGCAGCGTGGCCATCCACAGTCTGCCCGGCCAGGGCACCACCGTGACCGTCCGCCTGCCGCTGACGCTGGCCATCATCAACGGCTTCCAGGTGGGGGTGGGCAAGTCGGTCTTCGTGGTGCCGCTGGACATGGTCGACGAGTGCATCGAATTCAGCGCCGAGGCCGGCCACAACTACACCGACCTGCGCGGCCAGGTGCTGCCCTTCATCCGGCTGCGCACGCTGTTCGACGTGCCGGGCGAGCCGTCGGCGCGGCAGAACATCGTCGTCGTCAAGCATGCCGGCCAGAAGTTCGGCCTGGTGGTGGACGCGCTGATGGGCGAAGCCCAGACCGTGATCAAGCCGCTCTCGCGCATGTTCGCGCAGGTGCAGGGCATCAGCGGCTCGTCCATCCTGGGCAGCGGCGACGTGGCGCTGATCCTGGACGTGCCCGAGCTGATGCAGCAGGCCGGCCAGCATTCGGGCAGGGTCGCCAGCGAAGCCACGGCCTGATTCAACTGCCTGATTCAAATACCTCTTCAATTC
>NZ_JBYTAI010000037.1:421-2750 GCF_058788035.1 Ideonella sp. FW305-24 | reverse complement strand
GGTGGGAACTCCAGAACTCCCAGAAACCGATCTCCATTGGATTGATTCTCGGGAGATCTGACCATCGGATATCACCCCAAAGTCGTTTCGGGACAACGACTTGGGAGATTTTCAGGGCCGACTACGTGTTCAGCAACCGCCATCGCAACCGGGTCAAGGTGCTGGGCTGGGAGCGCAACGGATTCTGGTTGCTGCTCAAGCGGCTGGAGCAGGACCGGTTCATCTGGCCCAGCGAGCAGGACGTGCCCACGCTGACGGTGGAGCAGTTGCACCGGCTGCTCGAAGGCATTGACATCGGCGTGGTGCAGCGGCATCCGCGGCGCTTGTACGAGCGGGTCGGCTGAGATCATGCCGGTGGTGTCGCGCCATTGCGGCACATCCGAATGTCGCCGTTGGCCATGGGCTGAGACACTGCTCCGCAAATGGCCGACCTGCCCACGCTCGAACAGTTCAACGCCCTGCAGCAGGCGCTGGCCGAGGCGCGCCAGCACAACCAAGCCTTGGCTGGTGAGCTGCGCACGACCAACGGGGAGCTGCGCATCGTGCGCACCGAGCGAGACCTGCTCAAGGAGCAGCTCAACAAATTCAAGCGCCAGCTGTTCGCCGCCAGCAGCGAGGTCACCGGCCAGCACCAGAAGGACATGTTCTTCGACGAGGCCGAGAGCCTGGGTGCGCAGGCCGAGCCGGCTGCCGAAGAGACCCCTGACGCCGACGACAAGGTCGACGTGCCGGGCCACCAGCGCGCCAAGCGCGGGCGCAAGCCGCTGGACCCGGCGCTGCCGCGCGAGGTGGTGCGCCACGAACTGCCCGAGGGCGAGCGCGTGTGCCCGCACGACGGCGCGGCCTTGCGCGAGATCGGCGTGGAGGCCACCGAGCAACTCGACATCATCCCGCAGCAGGTGCGGGTGATCCGCCACGAGCGGGTGAAGTACGCCTGCCCCTGCTGCGACGGTGGACTGCGCCTGGCAGCGCGACCGGCGCAGGTGATCCCCAAGGGACTGTTCACCGAGGGCGCGCTGGCCTGGATGGCCACGGCGAAGTACCTCGACGGGCTGCCGCTGTACCGTCAGGCGGCGCTGCTGGGCCGCTTCGGCGGCACCGACATCTCGCGCAACACCGTGGCCGGCAGCATCGTGCGGGTGGGCCAGGCCGTGCAGCCGGTGGTGAACCTGCTGCGCGACGAACTGCTGGACGCACCACTGGTGTTCGGCGACGAGACCGAGTTGCAGGTGCTCAAGGAGCCCGGGCGCAGCGCGCAGGCCAAGAGCTACGTCTGGGCGCAGATGACCGACGGTTCAGGCCGCGACGGCACCGGGCCGCCGATCCGGCTGTTCAGCTACTCGCCCAGCCGCTCGGCCGCCACCGCGATGGGGCTGTACGCGGGCATCCGCGAAGGCGCGGTAATGATGACCGATGGCTATGACGTCTACGACAAGGTGGCTCAGACGCAAGGCCTGGTGCACCTGGCTTGCTGGGCGCACTGCCGACGCTACTTCCACGACGCGTTGCAGGCATGCCCCAAGAGCCAGCGCGGACCAGACCAACTGGCAGCGCGGTTCATCGCGCTGATCGGCAAGCTGTATCACGTCGAGGCCCAAGCCAAGCGCGATGGCGCAGACCTGGCCGAGCGCACACGGCGGCGCCAGCACGACAGCGCACCGGTGCTCCAGGACATGGAACAACTGCTGCTGGCCAACCTGCACAGCGTGCTGCCCCAGAGCTTGCTGGGCAAAGCGCTGCACTACACGGCCGGGCAGTGGCACAAGCTCAAGCGCTACGTCGAGGACGGGCGCTACAGCATCGACAACAACGTGCAGGAGAACGCGATCCGGCCGTTCTGCGTGGGCCGGCGCAACTGGTTGTTCTCCGACACCGTGGCCGGCGCGCACGCCAGTGCGAACCTGTACTCGTTGCTGCAGACCTGCCGGGTCAACGGCATCGACGGCTACCGCTACCTGCGATCGCTGTTCAAGGCGCTGCCGATGGCCAGGACGGCCGACGACTACGCGATGCTGCTGTCCTGGCGCATCGACCTGACCGCAGACTGAGCGGCGCCTGCCTCGCCATTGCCGCAGGGGCAAGGATGCGGTTCATTGACCGCTTACGCTCAAGCGCTACGTCGAGGACGGGCGCTACAGCATCGACAACAACGTGCGGGAGAACGCCATCCGGCCGTTCTGCGTGGGCCGGCGCAACTGGTTGTTCTCCGACACAGTGGCCGGCGCCAACGCCAGCGCCAACCTGTACTCGCTGCTGCAGACCTGCCGGGTCAACGGCATCGACGGCTACCGCTACCTGCGATCGCTGTTCAAGGCGCTGCCGATGGCCA
>NZ_JBYTAI010000037.1:0-323 GCF_058788035.1 Ideonella sp. FW305-24 | reverse complement strand
CAGGACGGCCGACGACTACGCGATGCTGCTGCCCTGGCGCATCGACCTGACCGCAGACTGAGCGGCGCCTGCCTCGCCATTGCCGCAGGGGCAAGGACGCGGTTCATTGACCGCTTACCGCTTGTCCGGCACGTTGCCGCTTCGGTACGACAACGGGCAGTCCGACACCCAGCGCTCAAACATACCCGTGGCGGCCAGGAACTCGGCGAAGAACACCAGCTGGCCGTGCGGCGTGGCTGCCGCGCCGTAAGCGTCCGGCCAAGTCAGCTCGGCCTGAGGCATGCGGCTGACGCCGCACTTCAGGAAGCGGGCGCCCAGCGATG
>NZ_JBYTAI010000036.1:0-2920 GCF_058788035.1 Ideonella sp. FW305-24 | reverse complement strand
CGCGGTTACCTGCCAGGTCGTACGCATAGGTCGTGGACTCGCCGAGCTTCACACCGTCAGAAACAAAGCTGTTGTCGCTGATCTTGAGCAGTTGGCCCGCCGCCCGGACGGGCCCTCAGCTTCGCATCGCCAGGGTGTCCGCAAACGGGCAGGGTTGGTGCTGCGCGCCAAGCCAGAAAAGCAGGAAACAGAGCGGTCCGGTCATCGCAGCGAGGTCCACCATCTACCTGGAAACCGCTCAACCGCCCAAATCCGGCGCCTCGATTCGTGAAAAATCTGCTCGACGGCGTGCCGCAGCGGTGCGTCTAGCATTCGGACAGGACATGACCCCGGCTTCCGCTGGCCCGGCTTCTCCGGCTTCCGCGCTATGAGCCTGACAGGTCAATGCCATCCGCCTTCAAGGCCGCGATGAAGCGCTGCACCTGCGAAGAGATGTCAACAATTGACGTTCCCCCTTTGGCTGTAAGTTCCGCCTTCCCATCCGCCGCGAACTGAGCGGCAATCCCCTTGGCCTCAACCTGGATGTCATTCGGCAATAGGCGGAACAAGTCCGCCGAACCAGACTCGGCGACAAGCCTTATGGCCACGTATGCCACGTCGCTGGCTGGGACCTCATGGTTCTTCCACATGTCGACCCAAAGGGCAATTTTCTTGGCTGCGTCTGTGCTCATTGCTATATCCCCCGATCAGTAGCCGGAGCTTACTCGGAAGGCGTTGACTGCCTTGTCGCCAGCGATGACTGCATCGTAGTGCCAGTTGTTCTTGACGTTTGGAGCGGTCCATTGATTGAACTGCTTTCCTGACACCCAACCCTTCATTTCGTACGAAGCCATCTCAATCTCGCTCATTTCATGAGCGACTGCCTGCACGATATGTTCATCGCTCTCAAGAACGCCGGGACGGAGATAGATCGTCACTCCGCTATCGCCGTTCGCAAGCTTGGAAGCGATATTGACATCAAAGCGGTACTGGGCATTTGGGTTGATCAAGTTGGGCCCGTATGTGGCGTCGAACTCACCACCACCGTAGGTTCGACGCTCTGCCACCCGTGCAGCGTAGCCATCTTCACTTAGACGAACGAATCTATAGCCAGCCAACTCCTCTGCGCTGTAGCCAGCCTTCTGCATTAGCCCAGGTATTTCATTGACTGCCCTTGTGATGGCTGAGCCATACAGCTGAGCGTTGGTCTTCAACGTCATGCTGGAGGCCCAGATTTTGTTGATGAACGCGGGCCCTCCTTCCAATGCAGATGCAGCTCCAGGCCTGAGCGTGCCACCCGCCGTGAATCGCGCCAGAGCGCTTTCACCCTTGGCCAGCAAGGAGCCCATGATTTCTCGGCCTGCGCCGAGCATGGCGGCACCGCCGGCAACAGCATCACGACCCAGCGATGTGGCCAAGCGAAACAAGGAGCGAGGATCAATGATTTCCCACGGCGCCGCTGTTCCCTCCAGCGGCTTGTCGTAGTCGCGCATGTACCCACCGGAGCGGTAGTTGTCCATGTACTCCTGCGACTGCACCGCGCTGTTGACGACGCCTGCGAGCACATAGCCGCGCTGGTTTTCACTCAGTTGCCCATAGGCATCAGCGAAGCCCGAGACGCCGGCCGTGGTCATCATGCGGGACCTTCCGAGGTCGTCCCTCATGCCGCGATACGCATCGTAGTAACGAGCGATCACGGAATTGACCGAGTCAACCTCGTCTGAACCGAGTGCCTGCAACTGAAGCACCTTGGCACGATCCCCGGCTGGTATAGCCCCGTCGTAGGACCCGTAGCCGCCAGCTGCAACACGAGCTTCAAGCGCATCGGCCCCCGCCCCGAACATCATCATCGTGGAGCCAAAGTTGGCTCGTGGATTACCTGCTTCGCGAACAACTGCGTCAAACGTGCGCAATGTCTGCCGGTCAACCAACGTGCCAGGTCCAGTCTGCAAGGATTGGACGCGTTGCAGTTCCTTGGCGATCAGCCCTCGCACGTACCCTTCGTCACCAGCAGCGCGTGCATCGGCTGCGCCGCCGGTCGCATCGAGGTCGTCAGTGGTCCACCCGCCGAGCTTTGGCTCTGTGCTTGCACCGACGCGCAAGCCCCGGCCATTCGTGCCCTTGGGAACCAGCGCGTACTTTTCGCTCTCCGCTGCGGCAGCTTGCATCTCATCGACGATGCCCTGACCCAACGCATTGCCAAACGCGTCAGCCGCGACCTGCTGCGCGCTCACGCGCCCACCCCGCATCAAGGCCACCGTTACTCCGCCAGCGAAGCCCGCCACGGTACCCGTCACGACTCTTTCGGCGAACTGGTTGCCGAGTGCGCCGTTCATGTCCGCGCCGACATTAGCGCTCACGCTCTGGCCCACGCCCGCACCGATCGCAGCGCCCGCCACGCCGGCCCAGTTGAAGCTCTTTTGCAGCCCGACCACCATGCCAACGCCTTGCGACAAGGCATTCGACATCGCCGCCCGCACGAAGGTGTTCTGCAGGCCCGAGCCTGTGAGCGTGGTTTGAGCCCCACCTGGTGTCGCCAAGCCAGCCGACACCGCCCCACCTATCGCGGACTGGGCCACCTGCTTCCAGGAGAAGTCCTTTTGCGCGCCAACGGCCATGCCGACGCCTTGGCTGACGATGGAGCCCACTGCCGCACCGATGGCTCCCGCCGCAACGCCGACTGCAGACCCCGCGACCGCTCCGGTCGCGGCCACGGCTCCAGCCAAACCACCGCCCGCGGCGGCTCCAGCCTCAGCAGCCACCGTCGACAGCAAACTAGCCGCAGCCCCGGCGGTGTAGATGGTGACGATGACCGCCACCACGATCATGATGATCATGCCAACACCGCCGCAGCCGCCGCTGTTCTTGGGCATCGGCAGGTTCGGGCTGGTATCCCCCACCACATCCGCCGGGTTGTAGGGCTTGAAGGTGCCGGCGTTGT
>NZ_JBYTAI010000035.1:0-3196 GCF_058788035.1 Ideonella sp. FW305-24 | reverse complement strand
TGGGCCGAAGGCCCCGTCATCACCTACAGCCAGATCCTCATCCTGGGCACCACCGTCGTCGTGCTGGCCGCCTTGCTCTGGCTGGTCAACCGCACCAAGCTGGGCCGGGCCATGCGGGCCACGGCAGAGAACCCGCGCGTGGCCGGCCTGATGGGCGTCAAGCCCGACCACATCATCTCGCTGACCTTCGTCATCGGCGCCACGCTGGCGGCCATCGCCGGCATCATGTGGGCGCTCAACTACGGCACCGTGCAGCACTCCATGGGCTTCCTGCCCGGGCTCAAAGCCTTCACCGCAGCCGTCTTCGGCGGCATCGGCAACCTCACCGGCGCGATGGTCGGCGGCATCCTGCTGGGCCTGATCGAAGCCATTGGCGCGGGCTACCTGGGCGAGTTGACCGGCGGCGTCTTCGGCAGCCAGTACGTCGAAATCTTCGCCTTCCTGGTCCTGATCCTCGTGCTCACCTTGCGTCCTTCGGGCCTCATGGGCGAACGCGTGGCCGACAGAGCTTGAGGTTGCCATGCAGAACATGAACCAAACCACCAAGATCGCCGTCTTCCTGCTGGCCGCCATCGCCCTGATCGCGCTGCCGCTGGTCGTTGCCCCGTTCGGCCAGGGCTGGGTGCGCATCATGGCCACCGCGCTGCTGTACGTCATGCTGGCCCTGGGCCTGAACATCGTCGTCGGCTACGCAGGCCTGCTGGACCTCGGCTACGTCGCCTTCTACGCGGTCGGCGCCTACCTCTACGCCTTGCTCTCCTCGCCGCACCTGTCGGACAACTTCGAGTGGATCAAGGCCGCCTTCCCCAACGGCCTGCACACCCCCGTCTGGGTCATCGTGCCGCTGGCCGCCGCGCTCGCGGGCCTGGCCGGCGTCATCCTCGGCGCGCCCACGCTCAAGCTCCGGGGCGACTACCTGGCCATCGTCACGCTGGGCTTTGGCGAAATCATCCGGGTCTTCATGAACAACCTGGAGTACCCCTTCAACATCACCAACGGCCCGCGCGGCATCAGCCAGATCGACGCGATGCAGTTCGGCGCGCTGGACTTCGGCAAGCCGCTGGACCTCTTCGGCCACAGCTTCCCGTCAGTCGTCCTGTACTACTACCTGTTCCTGGTGCTGGTCGTGGCCACCATCGTCATCTGCCGCCACCTGGCCGACTCCCGCATCGGCCGCGCCTGGATGGCCATCCGCGAAGACGAGATCGCCGCCAAGGCCATGGGCCTGAACACCCGCAACCTGAAGCTGCTGGCCTTCGGCATGGGCGCCACCTTCGGCGGCGTCTCGGGTTCCATGTTCGCCGCCTTCCAGGGCTTCGTCTCGCCAGAATCCTTCTCGCTGATGGAGTCCGTCATGATCGTCGCGATGGTCGTGCTCGGCGGCCTGGGCCACATCCCCGGCGTCATCCTCGGCGCCCTGCTGCTCTCGGCCATGCCCGAAGTGCTGCGCTACGTGGCCGGCCCGCTGCAACAACTCACCGACGGCCGACTGGACGCCGCCATCCTGCGCCAACTGCTGATCGCGCTGGCCATGATCATCATCATGCTGCTGCGCCCGCGCGGCCTGTGGCCCTCGCCCGAACACGGCAAGGCGGCTCCAGTGGCAGTGAAGTAAGGAAGAGAACACCATGACAGAAACCGTTCTCAAGGTTCAAGGCGTCTCCAAGCGCTTCGGTGGCCTGCAAGCCCTGTCGGACGTCAGCATGACGATCCAGAAGGGCCAGGTCTACGGCCTGATCGGCCCCAACGGCGCCGGCAAGACCACCTTCTTCAACGTCATCACCGGGCTGTACACGCCTGATGGCGGCAGCTTCGAGCTGGGCGGCGCCCCGTACACCCCGACCACCGTGCACCAGGTCGCCAAGGCCGGCATTGCCCGCACCTTCCAGAACATCCGGCTCTTCGCCGAGATGACCGCGCTGGAAAACGTCATGGTCGGCCGCCACGTCCGGACCCACTCGGGCCTGCTGGGCGCCGTCTTCCGCACGCCCGGCTTCAAGGCCGAAGAAGCCGACATCAGGAAACGTGCCCAGGAAATGCTGGACTACGTGGGCATTGGCAAATACGCCGACTTCAAGGCCAGAACCCTCTCTTACGGCGACCAGCGACGACTCGAGATCGCCCGGGCCCTGGCGACCGAGCCCAAGCTGATCGCGCTGGACGAGCCCGCCGCCGGCATGAACGCCACCGAGAAAGTCGTGCTCAGGGAACTGATCGACCGCATCCGCAACGACGGCAGGACCATCCTGATCATCGAGCACGACGTCAAGCTGGTGATGGGCCTGTGCGACCGCGTCACGGTGCTGGACTACGGCAAGCAGATTGCCGAAGGCACCTCGGGCGAAGTGCAGCGCAACGAGAAAGTGATTGAAGCCTACCTCGGCGCCGGTCACACCGCCACGCACTGACCAGAACAACAACAAGAAGGCAGCACGACATGACCACCCCTCAAACACTGCTCAAGGTCACCGGCCTGAAGGTCGCCTACGGCGGCATCCAGGCCGTCAAGGGCGCGAGCTTCGAAGTCCGGCAGGGCGAACTCGTCAGCCTGATCGGCGCCAACGGCGCGGGCAAGACCACCACGCTCAAGGCCGTCACCGGCCTGCAGCCGATGGCCGCCGGGCAGATCGAATTCATGGGCAAGCCCATCAAGGGCCAGGGCGCCTGGGACCTGGCACGCCAGGGCCTGGTGATGGTGCCTGAAGGCCGCGGCACCTTCACCCGCATGAGCATCACCGAGAACCTGCTGATGGGCGCGTACATCCGCAAGGACAAGGAGATCGAAGCCGACATCGACAAGGTCTTCAGCACCTTCCCGCGGCTGAAGGAACGCGCCACGCAGCTGGCCGGCACGATGAGCGGCGGCGAGCAGCAGATGCTGGCGATGGGCAGGGCGCTGATGGCAAGGCCGAAGCTGCTGCTGCTGGACGAGCCCAGCATGGGCTTGAGCCCCATCATGGTCGACAAGATCTTCGAGGTGGTCGACACCATCCACAAGCAGGGCGTGACCATCCTGCTGGTCGAGCAGAACGCCAGCCGGGCGCTGAGCCTGGCCAACCGGGGGTATGTGATGGAGAGCGGCGAGGTGACGATGGATGGGCCGGCCAGTCAGCTCTTGAACGATCCCAAAGTTCGCGCTGCTTACCTCGGCGAGTGAATGGCGCACCCGGCTTCGCGAGTACACGAAGCCACCCGC
>NZ_JBYTAI010000034.1:0-3452 GCF_058788035.1 Ideonella sp. FW305-24 | reverse complement strand
ATGCTGTCTTTGCCGGCGCTCAGGTTGGACCAGAACGCTCCCACGTCCGACGCTTCGGGGTACCGGCCTGACAGGCCGATGATCGCGATTTCGCCAACCGCTGGACCCGCATTGCGCACATCGAAGCGCGAGCCGAAACGAGATCGGCTGCGAAGAGTCGGCACGATCTCGCGCTGCAGACCCGCGGCGACGGCAGGTAAAGAGAGCGCTGGTTTTTCACCAAGCAACTCGACCAGCTGCGTGTGATGGCTCTGCAGGAAATAGCCCGACAGCGTGGCAATCGTCTGGTACTCGAAGAACAGCGTCTTCGGCAGCGGGCCGAAGGACTTCTCCAGCTTCTGCGTCAAGTCCATCACCAGGACGGAGTCGATGCCATAGGCTTCCAGGGCCACCTGCGCATCGATCTTGTGCGGCGGCAGCTTCAATGTGGCCGACAGCAGGCGCACGAGGTGCCGCACAGTCTTGTCACGCAAATCCTCGGCCAGCTGAACTGGCGCTGTCTCGGCTTGCGGGACGGCGGGTTTTGCCGGCGCAGCGGTCAACAGGCTGGCCTTCAGGCGTTCGACATGGCCCTCGGCCACCAGCACCTGCGGCAGGCCACTGCCCAAGGCCTGGACCAAGGCTGCGCAACCACTGGCGCTGCGCAGCGGCGTCATGCCGATTTCCTGCAGCAGGTAGCGCCGCGTGGCGGCGCCCACCTGCATGCCGCCTTCTTCCCACAGCGGCCAGTTGATGGCCACGCTGCGCCCCTGCCGCAGGCCTTGTGCCACCAGGCCATCCCGGAAATGGGCGAAGGCATCCATGAAACCGTTGGCCGCCGCGTAGTCAGCCTGGCCCACATTGCCCAGGGCACTGGCGATGGACGAGAAGCAGATGAAGCAGTCCAGCGCCAGATCGCGGGTGGCCGCGTCGAGATTCAGCGTGCCAGCCACCTTGGCGTGCAGCACGTCCTTCAGCTCCTCGCCGGTCTTCCTGAGGATGAAGCTGTCGCGCAAGACACCTGCGCTGTGCAGCACGCCGTTCAGGCCACCGAAGGCCTCGACGAGTTCGGTCACCAGGCCGGCCACGGCCTCGCGGTCACCCACGTCGAGCTGGCGATATTGCGCAGCGGCGCCCATGGCCAGCAGCTCGTCGAGGCTGGCCTGCGTGCGGGCGTTCAGCGGCGAGCGCCCGGTCAGCACCAGCCTCGCGCCCTTGGCCCGGCGCGCGATCTCCTGCGCGAAGATCAGGCCCAGGCCGCCCGCGCCACCGGTGATCAGGTAGACGCCCTGGTCCTGCCACGGCGAAGCCGCGTCGGCCCCGCCGACCCACTCGGCCCAGCCGCCGACCTGGCGCTCGCCGCCGATGTAGCGCACGTCCGCTGCCAGGCTGTCGCGGTTGTCGCGCAATGCCTGCGGCAGGTTCTGCCCAGGTTCGACCTGCATCACCTGGCCGAGCAGAGCCGGGTTCTCCCGCTGCGCCGTGCGCAGCATGCCGCCCAGGCCCGCCATCAGCCGGGCCGGGCCCTGCTGGGGCATAAGCAACTGGATAAGGTGCTGGCCAGGCTGGCGGCTCAGGGACTGGAGCTGTGCCAGCAGCACCTCGGCTGCGGAGGCATAGCTCGCGGCCAGGTCCTCGTCCACGGCAATGGCCACGCAAGTCACATCCGACAGCTCGGCCTGGACCTGGCGCGTGGCGGCCGCATCGAGGCCGCAGAGCATTACCACGTGCCGTGCGAAGCTGCGGCCCGCCGCGGCGTCGACGGCAACCGGCCTGGCTTCCCAGACCGGCTTGGCCAGCAAGGTCTGCAAAGCCGTGCCAGCTTCGGCGATGGGCGCGGCAATGCGCAGCCCGAGCCCACTGAACCGGACACAGACGACGCCGTGTTCGTCGCAAAGGTCGACGTCGATTGCCGATGGCAGCGCGCCAACGGCTGCCGTCCCGGCACTCGGTCGCAAGACGGCCCACATGTTGGCGGTGCAGGGGGCGAGCAGTTCCAGCGCGCCAAGCGTGGCGGGCAACCACAAGCTGCCATCGTCCGCGTGCCCGGCCGAGCGCACCAGGCCCAGCGTGGCCTGCAGTGCCGCGTCCAGCAGGCTGGGATGCAGCCCGTAACCGTCCACCGGCGCCGCAACCGGCAACGCGACCCGGGCCAGGACCTGGCCGTCTCCGACCAGAAGTTCGTTCAGGCCCTGGAAGCTCGGGCCGTACTGCAGGCCCATGCGGTCGAATGCCGCGTAGCACTGTGCAGCGTCGAGCTGCGCGGCGCTGCATTGCGCGCGCAGCGCCACCAGGTCGTGCGTCGCCGCCGGCGCGATTGGCGGCTCGGCGACCATCACGACAGCGCCCTGGCAATGCACCCGGGGTTCGTCGCCTTCGCCATCGCTGTAGATCTCGAAGCGGATGTCGCCAGCCGCCTGTGGCAGCAGCGCGATGTGCAGTTCCACACCGTCCTCGCCGGCCACCACCGGCCGCAGCCACGCGATGTCCCGGAGCTGCAGCGAGCAGTCTTCGTCGATGGCCAGGCTCGCTGCGTGTCGCGCCATCTCCAGCTGCGCCACACCCGGCAGGATGCGCGTGCCCCTCACCGCATGGTCGGCGAAGAAGAACTCCTCGCCACTGAAGTGCGAGCTGAAGCGCTGCACCGCAAAGCTGGAGGTGTTGCGATGCAGCAGCGGGTGCAGTTGATCACCCGTTCCGGCAGGTGCCGCGGCCGACGCAGACACGTCCAGCCAGTAGCGTTCACGGGCAAACGGATAGGTCGGCAGGCTGATGCGCTGCGGCTTCTGATTGCCGTACAGGCGTTGCCAGTTGACCGCCATGCCCTTGACCCAGACGTCCAGCAACTTGCCGTGCTTGCCCTTGGCAATCCACGCCTCGACCGCCGTGCCAATGTCCTCGTCCCCGCTGAGCCCCGCCAGCGCTTCCTTGTTGCGCTTGACCTGGCCCCGGTACAGCTCGTCAACGTCTCTTCCTTCGAGGTGCTCGCTCAGTTTTTGTTTCAGCTCTTCCACCGAACTGACGACCAACCCCAACCGCTCCTCCATCGCCTCGCGCCCGACCTGCAGCGTGTAGGCCAGGTCGGCAAGGTGGATGGCCGCGTCGGTTTCGATGGCATCGCGCAGTTGCCGGACTTGTTCCTGGAGCCGGTCTTCGCTTCTGGCCGACAGCACGATGAGTGCCGGTCCGCTTTGGGTGTCTTGCGTTTGCGGTGCGCTGTATTCCTCGATGACCACATGCGCGTTGGCCCCGCCCGCACCAAACGACGAGATGCCGGCAATGCGTTTGCCCACCCTCTGGATACCGGCCACTTCGCGCACCGGTGCAGGCCAGTCGGCCAGCTCCTGCTGCACGACGAAGGGCGTGGCTTCGAAGTCGATGTTGGGGTTGAGGGTGCTGGAATGCAGGCTGGGCGCGATCTGGCGGTGCTTGAGTTGCAGCAGGACTTTGGTGACGCCGGCAATGCCGGCGGC
>NZ_JBYTAI010000033.1:0-5062 GCF_058788035.1 Ideonella sp. FW305-24 | reverse complement strand
TCTCGGGAGATCTGACCATCGGATATCACCCGAAAGTCGTTTCAGGACAACGACTTGGGAGATTTTCAGGGCCGACTGCGTATGACGGGCGGACGCTGCCCTTCACAGCGCGCGGCGCCCGACTTTGCGCGCCTCTGCACGTCCCCAATCCGCGCGCCTGGCGCGACTCCGTGATCGCAGCCACGGCACTCGAGCACGGCATGACGTTCGTCACCCGCAACGTGCGGCACTTTGCCGGAACCGGCGTGCGACTCATCGATCCATTTGTTTGATGCCGCCAAGTCACAGGCGCGCATTTCAGCCCATCGTGGACCGCATTTCAGGCTGATCGTTGTCCAGGGTCCGTGGTCCAGGGATCAGGTCTCCAGGCCGCCGTGTCCGGCAGCCCATGACGGCGGCGCCGCTCTCGGGGTTGATGCGTTTGCACAGCCGGTAGTAGTTGTCATAGCCGTAGCTGCGGGTGGGCTGACAGCGTGGCGCCGTTGAGCGCGTGAGAGCGGGTGATGTAGTTCTTTTTACAACAGGCTGCCGGTGGCCAGAGCCTGTCTCCAGTGGCCAGCCGGCGGCTCGACCGGCCGCGTGGTGTGCAGTGATCCCAACGGTTGGGGAATGACCCCGGCATTTGCTTTTTTGACAGATTCCCGTCCCGGGTATGGACCATACGGGGGCCATTATTGCCCATTGAGCAATACGCCGTCATTCCCGTGTTAAATCATCGCCTGAGCCAGTACGGGCCAACTGGGCCACCTCTAGCTCACCACTCAATAAATCAGCCCCACCGATTACACCGGCAAGGTGACGTGACAAACGGCACCAAAACTCAACGCTCACCGGGTTGAATCCAACGCAACGAGAACTCGCGACAAAGGGGCGCCAATCGAGGCCATTCCTTTTCTATCTTCTCCAAAATGAAATTCATTTCGGCATTGTCAAGGAAGGGGCACACCTCGCTCATATGTAATGCGATTTCAATCCGAAATTCATCCGATCCTTGCAGCCAACTTAGCTGGACCTTTGAAATACCTTCTCCATTGTCCGCAAGGATCCAAATCATACGATCAAAAATGTCCGCCAACACATTTGGCGGCAACCCCTCAGAGCGGCCGTCCACCAGAAAGCTCATTAGCTCTAAAATACTCACGGAAACCTCACTTCTTTTCATAAACGGTCGTCGTAGACGACCGAGTTGACAGTACGCCTCCCGTCGTGGCTCTTTGAGTGCCGAAGTTGTGCGTCTCGCTCATAGCGCCTGTGCCAACAACCCTAAAACCAGCCGCATCTGCGGCCATACTATCTACGGCTTTCGCAAATGTATTGTTAGCTGTTCCAGTTCAGGAGAGCTTAGCCCTCCGATTGATGCCTTATCCCAAGGGTATTTATTCTGCAACACCATGCAACATGCGAACCCCAACCAGTCGAGACATTTCTCTCCAGCGCCCCCTCAGCAATGAGGTTATCCACTTCTCCAAGTTCATTGGTGTCGCCCATTACGAGCAAGACATGCATGCCCTCGGACAAATAGATAGCCTCATTATTTATATCATTTTTCGAATCTGATCTAGAAAACAGCACTAGATTTGATTCCAGCATTTCATTGAAATCAACTATAAATGTATGGATTATCATATTGTTAGAGACCTCTTTGATCACGGGGGACAGGATTCGTCACAGTCGGGGTGAACAACTTCTCCAATTGCTGAGGAGTTAAATTATTAACTGTTGCATGATTAGGGTTCTTGGCGGTTCCATCGGCCACAACTTGACCGCCAGCCTCTCTAATGCTGCCCGCAGTGGTAACCCCAACCTGATTGTTTTTAAAGGGCTTAGCAAGGACATCCAATGATGCATTTGGTGCACTTTGCGTAGAAACGCCGCTAAGAGCTCCGTTCGGTGAGGTAGTTACGCCGCTTCCGTTGGAAAAATTCTCGGCTGTGCAGGCTCCCCCACGGCAAACCATCGCAGAGTCGGGCAAGGCTGCCGCCCCCCTAGTGGCTGCCATCGGGGCATTGGCCGCCGCGGCCGCTTCTGGTGCTGCAGCAGCCGCACCTGCGCTCGCGGTCTTCGGAATTCCGGAGAATGTGCCCCCCGTTACCGAACCACCCCCAGCTCGAGCTGGACCTATTCCGTTAGCAGAATCATCTAAGTTCTTGGGGGCCCTCCCATCCGGATCCGTATACCGATACGGATTGTTATTGGCATACCAATACCGATTGAAGTTCGAGCCGTTGTTTGAGTTGACCGGCTCCGGATCCGTTGACAGGAATCTGTCGATCAGCGGATCGTAATACCGCTGCTGCATGTACACCAGCCCGGTGGCCGTGTCGTTGACGTGGCCGGTGTAGCCGAAGGTGCTGGGCTCGTTGCCCGTCCAGGTGTCGCCCCAGGGGTCGTAGGCGGTGTCTGCGGTGCCGGCGCGGCTGCTGTTGGTGCGCAGCACGGGGCTGCCCAGCGCGTCGGTGTGCAGGTAGCTGGCCGTGCTGCCGTTGATCTCGACGATGGGCTTGCCGTCGAGGAAGAAGGTCTTGGTGTTCTGGGTGACGGCGCCGCTGGCGTTGAGCTTCTGCGCGGCCAGCAGCAGGCCCTTCTGGCTGTAGACCTGCACCAGGCTGCTGCCGTCTGCGTTGTGCACCAGCGCCCGGCGGCCGTTGCCGTCGTATTCGTAGCTCTGGCTGGTGGGGCCGGTGACGGAGGTGAGGCGGTTCTCGGCGTCCCAGTTCATCACCAGGTTGCCGCGCTGGGTGATGTTGCCCTTGGCGTCCTGCGTGAGGGGCTGGCCCGCGCCGTTGACGCTGAAGCCATTGATGCGGTTGGCGCCGCCGTAGCCGGTCGAGACCACTTGACCGGTGCGGGTCCGGGTGCGCAGGTTGTCCAGCGGGTCGTAGTCGTAGGTGGCGGCCCCCCACTCCGCGGGCGAACTGGCGCTGGTCAGGCGGTCCAGGTCGTCATAACCCATCGTGCGGTTGTGCGTGCCCGCTGTGGTGTCTGTCGTGGCCAGGTAGTCGTTCAGCGTGGCGACGTTGGCATTGGCGTCGTAGGTGAGGCTGACCTGATAGACGGTGCCCACGCCGGGATTGGTGTCGGTGATGCTGCTGGGCAGGTAGCGGCCGTTCAGGCCGATCTGCCGCACGATGCCGTTGCCGAAGGTGTAGCCGGCCAGTGCGCCGTTGGCATAGCGGGTGACAGCGGTGGCGTGGCCTCCGGCCGAGCCTTGTTCGCCGAAGGCGTTGGGGCTCTGGGCAGGGCGGGCACTGTCCGGATAGGTCAGGTAGGACTCGAACAGCATGTGTCCGTCCACATCATAGGACTTGACGACGAAGCGCTCTTTGCCGCTGCCGGTGTCCTTGCGGTGGGAGATCACCGGGCGCCACAGCGCGTCGAAGTAGTTTTCTTCGAGCAGGTTGGGGCCTGACTCTCCAAGGGAAATGGGAGACCTCGCGCTTCTCGCGCCTTGTCGCACGCCTACATGCCTAGAAAACGCTTTGATGCCAAGTTAACAGCACCTTTGTCGAAACGACCAACCTCGATCGCTTGCCTTAACGAAATATTATCCTTCATCAAGTCATAAAATGGCAGCAGCCTTTCGGTACAGAAACTATCGATTTGCTGACTTCGATCCTCATCTGACATATCGGAGCTCAAATCCAAGACGATATCGATCTGTTCCTTAATATCTGGAAATGCTGCGGCGGCCCGTATCCGAATAGGACATTTATTTTCCTTTGGATGAGGCAAGCCCTCAATATCCATCCCCGCAGGGATAAAGCAAATATTTAGAAAAAAATGATCTCCATAATTGGATTTTTGAAGATCCATGACTTGCAGCACCCCGCCAACATTGCGAAACCATGTAGATTTTTTCTTCTCAAATCCCATGAGGGACAAGAGTTTATTGATAATAATCTCAAGTTCCTTTTTGATCATTTTTTACCGATCATAAGTTTCCACGACCCCTTTCCAATCTCCGCCATGTTCTTGTTGCAACTCCTGGCGATAGCCCTCAACTTGCTTCTCACCACGCCCAACTGCTCGAGGATTGTTTGGCTTTAACTCTTTGACAGCTTTATCCTCGAAATTCACGGCGTCTGCTTGTTTTCCGCTTGGAAGCCTCACCTCCTTTTGGAATCCTTCCCCTGCATCCCAAGCCTTATGAGCTTCTCGTCCGGCTTTTGTTGCAGCAGTTTCTCCATTTTTTGCAGTCTTAGCTACTTCCACCACTTTTTCTATGGCCCGCATTTCTTTCATTGCTAACCCAACCCCGGGCATCGGGCTAGCCACGCCGATGGCGCTTATTGCGAGATCAGCTGCGGCTGCTGGGATGCCAACCCCAGTGTAGACTGCAGCTCCAAATTTAAACGCGTCGACTACAAAAAAGCCAATATCCAGAAAACTTCGCCCGTCCGGATCCGTATACCGATACGGATTATTGTTGGCATAGTTAAACCGATTGAAGCTGGAACCATCGGCTGTACTAACTGGGTCCGGATCCTTCGACAAGAATCTGTCGATCAGCGGATCGTAATACCGCTGCTGCATCTGCACCAGCCCGGTGGCCGTGTCGTTGACGTGGCCGGTGTAGCCGAAGGTGCTGGGTTCGTTGCCGGTCCACGTGTCGCCCCAGGGATCGTACGCAGTGTCCGCCGTCCCCACGCGGCTGCTGTTGGTCCGCAGCACCGTGCTGCCCAGCACATCGGTGTGCAGGTAGCTGCCGGTTGAGCCATTGATCTCGATGATCGGCTTGCCGTCGAGGAAGTAGGTCTTGGTGTTCTGGGTGACGCCGCCGCTGGCGTTGAGCTTTTGCGCGGCCAGCAGCAGGCCCTTGCTGCTGTAGACCTGGACCAGGCTGCTGCCGTCTGCGTTGTGCACCAGCGCGCGCCTTCCGTTGCCGTCGTATTCGTAGGACTGACTGGTGGGGCCGGAGACCGATTTCAGGCGGTTCTCGGCGTCCCAGTTCATCACCAGGTTGCCGCGCTGAGTGATGTTGCCCTTGGCGTCCTGTGTGAGGGTGTGGCCCACGCCGTTGACGGTGAAGCCGTTGATGCGGTTGTCGCTGCCGTAGCCTGTC
>NZ_JBYTAI010000032.1:0-5071 GCF_058788035.1 Ideonella sp. FW305-24 | reverse complement strand
CGAAGTAGTTTTCTTCGAGCAGGTTGCCCGTCGTCAGCGTTTGCTTCCAGGTTCCTGCGGCCAAGCCGTAGGGCGGGCGCCGCAAAGCAACTAAGCCTTGATCCTGATGGGTGACTGGTGCGCAGCGACACAACCAATCTTCGAGAACCAAGTGTGCAGTGACCTCAAGGGCCGGGAATGCAGGCTTTGGAAAAATTCGGGGACGGCCGCAGAAATCGGCTCGTCCCTATTGACGGAGGCAGGTGACCCGAGGATTCACAAGTTCCCATGGCGCGCCAAGACCTGGACTCGGAATTCTGCTTCATCAAGGCACATATACAGATTTAATCTCAAAGGCATAATTTCCATCTTCTTCATAGACACGCACAGCTAAGGCTAGGTCGCTGGCACCTTCTTCAGCTGTAAAAAGATCAACCAAGACATCCCAGTAGCTCAGCATCCATTGGCATGCCGAAGTCTCCCAAGTATCTTCTGGTAGTTCAATTAGTCGCGCGCCATAGCCTTTTATATTCCGTTCAATTCTTGTCGCCGTATCTAAAGAAACCGGTCGAACACCGGCCACGCCTCGCCCCAAAACAAAGTCGCCCTCCATAAACGCCTTTGCGACATCAGAAAGAGTACTTCTCCATAAAGATGGAATTGGTTTTTGATTTTCCTCATCCTTCAAAACAGGCACCGACTCACTCATGAATTACTCCTTGGTGTGAAGATCTTTGTGGCAATCTTTGCATACTTCCGAATGGTTTTCAGGCACCGTCTTTCCGCCGTCCGCATGACGATCTATGTGGTGACCATCCGAGTTTGATTCATCAATCTTTGTTCCGCATCCGTTGCCGCATTTGTCACCTTGTTCGGCTCGTTTTGCCGCCCGCTCTGATGGAGAGAAGAATCTCTTCGGATCACGTTCTTCTTTTGGAGCGCTCCCCGGACCGGATGGTGGCTTTGGTAACGCTCCTTCTTTTACACCACCCGACTCTCCGCTGGTACCCTGCTGTGGAGAACCGCCCCCTTCAGCCTTCACCAGATTATTGAGCGCTTCTCCCACACCTCGGCCGGCCATTCCTCCCAATTGGCCACCAATTAGCCCGCCGGGTATACCGCCCCCAGCTGGGAACGCCACTTCCCCGGCGCTAGCGCCTACTACCCGCCCTCCGATCTTGCCCAGGAGTTCACCGACATCCCCCAAGGCACTACGCCCATCCGGGTCCGTATACCTGTACGGATTGTTATTGGCATACCAATACCGATTGAAGTTCGAGCCGTTGTTTGAGTTGACCGGCTCCGGATCCGTTGACAGGAATCTGTCGATCAGCGGATCGTAATACCGCTGCTGCATCTGCACCAGCCCGGTGGCCGTGTCGTTGACGTGGCCGGTGTAGCCGAAGGTGCTGGGCTCGTTGCCGGTCCAGGTGTCGCCCCAGGGGTCGTAGGCGGTGTCTGCGGTGCCGGCGCGGCTGCTGTTGGTGCGCAGCACCGGGCTGCCCAGTGCGTCGGTGTGCAGGTAGCTGGCCGTGCTGCCGTTGATCTCGACGATGGGTTTGCCGTCGAGGAAGAAGGTCTTGGTGTTCTGGGTGACGGCGCCGCCGGCGTTGAGCTTCTGGCCGAACAGCAGCAGGCCCTTGCTGCTGTAGACCTGCACCAGGCTGCTGCCGTCTGCGTTGTGCACCAGCGCCCGGCGGCCATTGCCGTCGTATTCGTAGCTCTGGCTGGTGGGGCCGGTGACGGAGGTGAGGCGGTTCTCGGCGTCCCAGTTCATCACCAGGTTGCCGCGCTGGGTGATGTTGCCCTTGGCGTCCTGTGTGAGGGTGTGGCCCACGCCGTTGACGGTGAAGCCGTTGATGCGGTTGTCGCTGCCGTAGCCTGTCCAGACTTGCTGCCCTGTGCGGTCTCGGGTGCGCAGGTTGTCCAGCGGGTCATACCAATAGACGGCGTCTCCCCATTCGTTGGGTGAACTGGCGGTCTTCAGGCGGTCCAGGTCGTCATAGCCCATCGTGCGGGTGTGCGAGCCTGCGGTGGTGTCGGTCGTGGCCAGGTAGTCGTTCAGCGTGGCGACATTGGCGTTGGCGTCGTAGGTGAGGCCAACCTGGTAGACGGTGCCCGCGCCAGGGTTGGTGTCGGTGATGCTGCTGGGCAGGTAGCGGCCGTTCAGGCCGATCTGGCGCACGATGCCGTTGCCGAAGGTGTAGCCGGCCAGTGCGCCGTTGGCATAGCGGGTGACGGCGGTGGCGTGGCCTCCGGCCGAGCCTTGTTCGCCGAATGCATTGGGACTTTGCGCGGGCCGGGCGCCGTCCGGGTAGGTCAGGAAGTTTTCATCGCCGTTGGCGTTGTACTCGTGCTTGACGGGGTAGCTGCTGCCTCCGCTGAAGGCGAGCACTTCGTCGGTGAGCAGCCTGCGGTTGTTGTAGCTGTAGGTCCAGCTGGTGTTGCCCTTGGCCACGGTGGCAGGCAGGCCGTCGCCGGTCAGCGTGCGGGTGGTGCCCAGGGTCGTGCCGTCGCCGTAGGACGTGGTGAGCAGGCGGTTGCGGGCGTCGTAGCCGAAGTTGGCCTTGGCCGTTGCGCCGACGGAGCCCTGGTTGCAGGCCGCCGTGTCCGGCAGCGCCAGTCCTTCGGCCTGCCAGCCGACATTGCCGGCCGCGTCGTAGCCCATCACGGTGGCGCCACTCTCGGGGTCGATGCGCTTGCACAGGCGGTGGTAGCCATCGTAGACGTAGCTGCGCGTGGCCGAGATGGTGGCGCCGTTGAGGGCACCCGAGCGCGTGATGGCCTTGGTTTCGCCAAAGACGTTGCGGTCGATGACGGTGGTGGCGATCGGTGCGGCGATCTTCACCGGCGCGCCGTCGCTGGGCTCGTCGAAGGCCTGGTACGAGACGGTGGTGGCCTTGCCGCGCGCGTTGGTGGTCTTGGTCTGGAACCCGGTCAGGTAAGCCATCGAAGTGGTCAGCGTGCCCAGTTCGCTGGACTGCTGGATTTGATACGGCCGGCCGAGTGCGTCGCGCAAGGTGTTGGTGCCGGTGAACTCGCCGCTGTAGCTGGTCAAGGTGTCCAGCGGGTACGACTCGAACAGCGTGTGGCCGTCCACGTCATAGGACTTGACGACGAAGCGTTCCTTGCCGGAACTGGTGTCCTTGCGGTGGGAGATGACCGGGCGCCACAGCGCGTCGAAGTAGTTTTCTTCGAGCAGGTCAGTGCCCGACTCTCGAAGGGGAAAATGGGAGACTCGACCCTCGCGCACTGGAGATCTGCTTATGCCGATTGACAGCGGCGGCTAATGAACGACCTTGCATCTGCAAGTTTCAACATGCTCATTGCAGTTGACCGAAGCGATCAAAAACCTCCTTGTCACTTAACGAGTGAGCTTCAGGATAACTAATGGGTCGCCCAACCCTACTTCCTTCGCTTGTCAGCAGCGTCAAATATACCGACTGGCCTTTTCTATCCACAACGTATCCGAATTGGAGAAGACCTATCTCCCGCTCCATGAAGGCCTTCAATGGCTCATTTTTCTCCTTTTCAAGGGCAGTCTTTAGCAATGGCAGAAATTCTACTTTTTGGTTTCGAGATATCCAATCTACTGCCATTTCTCGAATCTTTTTTGCCTTATCCATCAGAAGCACAGATATAACACTATCTATCCACGCTATTTCAGCTGCTGGCGGCAAGGATAAGATCGCTCCCAAACGTCCCTGAACATGACTTGAGCGTGCAAGTTCATAGACAACATTCCTGGCCTGCGCATACCGCTCGGCCAAGCCGCCAAGCACCAGTGCAGTCATCTCCAGGATCTTGGGAGGCCCCTCTTCAAGAAGATGCCCTATTGCCTCAAGCATTCCTTGATCCAATGAGCCGCCATGCAAGGCGAGATTTCTTCCCTTGATAAGCAAGCCTCCCATTTCGTTTTCTGTTCCGCCCTCGGAAGCGAGGCATTCCATTAGCTGCTTATCGGAAAACAATTCCAGAATACTCAAAATGCTTCCCCTCGAATCGAATTTACCACTTGCTCACGAGTCACCTGCCCGGCCAAGTAACCCAACCCTGTAGTGAAAGGCACATTCCCTCCCTGCTGCTGCTCGATCTTACCTATATCAGCCGCCCTGACCAATGCGCCCAATACGCTCATCGCACCCGTCGCCCTCACAGTAGCCCCAGATAAGGCTTGGCCAACAGTTACAGTATTTGCACTCCCTGCTCGGCCAATCTGCCCCAGTTGCGTTTGCATAGTTTGACCTTTTAATTCTTGAGATGCAACCGTTTGAGAATTTGACACAACCTCAACCGTACTAACGGTGTTGTCCTTCCAGACCGCGGAGACGTCGGGCCTTAGCCCGCCAGCGCTGGGGTTCCCAGTAACTGCAGACAAGGCCCGATTGTAATGAACCTCCTTCGCACCCAAGTTGGAGGCTGTCTCTCCCATTTTCTGACTAGCTGTATCGTGCCCTGGAGTACCCGAATTAGACTGGGGCGTGCCATAGTGAACACAGCCATTGCCGTCAGTGCTGCATGAGGCTCTTCCATCCGGATCCGTATACCGATACGGATTGTTATTCGCATACCAATACCGATTGAAATTCGAGCCATTGTTTGGGTTGACCGGCTCCGGATCCGTTGACAGGAATCTGTCGATCAGCGGATCGTAATACCGCTGCTGCATCTGCACCAAGCCCGTGGCCTTGTCGTTGACGTGGCCGGTGTAGCCGAAGGTGCTGGGGTCGTTGCCGGTCCAGGTGTCGCCCCAGGGGTCGTAGGCGGTGTCTGCGGTGCCGGCGCGGCTGCTGTTGGTGCGCAGCACCGGGCTGCCCAGTGCGTCAGTGTGCAGGTAGCTGGCCGTGCTGCCGTTGATCTCGACGATGGGTTTGCCGTCGAGGAAGAAGGTCTTGGTGTTCTGGGTGACGGCGCCGCTGGCGTTGAGCTTCTGGCCGAACAGCAGCAGGCCCTTGCTGCTGTAGACCTGCACCAGGCTGCTGCCGTCTGCGTTGTGCACCAGCGCCCGGCGGCCATTGCCGTCGTATTCGTAGCTCTGGCTGGTGGGGCCGGTGACGGAGGTGAGGCGGTTCTCGGCGTCCCAGTTCATCAC
>NZ_JBYTAI010000031.1:0-5388 GCF_058788035.1 Ideonella sp. FW305-24 | reverse complement strand
TACAGCGCCGGCACGAAGACCAGGGTCAGCGCCGTGGCCGTCACGAGGCCGCCCATGATCGCGATGGCCATCGGCCCCCAGAACACGCTGTGCGTGAGCGGGATCATCGCCAGCACCGCCGCTGCGGCCGTCAGCACCACCGGACGCGAGCGCCGCACCGTGGCCTCGACGATGGCGGCCCAGGGCGCGATGCCGCGTGCGATGTCCTGGTCGATCTGGTCGACCAGGATGATCGAGTTGCGCATGATCATGCCGCTGAGCGCGATCACCCCGAGCAGCGCGACGAAGCCGAACGGCGCGTTGAACAGCAGGAGTGCCGGCACCACGCCCACCAGCGCCAGCGGTGCCGTCATGAACACCATGAACAGCCGCGAGAAGCTCTGCAGCTGGATCATCAGCAGGGTCAGCATCACCGCGAACATCGCCGGGAACACCGCGAACAACGCCACGTTGGCCTTGTCGCTCTCCTCGATCGCGCCGCCTTCCTCGATGCGGTAGCCCGCCGGCAGGCTGTCGATGATCGGCTTGAGCGACGGCCGGATCTTCGCGGTGGCGTCCGGGCCCTGCACGCCATCGATGACGTCGCTGCGCACCGTGAGCGCCATGTCGCGGTTGCGCCGCCACAGCACCGGCTCCTCGAAGCTCGGCTCGATGCGGGCCAGCTGGGACAGCGGCACGGCGACGCCGTCGCGCGTGGCGACCTGCAGGTCACCGAGCTGGCCGATGCGCTTGCGCTCCTCGGGCGAGGCGCGCACGACCACGTCGATGAGCTCTTCGCCGCGGCGGATCTGCGTCACCGGCGCACCGTCGAGGGTGGTCTGCACCAGGCTCTGGACATCGGCGCTGGACAGGCCGAGCAGCCGCGCCTTGTCCTGGTCGACATGGACCTGCACCGAACGCACCTGCTCATTCCAGTCGAGTTGCGTGTCGCGCACCAGGGGGCTCTTGCGCACTGCATCACGCACCTGGTAGGCGATCTCGCGAACTTGCGCCTTGTCGGGACCGATGACGCGGAACTGCACTGGAAAGCCCACCGGCGGGCCGAACTCCAGGCGCGTGACGCGCGCATTGATGTCCGGGAAGGCCTCGTCCTTGGCGAACAACTCCATCAGGCGGGCGCGCACGCGCTCGCGCTGCTCGATGCCAGCGGTCTTGATGACGAACTGGGCGAAGCCGGGGTTCGGCAATTCCGGCTGGATCGACAGGTAAAAGCGCGGCGTGCCGGCGCCGGTGTAGGCGGTGAAGAACTCGATGTCCGGGTCCTTCGCCAAGCGTGCTTCGAGGCGTTTCACCTGGGTGGACGTCGCAGCGAACGACGCGCCTTCGCGCAGGCGGAAGTCCACCAGCAGTTCAGGCCGCGATGCAGTGGGGAAGAACTGCTGCTGCACCAGCAACATGCCGGCACCAGCGATGGCGAAGACCAGCACCGTGATGGCGAGCACCCAGGCCCGGCGATGCACCGCCCAGTCGACGATGCCGCGCAGCCGGCGGTAGACGGGCCGGTCGTAGGGGTCGTGGTGTTTGCCGTGTTGGTGCTGAGTCGCCAGGTTCTTAGGCAACAGCAACACGCCCAGGTAAGGCGTGAAGATCACGGCCACCAGCCAGGACAGGATCAGCGCCGTTCCGACGACCCAGAAGATGCCGCCCGCATACTGGCCGGCAATCGACTTGGCGAAGCCCACCGGCATGAAGCCCGCGGCCGTGACCAGCGTGCCGGTCAGCATCGGAAACGCGGTGGACGTGTAGGCATAGGTGGCCGCGCGCATGCGATCCCAGCCTTCCTCCAGCTTCACCACCATCATCTCGACGGCGATGATGGCGTCGTCGACCAGCAGGCCCAGCGCGATGATCAAGGCGCCGAGCGAAATGCGGTCGAGGTTCCAGCCGGCGGCGTACATCACACCCGCCACCAGCGCGAGCACCAGCGGCACCGACGCGGTGACCACGATGCCGGTGCGCCAGCCCAGGAACAGGAAAGACACGGCCAGCACGATGGCCAGCGCCTCCAGGAACGAGCGCTCGAACTCCCAGACCGACTCTTCGACCACCCGCGGCTGGTCGGCATACTGCTGGATCTCGACCCCGGCCGGGATCTCCTGCCGGATCTGGGCCAGCCGCTGCTCCAGCGCCTTGCCGAAGTCCAGCACGTTGCCGTTCTGCTGCATGGTCACGCCGATGGCCAGCACCGGCACGCCGTTGTGACGGATGCTGAAGCTGGGCGGGTCCTCATAGCCGGCGTGCACGGTGGCGATGTCGGCCAGTCGCAGCAGCTGACCGCCGACTTCCAGCGTCACCTTGGCAACGTCCGCCGCGCTCTTCAGCTCGCCGTCCACGCGCACCTGCACACGGTCGTGCGTGGCGTCGGCCGAACCGGCGGGCGTCACCAGGTTCTGGCGCGCCAGCGCGTCGAACACCGCCGTCGGCGCGATGCCGAGCGCGGCCAGGCGCCGGGTCGACAACTCCACATACACCCGCTCGGCCTGCTTGCCCAGCACGTCCACCTTGGCGGCACCGGGCACGCTCTGGAGGCGGCGCTTGACGTCCTCGGTGAGCGTCAGCAGTTCGGCCATCGACAGGTCGGGTGCGCTCAATGCATACAGCACGCTGTAGCGGTCGTTGTACTCGTCGTTGAAGAACGGCCCACGCACGCCCTCGGGGAACTCCTGGCGCACGTCACCGATCTTCTTGCGCGCCTGGTACCAGGCGTTTTTAAGCTCTTCCTTGCTGCTGCCGCCCTTCATCCACAGCGTGATGCCGCCGTAGCCCTGGCGCGCGAAGCTGCGCACGTAGTCGAACTGGTCCAGCTCCTGCAGCTTGCGCTCAATGCGGTTGAGCACCTGGTCCTGCACATCCTGCGCGGTGGCGCCCGGCCACACGACGATGGCCGTCATCTGCGGCACGTCGAAGTTCGGGTCCTCCAGGCGCCCGAGGCGGCTGAACGACAGGCCGCCGACGATGAGCGTCGCGACGATCAGGAACAGCACCATGGCCCGATGCGTGACGGCCCATTCGGAAAGATTGAAGCGTTTCATGAACTGCTCTTGGCAACAGTGGCCGTGGCGGAGACGGGGGTGCGCTCAATGGCGCGCACGGCGGCGCCCGCGTCGAGCTTCTGAGCGCCCACGCTGACGACCTTGCTGCCCGTGGCCAGTCCCGTGACCTGAACCGTGGCGTCGTCGATGGCCACCACCTTGACCGGTGTGAACACCAGGCCAGAACCCTTGGCGTTCACGGTCCACACGCCGGCCGAGCCGCTGCCCTTGACCAAGGCACTGACTGGCAGCGCCATGGTCGCGGGGCCCGCCTGCGGTGCCGACAGCGTCAACTGCATCGTGCTGCCCAGTGGCAGCGCAACCACGGCTTCGCGCGATTCGGGCGCGGCCGAATAGCGCGCGCGGTAGGTCCGGCCCTGCACACTGGCCTGCGGCGAGAGCTCACGCAGCACCAGACGGACCGGCGTTGTCGCGTCACTCCAGGGTGCTGCCGTGGCGACCAGGCTTCGCGCCCGGCCGACCCAATCCTCGGGCAGTTCGGCGACGATCTCGCGTTCGCCGTCGCGGGCCAGTGACAGCACGGGCTGGCCTTCTGCGACCACCTGGCCGCGCTCGAAGCGCAGGGTCGTGACGACGCCCGCGTAGGGCGCCACCAGCGTGGCGTAGGCCTCGCGATTGCGAGCCAGCTCGAGCTGGCGATTCGCTTGGTCCAGGCGCGCTGCAGCGGCGTCGGCGCGTGCCTTCTGGCGCTCGTGGTCGGCGGCGCCGACCGATCCGTCAGACAGCAGCCGGTGCAAGCGCGCCTCGTCGGAAGCGGCCTGCTGCGCCTCCACGGACGCGGCCTGCACCTGGTCGGCTGCCGCCTTCACGGCCAGCTGGTAGTCGGCCGGGTCCAGCCGGGCCAGCACCTGGCCTGCCTTGACGCTGTCGCCGACTTCCACCATCCGCTCGACCACCTTGCCTGCCGTCCGAAAGCCGAAGTCCGTCTCCACCCGGGCACGGATCACCGACGTGAAGCTGCGACTCTGTGTGGCGTTGGCCGGTGTCACGGTCGTCACGAAGACCGGCTTCACGATGGCGGCCGGCGCGGGCGGCTTGCTGCAGGCCGTCAGCAGCAGGCAGGCAGCCGCGAGGCCCGAAAGCGAAACGGCGGGAAAAATCCTGTTCAATGCGTCGTTCATTGGGGCGTCCTTGCGGCAAGAGAAGTCATGTCGGCACCGGCTTGGGTCATGGGAAGCCCACCACCGAGCGCCTTGTAGAGCTGCACGTCGGCCAGCGCCTGCTGCAGGCGGCTGTCCGACAAGTTCAATTCGCTGGCCAGCACGGAGCGCTGCACGTCCAGCAAGACCAGCAGGTCGATCTGCCCCTCGCGCTGCAGCGACTCGGCGCGTTGCAGCGAACGGCGGCGATGCTCGACTGTGAGCGCGAGGGCCGCGTTTCGCTCGGACTCCTGCGAGCGCATGAGCAGGCTGTCCTCGACTTCCTGGACCGCCACCAACACTGCCTTCTGCCAGGCCAGCAAGGCCTCATCGGCGCGCGCGGACTGCACGCGAATCCCGGCATCGATGCGGCCGGCATTGAAGATCGGCATGGCAAAGGCCAGTGCGACGTTGGAGAAGTGAACCGGCGCGAGGTCCAGCGCGTTCAAGCGCAGGTCTTGGCGACCCACCAACGCATTCAGGAACAGTTTGGGCCACCACTGGGCGCGGGCTTCAGCGGTACGCAAGGCCTCGGCACCGACGCGCGCCTCGGCGGCGACGAGGTCGGGGCGGCGCCTCAAGAGCTCGCTGGGCTGGCCTGCCGAGATGGCGGGCGCGGCCGGCCACGCGAAGCCGTTGTCGGCGTCGACAACCCTGGTCGACGGGTCGCGGCCGAGCAGCACGGCCAGCTTGGTCTGGGTGGTCCCGACCAGCATCCGCAGCGCCGGCACCTGGGCAGCCAGTGTGTCCGCTTCGGCACGTGCGCGGTCCAGGTCGAAGGCGCTTGCCTGGCCTTCGCGCTGACGGCTTTCGACGCGCGCGGCGGTCTGACGCTGCGCATCGGCCAGGGCCTGCACGATGCGCAACTGTTCCTGGGCGCTGCGCAGCACGAAGTACTGGCGGGCCACCTCGCTGGCCACGAGCAGGCGGGCTCCGACCAGGCCGGCCGCGGCGGCTTGCGCATCGGCCTGCGCCGCGTCACGCGCAGCCCGTACGCCGCCGGCCAGGTCGATCTCCCAGGCCACTTCGATTCCGGCGCGCAGCGCGCGCGTGTCGGGCTGGCCTTGCTTGACCGCTTCCGGCAGGCCGCTCTCGCTGCGCGATGCCGATGCCTGCACGCCCACCGTCGGCCACAGGCGGGAGGCCTGGGCATCCGCGCCCCCGCGGGCCTGGGCGACCCGCTGGAGTGCCATGGC
>NZ_JBYTAI010000030.1:0-6983 GCF_058788035.1 Ideonella sp. FW305-24 | reverse complement strand
CAGCAACAACGCCGGCACCTTCAAGCCCTACAACCCGGCGGATGTGGTGGGGGATACCAGCCCGAACCTGCCGATGCCCAAGCAGCACCAGGCCTGCGGCGGCTTCGGGGCGGTGATCGTCACCGTCGTGGTGATCATCGTGGCGGCCTTGTTGCAGCAATACTGGGCCATTCCCGAGGTTGCGGAGGCCGGTGCGGGCGCCGGAGCGGCGGCTGGGGCAACGGAGGCGGGCGCGGCTGGCGCAGCGGAGGCGGGCGCAGCCGGCGCGGCCGAGGCCGGAGCAGGCTCGACTGCCGTGGCAGGCAGCACAGCCGCGGGCAGCGGGTTCTCAGCCAATGGCTTGATGGTGGCTGCCGCAAGTGGCGCAGCAGGCGAGGCAGCCGGGCAGGTGGTGGGCAACCTGATCGGCGTCTACCACGGCTACAACCTCAAAGCCATCGCGGAGGCCGCGGTCACCAGCATGGCGGGCTCCGGCTTGGGTGGCGACCTTGGCATGGGCAAGGTCGGCAACGCCATGGCCCGCGCTGCGATCAAGAATGCCGTGTCGCAAGGCATTGGCTTGGTGACCGGCAGCAGGAAGGACTTCAGCTTCACCGAGATGGCTGCGGCCACGGTGGGCGGGGCACTGGAGGCGGGGGTCGCCGAGGAGACCTCAGGCGAGCTGAAGGACACGAGCCTGAGCAAGGGCCAGCAGCAGTTCATCACCGACGGCGTGTCGAGATTCGCGAGCAACACGGCGGCGTCGCTGATGAGGAACGGCCGGGTGGACCTGGTGCAGGTTGCGGCCGATGCGTTTGGCAATGCGCTGGGCAGCTCCATCGCTGACCAAATGTCCGAGCCGAGCGTGCCGGCGGTGGCCTCGGCCGAAGAGAAGGCGGCCATCCTCGACCTGTTTAGGGACGGGCCGGGTGAGGCACCGGCAGGCCAGGCATTGAGCCCTGTGTTCGGCCGCACGTTCTCCGAGGACGCGGCAGTTCGCAAGGTGCTGAGCGACCCCGACGGCTTCACGCAGCGTGGTCGCGATGGTGCGCCGCTGTTCTCGGGGCCGGCCGAGTTCAACCCTGACGATGCAATGCGGCGTTGGGAGGCGACGGGCACGAAGCCTGTCTATGACTTCGGCGACCCGCTGGAGGTCGGAGGGCGCGATGGCGACCTCTTGGCCGCAGCTGGTGGCGCACGCATGACGCGCAGCGGGGGCGGCGGTACTCGCACACCGTTCGAGATGAGCATCAATCGCCGCTCGGCCGAGGTGCTGGACACGTTGAGCAACGCCGATGCCCTGGGCCTGATACCCGAGGCGTACCGCGACATCAAGCAAATCGCGCCAATGCTGGCTGAGGCTCAGCGACTGGATGCGTTGGATAAGCTCCAAGGCGCATTGCGTGAGAGGCTCGGGCCGCGCGTTATGCCGACACCGGGCGACCTCGGCGCGATGCAAGGTATCGCGATGGATGCCGATGGTGTGGCGCGCACGCGCTATGACACCGGCGACCTGATTGACCGCTACTCGGACGCGCTGCGCAAGGTCGGCCTGGCGCAGCAAGGCGTCATCGAGCTGGACTACCGCAACTTCGAAATCAAGACCATCGGCAGCCAGCGGCTGACGCCCGAGCAGTACATGGGCCAGATTGAAGAGCGGTACCAGAAGGCGTTTGCGAACGCTGTCGAGAATGGCGAGAAGATGTACGACGCAGGGAAGCTGCGTTACCCGCTCGACATGCCCAAGCAGCTTCAGGTTGGATTGTTCGCTGACAATGCGGCAAGAGAGGCGCTGGTGCGATACAACCAAGCGCTGGGCGTTCCAGAAGGGCCGGGCCAGGTCATCAGCTTGAACCGTTGGGCTTACGATATGACCGGTAGCGGCCAGTACGTGCGGCCGGACGTGTTCATCGACCTTGGCCCGGGTCGCCGGTCTTGGATAGACGGCAAGACTTCGCTCATGGATACGCAGACCATGACGCAGCAGTTCGAGAACTTCTACCGCTACACGGGTTCAACGGCCGGCAAGGTCGCCACGCCTCACGGCGTGGTGCCGATTAACCCGCCGAAGGTGAAGTTGGGAAGGTAGAGCACATGAGAAACCAGAAAGCCCTGAAGCAGTTCTGCAACACCTTAGATGGTCTGCAAGGCGGTATCCCGATGTACAGGGACGGCATTGATGAGTTCCTCCTGTCCCACGGGTACCCCCGCTATAAAGAGGAAGTTGAGGCCATCCGAGACGGTCTCGAAGACCTTGGGCTGTACGAGGTGGTGCGTGATGCGATAGACCGCTCCGAGGTGCTCGTTCGTGAGGGCAAGTACGACGAGGCCGAGATGCTGGTGCTGGAAGCCAACCGCAAGCTGTCGAAGGCCTCTGGCGCAGAGGACGACCTGCGGCGCATGTACAAGGCCGCCAACGACTGAAGGCGCGGTCGCTACAAGGGAACGACTCGTCGTTCCCTGCCATGCACCTGCAACCCTCACCCACCTGGTACCTCTACACCACCGACGCTACGTCGGTGCGCCTTCTGACCGACGACGGCGCGCCATCGCCTGAGCTGACCACCGAGCCCGCGCGCACGCTGACCGGGCTGCAGGTCTCCGTGCTTGGTCCCTACGAGACGGGGCACTGGAGGCGGGGGTCGCCGAGGAGACCTCAGGCGAGCTGAAGGACACGAGCCTGAGCAAGGGCCAGCAGCAGTTCATCACCGACGGCGTGTCGAGATTCGCGAGCAACACGGCGGCGTCGCTGATGAGGAACGGCCGGGTGGACCTGGTGCAGGTTGCGGCCGATGCGTTTGGCAACGCGATCGGGCAGGGGCTGGTGGATGAGATGCTGCCCAAGGTGCCGGCACCCGCTTCCGCACAGGAAAAGGCGGCCATCCTCGACCTGTTCCGGGATGGACCCAGCGCGGCACCGGCCGGCACATACTCGGGTGGGCAAGCGTTGGCGGAGACCGGCGCGGGAGGCAGCGATGCCTTCACGCGGGACCGCATGGCCCGCGCTGCCGCGTCGCGGGCACAGCTGCTGGCCGAGTTGAGCATGCCGAGCGGTTCAAGCGGCAGTGCTGGGCAGATCAGCGGGGGCGGCGAATTCGTTCGAATCAACGCGCCGACCTTCCATGAGAGCGGCGACAGTTGGGACAACGTGCAGCCGATGTGGAACGACCATTCAGGCAATGCCGTGATGCCACAAGCCGGCGTGGCCGTCACCGGCAACCTGCGCGAGATCCATGGTCCGGCGGTGCCCTATCCGTATCCGGAGCAGTTGCCGACTGGCGGTGCAGCCGCGCCGCTGGTAGACGATGCCGGCCACCTCTACTACCGTGTGACGGCACCGGGCATGGAGAAGGTGGTCACGGCGCCATCCATGATGACCAGCGGTGGCGAGGTTCAGCGCGTCGAGGTCACCGGCAAGCGCATGGGCCTTGGAGAGAGCTACGTCGGCGCACTAGGCGAAGTGGTGACCTCGGCAGTTGACGGGGTTCGGAACCTCGGAGCCGACGTGTGGGATCGTTCGTTGGCCAACGTCGCTTCGACGATGGGCATTCGCGGCAATGAGGCCGGCCCTGCGCGCAGTGGCCTCTTCCAACGCGCCGATCGCATTGGCTGGACTGGTGCCGCTGTCGTGACCGGGCTACAGGTCTCCGTGCTTGGTCCCTACGAGAGCGTGGGCATGGCGGGCTCGGCAAGCGTCGATACGGTCCATGGCCTGGCCACCGGCAACAACAGCATGGCAGCACGCGGCGCTGCGCAGTTGACGGTGTTTGCGGCTGGGATGGCGGCTGGCCCTGTGGTGTCGCGCGCTGGCCTGTTGCTGGGCGATTTGGCGGATGCCGCTGTGATTAGGGCGGGGTCTAGGCTTGGCAATACCGCGAGTCTCGACGGGGCGGCTGGTGCAGCTGCGAGAGGCGGCGCTCCCGCTACTGAATACGCAGGAGGCACACAGACCTTTGTGCCTGACTTGAGTCACGTGACAGGCAAGGGAGCTGTCGCGCGAAATCGTGCGATTGACGCAATCATCAAAGAAGACTTCCCTGATATTAACTTCACGTACGCGCCGGAATACAACCCATTCATTTCTCAAGGCGTAGCCCAGGAAGGCGCTGGTACGCAAATTGGAAAGAATATGTTCTCGTCGCGCAATGATTTGCGTGACACCATAATTCATGAGGAACTGCATCAGCGTTGGTGGGATAGAGGAATTTATGACCACCACCCTGCAGGGAGCGAGCTCGAAACTCGCTTCTATGATACGATTGACCGCTATTTCCGCATGCGTGGGTGGAACTGATGACCAGCGAATCTGAATTTGTCTTTCTTGAATGCCCGCGCTGCCAGGCAGCGGGGATGCTGAAGGTGGGACAAAGTGTTCACCGTGGCAAGCTTCGATGGTACGAAACCGTAAACTGTAGAAGCTGCGGCTTGCGAAGTGAGGCCGACGGTATTGGTCTGCCACCCGAAAGCATTCGTCTCAAACTGATTGAGAAGGCGGGAGTGTGGCGCGTCGTAATGGGAACCCCTGTTTCGCTCGCGGCGCTGGTGAAAGTCATTCGGGATGCGCTTGGTTTGGAGTCTGCCGATAGCATGCGAATCGCCAAATCTCTGCCCGGGGTTGTGTATACGGGCACCGAAGGAGAGACGCGATGGTTGGGGGCTCTGCTACAGAATGCTGGAGAGTCTCCGCGATTGGAGAGAGTGGAAGCCTCCTGACGAATTTCGAGTTACCAGCTTGTGCAAGCGGGCTGTTTTAATTTGGCAATACAGTCGGCGACGTGCCGGCAGTCCCGGGCATGATTGTCAACAGTCAGGATGGTGCCGCGGTAGATGCCTTCGGCCGCTCCATCTCGGCGCGCACCCAATCAATCCTCGACAGATTCGGTGATGCCCGGCGTGTCTCAGTGATTGATGGAACAACAGGCAACGCGACGCCGGTGCAGATTGTTGATGGACTGCGGGCAAACGATGTACGAGTCGGTGACCTCGGTAATCTTCAAGCCGCGACAGGCAATGAATTCAATCTCATGCGAGGCCCAGGCGGCGAGCGTGTTTTGATTTAGGGTGAAATCAATGCGACTGGGATTCCAGAAGATTATCTGGGCGGCGGCTGGACATGGTCTGGGCATTCTCACCCGTATAGTGCTGTCGCGAGTGATACGGACCGCGCACTGTTGCGAGCGCTCGGTCAAGATTGTTCGGTAATCAAAAGCGCAGCGACAGGCCAGCAGCTACAATTCACGCAGTTCGAAGACCTTTCAAACTGGAAGCCTCCTGTCTTTATTCGGTGATAGCTATGGCAAAACAAATTCATTGCTCAGTTTGCGGCCTTCCCGTAACTAATGGCGAGGCAAGGTACTACTTTCCAACTCTTGCGGAAGAGCACCCCTTGGCAGCCCTTTCCGGTATTGCGCATGTTGAGTGTTTGAAACGTAAGGATGTGGAGTTGTCGATTGGTAGGCAGCTTGCCGACATACGTGAATCAATGGCCCAAGCTGATACATCGGAGCGGTTTGTTCGCGACGGAAATATCATATTGCGCGGAAGGCTTGCGGACGAGGGCAAGATTGAGGTTTACGATGGCGAAGATTTTTGTGATTTCTCGCTGGGAAGTTCGTCGGCTTTGAAGTTTGCAAAGAGCGAGCTAAATGAAATAGCTACCTCGCTGCTCTCCCTTGTCGCCAACGAAAACGAACTGACTTACACCTGCGTTCGCCCATCGTTTTCTGTGCAGCTCGAAGCGATGCCGGCGACAAGGCTCAAGGAACTTCTTTGGCGATTCTTTGAAATTCCCGAGCGGGGGTAGTTCGCTGAACTTGGCAATACCGGAAGTGCTGGCAGCCTGGCTATTGGGGAGGCGCCGCCGCTACTGACGCTTTCGCGACAACCTGGAACGGTCACAAGGAACGCTCTTAGCGATGCCGAGTTTGCTCAAGCGCAGGACCTTGCTTCGTTCCGTGGTGGTAAGTTCGTCGGGGCGCCGACGGATAGCTTCCCCGGCATTGACGGATGGCTCGACGGTGTGCCGACCCAGTTGAAAATAGTGACGGGCAATGGCGAACAGGCGGTTCTTCGCAACATCGTCAAGGGCGCCCGGAACATGTCCGCTCAGGGTTACGTCGGCGACATCGCTGTGGACGCGACCCGAACAGGAGTCAGCATCGACGGCTTTGCCAAGTTCGTGACTCCTAACACGCCGGTCGGACGCATCCTGAATGAAGGCTCGGCAAACAACGTTTACGTCAAGTTCGGCGACGGCTGGCTCAACATCACGCAAGGCACGCTCGTTGTGCCAGGGAGGTAATATGTCCAACAGCGTCTTCGTTCCGATTCATCGACTACCCGCATCCCTGGACGAGGTTCAACAGGCGGTCGGTCGTTCATTCGAAGGGTTTGGTCTCGCGCCACCTGAAGTGCAACTGCATGAGCCCACCAGTCCGCCAAAGGCTCTGGCAGATTCAATCGTGACGGTTCGTGGCAACGGCGTTCATGAGCATTGCTGGGTCTCCTTCGGCGAATACCCAACCGAGCTCACGGGCGGTGACGCCGCGACCCACATGGGCGACGTAACAACGCGAGGAAGTTGGTTGTTTGCGGCAGTTGTGGTTATGGCACTGTTCGAGTTTGGTGGGTCAACAGCCTTCAACGATTCGGGTGAACTCGATGGCCGGCCGGAGTACGACGCGGAGGCCCTTCGGCGAGTGATTGATGCAGGGCTAATCGCAGGCAATCAGTACTTGGCACGCTGAAGCGCAGCATCCGAGTCCAGGCCGGCCACCGGCCGCCCGTGAGGGCTTGGCCTTGACGCGGTGGTGCGCCCACCGACGCTCGCCGTGTGCGGTGCCTGGCCGTTGAAGGCCTGGCACCGCTGACGGCAGAGGGCGACTCGCCCCCTTCCCTGGGAAGCACAAGATGCATGATCTACGAGATCTATGCCTACGACAGCATGGGCCGGCTGCAGGAGGTCAAGCGAGACGACGTGCAGGTGGACCAGCGCCTGTACGACG
>NZ_JBYTAI010000029.1:0-9248 GCF_058788035.1 Ideonella sp. FW305-24 | reverse complement strand
GCGCGCATCAGCCTGCCGGATGCGGCGCCGCAGGGCGTCTACCAACTGCACCCCAGCCTGCTGGACGCGGCCTTGCAAGCGACGCTGGGTCTGCAACTGGACAGCGAAACATTGATGCTGCCGTTTGCGCTGGGCACGTTGGAGGCGATGGCGCCGTGCACGGGCGAGATGTGGGCGGTCGTGCGCAGAAGTGCTGGGAGCAGTGCAGGAGACGCGGTGCAGCGGCTGGACGTTGAGCTGTGCGACGAGCACGGCCAGGTCTGCGTGCGCCTGGGGCAGTTCAGCTTGCGGTCCGTGAACGACGGGAAGACCCTTGCAACCGAGCCGGCCGCACACGAAACCGACCTGTTGTTGGCACCCGTCTGGCAAGTGGTAAGCCCACTGGCGCCTGCGAACCCAGCCTCCACCACCGAACGCGTGTTGATCCTGGGTGGCACGCAAGCTCAGCAACAAGCCCTGCTGAGCCAGTTCCCCGCTGCGGTTTTGCTTGCATTGCCGCCAGCCGCTCAAATCGCCGAGATCGAAGAAGGCCTGCGCCAGCACGGCGAGTTCGATCACCTCGTCTGGATCGTCGGCAGCGGCGAGCCCGAGTCGGATCAGCAGGACGACGAGGGCTTGATCGCATTGCAGCAACAAGGTGTGGTGCTGGGCTTCCGCCTGGTCAAGGCCTTGCTGGCACTTGGCTTGGACAAACGCCCGCTGAACTGGACGGTGTTGACAGTCCGCACCCAGGCCGTCTACCTGTCGGACGCGGTGCTGCCCGCGCATGCCGGCGTGCATGGCTTCGTGGGGTCGGCGGCCAAGGAATTCCGGCGCTGGCAATTCCGCCTGCTGGACCTGGACGGCGCACAAGCCTGGCCGCTCGACCAACTCTTCCAGCTGCCTTTCGACCCGCAGGGCGACGCGCTGGCTTGGCGCTCCGGCCAATGGTTCCGCCAGGCCCTGCTGCCCGTCGACATCGCGTCGGCGGCCCGGCACGAAACCCTGTACCGGCGCGGCGGCGTCTACGTGGTGATCGGCGGCGCGGGCGGCATTGGCCAGGCCTGGAGCGAGCACATGATCCGCGCCCACCAGGCGAACATCGTCTGGATCGGCAGGCGCCCGCTGGACGAGGCCATCGCGCAGGCCCAGGCGCGGCTGGCCACCTTCGGGCCCATGCCCGAGTACATCGCGGCCGATGCGACCGACCTGCAGGCGCTGGTGCGCGCCCGCGAGCAGATCCTGGCGCGCCACCCCGCGATCCATGGTGTGATGCATGCGGCCATCGCACTGCTCGACAAGAGCCTGGCGCAGATGGACGAGGACCGCCTGCTTGCGGGCCTGGCGGCCAAAGTGGATGTCAGCGTGCGCATGTGCCAGGTCTTCGGCGGGCTCCCGCTGGACTTCATGCTGTTCTGCTCCTCGCTGCTCAGCTTCATGAAGGCGGCCGGGCAGAGCAACTACGCGGCCGGCTGCACCTTCAAGGACGTCTACGCGCTGCAATTGGCGCAGCGCCTGCCGTACCCCGTCAAGGTCATGAACTGGGGTTACTGGGGCAGCGTCGGCGTGGTCGCCTCGCAGGCCTATCGCGAGCGCATGGCACAGCTGGGCTTTGGCTCCATCGAAGCGGACGAAGGCATGCTGGCCATCGAACGCCTGCTCGCCGCGCCCATGCCCCAGCTGGGCTTTCTCAAGGTCGCACCCACCGGCGGTAAAGGCGGCCTGTTCGACCTGATTGGCCAGGCGCGCGTGCAGGTCGACGCCGCCCGCGATGGTTCTCTCGCCACCGCACTCTCCCGCCAGTCAGGCAGCAGGCCATTCCCTGGCGACGCGGATCGCCTCAAGCAACACAAGCGCGAGATCGACCAGCTGTCGCTGGCGATCTTGCGCGGCGAACTGCAGGCGCTGGGTTGGACTGGCGAGGCCGCGGTGCCTGGCCTGCGCCCGGGCCACGCGCGCTGGCTGGCCCACAGCCGGCAATGGCTGGCGGCGTCAGCAGATGAATCGACTTCGCTGGCGCAGGCCTGGGCTGCATGGCAGCAGCGCAAGACCGCATGGCTGGACGACGCCGACCTGCGCGCGCAGGTGCAGCTGGTCGATGCGATGCTGGGTCAGTTGCCAGCCATCCTGCAGGGCCGCGTGCAAGCCACCAGCGTGATGTTCCCGGGCTCTTCGATGCACCTCGTCGAAGGGGTCTACCAGGGCAATGCCGTGGCGGACCATTTCAACGACGTGCTCTGCGACACCGTGGTCGCATTTGTCACCGAACGTGTGCGGCAGGACCCCGAAGCCCGCATCCGCATCCTTGAGATTGGCGCCGGCACCGGCGGCACCAGCGCCCGCGTGCTGGCACGGCTCAAGCCCTTTGCGTCGCACATGGCGGCCTACGCCTACACCGACCTGTCGCGCGCCTTCCTGCTGCACGCAGAGCGGAAATACGGACCGGACCACCCCTACCTCGATTACCGGCTGTTCGACGTTGGCAGCGCCTTGGCCGGGCAAGGCATCGAAGCCGGCAGCTACGACCTGGCGATTGCCACCAACGTGCTGCATGCGACCCGCGACATCCGCGAGAGCCTGCGCAACGCGAAGGCGCTGCTGCGCCCGAACGGCCTGCTGGTGCTCAATGAGTTGAGCCGTTGCGAGCTGTGGACCCACCTGACCTTCGGCCTGCTGGACGGCTGGTGGCTGTACGAGGACGAGGCGCTGCGCATCCCCGGCAGCCCCAGCCTCGCGCCGGAGCGCTGGGACACGGTGCTGCGCGAGGAAGGCTATCGCCACGTCATTTTCCCGGCCGCGGCCCAACACGCGCTCGGCCAGCAGGTGGTCGTCGCCGAGAGTGATGGCGTGACGGTGCAACGGCAGCCCGTGCGCGCTGCCGCGAGCCTGCCGGCAGCGCCGGCCCGCATCGTGGCCGCCCCCGCCCCCGCCCCCGCGCCCGCGCCCGTGACCATGGCCGTGCCGCGCAGCCGCAACGAGGCCGCGGCCAGCCCGTCCACGGCGCAGGTCAGCGTCCCGCCAGCCCTGCTGCGCGAGAAGTGCGTGCTGCAGTTCAAGAAGCTGGTCGGCCAGACCTTGAAGATGCCGCTGGACAGGATCGATGCCGGCACCGGCCTGGACGCCTACGGCATCGATTCGATCCTGGTCCTCGAACTGAGCAACGGCCTGCGCCAGGCTTTCAAGGACCTCGGCATCGAAAGCGAGGTCAGCCCCACGCTGTTCTTCGAATACGCCAGCATCGACGCGCTGGCCGACCATTTCATCGCAACCCAGGCCGTGGCAATGATGCGCTGGGCCGGGCTGGACAGCGCCTCTGCGCCTCCGGCCAAGGAGTCAACCAGGCCTCAGCCACTGCTGGCACCGCTCGCGAACCAGGCCTGGCGCCCTTCGGCGCGCGCCATCCGGCGCCTTGGGCACCGGAAGTCTCCGGAAACCCTGCCTGCCGCCACCCAGGACGTGGCCATCGTCGGCCTGTCCGGGCGTTATCCGGAGGCCGCCGATGTCGGCGAATTCTGGGCGCACCTGAAGGCTGGGCGCAACTGCATCCGCGAGGTGCCGGCCGAGCGCTGGGACCACAGCCGGTATTTCGACGAGCGAAGAGGCCAGCCCGGCAAGGCCTACACCCGGTGGGCCGGGTTCATCGACGATGTCGATTGCTTCGATCCGCTGTTCTTCAACATCTCGCCGCGCGAAGCGGAGGTCATGAGCCCGCAGGAGCGGCTGTTCATCCAGGAGGCCTACGCCTGCATCGAAGAGGCCGGCTACACCCCCGCCACGCTGTGCGCGAGCCGCAAGGTTGGCCTCTTCGTTGGCGTGATGAACGAGCGTTATCCGAGCGGCACGCGCTTCTGGTCCATCGCCAACCGGGTGTCCTACCTGTTGGACTTCCAGGGGCCGAGCATGGCGGTGGACACCGCCTGCTCGTCGTCGTTGACGGCCGTCCACCTGGCGCTGGAGAGCCTGCGCAGCGGCGAGAGCGAGGTGGCGATTGCCGGTGGCGTCAACCTGATCGTGGACCCGGACCACTTGCTGACCCTGTCCGCGATGACGATGCTGTCCGCCGGGGACAAGTGCAAGTCGTTTGCGGCCGACGGCGACGGCTTTGTCGACGGCGAGGCCGTGGGTGCCGTCGTGCTCAAACCCCTGCAGCGGGCCATCGCCGATGGCGATCACATCCACGGCGTGATCAAGGGCAGCGCCGTCAATGCCGGTGGCAGGACCAACGGCTACATGGTGCCCAACCCGGCGATGCAGGCGCAGGTCGTGCGCAGCGCGCTGGAGCGTGCGGGCGTCGATGCCCGCAACGTCAGCTACCTCGAAGCCCAGGGCACCGCGAGCAGCCTGGGCGATCCGATCGAGATCGCCGGCCTCACCAAGGCCTTCCGGGGCTGGACAGCAGACAGGCAGTTCTGCGCCATCGGCTCGGCCAAGTCCAACGTGGGCCACTGCGAAAGCGCGGCCGGCATCGTGGCCATCAGCAAGGTCTTGATGCAGATGAAGCATGGCACGCTGGTGCCCAGCCTGCATGCCGCCGAGGTCAATCCGTCCATTGACTTCGCCAATTCGCCCTTCGCATTGCAACGGGAGTCGGCGCCCTGGCCGCGAATGGTCCGGGACATCGGCGGCCGCGCGCAGGAAATCCCTCGCACGGCCGGCATCTCGTCGTTCGGCGCGGGCGGCGCGAATGCGCATCTGGTGATCGAGGAGTACATCGCGCCGCAGCCGGGGGGCCAGGCCAGCGGCCTCGTGATGGTCGTGTTGTCGGCGCGGCGCCAGGATCGTCTGGAAGACCAGGCGCGGCGCCTGCTCGCCGCGATCACGGCCGACCAGGCCGGGCTCTCGCTCGCCGATCTCGCCTACACCTTGCAGGTCGGGCGCGAGGCGATGGAAGAACGGCTCGCGCTGACGGTCGAATCGCTCGCTGAGTTGCGTCACAAGCTCTCTGCCTTCCTGGCCGGGGACGAGGCTGTCGCCGGCCTGCACCGCGGTCAAGCCAGGCGCGGCAAGGACGCGATGGTCCTGCTCGCCGGTGACGAAGACATCGACATGGCCTCGGTCGCAGCGACCTGGCTCGCCAAGGGCAAGGCCGACAAGCTGCTGGGCCTGTGGGTCAGGGGCCTGCCGGTCGACTGGGCGGCATTGCATCGCAACGGCGGCCAGGCGCCGCGGCGGATCAGCCTGCCGACCTATCCGTTTGCCCGCGAGCGCTACTGGACCGAGCGTCGCGAGGAAGCGGCAGCACCGCCTGTGCGTTTGGAACACCAAGCCTTCGATGCACCGGTCGCGGCGGTGGAACCGGTGGTGGCGGTCCAGCCCGCAGCCATCGACGACGCGACGCTGCGGCAGCGCATCCAGCAAGCTTTGGTCGAGATGGTCTCGGCCACGCTGAAGGTCAAGCCTGACGACATCGACGGCGAAACCTCGCTCAGCGAATACGGCTTCGACTCGATCACGCTGACCGGTTTCGGCAATGGCCTGAACGAGCGCTACCAGGCCGAGCTGACACCGACGATCTTCTTCGAGTTCCCGACCCTGGACGGCCTTGCGGGTTTCCTGGCGCGCGAACGCCGCGAGACCATGCGGCGCCACTTTGCGCCCCAGGGCGAGCCCGTGGCCGCCCCTTCGGCGCCCTCGGCCCCCCGCGCGCCCAGGGCACTCTCCGCAAGCCCCGGCCACCGCGCCACGGCTGCGGCGGCGCCGAGCCGCGCAGCAGCGGTGGACGAGCCGGTCGCCATCATCGGCATGAGCGGCCAGTTCCCGATGGCGGACGACATCGATGCCTTGTGGCGCGTGCTCGCCGAAGGCAAGGACTGCATCAGCGAAATTCCGCGTGAGCGTCTCGATTGGGGAACCTGGTCAGCCGAATCCGCAGAGGCGCACGCCCACGCCAGGTGGGGTGGCTTCATGGCTGGCATCGACGAGTTCGACCCGATGTTCTTCGGCATTTCGCCGAAAGAAGCCGAGCTGATGGACCCGCAGCAGCGGTTGATGATGACGCAGGTCTGGAAGGCACTGGAAGACGCCGGCCATGCAGGCCCGGCGCTGTCGGGCAGCGACACCGCCCTCTACGTCGGCACCATCGCCAGCGGCTATGCCCACCTGATCAGCCGTGCGCGCATGCCGGTCGAAGGCCATTCGTCAACTGGTGCGGTGGCCTCGGTCGGCCCGAACCGGATGAGCTATTTCCTTGACTGGCACGGGCCCAGCGAGCCGGTGGAAACGGCCTGCTCCAGCTCGCTGGTGGCGCTGCGGCGCGCCATCCTCGCGCTGCAGCGCGGCGACTGCGGCATGGCCATTGCCGGTGGTGTCAACACCATCGTCAACCCGGAACTGCATGCCAGCTTCGCCAAGGCCGGCATGCTGGCCGAGGACGGCCGCTGCAAGACCTTCTCCAGTGACGCCAACGGCTACGTGCGTGGCGAAGGCGTGGCGATGCTGGTGCTCAAGCGCCTGTCGGACGCCGAACGCGACGGCGACCACATCCACGGCCTGGTGCGCGGCAGCGCAGAGAACCACGGCGGCCGCGCCAACTCGTTGACCGCGCCGAATCCCACGGCCCAGGCGGCCGTGGTCAGCAAGGCCTACCAGGACGCCGGCATCGACCCGCGCACGGTCACCTACATCGAAGCGCACGGCACCGGCACCCCGCTGGGCGACCCGGTCGAAATCAACGGGCTCAAGGCTGCGTTCAAGACCTTGTACGCGGCCACAGGCGACAGCGCCGTCGCTGCGCCGCATTGCGGGCTCGGTTCGGTCAAGACCAATCTCGGCCATCTGGAACTGGCGGCCGGCGTCACCGGCGTCATCAAGGTCTTGCTGCAGATGAAGCACAAGACGCTGGTGAAGAGCCTGCACAGCGAGACGCTGAATCCCTACATCGACCTGGGCGACAGCCCGTTCTACGTCGTGCAGCAAGCGCGCGAGTGGACGGCACTGCGCGATGCCCAAGGCCTGCCCTTGCCACGCCGCGCGGGTGTGAGTTCGTTCGGCTTTGGCGGCGTCAATGCGCACCTGGTGCTGGAGGAATACATCCCGCCGGTGGCGACGCGGCCCGCCGCGGCCGGCCCGGTGGCGGTCGTGCTGTCCGCGCGCGACGAGGAACGGTTGCAGGCGCAGGCGCAGCGGCTGTCCGCCTTCCTGGCCTCGCCGGAGAACGCCAGCATTGATCTGGCCGACCTGGCCTACACGCTGCAGGTCGGCCGCGAAGCAATGAAGGCGCGGCTGGGCCTGGTGGCAGGCTCGCTTGCAGAGCTGCGCGAGAAGCTGGCCCGCCATCTGGCTGGCAGCACCGGTGCCGATGTGGTCCATCGCGGGCAGGCCGGGCGCAACAAGGCGGCCACAGCCACCGCCGACACGCGCAGTGGGATCGAGCGGGGCGAGCTGGACACGCTGCTTGCGCTGTGGGTGCAAGGCGAGGCAGTGGACTGGACCGGCCTCTACAGCGACCGCCAGCCGCGTCGCATCAGCTTGCCGAGCTACGCGTTTGCCAAGGAACGACATTGGGTGCCGGCAGGGCGCAGCGACGCGCAGGCCGCTTCCGCGCCGTCTGCCTTGCTGCACCCGCTTGTGCATCGCAATTCGTCGAACCTGCTCGGGCCGCGCTTCAGCAGCCGCTTCAGCGGCAATGAGTTTTTCCTCGCCGACCATGTCGTGGTGGACAGGCGCGTCCTGCCCGGTGCTGCGCAGCTGGAAATGGCGCGCTTCGCGGTGAGCGAGGCCATGAGCGGAATGGGAGGGGGCGCCGGTGCGCTGCATCTGGAGGACGTGGTCTGGGCACGGCCCGTGGTGGTTGGGCCTGAGGGGCTGGAGCTGCATGTTTCGCTGTATCCGGAGGATGACGGCGAGGTCCGTTATGCGCTGCACGCTGGCACCGCGGAGGCCGAGGTGTTCCACGGCGAAGGCCTGGTGATGGCGTCCGCGGACCAGGCTGCACCGGTGACGCACGACATCACGGCCTTGCAGCAGCAATGCTCGCAGGCGCACCTGAGTGCCGCGCAGTGCTACGCGCTGTTTGCAGATCTTGGCCTGCACTACGGCAGCGGCTTCCAGGGGCTGGGCGAGCTGTTCATCGGCGAGCAACTGGCGGTGGCCGCGATCACGCTGCCGCCATCGCTGCTGGTGGCCCAGGACAGCTATGTCTTGCACCCCAGCCTGCTCGACGCGGCGATGCAGGCCTCGGTTGGCCTGCGGATCGGCGCCAACGCTGACGGCCTGAGCCTGATGCTGCCGTTTGCCTTGGGATCGCTGGCGGTGCTCGCGCCTTGCGCGGCCACGATGTGGGCCGTCGTTCGGCCTACCGCCGACCATGCGAGCAGCGACGCGGTGCAGGAGGTCGACATCGACCTTTGCGACGCCAACGGCATGGCATGCGTGCAATTCAGGCGGCTCGGCCTGAAGGCCATGACCACGTCGACCCCCCCGACCGATAGAGCGCCGAAGGCAGAGCGCGCAGTCCTCGCCTCTGTGCCCGCGCCGGTGGTAGCCGATGCGCCCGACGGCATCGAGGAAAGAGCTGTTCGCTACCTGGTCCGCTTCCTCGCCAATGCGCTGAAGCTGCCCACGAAGAAGATCGATGCGCAGGCGCAGATGGAGAGCTACGGCATCGACTCGATCCTGATCCTGGATTTGACGCTCGCGCTGGAAAAACAGTTCGGCCCGCTGCCGAAGACGCTGTTCTTCGAATACCAGACCATTGCCGCATTGAGCGGATATTTTGTTCAGCACCATCATGCCGCGATGGCGGCGCTGGCAGGGGAAGGGCGCATCGCCACGACCGTCACGCCCGTGCCCGCGGTGGTGAAGGTCGAGAGGCCGATGTCAGCGTCGATGAGCCGCCGGTCGCGCTACGAGGCGCGCAGCCGGATCGACAGGAACGCGCCCGGCTCCGACCTTACGGAAATCGCCATCATCGGCCTGTCAGGCCGGTACCCCGAAGCCGGGGATGTGGCTCAGTTCTGGACCAACCTGAGCGCCGGCAAAGACAGCATCAGCGAGATCCCTGCAGAGCGCTGGGACTGGCGGGCGTACTTCGACGAAGACAGGACCCGGGCTGGCAAGACCTACAGCAAATGGGGCGGCTTCATCGAAGGCGTGGATGAGTTCGACCCGCTGTTCTTCAACATCTCGCCGAGAGAAGCCGAACTGATGGACCCGCAGGAGCGGCTGTTCCTGCAATGCGTGCACGCCACGCTCGAAGACGCCGGCTACACCCGGGACAGCGTCGCTGCGGAGCAGAACGTCGGCGTGTTTGTCGGCGTCATGTACGAGGA
>NZ_JBYTAI010000028.1:0-10263 GCF_058788035.1 Ideonella sp. FW305-24 | reverse complement strand
GATGGTGGCGGCTTCGAACAGGTCGGTGCTGTACTCCAGCTCGCCGTGCAGGCCTTGCGGGTCTTCGGTCAGCGTCAAGGTCAGGTCAAACTTCGCCGTCACTCGCTCGGCCTGCATCAGCTCGGCGCGCAGGCCAGGCAAAACCAGCCCGGTCATCGGCGCGTTCTGCAGCACCAGCATCACCTGGAACAAGGGCGAGTAGCTGGTGTGCCGCTCCGGCCGCACGGCCTCGACCAGTTGTTCGAAGGGCACGTCCTGGTGATCGTAGGCTTCCAGCGTGGTCTGCCGAACTTGCCGCAGCAGGCTGAGGAAGTCCTGCGCCAGGTCCACCTGGGTGCGCAGCACCAGCGTGTTGACGAAGAAGCCGATCAGGTTCTCGATTTCGGTGCGGTTGCGGTTGGCGATGGGCGTGCCGATGCAGATGTCGCCCTGGCCCGAATGCCGCGCCATCAGCAGATTGAAGGCCGCGCACAGCGCCATGAACAGCGTGCCCTGCGCCTGGTGACCCAGCGCCCGCAGGCCGGCCACGTCAGCCGCCGGCACGGTGAACGGCAGCGCCGCGCCGCGGTGGGCCAGCTTGGTCGGCCGCGGCCGATCCGTGGGCAGGGCCAGCAGCTGCGGGCTGCCCTCCAGCTTGCGCTGCCAGTAGCCCAGCTGCCGTGCCAGCAGGCCGCCGCTCAGGCGCTGGCGTTGCCATTCGGCAAAGTCCGCATACTGGATGGGCAAGGCCGGCAAGGCCGGCGGCAGGCCCTGCAGGAAGGACCGGTACAGGGCCGCCACCTCCTGCACCACGATGCCCATGGACCAGCCGTCCGAGACGATGTGGTGCATGGTCACCAGCAGCAGGTGCGCATCGCTGGCCAGCCGCAGCAGGCGGAAGCGGATCAGCGGGCCGGTCGCCAGGTCGAACGGCTGGTCCGCCTCAGCTTGCAGCTGTTCACGGGTTTGTGCCTCGCGCTGCGCTGTGGGCAGGCCGCTGAGGTCCAGCGTCTGCAGCGGCAACACCAGCGCTGGCGCGATGACCTGCACCGGCTCGCCCGCTTCCATCGCGAACGAGGTGCGCAGCGCCTCGTGGCGGCGCACGATCTCGTTGAGCGTGCGCGCCAGCGCGTCGGTGTCCAGCCGGCCCGTCAGCCGCACGGCGGCCGGGATGTTGTAGATGGCCAGGCCCGGCTCGTACTGGTCCAGGAACCACAGTCGCTGCTGCGCGAACGACAGCGGCCACGAGGTCCTGCCCGCTTGCCGCGGCATGGGCTTGACGGCCGCCGGCGCAGCCCGTTCGGCAGCGGCGGGTGCCGGCGGTTCAGGCTCCGCCGGCTCCTGGGGTGGCATGGCCGGCTCCACGCCGGCCGCAAGAGAGTCACCCGCAAACTCAGCAGCAAAAGGATAGGTGGGCAAGCTGATCCGCTTGGGACGGGCAGCGCCATCCGCGGCTGGGTGCAGGCGCTGCCAGTCCAGGTCGAGGCCTTGGGCCCACAGATCGGCCAGCTTGCCGAACTTGCCCTTGGCAATCCAGGCCCGCACGGTGGCGTCCATGTCCTCGTCGTCCAGCAGCGCGGCCAGCGCCTGCCGCCCGGCTTGCCCGCGATGCAGGCCGCCAAGCTGCAAGCTGCCCGCGATGAAAGCGGCCAGCTTGGCCCGCAAATCGTCCAGCGAATCCACCCGCAGCGCCAGGCGCTCTGCCATGGCCTCGCGGCCGACCTGCAGGGTGTAGGCCAGGTTGGCCAGCGTCAGCCCCGCTGTGGCCTGCGGCGTGGCGATGGCCGCCAGCAGCCGCTGCGCCTGCCGCCGCAGCGCAGCCTCGTCGCGGGCCGACAGCAGCACCAGCGCCGGTCCCTGGCTCGCGTTAACTGCCTCGTCCACCTCCAGCGGCGGGATGTGCTCCGCGATCACCACATGGGCATTGGCGCCGGCAGGCCCGAACGAAGAGACGCCCGCCATCCTTGGCAACTCGCACGGCTGGGCGTCCAGGGCCAGCACCGGGCGGCGCCAGTGGGTCAGCTGCGAACCAGCCTCCGGCAGCAAGGTCTGGTGCTTCATCTGCAGCAGCAGCTTGCTCAGGCCAAGCAGGCCGCTGGCCGCCTGCGTCGCCACGTAGCGAACCGCCCGCGCATCGACCCCCGCCCGCTGCAACGCCTCGCCGACCAACCGGGCCTGCTGCGCAGCACGGGATGCGGCATCGCCACGCGTCCTGCCCGGTGAGCTCACCGCACTGCCCTTGATCACGCCATGGACGTGATCGCCATCGGCCAGCGCACGATGCAGCGGCTTGAGCACCAGCGCGCCGACGGCCTCGCCGTCCACGCCGCCGGCAATGGCCACCTCGCTGTCGCCGCTGCGCAGGCTGTCGACGGCCAGGTGCACCGCCGTCAAAGCGGACGCACCGGCAGTGTCCACGGCCATGCCGGGGCCCTGGAAATCGAAGCACTGCGACACCTGGTCGGCAATGGCCCAGCCGCGCTCGTGGCTCACACCGACAAACAGGCCGATCTTCCGGCTGCGCGCCAGCCGGGCAGGTGTGTAGCCCGCTTCTTCGACGCTCGCATGCACCTGCTGCAGGAAAAGCCGCGCCTGCGGCCCCATCGCCTGGGCCTGCTGCGGGCTGAGGCCGAAGAACCGGGGATCGAACCCGCGGGCCTCGTTCCACAGCTCGGTCTCGGGCGCGGCCGGGGCAGGCCGAGGCGTCCCCGCGAGGTGGGCCCAGAGCTCGCCGACATCGGCGGCCTGCGGGTAGCGCCCGGCGAGGCCGACGATGGCCACGTCGAAGCCAGGCCTCGCCTCAGGCTCGCTCACCCATGGGGAGACCACTGCAGGGGCGACGGGACTCGGCACCGCAACGCGGTCCAGACCCGTCCAGCGCCGCAAGGCCTCGGCCTCGGTCTGCATGAAATGGTCGACCAGGCGCTCGATGGTCGGATGCTCGAAGAACAGCGAGGTGCCGATGCCCTCGGCCCCGATCGAGTCGCGCAGGGCATTGGTCAGCTCCAGCGCCAGGATGGAGTCGATGCCGTATTCGTCGAAGCCGATGTGGGCCCGGATGGTTTCCACCGGCAGCCCGACGCCCTCGCTGATCAGCTGCCTGATCTGCAGGATGCTTTTTTCACGCAAGCGCTCATCCGCGGCCCGCGCTGGATTTGCAGCAATCGAATCGATCATCTCGGAGGTGTTCCGCTTGGGTTGGGTTTCGCGTGCGGCTGGCGGCACGGCTTCGTTGGCTGCGTCGCCCGGGCGCACGGCGCCGCCTGGCACCCAGTGGCGTTCCTGGGCGAAGGCATAGGTCGGCAAGCTGATGCGGCGCCGCGGGTGCGTGCCGTGCAACGCCGCCCAGTCCAGCGCAAAGCCCTTGACCCACAGGGCCAGCAAAGGGTCCAGCTCGGCATTCGCCAGCCAGCCGCGCACGGCTTGCGCATGGTCTTCGTCCGCCAGCAGGGCCGCCATGGCTGCCTTGTGCGGCCGGACCTGGCCGCGATGGCAGACTTCCACGCTAGGCTCGCCGGCCAGGAAACGCGCCAGCTTGTCGCGCAACTCGTCCAGCGATCCTGCGACCAGGGCCAGCCGCTCTTCCATGGCCTCGCGCCCGACCTGCAGCGTGTAGGCCAGGTCGTTCAGGTCAAGGCCTGCGTTTTCCAGCAAGGCGATGAAAGCCGAGAGCTGGCGCGCCTGCGCAAGCAAGCGCTCTTCATTGCGCGCCGAGAGCACCACCGCGACCGGCCCGGCATCCACAGCCGCAGCCGCCGGCGCGACGTACTCCTCCAGCACCACGTGTGCATTCACCCCGCCAAAGCCGAACGAGCTCACGCCCGCCCGGCGCGGCAGCGGCCGGCCCTGCGCGTCACGCAGCGCTTCCCATTCGCGTGCCTCCTGCACCACGTAGAACGGGCTGCCGTCCAGGTCGATGTAGGGGTTCAGCGTCTCGCTGTGCAGGCTCTTGACCAGGGTCTTGTGCTTCATCTGCAGCAGCACCTTGACGACGCCCGCCACACCGGCTGCGAGTTCCAGGTGGCCGATGTTGGTCTTGACCGAGCCGAGGCCGCAGTGCGGTGACGCCACTGCGCTGTCGCCGGTGGCAGCGTAAAGCTCCTTGAACGCGGCCTTGAGCCCGTTGATCTCGACCGGATCACCCAGCGGCGTGCCGGTGCCGTGGGCTTCGATGTAGCTCACGGTGCGCGGGTCGATGCCAGCGTTGCGGTGTGCCTTGGCGATCACCGCGGCCTGCGCCACCGGGTTCGGGGCCGTCAGCGAATTGGCGCGCCCGCCGTGGTTCTCCGCGCTGCCGCGCACCAGGCCGTGGATGTGGTCGCCGTCGCGCTCGGCGTCCGACAGGCGCTTGAGCACCAGCATCGCCACGCCTTCGCCGCGTACATAGCCGTTGGCGTTGCTGGCGAAGGTCTTGCAGCGGCCATCCTCGCTCAGCATGCCGGCCTTGTTGAAGCTGATGTGCATCTCCGGCGTGACCATGGTGTTCACGCCACCGGCGATGGCCAGGCCGCAGTCGCCACGCTGGATCGCCAGGATGGCCCGCCGCAGCGCCACCAGCGAGCTGGAGCAGGCCGTTTCCACCGGCTCGCTGGGCCCATGCCAGTCGAGGAAATAACTCATCCGGTTGGGCCCCACCGAGGGCACGCCACCGGTGGACGAGTAGGCTTCGCCGCCCAGGCTCACGCGGTTCAGCAGCGTGCCGTAGCCTGCCGCACCGGTGCCGACGTAGATCGCCGTGTCGCTGCCCGCCAGCGTAGGGCCCGCGTAACCGGCATCCTCCAGCGCCTTCCAGACGTGCATCATCATCAGCCGCTGCTGCGGGTCCATCAGCCTGGCTTCCTTCGGCGAGATGCCGAAGAACATGGGGTCGAACTGATCGATGCCGGCCATGAAGCCGCCCCACTTGATGTGGGTGCGGTTCTGCTCGTGCGCCGGGTCGCCGAACCATTCGCGCCAGTCCCAGCGCTCGGGCGGGATCTCGGTGATGCAGTCCTGGCCCTGGGCCAGCACGCGCCAGAAGGCCTCAAGGTCCGGCGCCTGTGGGAACTGCCCGCTCATGCCGATGATGGCGATGGGCTCGTCCAGCGCCTGGCGCCGGCTCGCCACCGCTGCCGGGCGGGCCACGCTGGCGCGCCCGCGCGACCGGGGCCGTTCACCCGCAGGTTCCTGCGCGAGCACGGGGGCCATGGCGTCTGTCATCTCGGCGACTGCTGGTGCGAGCAGCGGTGCGAGTGCCGCGTGATGCTCGCTCGCCAGGTGGCCGGCCAGCGCGTCCAGCGTTGGATGCTCGAAGAAGATCGTCGGCTTCACATCGATCCGGTATTGCTGGTTCAGCGCATTGCCGAATTCGGTCAGCGAGATGGAGTCGAAACCGTATTCGCTGAGCGCCGTGTCGCCATCGATGTCCTCCGGCTTGACCTTGATCAGCTGCGACACCATCTCGACCAGCATGCGCCTGACCTTGTCCTGCAGCGCGCTGCCAGCCGGGGCGGGCACGGCGGCAGGCACCGGCCTGTCGTCCTGCGGGGCACTGCCCATTGGCGAGCGCACGCCGAACTGCCGCAGGCGCACGCAGACGGCACCCTGCTCGTCGCAGAGGTCGATGTCGAAGCGTTGCACGGACTCACCGGCCTGGCTGCCGGGGCTGCGCTGCGCGATGGCCCACATCGCCAAGGTGCACGGCGTGAAGGTCTCCAGGCTGCCAAGCGCAAAGGGCAGCATCAACTGAGGCTCGCCCACTTGCAGGCCCAGCGTGGCCTGCAGGGCCGCGTCCACCAGACTGGGGTGCAGCTGGTAGTCCGGCCAGGTGGCCTGCGCCGCCTCGGGCAAAACCAGCCGTGCCAGCACCTGGCCGGCGCCGACAAACAGCTCGTGCAAGCCGCGGAACGCGGGGCCGTAGCGCAAGCCCATGCGGGCGAAGCGCTCCTGGCACTGCGCGCCGCTGAGATGCGCCGCGTCGCAGCGTTGGCGCAGCGCCGCCAGGTCGTGGACCTCGGCGTGCGCTTCCGCCAGAACGGACCTGGCCACGCCGTGGCTGTAGACCACAGCCTCGTCGCCAGCGCCTTCGCCGCGAATCTCGAAACCGAGCTCGCCGTTCGCCTCCGGGTACAGCGCCACATGCACCTGCAAGCCGCCCTCGCCCACCAGGATCGGACGCTGCCAGGCCACGTCATGCAAGGCGATGCGACCGGCCTCGCCCAGCACTTTGCTTGCGGCCTGGCGCGCCATCTCCAGCTGTGCCGCAGCGGGAAGCACACGCGCCTCGCGCACCACATGATCGGCCAGGAAAAAGGCCTCGCCGCTCAGCTGCGTGCTGAAGCGCAAGCCGTCCAGGTCCGAGGTGTTGCGGTGAAGCAGCGGATGCAGGGCTGCCGTCGCGGCAGCGCCGGCTGGCTTTGCATCGTCCGTCCGCACCCAATGCCGCTCGCGGGCAAAGGGATAGGTCGGCAGGCTGACGCGGCGTGGCCGCACCGCGCCGTAGAGGCGCTGCCAATCCACCGCCATGCCCTTGACCCACAGGTCCAGCAGCTTGCCCAGCTTGCCCTTGGCCATCCAGGCCTCGGCGATGGCGGCCATGTCCTCGTCACCCGCCAGCGCGGCCAGCGTGTCCTTGTGCGCCTTGACCTGGCCCCGGTAGACCTCGGCCATGGCGAGCTTGCCGGCAAGGTGGTCGGCGAGCTTCTCGCGCAGCTCCGCCAGCGAACTGACGATCAGCGCGAGCCGCTCCTCCATGGCCTTGCGCCCCACCTGCAGCGTGTAGGCCAGGTCGGCCAGCACGATGCCGGGCTCGGCTTCGATGGCAGCAAGCAACTGCCGCACCTGTTCGGCGAGTTGAGACTCGCTGCGCGCCGAGAGCACGACGGCGACAGGGCCTGCGTCAGCCGTGGCAGCTGCCGGCGCGATGTACTCCTCCAGCACCACGTGTGCATTCACGCCACCAAAGCCGAACGAACTCACGCCCGCGCGGCGCGGCAGCGGCCGGCCCTGTTCGTCATGCAGCGCAGCCCATTCGCGTGCCTCCTGCACCACGTAGAACGGGCTGCCGTCCAGGTCGATGTAGGGGTTCAGCGTCTCGCTGTGCAGGCTCTTGACCAGGGTCTTGTGCTTCATCTGCAGCAGCACCTTGACGACGCCCGCCACACCGGCTGCGAGTTCCAGGTGGCCGATGTTGGTCTTGACCGAGCCGAGGCCGCAGTGCGGTGCTGCGACTTCGCTGTCGCCGGTGGCCGCGTAAAGCTCCTTGAACGCGGCCTTGAGCCCGTTGATCTCCACCGGGTCGCCCAGCGGAGTGCCGGTGCCGTGCGCCTCGATGTAGCTCACGGTGCGGGGGTCGATGCCGGCATTGCGGTGCGCCTTGGCGATCACCGCGGCCTGCGCCACCGGGTTCGGGGCCGTGAGCGAATTGGCGCGCCCGCCGTGGTTCTCCGCGCTGCCGCGCACCAGGCCGTGGATGTGGTCGCCGTCGCGCTCGGCATCCGACAGGCGCTTGAGCACCAGCATCGCCACGCCTTCGCCGCGCACATAGCCGTTGGCCTTGCTGGCAAAGGTCTTGCACCGGCCGTCCTCGCTCAGCATGCCGGCCTTGTTGAAGCTGACATGCGCTTCGGGCGCAACAAGGGTGTTGACCCCGCCGACGACGGCCACCGAAGCCTCGCCCTTCTGCAGCGCCGCCACCCCGCGCCGCAGCGCCACCAGCGAGCTGGAGCAGGCGGTTTCCACCGGCTCGCTCGCGCCATGCCAGTCGAACAGGTAGCTGAGCCGGTTGGGGCCGACCGAGGGCACGCCGCCGGTCGCGGCATAGGCTTCGCCAGCCAGGCGTGCGCGGTTCAGCAGCGTGCCGTAGCCGGTCGCCCCGGTGCCGACGTAGATCGCCGTGTCGCTTCCCGCCAGCGCCGTGCCTGCATAGCCGGCGTCCTCCAGCGCCTTCCAGACCTGGGCCATCATCAGCCGCTGCTGAGGGTCCATCAGCTCGGCCTCCTTCGGCGAGATGCCGAAGAACATCGGGTCGAATTCGTCGACACCCTCGATGAAGCCGCCCCACTTGACGTTGGTCTTGTTGTCTTCGGTGATCGGGTCGCCGAACCAGGCCTGCCAGTCCCAGCGCTCGCGCGGTACCTCGCTGATGCAGTCCTTGCCGGCCTGCAGGTTGCGCCAGAACTCGGCGATGTTCCGGGCCTGCGGGAAGTGGCCGCTCATGCCGATGATGGCGATGGGCTCGTCAACCACCGGCCTTCGGCTTGCGGTTGCCTGTCGCTGGTTGAAGAGATTGCGGCCACGCGAACCGGTGCGCTGGTGCGCCGGTGGCGCCACGGCCGGCGGCGCCGTGGGCAGCATGCTGGCCGCCCCGGCGAACCGCGGCGCCAGCGCCGCATGGTGTTCCCGTGCCAGGTGGCCCGCCAGCCCGTCCAGCGTCGGGTGTTCGAAGAAGATGGTCGGCTTCAGGTCGAGCTGGTACCGCTGGTTCAGCGCAGCGCCGAATTCGGCCAGCGAGACCGAGTCGAAGCCGTATTCGCTCAGGGCCGTCTCGCCGTCGATGTCCTCCGGCCTGACCTTGATCAGCGCCGAGACCATGGCCACCAGTTGACGCTTCAGGCCTTCAGACAAGGCCTCAGGGTCCAGCAGGCTGCCTGCCGCTTGGGGCTGCGTCACAGGCGGCAAGGTTTCTGCCTTCGACGCAGGCTCGCCCAGCAGCCACGGCCGGATGCGGGCGGCCTCGCCCGCGACGACCAAGCATTGATGGCGAGCACTCGCCAGCGCCCGCCGCAAGGCCAGCACGCCGTACTCGGTGGTCAGCGGGTGCAGGCCGAACTGCTGGCTCAGCAGCTTGCGTGTGGCCGCATCGACCTGCATGCCACCTTCGTCCCACAGCGGCCAGTTCAGCGACAGGGTTTGCCCCCGGCGTTTGCCTTGCGCCACGAGGGCGCTGCGATGCTGTGCAAACGCGTCCATGAACGCATTGGCCGCCGCATAGTCTGCCTGCCCGGCATTGCCCAGCGCACCGGCAATCGATGAGAAGCAGATGAAGAAGTCCAGCGCCATGTCGCGGCTGGCCTCGTCGAGGTGCATCGTGCCGGCCACCTTGGCGGCCAACACCTCGCGCAATTGCTGCGGCGTCTTCCTGGCGATCAAGCTGTCGCGCAGCACCCCGGCGCTGTGGACGATGCCGTCCAGTCCTTCGAACTCCTCGGGAATGCTGTGCAGCAGCTGTGTCAAGGCCGTGCCGTCGCTGACGTCGACCGCGTGATAGCGCACCACGGCACCCAGCGTTTCCAGCTCGCGAATGCTGGCCTGGATGCCTTCGTTCAATGCCGAACGGCCGGTCAGGATCAGCACCGCGTTCCTGGCGTGGCGCGCGATCTCCCGCGCGAAGATCAGGCCCAGGCCGCCGGCGCCACCGGTGATCAGGTAGACGCCGTGTGGCTTCCATGGCGAGGCGACATCAGCCGCCACCGCAAGTTCCGTCCAAGCAGCGACTTCACGCTCACCGCTGCCGGTGTATCGCACCTGCCGCGCGTTGCTGCCGCAGTTGTCCAGCAAGGCCTGCGCAAGGTCCTGCCCGGGCTGCACGCCGATCACCTGGCCGGTGATGCGCGGGTTCTCCACTTGCGCCGTGCGCAGCATGCCGCCCAGGCCCGCCAGGACCTGGCCTTCGCCGGTCGCCGGGACGAGCACCTGGATCAGGTGCCTGCCGGGCTGGTTGGTCAGCGCCTGCAGTTGTCCGAGCAACCCGATGGCAGCGGATTCGAAGCGTTGCGCCAGGGCACCGTCATTGGCAGGTGTCAGGCAGACGATGCCGGGCAGACGCTCTGCCAGATCGGTGGCCTCCACGCCACACAGCAGCACGACATGCCGAGCAAATGCGTCGCCCGTTGCCGGCGCTGCCGCTTGCGCGGTCCAGCTCGGCTGCAGCAGCAGCGTCTGGATCGATGCCTGGGGCGCGGCAGCCCGTGGCGGCGGCAAGGGCTCGACGCGCGCAGCACCGGCAATGGACGAGCGCAAGCTGAACTGCCCCAAGCGCACGCAGACATTGCCCTGCTCATCGCACAGGTCGATGTCCAGCCGCTGCACCGCATCACCTGCATTGCTGCCGGCACTTCTGCGCACGACCGCCCACATCTCCGCCGCGCAAGGCGCCAGCACTTCCAGCGCACCCAGCGCAAACGGCAGGCTCAGCGGCGCGTTCTCCGCCTGCAAGCCCAGCGTGGCCTGCAAGGCCGCGTCCAGCAGGCTGGGGTGCAGTTGGTAGACGCCCTGCGGCGCCGCATCCGGCAGGCTGATGCGCGC
>NZ_JBYTAI010000027.1:0-16129 GCF_058788035.1 Ideonella sp. FW305-24 | reverse complement strand
GTCCACGCATTTGTTCGTGGACACAAGCATCCTTGTCCGGCTACGCCAATTCAATGTGACTTGGCCGGACGCTTACGCCGCGCCGGTGTCCCAGCGAACGTGCATGCGCCCGCCTAACATGTCCACGACCTGCGGCTCGGCCGGCTCCTCGCCCGCCCCTCGCCGCGCCAACAACGCCTTGCGTCTTGCTTCACCCATCGGGTGAGTGTGCCAAGACCGCCAATACCCACGCCAGTGCTGGCTTACCGGGCGATCAGGGGATGGCAACTGCCGGATTTAGGCTGAACGCAGTCGGCCCCGCTCAGTTGTTGGGCCAGACGATGGTGCGCCAGCGCTTGCCTAGGCGTGCCTCGGCGTGGTTGCAGGCCGCCTGCCCGATCGCTGCGGCCCCGCGCTCAGCCCAGCCCCCGACGTAGCGCGCAGGGTCGCACACCCACTCTTCAATCTGCGCCGGCCCGCCAGTAAGGCCGTCAAAATCGGCCTCGATGCCTTCGAAAGTCACCTCGGTGCCGAGCGGGACGATGCCATACGACATCGCCTCCAGCACCTTGGTTTTGACCCCGCCGCTCAGGAACGAGGGCGCGAGCAGCACGCTGCCCGGCAGGTATGCGTCGGCCACATCGGCGACAAAGCCGCGGAAGACAACGCCCGGTACTTCGGGGTAGATTCTGCCCTGCTTGCCGAAGATATGCAGCGGCGTCGCTGGCCGTGCGCGCGCCCAAAGCGAGACGAGGAATTCGATCGCCTGGCGATTCTGCAGAAGACTGTCACCGCCGATGAACACAAAGCGCTCCACTGCGACCAGAGGCCGGAACGGCGCGTGCGCGCCCATGTAAGGTGGCACCACGCTCACCCGCACGCCGGGACTCAGCGAGCGCAGATGGCCGGCGTCAACCGAAGAGACCAACACTGTGTCGTCGCACGCCCGTCCGATTCGGCCCTCCGCGGCTCGCAAGGCGCGATGCTCGTAGGAGAGGATGAGGCGCGCAAACAGGCCGTCCAGCACGCAGCGCTGTACCCAGGCCGGCACCATTTTGCGCAGGTAGCCCATCGAAATCGGCTGTCCAGTGCGCGCGAGCACCTCCATGCGGCGCGACATCAGGTCGTCGAAGTCACAGACAATGCGCAGCGAGGGGAAGCGCGCACGCAAGCCCAGCGCCATCTGTCCCGAACGGACGCCGTCGAAGACAACGGTCTCCGGACGCAGGTGCGCTACGAGTGCATCGAGTTCGCGCTCGCTGCCTCCAGCGTGGAACAGCAGCGCCTGCAGCGGGATGGGCCGCAGCGTGAGCACACCCCACGCTGCCGCAGCGAGCAAACGCATGATGCGTCCGGCAGAACGGCGCTCGAGCGCCGAGTGGAGCCGGAGTTGCTTGACCTCGCCGCCTGCCTCTAGGCTTTGAAGGATGAAGGCCATCGTACGTTCGCGACCACTCTCAGCCTCGCGGGGAATCTCGCGCGTGCAGACCAGCAGCACACGCTTCAGATCACCATCCGCGCTCATTCGACAGCCACCTCGGGCCGCGCGGCCAGCAAGGCTCGATAGCGCGCGACGAGTCCGTCGACGATGCCCGGCCAGCCGTAGCTCTCGCTGACCTTGCGAAAGGCCGAGGCGCGCAAACATGCACGCTCGTCGCTTGACTGCGCCAGGTTGAGAATCGCGCCCGCGAACCCTGCGGGGCTCGCCGCCACACTCACCGCCGGCTCGGCGCCGTCGGCGAGACCTTCCGCACCCACCGGCGTCGCAACGACGGGGACGCCCATCGCCCAATAGTCGAGGATTTTCACGCGCATGCCGCCGCCAACCTGAAGTGGCACCAAGGCCACATGCGCGCGCGACGTGATCGGCGCGAGGTCCTGCACGAAACCGTGGACCGTCACGCGCGCCCCTGTGTACGACCTGAACTCCTCAGGCATGTTCTTGCCGACGATGTCCAGGTGGTAATTGAGGCCGGCCGCATCCAGCAAAGGCAGCACCTCTATGATCAACCAGCGCAGCCCCGCCTGGTTGGGCAGCCAGTCCATCGCTGCGACATGCAGCAGCCGAATCAGGCCGCCCTCGGCCGGTGCGGGCGGAAGCTCATCCGGCAGGTCGGCACCCGCGGGCACGACGATCATGCGGGCATCGACACGTGGGTTCATGGCGCGAAAGCGAGCCGCATCGGCCTCAGTGATCGCGAGGATCAAGTCGAACGCGTCAAGTGCCGCGGCTTCGTAGGCATGGAGCCGGCGCGCCTGCAGACCGATCAACGCCTTCTTCATCGGCTGCGTCTCCGAATCCGCCAGGCGCTGCAGGATCACGTGCTCGGCGTTGTGGCACCGCAGCACCCGCAGCGCCTGCGGCGCCTGCGCACGGACCAAAGAGGCATAGCTGGTGGTATGCAGGCTGTCGAAGTGGACCACATCGGGCCGGATACGGACCAGGGCCTCGTGCAACCTCTGCTCGAAGCTGCGGCGCTCATACTTGGCCATGTTGAACGGCTTGCGCGAGAAGACCGTATTCGCCAGAACGCGCGGGATGCTGTTGCGGGCGTCCATGAGGTCGACATGCAATTCGGTGCCCTGCGGCTTCCACTCCGCCGCCCACGTGGCTTCCTCCTGCGGGCACATGCACAGTAGCGCATGGCGCGAGACTTCAGGATGACGACGGTAGCCATCGACAAATCCAAGGGTGCCTTTCTTTCCGCCGTCGATCGGGGGCCAAGGCAGACGATGCGCCAACTGCAACAGGTTCATGGAGTGCAAGTTATGCAAGATCGATGCGGCGCGGCGCAGGTTGCACGGCCGCGGACCAAGAACCAAAGAACAACGCCAAGCGACGCGTGAAAACGAAGAACATCATCGAACTGTAGAAGGCGACCAGCAGCGTCTCAATCGACAGCCGATATCCCACTGTATGCACGACGATCAAGTAGCCAGCAAGAAAACGCGTGGAACGGCTGCCATTGCGGAAGAGCCAGATGTACCAACACATGATCATCGCGTAGAGCACGCAAGCGACGAACACGCCGAGATAACCCGCGTCTGCATAGCCAGTCGCCGGAACCGTGAATGTGAGCGTGGAGCCCTCGTGATAGAACGCGGTGTCGGCCCCGCCTGGAAAGAAGATGCGGGTGAGTTCCGCGTCTTTGTCCGCCGGGATCTTGAACGGAAACAGGCTCGAAGGGAGCAGCACGGTCGGCGTGATAGATCCAAGCAGGTAGAGGAACCAAGTCGGATCGTGCTGCCACATCTCCGAGTACATCAAGGTCGCGTTGTCCACCGGGGACAGATCTGAGGCTGCCGCAAATACCGCCCCAAAGATCGCCGTATCCAGGCTGAGATTGCCTGCATTGCCCGTGCGTACCAAATTGCCCACATACAACAGGATCAGCATCAAGTAGCCCGCGACTCCGAGCCAGAAGATGTTGATCCGGCGCTGGCGCTCAACGCTGAAGTAACACGACATCCAGCCGACGATCACAACCAGCGCGCCGGTGCGCGATGACATCTTCGTCCAGAAGTAGGTCAACAAGATCGTGCCCAGGACAATCGCGAGCGACTTCGTCATCTTGAAGCGCCAGTAGCTGCAAGCCACGACCATCAGCAGGCCGTAAAACAGGATCTCCGCGATGTAGTTGAGATACCAGGAGCCGTTGGCCAGGTTCATCGATGCCTCAAAGGCGTCGACGAGCGAGAACATGTAGGTCGGCGAGTTGAACTTCAGCGTGCTTCCGCCGAATGACACCAGCATCAGCACCAGGAAGGCGCCGACCACACCTCGTATGCTGATGCCGTCGAAATCGTAGATGCGCATGGCCAGGGCCGGCGGGGCACGATCGCCGAAGAACCTCACTGCGACCCAGAGCACCCCCAGGAACATCAGCGAGCCAGCCAGCAACGACTCCACTGCCCCGGCATCGTTGGTCGAATAGGGGTAGTACAAGTCGTAGTAGTACAGCAGCACCGGCTTGAGAACGGTGAAGATGGTCATGTACGACAGCCAGGTCAACGCCAGGACGCGTCCGATCCTGCCACTCAGCAAGCGATAGACCGCAATCAACGCCACGACATGTGCAAAGAGCAGGCCTTCGATCATGACGTCAGCCTTCCTGGCCCCGCAATGCTTCCATGATGCCGGCCCAGGTCGGCCCTCGACGGCGCGAACTCGCAAGTTGGGAGAGTTTGGAGAGCAACGCCACCCCACCCACCAGCCAGCGCTGCGGGCGTGCGTAATGCTTGCGGATGTACAGGAACTTGTTGCGCGTGCTGATGCGCAGGAAAAACGGACTCAGCTCTCCACCGCTGGAGCCACCAACGTAGTGGCGGAACGAAACCGTCGGGTCGTAGGTCAGCGCGATGTCGGCATCCATCATGCGCTTGCAGAAGTCGGTGTCGTCGTAGTAGACGAAGTAGCGCGCGTCCATCGGGCCGACGCGATCGAACACCCGCATGTGCACATACATGAGGCAGGTAGGAGCGTACGTGATGCGCACCGGCGCGGTGATCTGCTCGCTCGTCGCCTGGTCGTCGTGGATGCCCCGCGCGAGCCACCAGCTGAGGCGGCCACCGCCGAACCATCGCTCCTGGCTGTCTCCGTGCCAGGCAAGGCAGGTCCAGGCTGGCAGGCCCTTGGCAATCGCGCTTTCGCGGATGCGGGCGATCAGGTCGTCGTCGCAGCCAATGTCGTTGTTGATCAGCACGACATGCTGCAAACCCAGTTCGCGTGCGCGCTCAATGCCCTGGTTGTTGCCGACAGCGATGCCCAGATTGCCGTCATTGGCGATGAATTCGCAAGGCACGCCATGGGTCTGCGCCAGTTCGCGTGCACGCCCAAGTGACGCGTCGTGAGAGGCGTTGTCTATGACGACCACCACGAAATCATGGTCAGTCTGGCGGCCCATGCATTCGAAGAACAGTGGCAGGTGCTTCTCGCAATTGAAAAGCACGGTAACGAGGGCAATGCGCGAGGCCTGGCTCATGACTTGAACAGACCCTTCTCTTGCATTTCGCGGATGCTACGTTCGTAGGTGTCCTCGGCAACCTCCTGCCGCATGACCCAGTCGGCGAAACGACGCAACCCGGACTGGAAATCGTGGCGCGGCTCGAAACCCAGCAGCCGGCGAGACTTGCCAAGGTCGGCGAAGTTGTGCCGGATGTCGCCAAGGCGGAACGCGCCGGTCACGGTCACATCGACCTTCGCGCCATAGCAGGCGACGAGCGAGCGCGCCACGGTCAGCACGTCCGTGGCCACGCCAGAACCGATGCCGAACACCTCCCCGGCCGCCTCCGCGCGCGTCAGCGCCAGACAGGTAGCCTCGACGACGTCATCGATGTAGACGAAGTCGCGGCTCTCCAGGCCGTCCTCGAAGACCTGGATGGCATTGCCATTCAGGATACGGGTCGAGAAGATCGACAAGATGCCGGTGTACGGGTTCTTGAGCGACTGCCCCGGCCCGTACACGTTCTGGTAGCGCATCGCGACAGGCTCGATGCCCAGCGTGGGGCAGACGGTCAGCGTCATCTGCTCCTGGTTCTGCTTGGTGATGCCATAGACGGAACTCGGATGGATCTTCGAGTCCTCGTCCGTCGCCTGCAGTCGCAGCGGCCGACCGGTGCGCAGACACAGCGGATCGAAACGGCCGACCCGCATGTCAGCCTCGCGGCGTGCGCTGGGATATACGACATTGCCGTCCTCATCGCGGTACTTGCCTTCGCCGTAGATGGCCCGCGACGACGCGACGACCATTCGCTTCACCGAGTGAGGATGGTTCGCCAGCCAGTCCAGCATGCGTGCCGTGCCACCTACATTGACCTCGGCATAGCGATGGATCTCATACATCGACTGACCGGTGCCGGTCTCCGCTGCGAGGTTGACCACCGCGTGCTGGTCCGGCAGGCACAGCGGCCACACAGCCGCATCGCACACGTCACCGCGGACAAAGCGCACGCGGCCGCGGATGCTCGCGTAGAGCGGGGACGAGCTGTCTGGATCGCTGCCGTGGATCTGCGGCGAAAGGTTGTCGAGGACCGTAACGGCGTGCCCGTCGCGCAACAGCCGCAGGGCGAGGTTGGAACCGATGAAGCCGGCGCCACCGGTGATGAGGATGTTCATGGATCAACCCGCCTTGCGAGCGACAAACAGGTCGCCACCGTAGATGCCGTTGCCCGGCTCGTCCACCACCAGGAACGCCGGGTCGAACCCCATCGCCGCGAGCTCGTCAAGGAGTTGCCGGCCGTAGATGCGGTGCGCGACGATGCCGCCGTCGGAATGCGGGTCGCCATGCACATGCCGGTCCAGGAACAGGTGCGACATAGCCCCCGGCTGGCCCGTGCGCACGGTCAGCGTGCGGTTGCCCTGCATGCTCGGGTCGTACGGGATCGTGAAAACATAGGCCCCGCGCGGCGCGAGGCAGCGGAAGATCTGCCTGTGAGCGGTCGTGTCGTCGGCGACATGCTCCATCACGTCCGAACTCAGGATCACGTCGAAGGATGCGTCGGGAAACGGGATGCGCTCCAGGTCCACCACCACCGAACCGTCCGGCAGCGCACTGCCGTTGTCAAGTCCCGGCACGAATTGCGAGTGAACATAGCCGGGCAAGCCGCGCAGCACGCGGTTGATTGGGCTGAAGGAATCCGAGTCGAGGATGCGCAAGGTGCCGGCCGGTTGGCGGCGATAAGCGGCGAGGTCGGTCGCATCCTGACCGAAGCGCTCGCGAACCACCTGCAGCAGCCCGTGGGCGATCTGCCGATCCCGCATCGTCGCCGCGCACGCGCGGCAACGCAGCGTCTCGCGCAGCAGGCCGATGCCGTGCTCGCGCCGGATGTTCACGTCGGGGAAATCGTAGGACATGCGGCCTTGCGTGCCGCAAACATTGCAATGGATGCTCAACGCACCGCAGGTGCGGTCGTTGGCGAAATTGACGCCTGCCAACCGACCGACGATCGAGCTCGGCCGGTAGCGAAAGTCTCGCAGGATCGACAGCGCCAGCCGGCGCTTGGAAAAACGAGGGGCTAGAACGCTCAAAAGGCTCACCAACTCACTCCAGAAATTGTTTTGCTATCCATGGGTGCTTCGCAAATGCGCGCTCAACGCAGTGCAGCGCCGCGCGTAGACCACTCGATCCATGCCTTGCCCCACACACGGCCGAGGAACAGCGCTGCCTTGACAAACGCCAACGGCAGCACAAACACCGGATACATCACGAGGAAATAAAACGGCCCGGCCCCATAGGCTTCGACATAGTCCGCGCGAGCCTTGGCCGAGTCGAATGCGAACTTGCCGTTCCGGCCGACACGCGTCTTGTAGAACAGGTTGGGCAAATGCCGGTAGCGCATGCCATCCACGATCAACTGCAGCAGGTCCGGCCGGTCGGCAAGCTTCACCTTGCAGGCGTCGTAGAAGCGCTGGGTAAATACCTTCGCGAAATCGTAGCCACGGCTGTTTTCAGCCCGCGCGAGCATCACCGGGCGCGGAAAGTAGCCAAAGCGGCCTGCTCGCTTGAGCAGTTCGAGCTGCCACTCGAAGAAGGAAAAAAACGATCCCTTCAACGTCTTCAGATCAGGCTGGGGCACCGCGGCCAGGAAGGCCTGCCGGTCGGCGATGATGCAGGTGATGAACGTGAAGAGGCCGTTGACGCGTGCAGCGAACTGCTGGGGCCCCTCGATCTGCAAAGTCTGCAGCTCGGTCTGTTCGCGATTCCCGTCCAGATCTCCAACATGGAAACGAGTAGGCAAGTAGAGCAGTCCGCAATCAACACCCGGTCCCTGCACGGCATCCAGGATCATCGGGATTGTGCCCAACATCGGCAGGTCATCGTCACTGCAAAGCCAGAGCCACCGGCCCGTGGCAACCTCGAAACAGCGAATGAAGTTGCCGTCCATGCCGAGGTTCTCGGCATTGTGGAAGATCCTGCAGTTCAAGCGCGACTTGAGTTCTTCCAGATAGTCATGCGTTCCGTCCGTCGAGGCATTGTTGACAACGACGAGCTCCACGCGCGAAGCCCAGTTGGGAACTTGTGCAAACTCCTCGGACAGTCGGTCGATGAGCACGCGCAGGCAGTCGGCCCGGTTGTAGGTCGGAATGGCGATGGTCAGCAGCGGGCTCATGAGACTTGGGCGGGCAGAGTGGTTCGCGAGACGGCGGGCGCATACTGGCTGAAGACGTCGCGGCGACGGAGAAAGAGGATCCAGTGCGAGGTCGCGAAGTAGGACAGCGCGCCCCCGAGCATCAGTCCGTAGGCATCCAGGTAGCGCACCAGCACGAACTGCAAACCGACGGCAAGTCCGGCTTGAATGGGCAGGTAGGACGCAATGATCCGTGTGTTGCCGGTCGCGAGGTAGACCAGCGCATATGACTCCGTCCAGACCTTGTTGAGCGCCACAAGGCCGACACCCAGCAGCATTCCGAGTTCGATGTGGCTGACACCTTGCGGTAGCAACGATGAAAAGTGTTCCGCGCACAAGAGCAGGACGGGCAGTGCAACGGCCACATACCCCACCCCGATCAGGAAACTCGACCGAACGATTGCCATGACCTGGGCAGCATCCTGCTGCGCGTGCGCCACGGAAACTCGGCTCCAGTTGGCGGTGAGAAGCGCCGAATATGGAAAGTACAGGAAGCTGACCAGCTTGGTAGCGACGGTGTACTGTGCAAAGTCAGTCGGCGGCAAATAGGTAAAGGCGATGAACTGGTCGAACTGAATGACGGTGAGCGACAGCAGCAGGACAAACCAGAACTGCAGCGCATCCTTGAACAACCGCGATTCAAACCAGTCCGCGAGCCCGCCCGGGGACCAGCCCGCCTCACGCACCACCAGCAGCAGCGCAAAAAGGGGGACCAGGGTGTAAGGGACGAAGTAGCCGGCAAGCGAAGCAGCAAGCAGGCTTTCATCGCCAGAGAGTCGCAACGCCAGCCAAAGCATGGCAAGCGAGAGCAGGTTCTGGACAGCCGAAACCAATGCGGACAGGACAAGTCGATTGGTCGCCGCATACACCTTGTGCACGGTCATCGACACAGCCGTCGTCATCAGGCAGACCACGGTGAAAGCGAGCACGCCGGGACGTTGCAGCAGCCCTGAGGAACCGGAGATCCACCCGTAGGCAAGGAGTGCGAGGACCACAACGACGCCGGACACTGCAGCAAAGCCGGTCGCACCGACCAGACACGACCCAATGACCCTGGCCACCGCTCGGCCATGTGCAAGGCTTTCAGCCACGCGGTTCTGCATCACCGAGCCGAAACCGAAGTCGAGCACAGGCAGCCAAGCAATCAGCCCGACAAGCAGCGCGAACTGGGCAAAGGTCTCCAACGGCAATGCTCGTGCAGCAGCCGCCAACACGGCAATCGTCGCGACCGAGGACACCATGCGCGCAACCCATAGGAGGACGACGTCGCGCAACGGCCGGCGCCGCTCCTGGACCGGACGATTGGATGAATCGTCGTCTCGCGCGATGTCCGCAGGCATGAGGATGTTCTTGCGGTCCGCCGTCAACGCTGCACCAGCGTCTCGGCCCAGGCCAGCATGCGAGCCACACCATCGCGGGCGCTCACCTGCGGGCGCCAGCCGATTCGCTCTGAGATGCGTGCAATGTCGGCAATGAACACACGCTGGTCGCTCTCGCGCGCCGGACCATGCGTGAACCGCAGCGGCTGGCCGATGAACTCGCCGAGCAAGTCGAAAAGCTCGAGCAGCGACAGGCTGTTGTCGTAGCCGCCACCAACGTTGAACGCCTCGCCCGCGATGCGGTCGATGCCTGCCGCGACGCCAAAATACAGGCGGATCATGTCTTCGCCATGCAGCACGTCACGCACCTGCTTGCCGGTGCCTGAAATCGTGAAAGGCTCCTTGCGCAGGCCGTGCTTCGTTTCCGCTGCCATCTGGCAGAACCAGCCCACCCAGCCCTGGTCGGCCGTCGCGAACTGGCGCCCGCCGTACATCGACGAGTGGCGGAACACGACCGTCTTGAGCCCGAAGATGCGGTGGTAGTCGCGAAGGTACTGATCAGCCGACCCCTTGGAGCAGCCATAGGGGCTGTGGAAGTCGAGTTGCACGGCCTCGTCAAAGCCCTCTGGGTGCTCAACGCAGCGGAAGCGCTTGGGCAACTCCTCATAGCCGAACTGTTCAAGGTCACCGTAGACCTTGTTGGTCGACGAGTAGACGACGCCAGCCTGCGGCGCGTGCTGACGCACCGCCTCCAGCAAGTTCAGGGTGCCGAGGGCGTTGACCTCGAAGTCCATGCGCGGGTTGGCGATCGACGTCGTCATCGCAACCTGGCCGGCAAGATGGAAAACCATCGTCGGCTGGAAGTCCCGCACGAGGCGCTCGACGTCGTTGGCGTTGCGGATGTCGCCGTGCACGTAGCGGAATTCACCCTGTGAACGCAACCACGCGAGGTTTTCCTGTGCGCCGTGGCGATAGAGGCTGTCGAAGACGCAGAGCTCGATGCCCTGCGAGATCGCATGCGCGGCGAGGTTGCTGCCGAGGAAACCGCAGCCCCCGGTGATGAGTAGCTTCATGATTGGAATTCCTTGCGAAGGGTGTCTTGCAGGCCGGAAGCGAGGTCGTGCGCAGGGAGCCAGCCCAGCCCTCGAAGGCGAGTGGTATCGGCGACGCAGCGCATCGCCTCATTGGCACGGTACGGCACCGCGCCGAAGGCAAGTTGCGTCGACGAGCCCGTGAGTCGCTGCACGAGTTCAACGAACTCGCGCACACGCGGCGCTTCGCCAGAGCCGATCTCGATGATGTCGTAAGTGGGCAGCGCTGCGACGTGGGCAAGCACTGTGTCGTACGCACTCACAACATCATCGATGTGGATGAAGTCGCGTTGCTGCTCGCCCGCGGTGAGCTTCAGTTCGGGCACACCCTCATGCAGCGCGTGCAACACATGCGTTGTGAACTTGGAACGGTCGTCGCCGGGGCCGTACATGTGCTGCAGTTTCAGGTCGACGAAGCGCAGGCACTCCGGCGAGCGCGCCGCGAGTTGCACACCCCAGTCCGCAAACTGCCGCTTTGTCAGGGCGTACAAGCTCACCTCCGGCCCGAGCACACTCCCGGTGCTGAGGAAGGTCACGTGGCGCTCGCCTTCGCAAATGGCCTGCAGCAGCGAAACACCGAAACCGACATTCGCTTCCAGGATCTGCCGTGGCGTCTCGCCAGCGCGGCCATAGGCGCATGCGGTGTGGACAACCGAGTCAGGCGCAACTGCCTTCAAGGTCTCTGCTGCCTGGTCAGGCGTCGCCCCGACATGCACGGTCACGCAGTCACGCACCGAACTCACGCGCGCCAGCGATGAGCCTGGCCGCACTAGCAGATGCACATCATGCCCCCGTTGTGCCCAAGACCGCACGAGGGCACCGCCCAGGAAGCCACTTGCCCCGGTGATCAAGATTCTCGACATCACCGATGTGATCAGAAGTTGACGCCGAAGAACTCTTCGAGCTTTTCGACCACATAGTCCAGTTGCTCGCGTGAGAGTCCCGGCCACACGCCCAACCAGAAGGTCTGGTTCATCACGATGTCGGTATTGGTCAACTCTCCGCTGACACGGAAGTTGCGGCCGATCATGTAAGGCTGGCGCGTGAGGTTGCCGGCGAACAGCAGGCGCGTGGCGATCTTGTTCTCGTCGAGGAAATTGATCAGGTCGGTGCGCTTCACCCCCGCATCCTCCTTCAGCACCAACGGGAAACCGAACCACGACGGCTCGGAGTTCGGCGTGGCCTCTGGCAGGTGCAGGTATTGCTCAACCGATTGCAGGCGCCCCTTAAGGTACCTGAAGTTCGCCTTGCGAGCCTCAATGAAGTCCTCGACGCGGTCCATCTGTGCCAGGGCGCAGGCAGCCTGCATGTCGCTGATCTTCAGGTTGTAGCCCAGGTGGCTGTAGGTGTACTTGTGGTCGTAGCCCTCGGGCAGGTCACCCAGCTTCCAGCAGAAGCGCTTGTTGCAGGTGTTGTCCTTGCCGGGCGGGCAGTAGCAGTCACGACCCCAGTCGCGGAAAGACTCGGCGATCAACTTCAGTTCGGGGTCGTTGGTGAAGACGGCGCCCCCCTCACCCATCGTGATGTGATGCGCGGGGTAGAAGCTCAGCGTGCCGATGTCGCCGAAGGTGCCAACCAGTTGGCCGTTGTACTTCGCACCCAGCGCGTCGCAGCAGTCCTCCACCAGCCAAAGCCCATGCTTCTTGCACAGCGCCGTGACGACCTCGAGGTTGAACGGGTTGCCCAGGCTGTGAGCCAGCATGATGGCCTTGGTCTTGGGCGAAATCGCAGCCTCGATCTTCGAGGCGTCGATGTTGTGGGTGGCCAGGTCCACGTCGACGAACACCGGCACCGCGCCGAACTGCAGGATCGGGTTGACGGTCGTCGGGAAGCCGGCAGCAACACCGATGACCTCGTCGCCCGGCTTGATCGCGCGGTCCCCGAGACGTGGCGAAGTGAGAGTGGAAAACGCGACCAGGTTGGCCGAGGAGCCGGAGTTCACCGTGATCAGGTGTTTCACGCCCAGGAACTTCGCGAGGCGCTCTTCGAACATCGCATTGAAGCGACCCGTGGTCAGCCAGCCATCCAGGCTGGCATCCACCATCATCTTCAGCTCACCGGCACCAATCACCTTGCCTGACACCGGCACGGCGCTCTCGCCTGGCACGAAAGGACGTGGCGCGTGCACGATGTCCGAATATTGCTGAACCAGCGCTGCGATCTCGGCGCGCAACTGGTCAGGGGTCTTCTTGTGAAACTGGACAGGGGTCTCGGTCATGATGCGATGGCGGTGGCGGTGTAGCGGTCGATCTGCTGCAGGCACAGGGCGCGGACGTCGTCGCCCGCGAGCCAGGCGCGATGCCAGGTCACGATGTGTTCAAGGGCTTCGGCCAGGCTCCAGCGCGGCTGCCAACCAAGCCGGGCACGGGCCTTGGAAATGTCGAGCTTGAGGAAATGGGCCTCGTGCGGATGCTGGCCGCCGTCAAGCTGCCAGCGGGCGCCGTCGCCCCATTGCTCGACCAAGCGCTCGACGATCCATTGCACCGGCCGCGCGTCTTCGTCACGCGGACCCAGGTTCCAGCCGTCGGCAAAGCCCGAACCGTCTCGCCACAGGCATTGCGCCAGCACCAGATAACCGGAGAGCGGCTCCAGCACATGCTGCCAGGGGCGCGTGGATTGGGGGTTGCGAATGACCACTGGTTCGCCCTTCTCGAAGGCGCGCAGGATGTCGGGCAGCAAGCGGTCGGTCGCCCAGTCGCCACCACCGATGACATTGCCAGCGCGTGCAGTGGCTAAAGCCGGGCCACCCTGGACGAAGAACGAACGACGATAGGCGCTGGAAACCAGTTCCGCGCAACCCTTGCTGTTGCTGTACGGATCGTGACCGCCCATGGGCTCGTCTTCGCGATACCCCCAGACCCACTCCTTGTTCTCGTAGCACTTGTCGGTTGTGATGTTGACCACCACGCGCACGCCAGGCGTTTGTCGCACGGCTTCCAGCAGATGCACGGTGCCCATCACGTTGGTCGCGTAGGTTTCGACCGGCTGCGCATAGGACAAGCGAACCAGTGGTTGCGCAGCCATGTGAATCACGATGTCAGGGCGGAACGCGGCCATCGCGCCCAGCAGTGCCGGTAGGTCGCGTACATCGGCAAAGACACTCGACATGCCGTCGGCAACGCGCGCCTCCGTGAACAGGTTGCAGGGGCCTTCGGGCGCTAGCGCATAACCCTGCACCTCAGCTCCCAAGCGTTGCAGCCACAGGCTCAGCCAGCCCCCTTTGAAGCCGGTGTGGCCAGTCAGGAAAACACGCTTGCCCTGCCAGAAGACAGGATCGACATTGCCGGTCATCGCGCTCAATCCCACTTCTTCCACGGCGCCCCGCCGGAAGCCCAAAGCTCTTCGAGCAGGTGCTTGTCACGAAGCGTGTCCATCGGCTGCCAGAAGCCCTCGTGCTCGAAAGCCATCAACTCCCCCTCGGCAGCGAGATTCATCAACGGCTCCTGCTCCCAGACCGAAGCATCGTCCTGGATCTGGGAGAGCACCTTCGGTGTCAGTACGAAAAAGCCGCCATTGATGCGCGCGCCGTCGCCCTTGGGCTTTTCCTTGAAGCTGCGCACCTGGCCGTTCTGGATGTCCAGCGCGCCGAAGCGGCCCGGTGGATACGTGGCAGTGAGCGTCGCTGCTTTGCCGTGCGCGCGATGGAAAGCGATGCTGGCCGAAATGTCGATGTCACCCACACCGTCGCCATAGGTGAAACAGAAGTCCCGCTCCTGTTCGACATACTTTGCCACGCGACGCAAACGGCCGCCGGTCATCGAATCTTCACCTGTGTCCACCAGCGTGACGCTCCAGGGCTCGGCGCGCTTGCTGTGCACTTCCATCTTGTTGTGCGCCATGTCGAAAGTGACGTCCGACATGTGCAAGAAGTAGTTTGCAAAGTACTCCTTGATCACGTAGCCCTTGTAGCCACAGCAGATCACGAACTCGTTGATGCCATGGTGCGAGTACATCTTCATGATGTGCCACAGGATGGGCTTGCCACCAATTTCGACCATGGGCTTCGGACGGGTTGCCGTCTCTTCGCTGAGCCGCGTGCCCAGGCCACCCGCCAGAATCACTGCCTTCATTTGCTCTCTTGCCTTCCTGACTTCAGAACACCCACCGCTCAGTTGGAACTGACGAAGGCATCGAAATAGAACCTCTTGGCATCCAGCCCTGCGGCCAGCAGCTTTTGCTGTGCGCCGTGGATCATCTGCTCGGACCCGCAGGCATAGACCACCATGTTGTGGATGTCGGTCACTTCAGCCAACAGCACATCCTGCACATGGCCCCGCGCCCCGCCCCATTGCGCATCCCCACGCGAGAGCACCGGCACATAGTGCACGCCCGGCCATGCAGCCAGCGGATCGAGGTAGTGGTCCTCCGGACGGCGGCCACCCCAATACAGCGACACTGAAGCTGGCCGCTCTGACTCGGGCATGTCCTTGATCTGAGCCAGCATGGACAACAACGGCGCGATGCCCGTTCCCGTTGCCAGCAAGACCAAATCCACACCAGCCGTCTGGCGGAGAAAGAACGTCCCCCTTGGCCCGTACAGCCTCAGCAGGTCGTTCGCTTTGGCGACACCGAACCAATAGGCACTGAACTCGCCGTGCTCGACCTGCCGGATCTGGAGTTCCAACTGACCCCGGACCGTCGCAGCGCTGGCAATCGAATAGCTGCGCCGCACATTGGCAGGTCCCATGACGTCGACGTATTGCCCAGGCAGGAAACGGAAATTCGCAGTCGGCGGCAGACGCAGCACCACCCGGATCACGTCGGGCGCCAGCCGCTCCAGCATGGACAGGCGGGCCGGGTAAGTCTTTGGCTCAATGCCATTGAGCACACCCAAGTCCTCGATGTCGAGCGACAGATCGCTCGCTGCACCATGCGCGCAGGTCAGGATCCAGCCCGCAGCGGACTCTTGAGGTGACAGCGCCGTGGCCTCCTTGAGCAGCACGGCATCACCTGATGCCAACTTTGCCTTGCAGGTACCACAACGCCCGGTGCGGCAACTGTGCTCGAGCACCAGTCCGCCGGCCGTGGCAGCGTCCAGTATCGTGACCGCCGAAGCGGCTTCAAAGTGAGCACCGGATGCGAGTGTGATCTTGGGCATGTCGGAATCTTCGGGCGAATCAGGCGCGGGAGTCGGGGACCGATCCGGCAATGTCGTCGCCGAGCGAGGCTCGCAGGCTTGCGATCTGTGAACGCAGCAACTCGAACTCTTGCTCCTTGCGGTACAGGAACTGGCGTGTCAGTTGAAGGCGGTGTTTCATACCTGCGGGCGTGAGAAGATAGACGTACCGCAACTTGCTGCCACTACGGCGGAAGTTCCCGGCTTTGACCAGGCCCTTCTCGAACAACGCCCTCAGCAGATAGTGAGTCTTGCCAAGACTGATGCCCATCGCCTCAGCCAAACGCCGCTGCGAGTACTCGGGATGCTGCTCAATCAAGCTCAGCAGTTCGAGATGCGCATCACTGCTCGTCGCATCTGCCGGCGAACCACCACGTTCAATCATTGAACACATTCTACCGTCGAAAGATCGCAGGACTGAGGTAAGCGTCCGGCCAAGTCAGCTCGGCCTGAGGCATGCGGCTGACGCCGCACTTCAGGAAGCGGGCGCCCAGCGA
>NZ_JBYTAI010000026.1:0-16934 GCF_058788035.1 Ideonella sp. FW305-24 | reverse complement strand
GTCAGCATCACCGTCAAGCTGATCGCCCCGATCGCGATGGAAGAAGGCCTGCGCTTCGCCATCCGTGAAGGTGGCCGTACCGTCGGCGCCGGCGTGGTTGCCAAGATCATCGAGTAATCGAGCAAGTTGAAGGCCACAGGGGTATAGCTCAATTGGCAGAGCGTCGGTCTCCAAAACCGAAGGTTGTAGGTTCGATTCCTACTGCCCCTGCCAGCATCGGCGCTCAGGTCTGAGTTGCCGGTCTGGTCCAAGGCCTGATCAGCCAGCCCGCAGGCCTTGTGCCCGGCGGGCTTTGCTGCTGTTGGGCGCCGGGTGTTCGAGCCCTTGTCGCAGGTTTTACCGGCCCGTCACCCGGATCGCAAGTTGAAAGCAATGTCCACCCCTTCCCAAGTCGAAACCCTCTCCACCGGCGCTGACAAGGCCAAGCTGGCCGCTGTCGCAGTGCTGGTCGTCGGTTCGGTCGTGGCGTTTTACCTGCTGAACCAACAGCCGATGTGGCTGCGCGTGATTGCGCTGCTGGTGGGCCTGGCGGTCGCGGTGGGCCTGTTTTTCACCTCCGAAAGTGGCAAGCAGCTGATCGCCTACGGCCGCGAGTCGGTTCGCGAGGTCAAGAAGGTCGTCTGGCCGGCCCCGAAGGAAGCAGCGCAGATGACGGGCTACGTGTTTGCCTTTGTCATCCTGATGGCGCTGTTCCTGTGGCTGACCGACAAATCCCTGGAGTGGGTGCTGTACGACCTGATCCTGGGCTGGAAGCACTGATTCCTGGTGCACACAAAAGAGGTCCACAGAGCATGAGCGATTCCATCGCAAACGACGCAACGCCCGCTTCGCCGGCAGCCTCCGGCCAGCGCTGGTACGTCGTCCATGCCTATTCGGGCATGGAAAAGGCCGTGGAGCGCAATCTGCGCGAGCGGATCGACCGCGCCGGCATGCAGTCCAAGTTTGGCCGCATCCTGGTGCCGACCGAAGAAGTGGTCGAGCTGAAGAATGGCAAGAAGTCGGTCACCGAGCGCCGATTCTTCCCGGGTTATGTGCTGGTCGAGATGCTGATGGACGATGAGTCCTGGCACTTGGTCAAGCACACCAGCAAGGTCACCGGCTTTGTCGGCGGCGCGCGCAATCGCCCGGCACCGATCTCGGAGGCCGAGGTCATGAAGATCGTCAACCAGATGCAAGAAGGCATCGAGAAACCCCGGCCCAAGGTCGAGTGGGAAGTTGGCGAGCTGGTGCGGGTCAAGGAAGGCCCGTTCACCGACTTCAACGGCGCTGTCGAAGAAGTCAACTACGAGAAGTCCAAGGTCAAGGTCTCGGTCACGATCTTCGGTCGCGCCACGGGCGTCGAGCTGGATTTCTCGCAAGTCGAGAAAGTTTGAATCTCTGACCGCTGGCGGGCTTGGCCCGGCGCCAGCGGTTTTTGTCGTTCCGGGTCATCAGCGAGGAGCCAAGGGGTCACTCCCAAGGCGCTTGAACTCGAAAGGAGCCATTCATGGCAAAGAAGATCGTCGGCTTCATCAAGCTGCAAATCCCGGCCGGCAAGGCCAACCCGTCGCCGCCCGTCGGCCCGGCACTGGGCCAGCGCGGCCTGAACATCATGGAGTTCTGCAAGGCGTTCAACGCCCAGACCTCCGGCATGGAACCTGGCCTGATGCTGCCGGTGGTCATCACCGCGTTTGCCGACAAGTCCTTCACCTTCGTGCTGAAGTCGCCCCCGGCGACCGTGCTGATCAAGAAGGCCATCGGCCTGGGCAAGGGTTCGGACAAGCCGCACCTGAACAAGGTTGGCAAAATCACCCGCGCCCAGCTGGAAGAGATCGCCAAGACCAAGCAAAAAGACCTGACGGCGGCTGACATGGACGCTGCAGTGAAGACCATCGCCGGCTCTGCCCGTTCGATGGGCGTGATCGTGGAGGGTGTGTAAATGGCCAAGCTGACCAAAAAAGCCAAGACCCTGCAAGGCAAGGTCGACAGCCTGAAGCTGTACGCGATCGGCGAAGCACTGACGCTGGTGAAGAGCGCAGCCACCGCCAAGTTCGATGAATCCATCGACGTGGCCGTGCAGCTGGGCATTGACCCGAAGAAGTCTGACCAGGTCGTGCGTGGCGCCGTCGTGCTGCCCAACGGCACCGGCAAGACCAAGCGTGTCGCCGTGTTCGCCCAAGGTGCCAAGGCTGACGAAGCCCGCGCCGCTGGCGCCGACGTGGTGGGCATGGAAGACCTGGCCGAGCAGGTCAAGGCCGGCAACATCAACTTCGACGTCGTGATCGCTTCGCCGGACACGATGCGCGTGGTCGGTACGCTGGGCCAGATCCTGGGCCCGCGCGGCCTGATGCCGAACCCGAAGGTCGGCACCGTGACGCCGGACGTCGCCACGGCGGTGCGCAACGCCAAGGCTGGTCAGGTGCAGTTCCGCGTTGACAAGGGCGGCATCATCCACGGCACCATCGGCCGTCGCTCGTTCGACGACGACAAGCTGGTGGGCAACCTGGCCGCGCTGCTGGATGCACTGAACAAGGCCAAGCCGGCCGCGTCCAAGGGCGTGTACCTGCGCAAGGTCGCGGTGTCTTCGACCATGGGCGTCGGCGCCCGCGTCGAAATCGCCTCGGTTGCCGCGGCCACGGCCCCGGCTGCCTGAAGCAGCATTGAATCAAGGCCGGCGCGGCTGTCTTGACGCGCTGGTCTGACATTGGTGGGCTGAGGCGGGCAACCGCCGCAGGCCATCCAAGACCGCTGGTGGTGGGGTGTTTCGATGCCCAGCCTTAATCGCGAACCGGGCCTGCCCGGCAAGCACCAGCGCAGATGGCGTCCCCGCCGTGAAGATGGAGGTTCCAGTGTATGGAGCGTCTCTCGGAATCGGTTAGGTCGCTGCAATCCTGGTGTGTCGAACGGGTCGCAAGACTTGCAGACACGTTTTTGTGAGGAGTAGACCTTGAGTCTCAACCGCAACGAGAAGGCGGCCGTGGTCGAGGAAGTGGCAGCGCAAGTCGCCAAGTCCCAGACCCTGGCGTTGGCCGAGTACCGTGGCCTCACCGTGGAAAACCTGAACAAGCTGCGCGTCGATGCGCGTGCCAAGGGTGTGTACCTTCACGTCGTGAAGAACACCCTGGCCCGTCGCGCCGTCGCCGGTACCCCGTTCGAGGTGGTCACGGAGAGCATGGTCGGTCCGCTGATCTACGGCTTTTCGGAAGATGCTGTCGCCGCGGCCAAAGTCATCGCTGACTTTGCCAAGGGCAACGACAAGCTGGTCATCAAGGCCGGCGCCTATGCAGGCAAGGTCCTGAACGCCGACGGCGTGAAGGCCCTGGCTGCGATCCCCAGCAAGGAAGTCCTGCTGTCGCAGATCGCTGGCTTGCTGAAGTCGCCGGTGCAGCGCATTGCTGCCGTGGTGGCCGCATTGGCCGAGCAAAAGGGCGCTGGCGCGGAAGCTCCGGCTGACGCTGCGCCTGCCGAAGAAGCTGCCGCCTGAGCGCCGCAGCCGATCCCTACACTGAATCATTGAATACGAGGTAACTCAAATGGCATTCGATAAAGACGCCTTCCTGACCGCCCTGGACAGCATGTCCGTGATGGAACTGAACGACCTGGTCAAGGCGATTGAAGAGAAGTTTGGCGTGTCCGCCGCTTCGATGGCCGCTCCGGCCGCTGGTGGCGCTGGTGGCGCTGCCGCCGTGGTCGAAGAGAAGACCGAATTCAACGTCGTGCTGCTGGAAGCCGGCGCCCAAAAGGTGCAGGTCATCAAGGCCGTGCGCGAACTGACGGGCCTGGGCCTGAAGGAAGCCAAGGACCTGGTCGACGGCGCTCCGAAGAACGTGAAGGAAGCCGTGCCGAAGGCCGACGCCGAAGCCGCTGTCAAGAAGCTGGTGGAAGCCGGCGCCAAGGCCGAAGTGAAGTAATTCACCTTCGCAGCAAGGGGCTGGGGGTCCGAAAGGGCTCCCGGCCTTTTGTGTTTTCTGCGCAAGCGCGCGGAAGGCGGGCGTCGGCGGGCATTGACCCTGCCGAGGACAGCTGAAATGACCTGCGCAATAATGGCCGGTTATTCCAAGTGTTCTCTGATCCGACTGCAGAAGAACCAGGTTTGGTCGGGCTCCGGTGCAATGCCGGGGTTGTCCGCCAGCGGTTGGTAGTGGCCAACCACCAAGCTTTCAGGCTTCCCGCCCGGGAAATCCGCCTGCAAAAGCCAGTCGCCGACGAGGTTCCCCGCTAGGCCGGCGGGTGCCCGATACGGAGTGTTCAATGGCGCAAGCAACCCCCTACAGCTACACCGAGCGCAAGCGAATTCGCAAGAGCTTCGGCAAGCGTGAGAGCGTTCTCAACGTCCCCTACCTGCTCACCATGCAGCGGGAATCCTACGTCGCCTTCCTGCAGAAGGAAGTGCCGCCGCAACAGCGCAAACCTGAAGGTTTGCAGGCGGCGTTCCTGTCCGCGTTCCCGATTGTTTCGCACAACGGGTTCGTGGAGATGAAGTTCATCGAATTCAACATCGCGCGACCGGCCTTCGACACGCGCGAATGCCAGCAGCGCGGGCTGACCTATGCAGCGGCCGTGCGTGCCAAGCTGCAGATGATCATCTATGACCGCGAGTCGCATCCGGCGAAGGTGGTCAAGGAGATCAAGGAGCAGGAGGTCTACATGGGCGAAGTGCCCCTGATGACCGACTACGGCTCCTTCATCGTCAATGGCACCGAACGTGTCATCGTCTCGCAGCTGCACCGCTCGCCTGGCGTGTTCTTCGAACACGACAAGGGCAAGACGCACTCGTCGGGCAAGCTGCTGTTCAGCGCGCGGATCATTCCTTACCGCGGCTCGTGGCTGGACTTCGAGTTCGACCCGAAGGACATCCTGTACTTCCGTGTCGACCGCCGCCGCAAGATGCCGGTGACGATCCTGCTGAAGGCCATCGGCCTGAACCCGGAAGCGATCCTGGCGCACTTCTTCGACAACGACAGCTTCCGCCTGATGGACACCGGCGCACAGCTGGAGTTCGTGCCTGAGCGCCTGAAGGGCGAAGTGGCGCGCTTCGACATCACCGACAAGGACGGCAACGTCATTGTCGAGAAGGACAAGCGCATCACCGCGCGCCATGCGCGCCAGCTGGAGCAGACCGGCACCAACTTCATCTCGGTGCCGGAAGACTTTCTGGTGGGCCGCGTGGTCGCCCGCAACATGGTCGACCCGGACACCGGCGAGATCATTGCGAAGGCCAATGACGAGCTGACCGAATCGCTGCTGAAGAAGCTGCGCGGCGCCGGCATCAAGGACCTGCAGTGCCTGTTCACCAATGAACTGGACCAGGGCGCCTACATCAGCCAGACGCTGAGCCTGGACGAAACCGCCGACCAGCTGGCCGCGCGCGTGGCGATCTACCGCATGATGCGCCCCGGCGAGCCGCCGACCGAAGACGCGGTGGAAGCACTGTTCCAGCGCTTGTTCTACAACGCCGACACCTACGATCTGTCGCGCGTGGGCCGGATGAAGTTCAACGCCCGCGTGGGCCGCGACGTGCCGGAAGGCCCGATGACGCTGTCCAACGAGGACATCATCTACGTCGTGAAGATCCTGGTCGAGTTGCGCAATGGTCGCGGCGAAGTCGATGACATCGACCACCTGGGCAATCGGCGTGTGCGTTGCGTGGGCGAACTGGCCGAGAACCAGTATCGCTCGGGTCTCGCGCGGATCGAGAAGGCCGTCAAGGAACGCCTCGGCCAGGCCGAGACCGAAGCCCTGATGCCGCACGACCTGATCAACTCCAAGCCGATCTCCGCGGCGCTGAAGGAGTTCTTCGGTGCGTCGCAGCTGTCGCAGTTCATGGACCAGACCAACCCGCTCTCGGAAATCACGCACAAGCGTCGTGTTTCCGCACTGGGCCCGGGCGGTTTGACCCGCGAGCGTGCCGGCTTCGAAGTGCGCGACGTGCACCCGACCCACTACGGCCGTGTCTGCCCGATCGAAACGCCGGAAGGCCCGAACATCGGCCTGATCAACTCGCTGGCCCTGTACGCGCAGCTCAACGAATACGGCTTCCTGGAGACGCCGTATCGCCGCGTGAACGACGGCAAGGTGACGATGCAGATCGATTACCTGTCGGCCATCGAAGAAGGCAAGTACGTCATTGCCCAGGCGAACGCGACGCTGGACAAGGAAGGCACGCTGACCGATGAGCTGGTCTCGGCCCGTGAAAACGGCGAATCGGTGCTGACCTCGCCGGAACGCATCCAGTACATGGACGTGGCGCCGACGCAGATCGTGTCGGTGGCAGCCTCGCTGGTGCCGTTCCTCGAGCACGACGATGCGAACCGCGCGCTGATGGGCGCCAACATGCAGCGCCAGGCGGTGCCGGTGCTGCGCCCTGAAAAGGCGCTGGTCGGTACCGGTGTCGAGCGCGTCGCTGCGGTCGACTCGGGCACGGTGGTCACGGCGCGCCGTGGCGGCGTGGTCGACTATGTCGACACCAACCGCGTGGTGATCCGTGTCAACGACGACGAAACCCTGGCGGGCGAAGTCGGCGTGGACATCTACAACCTGATCAAGTACCAGCGCTCGAACCAGAACACCAACATCCACCAACGCGCCATCGTGCGCCGCGGTGACCAGGTGGCGGCTGGCGACGTGGTGGCCGACGGCGCGTCGACCGACCTGGGTGAACTGGCCCTGGGCCAGAACATGCTGGTCGCGTTCATGCCCTGGAACGGCTACAACTTCGAAGACTCGATCCTGATCAGCGAACGCGTCGTCGCCGAAGACCGCTACACCTCGATCCACATCGAGGAACTGGTGGTGATGGCCCGCGACACCAAGCTGGGCTCGGAAGAAATCACGCGCGACATCCCGAACCTGAGCGAGCAGCAACTGGCTCGCCTGGACGAGTCGGGCATCGTCTATGTCGGCGCCGAAGTGACGCCAGGCGACGTGCTGGTTGGCAAGGTCACGCCCAAGGGCGAGACCACGCTGACGCCGGAAGAAAAGCTGCTGCGCGCGATCTTCGGCGAGAAGGCGTCCGACGTGAAGGACACCTCGCTGCGCGTGGACCAGGGCACCAACGGCACCGTGATCGACGTGCAGGTCTTCACCCGTGAAGGCATCCAGCGCGACAAGCGCGCCCAGCAGATCATCGACGATGAGCTGAAGCGTTTCCGCCTGGACCTGAACGACCAGCTGCGCATCGTCGAGCTGGACGCTTTCGACCGGATCGAGAAGCTGCTGAACGGCCGCATCGCCAACGGTGGCCCGCAAAAGCTGGCCAAGGGCACGACGATCGACAAGGCCTACCTGGCTGGCATCGACAAGTACCACTGGTTCGACGTGCGCCCGGCGGAAGACGAAGTCGCCAACCAGCTCGAGTCGATCAAGAACTCGCTGGAGCAGACCCGTCACAGCTTCGACCTGGCTTTCGAAGAGAAGCGCAAGAAGCTGACCCAGGGCGACGAGCTGCCCGCTGGCGTGCTGAAGATGGTCAAGGTCTACCTGGCCGTCAAGCGCCGCCTGCAGCCTGGCGACAAGATGGCCGGCCGTCACGGCAACAAGGGCGTCGTGTCCAAGATCACTCCGATCGAAGACATGCCCTACATGGCCGACGGCACGCCTGCCGACATCGTGCTGAATCCGCTGGGCGTGCCCTCGCGGATGAACGTGGGTCAGGTGCTGGAAGTCCACCTGGGCTGGGCCGGCAAGGGCATTGGCCAGCGCATCGGCGACATGCTGCAGCACGAGGCCAAGGTGGCCGAGCTGCGCAAGTTCTTCGACGAGCTGTACAACAAGTCCGGCGGCAAGGTCGAGCACATCGAAGACCTCTCCGACAAGGAAGTGGTCGAGATGGCGCAGGAGCTGACCAAGGGCGTGCCGTTCGCGACGCCGGTGTTCGACGGTGCGAAGGAAGAAGAAATCCGCCGCATGCTGAAGCTGGCCTACCCGGACGACATCGCCGCCCGCAAGGGGCTGACCGACACGCGCACCCAGGCCTGGCTGCACGACGGCCGCACCGGCGACCAGTTCGAGCGCCCGACCACGGTGGGCTACATGCACGTGCTGAAGCTGCACCACTTGGTGGACGACAAGATGCACGCCCGTTCGACCGGCCCGTACAGCCTGGTCACCCAGCAGCCGCTGGGCGGCAAGGCCCAGTTCGGTGGCCAGCGCTTCGGCGAAATGGAAGTGTGGGCACTGGAAGCCTATGGCGCCGCTTACGTGCTGCAGGAAATGCTGACCGTGAAGTCCGACGACGTGAACGGCCGCACCAAGGTCTACGAGAACATCGTCAAGGGTGAGCACGCGATTGACGCCGGCATGCCGGAGTCGTTCAACGTGCTGGTCAAGGAAATTCGTTCGCTCGGCATCGACATCGAGCTCGAGCGCAACTGATGACCTTGCGGGACCGGGCTGGCCTGCATGGCGGCCCGGTCTTCAAACTGACTACTAGGAGAAATCAATGAAGGGTTTGCTGGACCTGTTCAAGCAGTTCACCCCCGACGAGCACTTCGACGCGATCCGGATCGGGCTTGCCTCGCCCGAGAAGATTCGCTCGTGGTCCTTCGGTGAAGTGAAGAAGCCCGAGACCATCAACTACCGGACCTTCAAGCCGGAACGTGATGGCCTGTTTTGCGCCAAGATCTTTGGCCCGATCAAGGACTACGAGTGCCTGTGCGGCAAGTACAAGCGCCTGAAGCACCGCGGTGTGATCTGCGAGAAGTGCGGCGTTGAAGTCACGCAGACCAAGGTTCGCCGTGACCGCATGGGTCACATCGACCTGGCGGCGCCGTGCGCGCACATCTGGTTCCTGAAGTCGCTGCCGTCGCGTCTGGGCCTGGTGCTCGACATGACGCTGCGCGACATCGAACGCGTGTTGTACTTCGAAGCCTACGTGGTCGTGGACCCGGGCATGACGCCGCTGAAGAAGTTCTCGATCATGAGCGAGGACGACTTCGAGGCCAAGCGCGTCGAGTTCGGTGACGAGTTCGTCGCGCTGATGGGAGCCGAAGGCATCCAGAAGCTGCTGGCCGAGATGGACCTCGACGTCGAGATCGACAAGCTGCGCAACGACATGACCGGCAGCGAGCTGAAGGTCAAGAAGAATTCCAAGCGCCTGAAGGTGATGGAAGCCTTCAAGAAGTCGGGCATCAAGCCGCACTGGATGGTGATGGACGTGCTGCCGGTGCTGCCGCCGGACCTGCGTCCGCTGGTGCCGCTGGACGGCGGCCGCTTCGCGACCTCCGACCTGAACGACCTGTACCGCCGCGTCATCAACCGGAACAACCGGTTGGCGCGTCTGCTGGAGCTGAAGGCCCCCGAGATCATCGTGCGCAACGAAAAGCGCATGCTGCAGGAGGCAGTCGACTCGCTGCTGGACAACGGCCGCCGCGGCAAGGCGATGACGGGTGCGAACAAGCGCGCCCTGAAGTCGCTGGCCGACATGATCAAGGGCAAGTCGGGCCGCTTCCGGCAGAACCTGCTGGGCAAGCGCGTCGACTACTCCGGTCGTTCGGTGATCACCGTGGGCCCGACGCTCAAGCTGCACCAGTGCGGCCTGCCCAAGCTGATGGCCCTCGAATTGTTCAAGCCTTTCATCTTCAGCCGACTGGAGGCGATGGGCATCGCCACCACCATCAAGGCGGCGAAGAAGGAAGTCGAGAGCGGCACGCCGGTGGTCTGGGACATCCTTGAAGAAGTCATCAAGGAACACCCGGTCATGCTGAACCGTGCGCCGACGCTGCACCGCCTGGGCATCCAGGCGTTCGAGCCGGTGCTGATCGAAGGCAAGGCGATCCAGCTGCACCCTCTCGTTTGCGCGGCGTTCAACGCCGACTTCGACGGTGACCAGATGGCCGTGCACGTGCCGCTGTCGATCGAAGCCCAGATGGAAGCGCGCGCGCTGATGCTGGCTTCGAACAACGTGCTGTTCCCGGCTTCGGGCGAGCCGTCCATCGTGCCGTCGCAAGACGTGGTGCTGGGCCTGTACTACGCCACCCGCGAGCGCATCAACGGCAAGGGCGAAGGCATGATCTTCTCCGACACCGTGGAACTCCAGCGCGCGCTGGACAACGCGGCCGTCGAGATCACCGCCAAGATCTCGGTCCGCCTGGTCGAGTGGACCAAGGACGCCGAAGGTGTGTTCCAGCCTGAAACCAAGCTGGTCGACACCACGGTGGGCCGTGCGCTGCTGTCCGAGATCCTGCCCAAGGGCCTGGCCTTCTCGAACATCAACAAGGCGTTGAAGAAGAAAGAGATCTCGCGCCTGATCAACACTTCGTTCCGCAAGTGCGGTCTGAAGGAAACGGTCGTGTTCGCCGACAAGCTGCTGCAGTCGGGCTTCCGCTTGGCCACGCGCGCCGGCATCTCGATCGCGATCGACGACATGCTGGTGCCGCCGCAAAAGGCAGCGCTGATCGAGCGCGCCGAGAAGGAAGTCAAGGAGATCGAACAGCAGTACGTCTCCGGCCTGGTGACGGCTGGCGAGCGCTACAACAAGGTGGTGGACATCTGGGGCAAGACCGGCGACGAAGTCGGCAAGGTCATGATGAGCCAGCTGTCCAAGCAGAAGGTCATCGACCGTCACGGCAAGGAAGTCGACACCGAGTCGTTCAACTCCATCTACATGATGGCCGACTCCGGTGCCCGGGGCTCTGCCGCGCAGATCCGCCAGCTGGCGGGCATGCGGGGCCTGATGGCCAAGCCTGATGGCTCCATCATCGAGACGCCGATCACCGCGAACTTCCGCGAAGGCCTGAACGTTCTGCAGTACTTCATCTCCACCCACGGCGCCCGCAAGGGCCTGGCGGACACGGCGCTGAAGACCGCGAACTCCGGCTACCTGACGCGTCGCCTGGTCGACGTGACGCAGGACCTGGTCGTGACCGAGACCGATTGCGGCACCGAAAACGGCTTCGCGATGCGTGCGCTGGTCGAAGGCGGCGAAGTGATCGAATCGCTGCGCGACCGCATCCTGGGCCGCGTCTGCGCGATCGAGGTCACCCATCCTGAGACCCAGGAAATGGTGCTGCCGGCCGGCACGATGCTGGACGAAGACCTGCTGGACGTGCTCGAAGCCGCTGGCGTGGACGAAGTCAAGGTCCGCACCCCGCTGACCTGCGAAACCCGCTACGGCCTGTGCGCCAGCTGCTACGGCCGTGACCTCGGCCGCGGTGGCCTGGTGAACACCGGTGAAGCGGTGGGCGTGATTGCCGCGCAGTCCATCGGCGAGCCGGGCACGCAGCTGACGATGCGGACCTTCCACATCGGCGGCGCGGCCTCGCGTGCGGCGGTGGCTTCCAGCGTGGATGCGAAGTCCGATGGTTTCATCGGTTTCAACGCCACGATGCGCTACGTGACCAACAGCAAGGGCGAGCTGGTGGTGATTTCGCGTTCCGGCGAAATCGTCATCTCCGACCAGCATGGCCGCGAGCGTGAGCGCCACAAGGTGCCGTACGGCGCGATCCTGAACGTCAAGGCCGACCAGCAGCTCAAGGCTGGCACGGTGCTGGGCAACTGGGACCCGCTGACCCGCCCGATCATCACGGAATTCGCCGGCAAGGCGAAGTTCGAGAACGTCGAAGAAGGCGTGACGGTGGCCAAGCAGCTGGACGAAGTGACCGGCCTGTCGACGCTGGTGGTCATCGACCCGAAGCGCCGCGGCGCTGCCAAGGTCATCCGGCCGCAGGTCAAGCTGCTGGACGCGCTGGGCCAGGAAGTGAAGATCCCTGGCACCGATCACTCGGTGACCATCGGCTTCCCGGTCGGCTCGCTGGTGCAGATCCGCGACGGCCAGGACCTCGCCCCTGGCGAAGTGCTGGCGCGCATTCCGGTCGAAGGCCAGAAGACGCGGGACATCACCGGCGGTCTGCCGCGGGTGGCCGAGCTGTTCGAGGCGCGTTCGCCGAAGGACGTTGGCACCCTGGCAGAGCGCACCGGCACGGTGTCGTTCGGCAAGGAAACCAAGGGCAAGGTTCGCCTGCAGATCACCGATCCGGAAGGCCAGGTCTACGAAGAGCTGGTGCCCAAGGAAAAGAACATCCTGGTGCACGAAGGCCAGGTGGTGAACCGCGGCGAATTGATCGTCGACGGCTCGGCGGATCCGCAGGACATCCTGCGCCTGCTGGGTGTCGAGGAACTGGCGCGCTACATCGTCGACGAAGTCCAGGACGTGTATCGCCTGCAAGGTGTGAAGATCAACGACAAGCACATCGAGGTGATCGTTCGCCAGATGCTGCGTCGTGTGCAGATCACCAACTCGGGCGACTCGAACTACATCGTTGGCGAGCAGGTCGAACGTTCGGAGCTGTTCAACACCAACGAACGGCTGCAGCGTGAAGACAAGCTGCCGGCGACTTATGCCGACGTGCTGCTGGGCATCACCAAGGCCTCGCTGTCGACCGACTCGTTCATCTCCGCGGCATCCTTCCAGGAAACCACCCGCGTGCTGACCGAAGCGGCCATCATGGGCAAGCGCGACGAGCTGCGCGGCCTGAAGGAAAACGTCATCGTCGGCCGCCTGATCCCCGCGGGCACCGGCATGGCCTTCCACCTGGCCCGCAAGGCCAAGGAAGAGATGGACGACACCGAGCGCCGCGCCATCGCGATGCAGGAAGCCGAAGAGCTGGCCTCGGCCCAGCTGGCCAGCCTGGACGCGCAAGCGCCCGCCGAAGGCAGCGCGGACTAAAGCGACGAAGCGCCGGGCTTCTTCGGCCTGGCGCGATGCAAAAGGGCGACCCACAAGGGTCGCCCTATTTTATTCAGCGGGCCGTTTCAGACCTGGCTGGGCGGCCAGGCTGTGGGTGGCTGGATCTCGGCCCCAAGCAGCGCTGCGCGCTTCCTGAGCTTCAGCACTGCCTTGTCGCGGCTCAGCAGCAGCGCGCCGGTGGCAATCGCCAGGTCGATGAATTTCTGATCGTCACGGTCGGTGCAGCGTGGTGTGCCCAGCGGCAGCACCGGCATGGGTTGCAGCTGCACGTGCTGGTCGAAATGCGCCAGCACGCTTGTGGCCGTGCCCGGCCAGGTCGGCGCCAGACCGCGTGCGGTGAAGCGGTCCAGCACGTGCGACAGCTCGTCGCGCATCGCCGTGGTGGCCAGCCAGGTCCAGCGCGTGGGCTGCAGCTCGGCTTGCCAGTCGGTGCAAAGGGGATTGCCGAACAGCTGCCAGTCCAGGATGGACTGCGTGTCGATCACCAGTGCACGTGGAAAATCGGGAGAGTGGGCACTTGCGTTCATGGGCTGCTGGCGGCGGCAGCGAAGTCGAATGCCAAGCGCCTTGCGGGAAAAGGAGCGGCTTACTATAATCGAGGGCTTTTCGGCGGAAAACTGCCGTGCTTTGGCGTTGCCGCAACTTGCGCAAGGTCAGCGCAAGCCAGTGTTTGCGATCTTCGGTGAGCCGTGATGGGCTTGTTCGAGGTCTGCCGAAAAGACGTTTTTCATGTAACTTCAAACGGGAACAAGTTACCCATGCCAACCATCAACCAGCTCGTGCGCCAAGGCCGTCAGGCCGAAGTCACGAAGTCGAAGTCGCCGGCAATGCAGAATTGCCCGCAACGCCGTGGTGTCTGCACCCGCGTCTACACCACGACCCCGAAGAAGCCGAACTCGGCACTGCGGAAGGTCGCCAAGGTTCGCCTGACCAACGGTTTCGAGGTCATCTCGTACATCGGCGGTGAAGGCCACAACCTGCAAGAGCACAGCGTTGTGCTCGTGCGCGGCGGCCGGGTCAAGGACTTGCCAGGCGTGCGCTACCACATCGTGCGTGGCTCGCTTGACCTGCAAGGTGTCAAGGATCGCAAGCAGTCGCGTTCCAAGTACGGCGCGAAGCGCCCGAAGAGCAAATAAGTCCAAAGCGGTCCGCAAGGGCTTTTGGAAAAGTTGTCATGTCCGGCCGCAGGGCCTCAGGATGTGAAGTTGCGGTCAGTCCTCATGTCGAGTGGCTGGACCGAGTAAGTGAGAGATCTGCCGCAGAGCGGTTCATGGTCTTTCGCGGTGCGGGAATGTTCCGGCACCAACTGAAGATGAAGGAAGAGAGAAATGCCTCGTCGTCGCGAAGTCCCCAAGCGGGACATCCTGCCTGATCCGAAGTTCGGTTCGGTGGACCTGTCCAAGTTCATGAACGTGATCATGGAGTCGGGCAAGAAGGCCGTTGCGGAGCGCATCATTTACGGTGCCCTCGAGCAGGTTGAGAACAAGGCCAAGAAGGACCCGCTGGAGGTCTTCATGGTCGCGCTCAACAACGTCAAACCGATGGTGGAAGTCAAGTCCCGCCGCGTGGGCGGTGCGAACTACCAAGTTCCCGTGGAAGTTCGCCCTGTTCGCCGGATGGCCCTGGCCATGCGCTGGCTGAAGGAATCGGCACGCAAGCGCGGTGAGAAGTCGATGGCTGCGCGTCTGGCCAATGAGCTGCTGGAGGCCTCTGAAGGCCGTGGCGGCGCGATGAAGAAGCGTGACGAAGTGCACCGCATGGCAGAAGCCAACAAGGCCTTCTCGCACTTCCGCTTCTAAACCCTGTCCTTTTGGCCGCCTAGGGTTGTCACCAACCCCGGGCGGCTCTTCGCATTTGGAGTGTCACCATGGCTCGCAAGACCCCCATCGAGCGCTACCGCAACATCGGTATCTCGGCTCACATCGACGCTGGCAAGACCACGACGACTGAGCGCATCCTGTTCTATACCGGTGTGAACCACAAGATCGGTGAAGTGCACGACGGCGCCGCCACGATGGACTGGATGGAGCAGGAGCAGGAGCGTGGCATCACGATCACCTCCGCTGCGACGACCTGTTTCTGGAAGGGCATGGACCTGTCCCTGCCGGAACACCGCATCAACATCATCGACACCCCCGGACACGTGGACTTCACGATTGAAGTCGAACGTTCGATGCGCGTGCTCGACGGTGCCTGCATGGTCTATTGCGCCGTGGGTGGCGTGCAGCCGCAGTCGGAAACCGTCTGGCGCCAGGCCAACAAGTACCACGTGCCGCGTCTGGCCTTCGTGAACAAGATGGACCGCACCGGTGCGAACTTCTTCAAGGTCGTGGACCAGATGAAGGCGCGTCTGAAGGCCAACCCGGTGCCCATCGTGATTCCGATCGGTGCCGAAGAAAACTTCAAGGGCGTGGTTGACCTCATCAAGATGAAGGCCATCTTCTGGGACGAAGCCTCCCAGGGCATGAAGTTCAGCTACGAAGACATCCCCGCCGACTTGGTGGAGCTGGCTCAAGAGTGGCGCGAGAAGATGGTCGAGGCTGCAGCCGAAGCCACTGAAGAGCTGATGAACAAGTACCTCGAGACGGGTGACCTGACCGAGGAAGAGATCAAGTCGGCCATCCGCACCCGCACCATCGCTGCTGAAATCCAGCCGATGTTCTGCGGCACCGCTTTCAAGAACAAGGGCGTGCAGCGCATGCTGGATGGCGTGATCGACTTCATGCCGTCGCCTGCGGACATTCCGCCGGTCCCGGGCACCGACGACGACGACCAGCCGACCACGCGCGAACGCACCGACGAAGCCAAGTTTGCCGCCCTGGCCTTCAAGCTGATGACCGACCCGTTTGTCGGCCAGCTGACCTTCGTTCGTGTGTATTCCGGCGTGCTGGCTTCCGGCGCGACGGTCTACAACCCGATCAAGGGCAAGAAAGAGCGCATTGGCCGGATCTTGCAGATGCACGCCAACCAGCGTGAAGAAATCAAGGAAATTCTGGCCGGCGACATCGCCGCCTGCGTGGGCTTGAAGGACGTCACCACGGGTGAAACCCTGTGCGACCCTGAAGCCATCATCACGCTGGAAAAGATGGTCTTCCCGGAGCCGGTGATCTCGCAGGCTGTCGAGCCCAAGACCAAGGCTGACCAGGAAAAGATGGGCATCGCGCTGGGCCGCCTGGCTGCAGAAGATCCTTCTTTCCGCGTGCGCACCGACGAAGAGTCGGGCCAGACCATCATTTCCGGCATGGGCGAGCTGCACCTGGAAATCATCGTCGACCGCATGAAGCGCGAATTCGGCGTGGAAGCCAACGTGGGCAAGCCGCAGGTGGCCTACCGCGAAACCATCCGCAAGTCGGTGGAAGACGTCGAAGGCAAGTTCGTGCGCCAGTCCGGCGGCAAGGGCCAGTACGGCCATGTCGTGCTGAAGGTCGAGCCGCAAGAGCCGGGCAAGGGCTTCGAGTTCGTGGACGCCATCAAGGGCGGCGTGGTGCCGCGCGAGTTCATCCCCGCGGTGGAAAAGGGCCTGATCGACACGCTGCCAAACGGCGTGCTGGCCGGCTTCCCGGTGGTGGACGTGAAGGTCACGCTGACCTTCGGTTCGTACCACGAAGTGGACTCGAACGAAAACGCGTTCAAGATGGCCGCATCCATGGGCTTCAAGGACGGCATGCGCAAGGCTTCGCCTGTCATCCTGGAGCCGATGATGGCCGTGGAAGTCGAGACGCCTGAGGACTACGCCGGCAACGTGATGGGCGACCTGTCCAGCCGTCGCGGCATGGTGCAGGGCATGGACGACATGGTCGGCGGCGGCAAGGTCATCAAGGCCGAAGTGCCGCTGTCGGAAATGTTCGGCTACTCGACCACGCTGCGCTCGATGTCGCAAGGCCGCGCCACGTACACGATGGAGTTCAAGCACTATTCGGAAGCCCCGAAGAACGTCGCCGACGCCATCATCACCTCGCGCGCGAAGTAAGGCTCACCCCCTACGGCCTGGCGGCCGCCCCCTTCAAGGGGGCACTGCTGGCGGACTGGCAGAGCCAGATCCGCGGCAGTCGCTGGGTTTAGGGCGGCGAGTGTTTCGCAGATTTTGGTCTTCGGCGCCCGCGTACAACGCGGGTTGGCAAGCTGCCCGTGGCAGCCAGTGCTGGAGACCCTAAACCGACACGGGCAATTGTTCTTTCTCTGGAGAATACGAAATGGCAAAAGGCAAGTTTGAACGGACCAAGCCGCACGTGAACGTGGGCACGATTGGTCACGTGGACCATGGCAAGAC
>NZ_JBYTAI010000025.1:0-37659 GCF_058788035.1 Ideonella sp. FW305-24 | reverse complement strand
GGCGCCGCGCAGCGCAATGCCGACAACTTGCCGCAGCGAGGCTGAGTCGTCGACGATCATGATGGTCTTGGCCATGGGTTGGGAGATTGCTCGGTTTGCCTAAAGGGGAGACGGCCGACCTGGGGTTTCGGCCACGAACACTATTTCCCGCCTGGCCTCAGGTGGAAATCGTGAAAAGCTTGCTGTTCAGAGGTCAATTGCATCGAACAGCCGTGCCGCAAGCTGAGGCAGAGAGACCTCATTTGCTGTGCTCCTTTCAAGCCCCGGAGAGGGGCCGCCTGGGTCGTATCGGCACGAGTGCGCTGCCCAGAAGCGGATTGGCCCGCAAATCGGCAACGACCAGGCAACTGTTCACGCTTTTTGCGTCAGTTGCGGGCGATCCTCGCCCGAAGAGCCGTCCGCCAGCCTGGGCAAGGTGGCCAATGCGCGGAGCAGCTTTGCAGGCTTCACGGGCCCGACTGCGGGCATGGCCGGTGTCCGGGATGGCGATCTGGCCGGCGCCGCACCGAGCGCAGCGTGAAGAGGCCAGGGCCCGCCCTTCCCTGGGCACGGGAAAGGGCCGCCGCGTGTATTGGCCGGCACCGCCGGCCTGGGGACATGCCCAATCAGCCGCGGACGTTCAGGCCCGCAGCGGCACCACGCGACTCTGGTCGACTTCCTCCACGCTGCCGTTGGCCATCTTCAGGACCCGGTCTGCGAGATGGAAGTAGCGGTCGTCGTGGGAGATGACGATCAGCAGGTGGCCGCGAGCGCGCAGTTCGGGCAGCAGCTCGGTGTAGAACAGGTGGCGGAAGCTGGGGTCCTGGTCGGCGGCCCATTCGTCGAACACCATCACCGGGCGCTGCTCCAGGTAGGCATGCACCAGCGCCAGCCGCTTGCGCTGGCCGGTGGACAGGTCGGTGGTGCTGAACGAGCCGTCCACCACCGACACCTTGTGGGCGATCTCCAGCCGTTCCAGGTACGGCCGTGCGGCTTCGGGCAGGCTGGCGCGGCCGCCGGTTTGGCCGTCCACGGCGGCCAGGTCCTCGAACAGGTAGAAGTCCGAGAAGACGGTGGTGAACAGCTGGCGATAGTCGTCGCGGCGCTCGTCGCTCACGGGCTCGCCGTCCAGCACCACGTCGCCCTGCTGCGGCGCGTACAGGCCCAGCAGCAGCTTGATCAGCGTGGTCTTGCCGGAGCCGTTGTCGCCGACCACGAACACCAGCTCGCCGGGATGCAGCGTCAGGTCGATCGGGCCCAGCGTGAAGGGCTCGGCGCCTTCGGCGGGCTCGAACGCGTAGCGCACGCCGCGCAGCGCCAGCGACTCGCGAAAGCGCACTTCGCTGGGCGGGCGCGCCAGGTGCAGATGCGGCTCGGGCGTGGCAAAGCGCAGCGACAGGTCGGCAATGCGCTCGAAGGCCACCTTGGCGCGGCCGACGTTGGGCAGCGTCAGCGTGATCTGGTCGATCGGCCCCTTGAGGAACAGCAGCACCAGCACGAAGCCGCTGAGCACTTCGGGCGCCATCGGGCGCATCGCCGCCCAGCCGAGGATCACCGCGATCAGCAGGAAAAACAGCGCCGAGCCGAAGGCCGTGCCGAGCACGTAGATGTTGATCGCACGGTTGTTGATGTCGCGGATGCGGTGCACCGTGCCTTCGATCTGCCCGTCGAACACCCGCGAGCGGCGCGCCCTGTGCATGCGCAGTTCCTTGGCGCCTTCGCTGATGCCGCGATAGGCCTTGTGCAGCGCTTCCTCGCCTTCGCGGGCATGCCAGAAGCCGGCCACGCCGCGCGACTGCACCAGCGTCTGCACCGCAGTGCCGATCACCAGCGCCACCACCACCAGGCCGAACAGCGCCGGCGACAGCCAGGCCAGGTAGGCCAGGCAGCCCAGCGCCACGGCCAGCGCGATGGTGGTCGACGCCAGCGCGAAGGCCACGTCGCTGATCATGTCCACGTCCTGCGTCAGTACCGGCATCAGCCTGTGCGTGCGGTAGCGCTCCAGCGCGTCGATGGGCGCCGCGAGGATCTTCTGCGCCAGCCCGGTGCGCACCTGGGCCACCAGTTGCTGGCCGACCCAGTTGGTCGAGATGTCCGACAGCGCGCGGCCGACCAGCGCGGCCACGCACAGCGAGACAAAGGTCAGCAGCAGCCCGCCGGCCAGCCCGCCCGGCCGGTTCAACACCTGGTTGATGGTGCCGAGCAAGGCGACGGTTGCGGCACCGGCGGCGATGCCGGTGACCGCGGACAGCACGATCCAGGGAAGGAACGGACGCAGCAATCGGCCCATCTCGCTGGCCGGACGGCGGGGTTCATCGTTCATGGCGCGCGCAGTCATGGGTCCTCGAGGTGGCAGTCATCCCTGAACCAGACGATCTGGCGGGCCGGATGTTTAGGGGCTCAACACGATGCTGGTCAGTGCCGGGTCGCGCGCGATCTCGGCCTCGGTGAACGGGAAGGCCAGCCAGTCGCGCCGCACATAGCGTTGCACCGGCGCGGCGCCCGCCAGCCCTGCCCCGCCGCTGACGGCCTGCTCGTCCTGCCCGTGGGCCAGCAGCGTGTGGGCCTGCAGGCCGCGCGGGCCGAAGCTCACCACCTGCAGGTAGCTGTTGGCCGAGGTGTTGGGGCCCAGCGGGTCGCTGCCATCGTCGTTGCAGGCGGTGGCGAAGTAACCCACGCCGTCGCAGCCGCCATAGACCGGCAGCGGCCCGGCGCCGGTCTGCACCAGGCGCTGGCTGGTGGTGGTGGCAGACAGCGCAGTGCCTTGCGCCGCCATGGCCTGCACAGCCGTGGCCAGGGCCTGCGCCGCGCCCTCCGCACGCGGACCACGCGGCGTGTCCAGCGGCGCTGCGGCAGAAAAAGGCATCTCAAAACGCGCCTCGGCCGGCACCGCCTGCAGCCACTGCGCCCAGAACAGCTCCCACAGCAGGCCGCCGTGGCCCTGCCCATCCGCCCGGCCGGACCAGCTCGCCAGCACCGCGCAGGCGGCCGTCACGTCCACCTGCGCCGCCGGGCTGGCCTCGCTCGCCGGCAGGTACACCTTGGGCTGTGCGCAGGCGTGGTGCAGCAGCCCGGCCTTGAAGCGCAGCGCCGATTCGGCCTGTGCGCCCAGCGCCACCTCGCGCAGCTCGGCTGCCAGTGCGCGGGCCGAACCCGGCCGCATCGCCGCCAGGCGCTGGGCCATCGCATGGCCCTGGCGAGCCCGCAGCGAAAGCGCCTGCTGCTCGCCACCCAGCACGCGCGCAAAGCCCCGCAAGGGCTGCGCCGGGTTGGCCAGCCAATAGCTGTCGTTCATGTTGGCCACCTGGTCGCTGCGCAGCAAGCTGGGCAAGGACCTTGCCGGCAAGGTGCCGGGCTGCACGGCCGCCGCATCGGCTTGCCAGTCGCAATCCGCGCGGCTGCCGTCCAGGAAGGGCGTGAACGCGTCCAGCTGCGCGAAGCCCTGGGCCAGGGGCGTGGTGCAGCGCTCGCGCAGCGCATCGGGCACATTCGGCACGGGACCGAAGTCCGCGAACCAGGCGCGGCCGCTGCGGTCCACGGCGGTGGTATTCACCCACGGCAATGCCAGCTCGCGACGCTGGATGGCGATGAACTCGTCCAGCGAGCCGGCCTGGTTCCAGGCCCAGAAGGTGCGAAAGACGCGGAAGTTCTCGGCATTCGCGTCGCGGATGGCCAGCGCATGCGCGGCCGACCAGCCGAAGGCCGGGTTCTGTGCGCCCAGGTCGACGATGGGCCCCTGCGCGCTGCGATAGAGCCGCCGGCTGAGCGTGCGCGCCTGGCCGCCTTCCCCTTTCAGCGTGACTGCCACCTCGCGGGACTGCAGCGGCTGCGCGGCACCGTCCACCAGGTAATCTGTGGGCCGGCCTTCGGCCAGCGCAAGGTCGAACAGGCCGAAGCGCCGCGCGGTGGACACCGTGTTGCTCCAGGCCACATGCGCATTGAAGCCGATCATCACCAGCGGCACGCCCAAGAAGGCCACGCCCGCCACGTTGACCTGGCCGGGAATGGTCAGCTGCATCTGGTAGAAGCGATCCGGTCCGCCCCAGTACCAGTGCGGGTTGCCCAGCAGCACGCTGCCGCCCTCGCCCGTGGCCTGGCGACCAAACGCCATCATGTTGCTGCCCAGGCCGTCCTGGTCGCCCACGCGGTGCGCCAGCCGGGTCGACAGCGAGGCCGCGCCCACCTGCGCGGCTGGCGATGCACCACCCGGCTGCGCGTTGACGATCTCCGGGATGAAGCGTGCATAACCCGCCGCCACCTGGGCCGCGTAGAAGCGGCGGTAGAGGTCGTCCGGGCCGATCTCGTGCACCCAGGCCTCGTGCAGGCACAGCCGCTGGCTGCCGCTGGCATGGCCTGCGCGAGCCTCCTGCAACTGGCGGTTGTAGCCCGCTGCAAAGCCTTCGACGGCTTCGTTCAGTCCGGGCGGCTGGGCGGCCCGGTAGCGGGCCACCATCGCGTCGTCCGCAAAGGCCTTGAAGAAGAAGTCCAGTTCCAGGTTGAGGGGCCGACCGAAGCTGGATTCACGCGCCGGCCGGTTCTCCGGCCCGAAGTGGAACGAGCGACGGCCCTCGTAGGTCGTGAAAGCCTCGGCCAGCGTGCACAGCGCGTCCTGCCCTTGCGCGTAGCCAATGCCGTAGCCCAGCCCCCGCCAGTCGGCCGCCTTGATGTGCGGAATGCCATCCGTCGTGCGGCGGATTTCCACCGGCAGCGGCGCAGCAAGCGCATGCAGCGACCTGGTCGCAATCCAGAGCAGCACTGCGCCGGCAATCGCGGCACGCAGCACCGCTGACAGTCGACCCGCGCGCTGGCGCTGTGCATCCGCATCCCTCTCGGGATTTGCTTCATTCCTCATGCTTGGCTTCGTTCTCCGTGGCGATGGTGTGCTGACGAACTGGGGCCGCTGGCGTTTAGCGCTAAACAAAACGCTGCCTGCCCCGTCCTTCAGAAGACCACCCACCGCTTGCGCTGCCCTGCGCCCGGCCATGCCGCCCCTGCACCCTGACCTCGAAGCCTTTCTCGAACTGGCTGCCGCGCCCTCGCGCACACCCATGAGCGCCATGCGCCCGGCCCAGGCGCGCGAGGCCTATGCACAAAGCAGTCTGCTGCTGGACCTGTCCGGCGCGGCGCTGCCGGTTGAGCCGCTGACCCTCCCTTGCCGCGACGGCACCCGCCTGCCCGCCCGCCTCTACCTGGGCGCCCACGGGCGGACCGGCCCCAGCCCGGTGCTGCTGTTCTTCCACGGCGGCGGCTACGTGCTGGGCAACTGCGATTCGCATGACGCGCTGTGCCGCGACCTGGCGCACGCGGCGCAGTGCGCCGTGCTGAGCGTGGACTACCGGCTCGCGCCCGAACACCGTTTCCCCACCGCCTTCGAAGACGCCGAAGACGCCCACCGCTGGCTGCTCGCGCACGGCGCCGACTGGCAGCTGGACACCCAGCGCCTGGCGATTGGCGGTGACAGCGTGGGCGGCACGCTGGCCACCGCGCTGTGCCTGGCCGCGCGCGAGGCCGGCCGGCCGCAGCCATGCCTGCAGCTGCTGCTCTACCCCTGCACGGCGCCCTGGCAGGACAGCCCTTCGCACCAGCGCTACGCCACCGGCCACCTGCTGGAGCAGGCCACGCTGCAATGGATGTTCCAGCAATGCCTGCGCAGCGAGGCCGACCGGCAGGACTGGCGCTTCGCCCCGCTGCAGGCCGCCAGCCTGGCCGGCCTGGCGCCAGCCGGCATTGCGCTGGCCGAACACGACCCACTGGTGGACGAAGGCCTGGCCTATGCCGAGCGCCTGCGCGCAGCCGGCGTGCCGGTGGCGCTGAAGGTCTACGAAGGCATGGTGCACGACTTCGCGCGCCTGGGCCAGATCGTGCCGGACGCCGCACTGCAGCTGCGCCAGGACCTGGCCGCCCAGCTGCGCGCCGCCTTCGCCTGAAGCGCGCTGCGCCGACTAAACATCTGCCGCCCCGCTTCGTCATGGGTGCTGGGTGCACGTGCTTTTCAACCAGAACCTGCACCGGCCCAGACCGAGGACCACCCCCTTGCCGCATTCCGACCTGCCGCCCTTCTCCGACTTCCTGGCCCGCCCCGGCGGCCAGCCGCTGCGCGTGGCGCTGGACCTGCCACACCTGGTGGTGCAGGCAGCCGAAAGCAATGGTGACGGCCATGGCGATGGCGACGACGCCCGCAGCCAGTGGCGGCTGACGGAGACTACCGGCGGCCTGCAGCTCAACACGGCCCGCCCGGAAGCTGCCGTGCCGGCCAGCCACCTGTGGGCTGCGCTGGAAGCCGCGTTCAGCGCCCATCCGCAGCATGCCGCGATCACGCTGGCCCTGCCGGCCGCGCTGCTCGCGCCTTTGGCCCAGGCCGGCCTGCTGCGGGCGGACCAGCGGGCCGACGAGCCCGTCCTCTGGCGCGAGGCCCTGTGGCAGCACCCTGCGCTGTGGCTGGCCCAGCCGCAGCCTGCGCCGCATCCGCTGCAGTACACGCTCAGCCAGGGCCGCCGCCACCCGCGCCGGCCCGCCAAGCCCAGCGGCACGGTCTACCAGCGCCACATTCCCTGGCTGGGCCAGAGCCTGTCCTTCCGCACCGTGGACCTGGTGCAAGACCTGCCGGTGTTCAGCCGCTGGATGAACGACCCGGTGGTGGCCGAGTTCTGGCAGGAAGAAGGCGACCTGGCCAGGCACCGCGCCTACCTCGAAGGCCTGGCGGTCGACCCGCGCGTGCTCAGCCTGATCGGCTGCTTCGACGGCCAGCCCTTCGGCTACTTCGAAGCCTACTGGGCCAAGGAAGACCGCATCGCCCCGTTCTGCGACGCGCAGGACTTCGACCGCGGCTGGCACGCGCTGGTCGGCGAGGCCCGCTTTCGCGGCGCGCCCTGGCTCACCGCGTGGATGCCCGGCATGTCGCACTACCTCTTGCTGGACGATTGCCGCACCCAGCGCATCGTCATCGAGCCGCGCGCCGACAACGCCAGGATGATCCGCAGCCTTTCGCGCTGCGGCTATGCGCTGATGAAGGAATTCGACTTCCCGCACAAGCGCGCCATGTTGGGCCAGCTGCTGCGCGAGCGCTTCTTCGGCGAAGCCCTGTGGATTCCCGCGCGTCCCGGCGCGTCCCTTTGAAGGTTGCCTCCATGCACATCCACGACCTGATCGGCATCGGCTTCGGCCCGTCCAACATCGCACTGGCCATTGCGCTCGAAGAGCGCCGCGCCGCTGGCAGCCGCGCGCCGGACACGCTGTTCATCGAGAAGCAGCCCGGCTTCGTCTGGCACCAGAACATGCTGCTGGACCAGGCCCACATGCAGATCTCCTTCCTGAAGGACCTGGCCACGCTGCGCAACCCCGCCAGCCGCTTCACCTTCCTGAACTACCTGCATGACAAGGATCGCCTGCAGGACTTCATCAACCTCAAGACCTTCTTCCCCAGCCGCCACGAGTTCAACGACTACCTGGGCTGGGCGGCGGCCCAGTTCGAGGACCGCTGCGCCTATGCCGAGGAAGTGCTGGAAGTGCTGCCCGAGGGCCGCGCCGGCCAGGTCGAGCTGCTGTGCGTGCGCACGCGGGACGCCCGTGGCCAGACCCGCGAGCGCCTCACGCGCCACCTCGCCATCGGCATGGGCGGCGCGCCGCATGTACCGGCCGGCTTCCAGCCGCTGAAGGAAGACCGCCGCGTCTTCCATTCCAGCCAGTACCTGGGCGCCATCGCCCGCGTGCCCGAGGCCAGGCGCATTGCCGTGATTGGTGCGGGCCAGAGCGCGGCCGAGATCTTCATGGACCTGCAAGGCCGCAGCCCCTCGCACGAGATCGACCTGGTGATGCGCGCCCGCGCCATCCGCCCGTCGGACGACAGCCCGTTTGCCAACGAGATCTTCAATGCCAGCTTCACCGACTTCGTCTTCAGCCGCCCGGACGCCGAGCGCGCCGAGCTGCTCGAAGAGTTCTGGCACACCAACTACGCCGCGCCCGACCTCGCGCTGGTGCAGCAGATCTTCGACGTCTTCTACCGCCAGCGTGTCAGCGGCCAGGACCGCCACCGCTTCCTGCGCCGCCACGAAGTGGCCGAAGTGCAGGCCAGCCGCGAAGGCGTGACGCTGACGCTGCGCGACCTCAACCACGACCAGCTGCAGCACAAGACCTACGACGCCGTGGTGCTGGCCACCGGCTACGAACGCGACGGCCACCGCCGCCTGCTCAAGCCGCTGCGCGAACACCTGGGCCGCTTCGAGGTGGACCGCAACTACCGGCTGCGCACCACGCCGGACTTCAAGCCCGCCATCTTCCTGCAAGGCGCCTGCGAGTCCAGCCACGGCCTGAGCGACACGCTGCTCTCGGTGCTCGCCATTCGCTCCGATGAGATCGGCCAGGCCCTGCTGCAAGCGCTGGCCGGCGAGCGCAGCGCACCGCCCTCGCGGCTGCATGAGGCGCCCACCCACTGAAGCACGCCCTGGTTGCGCCAGCACATCACGACCCCGGCCCGCCGGGGCGTTTTCGTTTTTCCCTCTCGCTTTTTCCCTTCGTTTTTCCTTCCTTCTTTTCACCGATTCAGGAGTACTTGATGCCTTCGCTGCACCGCCCCCGCCTGCTCTGCGCCACCCTTGGCGCGGCCTTCGGCACCCTGCTGGCCACCAGCGGCACCCCCGCCTTCGCCCAGGGCAGCCCCGCACCGGTGCCGGCGGACAGCAGCACCGAAACCAGCACCACCTTGCCCGTCGTGCGCGTGACCGGCAAGGCGCCGGTGAAGGACGGCACCGCGCTGCAGCGCGAAGGCGATGCCAAGGACGGCTACAAGACCAAGACCGTGTCTTCCGTCGGCGCGCTGGGCAGCGTCTCGCTGCAGGACACGCCGTTTGCCATCAGCGTGCTGCCGCTGCAGCTGCTCGAGAACCTGCAGGCCCAGTCGCCTGACGACCTGTTCAAGCTCACCCCTTCCAGCCGCAGCGCCACGCCCCAAGGCACCGGCTGGACACCGGTCGTCAACATCCGCGGCTTCGACGGCAGCAACACCGCCGAAGACGGCCTGCGCCGCATCTACAACCACGCGGCCGTGCTGGAAGACAAGGAGCGCGTGGAAGTGCTGAGCGGCCTCTCGGGCTTCCTGTTCGGCGCGGCCACGCCGGGCGGCATGGTGAACTACGTCTACAAGCGCCCCACCACCGAGCGGCTCAACAGCGTGACCGTGGGCAACTACGGCGGCAGCCAGTGGTTCGTGCACGGCGACTTCGGCGGCATGATCGACAGCGAAGGCCAGTTCGGCTACCGCCTCAACCTCGTCAAGCAGGACGGCGAAACCTCGGTCGACCAGCAGAAGATCAACCGCAGCCTGGTCAGCGGCGCGCTGGACTGGCACATCACCGACCAGCTGCTGCTGGAGCTCAACGGCGTCTACAACAAGTACCACACCGACGGCCCGTCGGCCTATTGGTTCTACGACGCGCCGCACGGCAAGGCACCGGACGCCGACAAGCTCTGGGGCCAGCCCTGGGTGCAGGACGAGTTCGAGAACACCAAGCTGATGGGCAAGCTGAGCTACAAGCTCAACGACCAGCTCACGCTGCGCGGCGCCTACATGCGCGACAACATCGACCGCCCCATCCAGGACCACGCGCAGAACTACGTGGGCGACGTGGCGGCAGGCTACGAGCAGATCGGCATCCGCTCCGGCCGCACCAAGGACCGCTTCGACGCCGCGCAGGCCATGGCCGACCTGAACCTCGACACCGGCAGCGTGCAGCACAAGCTCACCCTGGGCTACGCCATGTACCAGGACAAGTACTACGCCACCACCTTCAACCCCAACACCGGCTGGATGGGCCCGTTCCCGCTGGACCAGCCACACCACATCGCCGAGCCCACCTTCCCCGAAGACACCACCAAGCCCTACTACGCGGCCAAGGTGCGCAACGAAAACTGGCTGATCGGCGATCAGGTCCGCTTCAGCGAGCAGTGGTCGGCCCTGCTGGGCATCAGCCACAGCAGCATCGTCACCAGCGACTATGACGAAGAACTCGGCCAGGTCGTGAAGGACTACGACAAGTCACGCAACTCGCCTTCCGTCTCGCTGATCTTCAAGCCCATGCCGTGGCTGACCACCTACGCCACCTACATCGAAGGCCTGGAGCAAGGCGGCACCGCGCCCGAAACGGCGGCCAACGCCAACGCGGTGATGCAGCCCATGGTAAGCGAGCAGAAGGAAATCGGCATCAAGGCCGACCTCGGCGGCGTGCTGCTCACCGGCGCGCTGTTCGACATCGAGAAAGCCTACGAATTCCTGGACGACGACAACGTCTACAACCAGGACGGCCGGCAGCGCCACCGCGGCATCGAACTCGGCGCCACTGGCAAAGCCACCAGCGACCTCACCCTCTTCAGCGGCTTCACCTGGCTCGCGCCCAAGGTCCATGGCGGCTCACTCAGCGGCCTGCAGCCCATCAACGTCGCCAAGGTCCTGGCCAAGGTCTACGCCGAATACCAGCTGCGCTTCATCCCCGGCCTGAGCCTGAACGGCGGCGTCTTCTACACCGGCAAGCAATGGGCCAACGAGACCAACACCGACCGCCTGCCCGCCTACACCACCCTCGACCTCGGCCTGCGCTACACCACCACCGCCGCCAACCACCCCGTGACCCTGAACCTCTACGCCAGCAACGTCACCAACAAGAGCTACTGGCAGAACTCGTACTACGTGGGCTCACCACGCAACGTGGCGTTCTCGATGAATGTGAAGTTCTGATCCTGGCTGCCGGAGCCAACGGGGGGCCGGTAGCCATGACGGCCAGCGAGTGACGGTTTCAGGGCTGGCTGCAGTTTTCTCGATGCGAGCGGTGTCCGTCGTTTCGTCTCCTTCGCCGAATGCCGGGCCAATGCTGCACGCACCCTGCCACGCACGTCGGCCGCCGGCGCCGCGCTCGTGGGCTTTCGTGACGCCTCGGCGAACCCGCCGTGGATCGAGTTCGCAACCAGCCCGTCGACGAGGTTCGTCTTCGAGCCGAGGGAGATGCCTTGCACGTTCCAGGGTGGACGCTTCGTCGCGCGCAAGCACCCGCCCGGATACCTCGAGCTTCTGGAGGCCGTTGGCGAGTTGGGCTTCGCGCTCGGTGATCTGTCTTGTTCACTCTCCCGCGTGGAGTCGCGGGTCGCGCGGCAAGGCAAGGGCAACAGCCCACGGCTGGCGTTCGGCTACCGCGTCGGGACCCTGATGTGTCGGAGCAACCCTGGAATTTCTCGTAGATCCACATTGACTGGTCCGTGGGCGAGTCGAAGAGACCGTAGCCAGCGGTCTGGGGACGGATGACTTGGATCAGCGCATGGCCTGACAGTTGAGTTCCGAACTTGATGACCAATCTCGGCCTTTTCTCCGAATGAATAAACATCGGCGCGTGCCGCCCACGCGACCGCCCGCATCATGCGCGAACCGTCTGGAACGCCTTGCGGAGCTCTTCAGTGAAGATCGCCGGCTGCTCGAAGGCTGCAAAGTGACCGCCGCGGTCCACCTTGTTCCAGTAGATGAGGTGGGGCCAGTGCGCCTCCGCCCACGATTTCGGCGTCGTGAAGATCTCCTTGGGAAACATCGTGGCCGCCATCGGCAGGTCGATGACACCGGCGTTGAAGCTGGCGGAGCCCTTGCGCGTGTTCTCCCAGTAGAAGCGTGCGGACGAGGCCGCCGTGTCGGTGAACCAGTAGACAGAGATGTCATCGAGCATCTCGTCCATCGTGAGCACCTTGTCGACGCTGCCAGGGTTGTCCGTCCACGCCTGGAACTTCTCGTAAATCCAGAGGGCCAAGCCGCCCGGCGAGTCTGCCAGCGGATAGCCGATGGTCTGCGGGCGGGTCGCCTGCGCCCTGAAGTAGCCGGCCCAGTCGCCCGTGAACTGCGCGGCACGATCCATGGCATATCGCTCTTCCGCTGTCGGGTCCACCGGCAGCTTGTCCGGGAAGACGAAGGCCCAGTTCACATGCGCGGCCACCAACCCCTCGGGCTTGACGTGGCCGAGCGCGTGGGTCACACCGGATCCCCAGTCTCCACCTTGGGCAACCCAGCGGTCATAGCCCAGGCGCTTCATCAGGACACCCCAGGCCTTGGCCGTGCGGACGACGTCCCAGCCCGTTTCGGTGGGCTTGCCCGACCATCCGAACCCCGGCAGGGAGGGAATGACGACGTCGAACGCCTCTTCGGCGCGGCCACCATACGCGGTCGGATCCGTCAGCGGGCCAATCACCTTGAGGAATTCGACCACCGAGCCCGGCCAGCCGTGGCTCATGATGACGGGCAGCGCGCCTGGGTGCTTGGACTTCACATGGATGAAGTGGATGTCGAGGCCGTCTATGCGCGTCCTGAACTGCGGGTAGCCGTTGATCTGGCGCTCGAACCTTCGCCAGTCGTACTCGTCGTGCCAGTACTTGACCACCCGCTTCGCGGTGTCCAGCGGCACGCCTTGTGACCAATCGGAAACCGTTTCACGCTCGGGCCAACGCATCATCGCCAAGCGGCGCTTCAGGTCGTCAATCTCGGTTTGTGGCACGGTGACCCGAAAGGGCCTGATCGCTTCTGGCGCGCCGGCTGCCTGGCCGGCGAACGCGGTCGCCTGGCACAGCAGGCTCGTCGTGAACGCAGCAGCCGAGGCACCGCGTACGATGCCGAGAACCGCATCGCGGCGAGAGATACCTTCGGCGGACAGCCGCTTCAAGACATCGGACATGACGGGCCCTCAATCCTTCTTGAACGCGGCGGCAGCCGCTGCGGTGTCAAGTGCCTCGCGCAGCAACTTGATCTTGCCGCCCTCCGCGATGAGCACGCCGGCATAGGTCTGGCGGTACATCTTGCCGGTGTCGACCACCATCGCCTCGACCGAGTATTCGCCGAAGACCTTGTCGGGCGTGTCGATCCAGACCTTGAAGTCCTTGAAGCGAAAGTCGGGCACCTTGGCCAGCAGGCCGGAGAGCAGGGCCTCGACGGCCGCGGGGCCGCGGGCATGCGCCTGGACCGTCGGCAGTTCGAGGACGCCGTCGTCCGCGAAGAGCGCGGCAGCGGCGGCGGGAGTGCGGACATTGTCTTGATAGGCCTGAAGCAGTTCGAGTGCGGTTGTCATGAGACTTTCCTTGACAGGTGAGGGATTCGTCGATGGGCAGTTCAGACCTGCGCCATGCCACCATCGGCGAACAGTTCGATGCCGGTGATGAACGACGAATCGTCGGAAGCGAGGAACAGCGCCGCCCTGGCGATGTCGTCGGGCTGTCCGATGCGGCCGATCGGCAACTGTGCGGTCAGGTAGTCGAGCAGGCCCTGCTGCTGCGCGGCCTCGGGCCCTGCGAGCTCGACCAGACCGGGCGTGTGGATCGGCCCTGGCGACAGCGTGTTGATGCGGATCGCACGGCCCTTCAAGTCCAAAACCCAGCTGCGGGCGAGGTTGCGCACCGCGGCCTTGGTCGCGCTGTAGATGCTGAAGTTGGCAGTGCCCTTCACGCTGGTCGTCGAGCCGGCCAGGATGACGGAGGCGCCGTGTGTTGCCTTCTCCAGCAAAGGCAACGCCTTCTGCACCGTGAACACGACGCCCTTCACGTTGCGTTCGAAGGTCTGGTCGAAATGCGCTTCGGTAATTGCGCCCAGCGGCAGCATCTCGCCCCCGCCTGCGTTCGCATACAGCACGTCAACGCGGCCATGCTGTGTCCGCACCAGGTCGTAGAGCTTGTCCAGTTCGTCCAGCTTGGTCGAGTCGGCTCGCACACCCTGGGCGTTCTGCCCGATGGCGGCGACGGCCGCATCCAGTTCGGCTTGACGCCGTCCCGTGATGTAGACGAACGCGCCTTCGGACGCGAATGTCTTGGCGGCCGCCAGACCTATGCCGGTGGTGCCACCGGTGATGACGGCAACCTTGCCGGTGAGCTTGTTTCCCATGTGGTGCTCCTGTGTTGAGAGGGTGAGCGAAGCTTACGAATGTCATGGGTAGGAATAAAGATGAGGATTTGCACTTCTTATTTCATGTGCTTGAATAATTGGGACGAAACAACCCAACGGCCAATGCCATGGACCAACTGCTGGCGCTGCGCGTTTTCGTGCGGATCGCCGAATCCGGGGCTTTCTCGCGCGCCGCCGACACAATGAACATTCCGCGACCCACGGTGACCAAGCTCGTCCAGGATCTGGAGCGCCACCTGGGGACGAAACTTCTGCATCGGACGACGCGGCGCGTCAACGTGACGCCGGAGGGCGCGGCCTACTACGAGCGGGCCACCCGCCTGATCGGCGAACTCGACGAGATGGACGAAAGCGCCTCGCACTCGCGCGCCCAACCGCGTGGGCGCATCCGGGTTGACGTCGGCTCGGTGGTTGCCAACATGATCCTCATCCCCGCGCTGCCGGGCTTCCGCGCGCGCTACCCGGATCTGCATGTCGATCTCGGCGTCAGCGATCGTCCGGTCGACCTCATTGGAGAGGGCGTGGACTGCGCGATCCGGGGCGGGCCGTTGCCGGACACGTCGCTTGTGGCGCGACGCATCGCCGACATGGATTGGGTGACCTGCGCCAGCCCGGTCTACCTGAAGGCGCGCGGCGTTCCGTTGCACCCTTCCGAACTGATGCCCCGGCCGGCCCAGGACGCCGGCAAGCGTCGCGTTCCCGGCCACGCCGTCGCCGGCTATTTCTCGTCGCTCACCGGGCGAGCGTTCCCGCTCGAATTCCACAACGCGGGCGAGCGGATATTGGTGCATGGCCAAGTGGAGGTGGCCGTCAACGAGAGCACCGCGCATTTGAGCGCTCTACTGGCTGGGGTGGGAATCGGGCAGGCATTCAAGTTCATGGCCGCGCCGCACCTCGAGAACGGCCGTTTGACCCGCCTGCTCGACGACTGGACGCGCCCGCGCCAGCCCTTCCACGTGCTGTACGCGAGCAACCGGCACCTGAGTGCCAAGATCCGGCTGTTCGTGGATTGGGTGGCCGAAGTGTTCGCGCCATTCGACGATCGGTAGGCCTCGAAGGACTGGGCTGGAAGAAGCAGCGGCACCTGTTCGACCATCTGCGGCCAGGCTTGCCCGGGCTGTTCGCAGGAACGTCGTTTGCTCAGCTGCGCCGTCACCGCCTCGGCGGCTCACGAAATTCCGTGTTGACAGGAGCCTGTCCAAATGCAGATTCGCAGCTTGCTTTCCTCCGCTCTGATTGGCGCCGTCGCCAGCGCGCGGTCCATGACGCCGATGGCAACCATTGCGGCGGCGCGGCTCGCGAGGCGGCAGACGCCGGGGAAGCTGGTCCTGCTGGACCAGCCGGTGATCAAGTTCGGGGCCTTGGCGATGGGGGTTGGGGAACTGCTGGGGGACAAGATGAAGACCGCGCCGGACCGCACGGTCTTCCTGGGGCTGTTGGCGCGCGTGTTGAGCGCTGGGATCGCCGGGGCGGCGCTGGCGCCACGGGGTAGCGAGCGGGCCGGGGCCGCAGTTGCGGTGGCCACTGCGGTGCCGCTGGCCTACCTGACGCTTGCAGGCCGCAAGCGGGCGATGGCGCAGATCGGGCAGACGCGCAGCGGGCTGATCGAAGATGCGCTGATCGTCGCCGCGGGAGCGACAGTCGTGGCGCTGACGATGCGATCGAAGCAGGGCTAGCCAGAAAGTGGCCCGCAGGAGGACCGGCTTGGCCGCCCCTCCTGCCATCCCCGTGCCGGCCAACTACCGCCGCTCGCGCAACGCTGCGGCCACGCCCTCCAACAGGCCCGCGTGCGCCAGCAATCCAAAGTGCCCCACAGGCAAGGCCTGCTCCGCGGCGAGCGCCCGACCGAGCTGTGCCGACAGCACTGCCCGATCTGCAGCCGGCCGCTCGGCCACCCACCAGGATTGCACGCTGCACTGCACCGGCACCAGCGCATCGGCCTGCGCGGCGATCTCGCGCAGTCTCAACGCGACGCTGAAGACCCGAGCGAGTTCGCTGCCATCCAGGCTGTTCAGGTCGCCAGCTTCAGCTGACCCCGCAACGCCGCTGGCGCGCAGCAGCGCAATGCGGGCGTCCAGCCAGGCGGCGACGGTGGCTTCGTCGCCCAGCGTTTCGGTGGCGGGCAAAGTCGCAGGGTCCAGCTCGCTTTGGCCGGGCAGTGCCAGCTGGGCGAAGTCGCGCAGGGCCTGGCGGATGTCGCCGTCCATGACTTCTGACTGTTCGCCGCTGGCCGGAATGAACGGGTCCACCAGGCCGAGGAAGGCGACCTGGCGGCCGGCTTGTTCGAGCACTGCTGCGACGGCTGCGGCCAGCGTGCCGCCGAAGGACCAGCCGATGAGGTGCAGCGGGCCTTGCGGCTGCTGGGCCTGGACCATGCGCGCGTAATCGGCGGCCATTTGCGACAGCGAAGCGTCGCGGTGCGACGGGTCGCCGAGCATGCGGCTGGGGATGCCGTAGACCGGGCGCTGGCCCTGCAGGTGGCGGGCGAGCGGGCGGTAGTCGAAGACGGTGCCGAGACCTGCGTGCAGGCAGAACAGCGGTTCGCCGCTCGCGGTGGCGCCGCCTGCGTCCAGGCGCTGCAGGCCTGCCGGCGAAGCGTTCGGCTGCGCAGCGTTGCTGTGCAGGCCCAGCAGGCTGGCGATGGTGGGGCGCTGCATCAGGTCGCGCAGCTTGAAGGCCAGCGCGGGGTCGCCGAGCGCGCGCATCCTGGCCAGCACCTTGAGGCTGGACAGCGAGTCGCCGCCGCATTCGAAGAAGTTGCTGTCTTCGCCAATCGCCTGCACGCCCAGCACTTCCTGCCAGATCGCCGCCAGTTGGCGCGCCTGCGGTGTGGAAGGCGGCTTCACGGCCCGCCCTTGCGCCAGCTCGGGCTCGGGCAGTAGCGCACGGTCCAGCTTGCCGCTGACCAGGCGCGGCAATGCAGCCAGCGTGACAAGTTGCGCCGGCACCATGTAATCCGGCAGTTGCTCGCGCCATTGCTGTTGCACGCGGGCGGCCAGGCGGCCTGCGTCCTGCCCGGCCATTGGCACCAGGTAGGCGACCAGGCGGCGGCCACCGGTGCCATCGCGGGCGACGACGGCCACGTCCAGCACGCCAGGCATCTCGCGAGTGCGGCTTTCGATCTCGCCCAGCTCGATGCGGAAGCCACGGATCTTCACCTGATGGTCGACGCGGCCGATGTACTCGATGTTGCCATCGGCCATCCAGCGCACCAGGTCGCCTGTGCGGTAGAGGCGACCGCCTTCGTTGCCGAACGGGTCGGCCACAAAGCGCTCGGCCGTCAACCCCTGGCGGCCGAGGTAGCCGCGCGCCAGGCCGTAGCCGCCGATGTAGAGCTCGCCCACCACGCCGGCGGGCGCCAGGCGCATCTCTGCGTCGCAGACGTACACCGCGCGCTCGCCCACCGGCTTGCCGATGGGCGCATAGGCGCAGTCGAAACCTTCGCTCGCGTCGCTCTTCCAGATCAGCGGCGTGACGACGGTTTCGGTCGGGCCGTAGCCATTGATCAGCACCTGCGGCCGCAGCGTTTCGCGCACCTTGTCGTAAGACGCCTTGGGCATGGCTTCGCCGCCGAAGACATAAAGCTCGACCGGCGGCGCGTCGTTGCGCGTGCTGGCCCAATCCGCGAGCTGGCCCAGGTAGGCCGGCGGGAATGCGGCGTTGGTGACGCCGTAGCGGTGCAGCGCGTCGTAGGCCTGCTCGGCGGTCCACAGCTCGTTGTCGCGCAGCGCCAGGCCGGCACCCACGCAGAGCGCGGTGAGCCAGCGCTCGTGCGCACCGTCGAACGAGAAGGACATGAAGTGCAGCTCGCAGGAGCCCGGGCCCATGCCGTAGACCTCGGCCGTGGCCAGGCAATGCATGGCCAGCGGCCCGTGCGACACGGCCACGCCCTTGGGCGTGCCGGTGGAGCCGGAGGTGTAGATGACGTAGGCCAGCGCATGCTCGTGCACCGGCAGCGCGAGGTCGTGCGCCGGCTGGGCCTGCAGGTCCAGCGCTTCCAGCTCGATGCGCCGCACGCCTGCCGGCAGGCGCAGGCCAGGCAAGGCCTGGCGGTGCGCCAGCACGGCCTGCACGCCACTGTCCTGCACCATGAAGGCCAGGCGCTCTTCGGGATAGGCCAGGTCCAGCGGCACGTAGGCGGCGCTCGCCTTCAGGATGGCCAGCATCGCGGCAATGGTGTCCAGCGAACGCTCCATCGCCACGCCCACGCGCGCGCCCGGCCGCAGCCCCGCCTGGCGCAGGCAGCGCGACAGGCGGTTGGCACGCGCATTGAGCTGCGCGTAGCTCAGCTCCTGCTCGCCCATCACCAGCGCAATGGCCTGTGGCTGCGCGCGGGCGCGGGCCTCGATCAGGCAGTGCACAGCCGTGCGCGGCGCCGGCGGCTCGGCGCGGCCCTGGGCCTGCCGGCCCTGCAGCAGCAGCGCAGCCTGCTCAGGCGCAGAGAGCGGACTGAACTCGCGCAGCAGCGTGCCCTCGCCCGCTTCGGCCATGGCCTGCAGCAGCCCAAAAAGATGGCGCGACAGGGCTTGCACCTGCGCCTGGCCGAAGTGCTGGCGCTGGTAGATCAGCTTGATCATCAGCGTGTCCGCCAGGTGCACTTCCACGTCCATCGGGTAGTTGGACACATCGACGCTGCGTGGCGCGTGGAACACCAGGCCGCTGTCGGCCGAGCGGGCCAGCATCTCGCCGACGGGGTAGTTCTCGAACACCACGATGCTGTCGAACAATCCGCGGCTGCCCTGCCCGGCCCAGCGCTGGATCTCGTGCAGGGGCGTGTGCTCATGCTCGCGCGAAGCCAGGTTCTGCGCCTGCAGCGCACGCAGCCAATCGCCCAGGCGCTGGCCCGAAGGCAGCGCGGTGATGACAGGCAGCGTGTTGATGAACAGGCCCAGCATCTGTTCGGCGCCGGGCAGGTCCGCCGGGCGACCGGCCACGGTGGCGCCAAAGGCCACCTCGGGCTGGCCGGTGTAGCGCGCCAGCAGCAGCGCCCAGGCGGCCTGCACCAGCGTGTTGGGCGTGACACGCGCCTGGCGCGCGAAGGCCAGCCAGCGCGCGGTGGCGGGCGCGTCCAGCGCGGCTTCGATCTCGCCGTAGCCTTCGGGCACCAGGCCGGCCAGCGGGCGCGGCAGCGCGTCGGCCAGCAGCGTGGGCTCGGGCAGACGGGCCAGCTGGGTGCGCCAGTAGGCTTCGCTGGCCGCAGCGTCGCGGCTTTGCAGCAGCGCGATGTAGTCGCGGTAGCGGGACGGCGGCGTGGCCGGGGTTTCGCCCTGGTAGCGCTGCAGCACCTCGGCCAGCAGCCGGGCCGAGCTCCAGCCGTCCAGCAGCAGGTGGTGGTGGGTCCAGATCAGGTGGTGCGTGGCCTCGGCCACGCGCACCAGCGCCAGCCGCATCAGCACCGGCTGGTCCAGCGCCAGGCCCTGGTGCTGGGTCTGCGCCAGCGCGTCCAGCGCCTGCGGCAGGTCCGCCCGGCCGCGCCAGTCCAGCAGCAGCATCGGCAGCTCGGCGCTTCGCGCCACCCATTGGCGCGGTGCGCCGCTCAGCTGGACAAAGCCGGTGCGCAACACCTCGTGCTGCTGCACTGCCTGCTGCCAGGCCTGGTGAAAGCGCTGCGGGTTCAGGCGTTCGATGTCCAGCCGTAGCTGGGCCACGTAGGCGCTGCCGCCGGTTTCCACAAGGCTGTGGAACAGCATGCCTTGCTGCATGGGCGACAGCGGGTACAGGTCCACCAGCCGGTCCAGCGGCAGCGCGGCAGCGTCGAGCTGCGCCTGGTCCAGGCCGGCCAGCGGCAGGTCGGACGGCGTGATGCCGCGCACGCCGCTCGTGCAGTGCGCAATCAGCGCCAGCAGCTCCTGCTCGAAGCCGTCCACCCAGCCCTGCACGCTGGCCGCCTCGTGGCGGGCGCGGCTGTAGCTCACGGTGAGGCTGAGCTCGCCGTCCAGCACCTGGCCGTCGACCGAGAACGGGTGGAAGCGCGGCGCGGCGTCGTCCACCACGCGGCCGGCGCTCTCGGGCGCAGGCTGCCAGCCGCCATCGGCCTCGAAGCTGCCGTCCAGCTGGCCCAGGTAGTTGAAGACCACTTCGGCACGCGGCAGGGCTTGCAGCGCCTCGCGCTGCGCGGCGCTGCCCAGGTGCTTGAACACACCATGGCTCAGGCCATGAGCCGGCACGCGGCGCAGGTCTTCCTTGACCCGCTTCAAGGCCTCGCCAGGCTCGCCCAGCGGCGAAAGCGCCACCGGGAACAGGCTGGTGAACCAGCCCACGGTGCGGGACAGGTCCAGCGCGGGCGCCCTGGCCAACGCTTCGCGGCCATGGCCTTCGAGGTCGACCAGCACACGCGCATGGCCGCTCCAGGTGCACAGCGCGCGGCCCAGCGCGGTCAGCAGCAGGTCGTTGACCTGGGTGCGGTAGGCGGCAGGCGCCTGGCGCAGCAAGGCCTGCGTCTGCGCCCGGTCCAGCCGCAGTTGCAGGCTGGCCTGGTCGGCCGCGGTGTTGCGGCCATCCGGGTGATCACAAGGCAAAGCCGCCGGCACACCGGCCAGCGACAGCCAATGCGTCAGCTCGTCACCTGCCTGCGCGGCATGCGCCTGCAGGGCCAGCGCCCAGTCCTTCACGCTGCTGGTGGCCGGCGGCAGCGCGACCGGCTGGCCGGCGCAGCATTGCGCGTAGGCCGTCTGCAGGTCTTCCAGCAACACGCGCCAGGACACGCCGTCCACCACCAGGTGGTGCAGCACCAGCAGCAGCCGCCAGCTGCCATCGGCCAGCGCGACGGCGCAGGCACGCAGCAGCGGGCCGCGCGTCAGGTCCAGGCTGGCCTGGGCCACGTTGCAGATCGCTTCGAGCGCAGCAGCATCGGCCGCCTCGCGGTGCCACAGCAGCTCGCCCGCATCGACCTGCTCGGCATAGGCCTGCTGCCAATGGCCGTGCGCGTCGGCGACAAAGCGCAGGCGCAGGCTCTCGTGGTGGCGCACCAGCGCGGCCAGCGCGTCGGCCAAGGGGCCGAGCGCCAGCGCCTCGCGGCTGGCCAGCAGCACGGCCTGGTTCCAGTGGTGGCGGGCCGGAATGTCGGCCGCGAAGAACTCGGCCTGGAAGGGCAGCAGCGGCAGCCTGCCCTGCACCTCGCGGCGCAGCTCGGTGGCCTGGCCCACGGCCTGCACCACCGGTGCCAACAGCGCCACGGTCTGGCGCTCGAAGAGCTGGCGCGGCGTGAGGCGCCAGCCGGCGCGGTGCGCGCGGGAGACGATCTGCAGGCTGAGGATGGAGTCGCCGCCCAGCTCGAAGAAGTTGTCGTGGCGGCCCACGCGCGGGCGCTGCAGCACTTCGGCCCATAGCGCGGCAATGGCGGCCTCCACCTCGCCCACCGGCGCCTCGAGGGCGCCGGCCGTGCTGGCCTCGGGTTCGGGCAAGGCCTTGCGGTCGACCTTGCCGTTGGTGTTCAGCGGCAGTTGCGGCAGCAGCGTCAGGCTGGCCGGCACCATGTACTCGGGCAAGCCGGTGGCGAGACGTTCGCGCAGCAGCGCGGCATCCGCCACCTGGCCGGCATGCAGGGACGCATAGGCCAGCAGCCGTGCACCGCCCGGGCCGCTGCGCGCGACCACCACGGCCTCGCGCACCTCCGGCTGCGCCAGCAGCCGTGCCTCGATCTCGCCGAGCTCGATGCGGAAGCCGCGAATCTTCACCTGGTGGTCGGTGCGGCCCAGGTATTCGAGCTGGCCGTCTTCGCGCCAGCGTGCCAGGTCGCCGGTGCGGTAGAAGCGTTCGCCATCCGCACCGAGCGGATCCGCAATGAAGCGCTCGGCACTGAGCGCCGGCTTGCCCAGGTAGCCGCGGGCCAGGCCCACGCCGCCGAGGTAGAGCTCACCGGCGACGCCTGGCGGGCTGGGGTTCAGGTCTGCATCCAGCACCAGCGTGCGCAAGCCGGCGATGGGCCGGCCGATGGCGACATGGCCTCGGCCATCTTCGCGGCAGGTCCAGTGGGTCACGTCGATCGCGGCTTCGGTCGGGCCGTAGAGGTTGTACAGCACGGCGCCCGGCAGCCGCCGGAAGACCTCGCGCTGCGCCTCGGCCGGCAAGGCCTCGCCGCTGCAGACGATGCGCCGCAGCACTTCGTTGCAGGCCTCCACGCCTTCATGCGCCAGGAAGGCCTGCAGCATCGACGGCACGAAGTGCAGCGTGCTGACGCCGTGCTGGCGGATCAGCGCGACCAGGCGCGCCGGGTCGCGGTGTTCGCCGGGTGCGGCCACGGCCAGGCGGGCGCCGGCCATCAGCGGCCAGAAGAACTCCCAGACCGACACGTCGAAGCCAAACGGGGTTTTCTGCAGCACGGTGTCGCGTGGCGACAGCGCGTAGGCCTGCTGCATCCAGGCCAGCCGGTTGTAGAGCGCGCGGTGATGGTTGGCCGCGCCCTTGGGCCGGCCGGTGGAGCCGGAGGTGTAGATCACATAGGCCAGGTGCTCGCCATGCAGCAGCGGCCGCGGGTCCTCCTCCAACTCGCCAGCCACGTCCAGCGTGCGCAGGTTCCAGTTCGGCAGACCGGCAGCAAACGGCGCCACGTCGCGATCACTCAACAGCAGCGAGATGCCACTGTCTTCGGCCATGTAGGCCAGGCGTTCGTCGGGGTGTTCCGGGTCCAGCGGCACGTAGGCGCCGCCCGCCTTCATCACCGCCAGCAGCGCGACGACCATCTCGATGGAACGTGCCATCCACACGCCCACGCGCGCATCCGGCCGCACGCCGGCCGCGATCAGGCGGTGCGCCAGCTGGTTGGCACGGCGGTTCAGCGCGGCGTAGCTCAGCACCGTGTCGCCAAACACCACGGCCGGCGCATCGGGCTGGGCCCGCACGCGGCGCTCGATCAGGCGGTGCACCGGTTCCGCACCCGGCAGCGCCGGCTCGGCCACACCCCAGCGCTGCAGCGCCTCGCGCTCGGCCTGGGTGGCCAGCGCGAGTTCGGCCAGGCGCTGGCTGCCACCCTCGGTCAAGGCATCTGCCAGGCCTTGCAGCGCGGCCACGGTCAAGCTGCAGATGCGCTCGGCGCCAACGCTGCGCACCACCTGCGCAACGAGGTCGAAGCCGCCGTCCTGGTCCACCAGGTCGTCCACCGAGAGCGTGAACGGGTAGTTGGTGCGCTCCTCGCCGCCCAGCATCTCCACCCCCTGCCAGGCCGACACACCTTCGGCCGCGGCCGGGCTGCCGTAGCGGTAGTTCAGCAGCGCGGTGAACATCGGCGTGCCGCCGGGCAGGCCGCTGCAGCGCTGCGCCAGCGCCAGGCTGGCGTGCTCATGGCGCAGCAGCTCGGCCAGCGCCTCGTGCGTCTGCCGCAGGGCCTGGGGTGCATCCTGCCCTGCCAGCCGCAGGCGCAGCGGCAAGGTGTTGATGAACAGGCCCATCGCGCGGCCGACCTCGGCGTCGCCCTGCAGCCGGCCGAACAGCACGGTGCCGAAGACGACGTCGTGCCGCCCGGTGCAGCGGGCCAGCACCATGGCCCAGGCCAGGTGGAACAGCGCCGCGGCGCTCACGCCATGGCGCTGCGCCTCGCGCCGCAGCTGGGCTGCCAACGCGGCCGGCAGCGGCAGGCGCAACTCGTCGATGCCGGTGCCATCGCCGCGCACGTCCAGCAGCTGGAACGGCGCGGTCGGCTCGTCCAGGTCGCCCAGCGTGCGGCGGAAATAAGCCTCTTGCGCGGCGCGGTCCTGCGCGCGCACGGCCTGCGCCACGTAGCGGCGGAAAGGCACCGGCGCCGGCAGCGCGGCCTCGCGGCCTTGCTGCACTTCGGCGATCTCGGCGATCAACAGCGCCAGCGTGGTGTGATCCAGCACCAGGTGATGGCTGGGCAGCTGCAGCAGCCAGCGCTGGCCGGCGGCATCCTGCGCAGCCAGTGCGCGCAGCATCGGCGCGCGGCGCACGTCGATGCGCTGGCGCGCCGGGTCCACGGCGGCGTTCAGGCGCTCGGCTGCATCGCCCTCGCCTTGCGCCAGCCATTCGAGCGCCAGCGTGGCCTCGCGCTGCACCACCTGCACCGGCGCGGCCAGGCCTTCCCACAGCACCACTGTGCGCAGGATGTCGTGCCGTGCAATCACCCGGTTCAGGCTGGCGATGAAGGCCAGCAACCTGGCCTCGCTGTCAAAGGCCAGCAGGCAGGGCGTGACATAGGCGTCGCCCGTCTCCTGCATCAGGTGATGGAACAGGATGCCTTCCTGCAGCGGGGCCAGCGGGTAGACGTCCTGCACATTGCGCGCGCCGCCGGGCACGGCAGCCTCGATCAGGCGCAACTGCGCGTCGTCCAGTGCCAGCAACGGCAGCATCGCCGGGGTCAGCGCGCTGCAACCGGCCGGCACGGCGGACTCGGCGTCTGGCGACACCTGCACCTCGCCCACCGGCTGCAACACGGCCGCCAGCTCGGCCAGGCGTGGCCGCTGGAACAGCGTGCGCACGTCCGTCTGCCAGCCCTGGCGCCGCAGCTGCCCCAGCAGTTGCACGGCCAGCAGCGAGTGGCCGCCGAGCGCGAAGAAGTGATCCTGCCGGCCCACCTGCGGGCGACCCAGCAGGGACTGCCACAGCGCGGCCAGCAGGCATTCGCGTTCGCCTTGCGGCGGCTCGAAGGCCTGCGCCTCGGCCAGCGCAAGTTGCGGCAGCGCATGGCGGTCGATCTTGCCGTTGGCGTTCAGCGGCAAGGCGGGCAGCACCGCAATGGCGGCGGGCAGCATGTTGTCCGGCAACACACCGGTCAATGCAGCACGCAGCGCTTCGCCGTGCAGCGCCGTGCCTTCGTCCGCCGACACATAGGCCAGCAGCCGCGCGCCGGTGGGCGCGGGCTGCGCCACGACGACCGCTTCGCGCACGCCGGGCTGGGCCAAGAGCTGCGCCTCGATCTCGGCCAGCTCGACGCGGAAGCCGCGGATCTTCAGCTGGTGGTCGCTGCGGCCCATGTATTCGAGCGCGCCGGTTTCGGTCCAGCGCACCAGGTCTCCGGTGCGGTAGAGCCGGCCGCCACGGGTGGCAAAAGGATCCGCGACGAAACGTTCGGCGCTCAGGCCGGCGCGGCGCGCATAGCCGCGCGCCAGCAGCTCGCCGCCAATGCACAGCTCGCCAATGGCGCCTGGCGGCGCGAGGTTCAGCTCGGCGTCCACCACGTACAGCTGCCGGCCCGGCAAGGCCTGGCCGATCGGCAAACGGGCGGGCACCGGCAGGGCCTGCTGCACATAGGGCGCGCAGTCCAGCACCGTGGCGGTGACGGCGGCTTCGGTCGGGCCGTAGGTGTTGCGCAGCGCCACGTGGGAAAGACCGGCCTCGCGCCAGGCGGCCAGGCCTTCGGGCGGCATGGCTTCGCCGCCGGCGTGCACCAGGCGCAGCCGGCCATGGTCCTTCAGGCCCAGGCGCGCGAAGTCCTGCAGCAGCAGGAACCAGTAGGCGGTGGTCAGGTCGGCCACGGTGATGCCGTGGCGGTGCAGCGCGCGGTGGAAGGCGTGGGCATCCCACACGTCCGGCCCGCGCAGCACCACGGCCGCGCCCACGCACAGCGCGGGGTACAGCTGCTCGACGAAGCCATCGAAATTCAACGTGGCGAACTGCAGCACGCGGTCCTCGGGCCGCAAGCCGAAGAAGGCCTCGGCCACCTGCACATGGTCGGCCAACGGGCCGTGCGCCATCGCCACGCCCTTGGGCTTGCCGGTGGAGCCGGAGGTGTACATCAGGTAGGCCAGTTGGCCGGCATGCACCTGCACCTGCGGGTCATGGCCGGCCTCATCGCCCAGGCGCAAGGATTCAATCTCGACCACGCGGCAGCCGGCCTGCACCGGCAGGCGCTCGCGCACCGCGGCGTGGCACAGCAGCAGCGCCATGCCGCTGTCGTCCACCATGTGCGCCAGCCGGTCCGGCGGATAGGCCGGGTCCAGCGGCACATAGGCGCCGCCGGCCTTCAGGATGGCCAGCACGGCCACCACCATGTCGACCGAACGCGCCAGTGCCGCGCCCACGGTGACCTCGGCGCGCACGCCTTGGGCCATCAGCCAGTGGGCGAGACGGTTGGCGCGCTGGTTCAGCTCGGCGTGGCTCAGGCGCTCTTCGCCGAACACCAGCGCCGGCGCCTGCGGGCGCAGCGCCGCCTGGCGTGCAACGCGTTGGTGCACCGGCTCGAAGCTGGCCAGGCAGGCCGCGCCGGCGCCGTGTTGCAGCCAGCTGGCGCGGGCCGCGGCGTCCAGCGCCTGCACCTCGCCCAGCACCTGCTCGGGCGCCTCGGCCAGGGTCAGCACCAGGTGCCGCAGTTGCGCGGCCAGGGCCGCCGCGGCGGCGGCGCTGAAGTGGGAACGCGAGTGATCCAGCGCGATGGTCAGCGTGCTGCCCTGGTGCACCGACAGCGTCATCGGGTAGTGCGTGTCGTCCTGCATCGCCACGTCGCCGAACTGCAGGCCGCCAGGCGCGGCTTCGGCCAGCACCTGGTCCACGGGGTAGTTCTCGAACACCAGCAGCGTGTCGAACAGCGGCTGGCCGGCACGGCCGGCCCAGCGCTGGATCTCGTACAGCGGCGCATGCTCGTGCTCACGCGAGGCCAGGTTCTGCGCCTGCAGCGCGCGCAGCCAGTCGCCCACCCGCTGCGCCGCCGGCAGCGGCACGGCAACCGGCAAGGTGTTGATGAACAGGCCCAGCATCTGCTCGGCACCCGGCAGCTCGGCCGGCCGGCCGGCGACCGTCGCGCCGAAGACCGCCACCGATTGCCCCGTGTGCCGCGCCAGCAGCAGGGCCCAGGCGGCCTGCACCAACGTGTTGAGGGTGATGCGCTCGGCGCGCGTGGCCGCCAGCAGGGCTTGCGTGGCCTCGGGGCCGAAGTCCAGCAGCTGCCTGCCCTGCCCTGCTTCGGGCTGGGCGGGGTGCGGCAATGCGTCAGCCAGCAGCGTGGGCTCGGCCACTGCCGCCAGGCGCTCCTGCCAGTAGCGCTGGTCGGCCGCCGCGTCCCGCGCCTGCAGCCAGGCCAGGTAGTCGCGGTAACGCGCGAAGGTGGGTGCCACGGTGGGCGCCAGCGCCTGGCCTTCGTACAGGCGCAGTACCTCGCCCATCAGGCGCGAGGCGCTCCAGCCGTCCAGCAGCAGGTGATGCAGGGTCCAGATCAGGTGGTGGCGCCGGGCGGCCAGCTGCACCAGCGTCAGGCGCATCAGCGGCGGGCTGGCCAGGTCGAAGTTGGTGGCCAGGTCGGCACTGGCCCAGGCGTCCAGCGCTGCCGTGGGTTCGGCCAGCTCACGCGCATCGTGTTGCGCCAGCGGCAGCGTGGCCTCGGTGGCTACCCATTGCAGCGGACGTTCCCCGACCAGGAAACCGCTGCGCAGCACCTCGTGGCGAGCCAGCACGGTTTGCCAGGCGGCGTGGAAACGGGCCACGTCCAGGCCAGTCACGTCCACGCGCAGCTGGGTCACATAGGCGGCGCCCTGCTGCTCGTAGAGGCTGTGGAACAGCAGGCCTTGCTGCATGGGCGAAAGCGGCAGCAAGTCCTGCAGCCGGGCCGCAGGCACGGGCAAGGCGTCCAGCTCGGGCTGGGTCAGGCGGACCAGCGGGAAGTCCGACGGCGACACGCCGCGTGCGCCGCTGCAGCAATGCGCCACCAGCGCTTCCAGCGCCTGCTCGAAGCCCTGCATCCAGGCCTGCACGGCGGCTGGGTCATGGCGCTCGCGGCTGTAGGCCACCTCCAGCCGCAGCCGGCCTTCGAAGACCTGGCCATGCACGCTGAACTCGTGCGGGCGCGGGGTTTCGGGGTCGACCGACTCGCCGGCAGATTCCGCGGCCGGTGTCCACGGCGCTTCGGCATCGAAGCTGCCGTCGAACTGGCCGAGGTAGTTGAACAGCACCGGCGACGCGGGCGCAGCGGCCAGCGCCGCGCGCTGCGCAGGCGTGCCGAAGTGCCGCAGCAGGCCGTGGCCCAGGCCCTTGTGTGGTGCCTGGCGCAGCGCTTCCTTGACGCGCAGCAGCGCGGCACCAGGCTCGCCCAGCGGCGCCAGCCGCACCGGGTGCACGGTGGTGAACCAGCCGACCGTGCGCGACAGGTCCAGCCCCGGCACCAGGTCTTCCCGGCCGTGGCCTTCGAGGTCGACCTGCAGCTCGCTGCGGCCGCCGGCTGCGCACAGCGCGCGGCCCAGCGCGGTCAACAGCAGGTCGTTGACCTGCGTGCGGTAAGCGGCCGGCGCCTGCTTCAGCAAGGCCTGCGTGGTGGCGGGAGACAGCGTGAACGACAGGCTGGCCTGGTCGGCCATGCGGTTTCGGGCCTGCGGCCGGGCGCAGGGCCAGGACCACGGCTCGGCAGCTTCTGCCTGTGCCAGCCAATGCGGCAGCTCGTGCCCATGGTCCGCGGCGCGCGCCTGCAGTGCCTGCACCCATTCGTCGTAGCGGCTGGTGGCCGGCGCCAGCACCACCGGCTGGCCGGCGGCCTGTTGGCGCAACGCCGTTTCCAGGTCCTGCAGCAGGATGCGCCACGAAACGCCGTCGACCGCCAGGTGGTGGATGGCCAGCAGCAGGCGCCAGCTGGCGTCCGGCAGCTGCACCGCGAGTGCGCGCAGCAGCGGGCCGTGTTGCACGCTGATGCTGCGCTGTGCTTCGTCACAGTGGCGCTGCAGCTCGGCCGCATCGGCCGCCTGGCGCAGCCAGAGCAGCTCGGCGGCGTCGGCCTCGTCGGCGGCTGCGTAGCGTTGTTGCCAGACGCCTTCGGCAGAACGCCCGAAACGCAGCCGCAGGCTGGGATGCTGGCGCAACAGCGCGGCCAGCGCGGCGCGCAACGGCTCGGGCTGCAGCGCGCTGCGGCTTTGCAGCAGCACCGCCTGGTTCCAGTGCAGCGAAGGCGCGGCCTGGGCGAAGAAATCGGCCTGGATGGGCAGCAGTGGCAGCCAGCCCCCGGGCAAGGCCGCCACCGCGGCGGGCCCGGCCGCGTGCACCGGCTCGGCCACCTGGGCCAGTTGGGCGACAGTCTGGCGCTCGAAGAGCTGGCGCGGTGTGAGCCGCCAGCCGCGCTCGCGGGCCCGGGCGACGATCTGCAGGCTGAGGATGGAGTCCCCACCCAGCTCGAAGAAGTTGTCGTGCCGGCCCACGCGCGGCACGCCCAGCACTTCGGCCCACAGCGTGGCCAGGGTGGTCTCTGCCGCGCCCTGCGGCGCGGCATGTTCGGCGGCAGCTTCGAAAGCCGGCGCCGGCAGCGCCGCCCGGTCCACCTTGCCGTTCAGGTTCAGCGGCAGCGTGGGCAGCACCACCGTCAGGCTGGGCAGCATGTGCTCGGGCAGCAGCTCGGCCAGACGGCTGCGCAGCGTGGCACCGTCCACCGGCTGGCCGGGCAGCAGCGACACATAGGCCACCAGCCGCAGGCCGGCGCCGCCGGGCAGCGCCACGGCCACCGCCTCACGCACCTCCGGTTGCGCCAGCAGCTGGGCCTCGACCTCGCCAAGCTCGATGCGGAAGCCGCGGATCTTGACCTGGTGGTCGATGCGACCGAGGTATTCGAGTTGGCCATCCAGGAACGACGGGCCGCTCCCGAGTTCCTGGTCCCCCTTGGGGGGCGGGCCGGGCGGCAGCCCGGTCCTGGGGGCCGCATTTGAACGCCAGCGCACCAGGTCGCCGGTGCGGTAGAGGCGCGCGCCGTTCTCGCTGAACGGATCGGCCACGAAGCGTTCGGCACTCAGGCCGGCGCGGCCCAGGTAGCCACGCGCCAGGCCGCTGCCGCCCAGGTACAGCTCGCCAGCCACGCCGGGCGGCAGCGGTCGCAGCGCGGCGTCCAGCACATGGGCCGTGCGGTCGCCCACCAGGCGGCCGATGGGCATGTAGGCCGCGTCGAAGTTTTCACCACGCTCGGCCTTTGCAATCGTCGGCGTGATGACGGTTTCGGTCGGGCCGTAGCCATTGATCACACGCTCGGGTTTCAGCACCGCGTGCACCAGCGCCAGGCTGGTGCGCGGCATGGCTTCGCCGCCAACCGTGTACGAGCGGATCGGCAGCCGGCTGGCGGCCTCGCCCATCAGCTCGGCCATCTGGTGCAGGTAGCTGGGCGTGAAGCAGGCCACAGTGATGCCGTGGCGCTGGATCTCCTCGCAGGTGCGCTCGACCGACCACAGCTCCTCGTCCCGCGGCATCAGCGCCGAGCCGAAGGCCAGCGGCACCCAGATGCGCTCGTGCGCACCGTCGAAGCTGATGGAGGCGAACTGCAGCTCGCGGTCCTCGGGCCGCATGCCGTAGGCCAGGCCGATGGTCTGCACATGCATGGCCAGCGGCCCGTGCGCCACCGCCACGCCCTTGGGCTGGCCGGTGGAGCCGGAGGTGTAGATGACATAGGCCAGGTGCTCGCCGTGCAGCGGCACCTCGGGCGCGTGCGTGGGTTGGTCGGCCAGGTCCAGCGTGTCCAGCAGCAGCGTTGCCGGTGCCGGCAGGCCGCGCTGGGTGCGGGTGTGCGCCAGCAGCAGCGCCACGCCGCTGTCGGCCAGCATGTAGGCCAGGCGCTCGGCCGGGTAGTTGGCGTCCAGCGGCACATAGGCGCCGCCGGCCTTCAGCACCGCCAGCAGCGCAACCACCATGTCCAGCGAGCGTGGCAGCGCCAGGCCCACGCGCACTTCGGGCGCCACGCCAGCGGCGATCAGCCGGTGCGCGAGCCGGTTGGCGCGGGTGTCGAGTTCTGCGTAGCTGAGCTGCTGCTCGCCCATGATCAGCGCGACCGCATCGGGCCGCAGTGCGGCCTGTTCGGCGACCAGCTGGTGCACCAGCCTGCCGTCGCAGCCGCTGGCGTCGCCGCGGCCCCAGGTCTGCAACTGCGCCTGCTCAAGGGGGCTGAGCAGTGCCAGCGTGTGCAGCGGCTGGTCGGGCTGCGTGGCCAAGGCCTGCACGAGTTGCTGCACCGCGCGCTGCATGTCGTCGCAGATGCGCTGTGCGGACACGCGGCGGTCGATCTGTGCGATCAGCTCGAAGCCCTCGCCCTGGTCGTTCACCGACAGGCCAAACGGGTAGTTGGACGACTCGTGGAAGGCCAGGGTTTCAATGCCTTGCCAGGTGCGGGCTTCCTGCGCCGCGTCGGCCTGCGCGGGCGTGACGTGGCGGTAGTTCAGCAGCGTGGCGCACAGCGGCGTGCCGGCAGGCACGCCACTGCAGCGCTGGGCCAGCGACAGGCTGGCGTGCTCGTGGTGCAGCAGCTCGGTGAGGGCGGCGTGCGTTTGCCGCAATGCCGCGGCCACGCCCAGGCCGCGCAGCTTCACGCGCAGCGGCAGCGTGTTGATGAACAGGCCCAGCGCGCGCTCCGCGCCCTCGCCGCCCTGCATGCGGCCGAACAGCACCGTGCCGAAGACCACGTCGTCGCGCGCCGTCGTCTTGCCCAGCACCAGCGCCCAGGCCAGGTGGAACAGCGTGGCCGCGCCAATGCCGGCCAGCCGGCACTGCTGGCGCAGCGCCTGAGCCAGCGCGGGCGCCAGCATCTGGCGCGCCTCGGCCAGCGAAGCGCCATCGCCCTGCAGGTCCAGCAGATCGAACGGCGCGGTGGGCTCGGTCACGTCGGCCAGCATGGCCTTGAAGAAACGCGTCTGCTCGGCCGGATCCGCCGCCTCGCGGGCCTGGGCCACAAAGCGGCGGAACGGCACCGGGGCCGGCAGCTGCGAAGCGCGGCCCTGCAGGATCTGCGCGATCTCCTCGACCAACAGCTCCTCGGACGCATGGTCCAGCGCCAGGTGGTGGCTGGGCAGCTGCAGCAGCCAGCGCTGGTTGGCGGCATCCTGCGCGGCGAGCAGGCGCATCATCGGCGCGCGCCGCACGTCGATGCGGAAGTCCCGCGCCTGCACCAGCGCGGTCAGTTGCGCGGCCACCTCGTCCCCAGCGGTCGCCGCGCCTTCCAGCGGCCATTCGATGGCCAACTCGGCCCGGCGTGCCACGACCTGCACCGGTTCCGGCAGCCCGTCCCACAGCACGGCGGTGCGCAGGATGTCGTGCCGCGCCACGACCTGGTTCAGCGCCTCAACAAAAGCCTGCAGGCGCTCGCGGCTGTCGAAGCCCAGCAGGAAGGCATTGACGTAGACGTCACCCTCGGCCTGCATCATGTGGTGGAACAGGATGCCTTCCTGCAGCGGCGCCAGCGGGTAGACGTCCTGGATGTTGGCGGCGCCGCCAGGCACCTGGGATTCGATCAGTCGCAGATGGCTGTCTTGCAGCGCGACCAGCGGCAGCATCGCTGGCGTGATCGACTCGCAGCCCGGCGGAATGCCGACCACTTGCGGGGCCGGCGCGGCGAGCTCGTCCACCGACACCGGCTCGACAAGCTTGGCGAAGTCCGCCAGCCGCGGGTGCTGGAACAGCTCGCGCACCTGCACCTTCCAGCCCTGGCGGCGCATGCGCTCCAGCAGCTGGATGGCCAGCAGCGAGTGGCCGCCCAGCGCGAAGAAATTGTCGGCACGGCCAACCTGCGGCAGGCCCAGCACCTCGACCCACAGGGTGGCCAAGGCCTGCTCGACCTCGCCCTGCGGCGGCTCGAAGGCTTGCTGCGCGGTGGCCAGCTCGGGCTCGGGCAAGGCCTTGCGGTCGACCTTGCCGTTGGCGTTCAGCGGCAGCGCCGGCAGCAGCACCAGCGCGGCCGGCACCATGTACTCGGGAAGTTGTGCGGCCAGCCGCTCGCGCAGCAACGCAGCATCGGCCGCTGCACCCGGCTGCGGCACCACGTAGCCCACCAGCCTGTCGCCACCGGCCGCGCTGCGCACCAGCACCACGGCAGCCTGCACCTCGGGCTGCGCCAGCAACTGGGTCTCGATCTCGCCGAGCTCGATGCGGAAGCCGCGGATCTTGACCTGCTGGTCGATGCGGCCGAGGTAGTCGAGCTGGCCATCGGCGCGCCAGCGCACCAGGTCGCCGGTGCGGTAGAGGCGCGCACCGGGCGGGCCAAAAGGGTCGGCGATGAAGCGCTCGGCACTCAGGCCTGGACGGCCCAGGTAGCCGCGCGCCAGGCCGGCACCGCTCACATGCAGCTCGCCGGGAACGCCCACCGGCAGCGGGTTCAGCGCCGCGTCCAGCACCTGCAGGCCGAGGTCCGGGATGGCGCGGCCGACTGGGCTTCTGCCTCCTGCCAAATCCGCAAGGTCGGCGCGCGTGATGGGCCGGTAGGTCACGTGCACCGTCGTTTCGGTGATGCCGTACATGTTGACCAGCCGCGGCGTTTCATCACCATGGCGGTCGAACCACGGGCGCAGGCTTTCCGGCTCCAGCGCCTCGCCGCCGAAGATCACCTGGCGCAGCGCGAGCGGCGCGGCGCCCTCTTCTTCGGGCAGATGCACCAACTGTTGGAAGGCCGAAGGCGTCTGGTTCAGCACCGTGACCTGCTCGCTGCGCAGCAAGGCCATGAAGTCCGCCGGCGAACGGCTGACCCAGTACGGCACCACCACCAGCCGGCCGCCGGTGCACAGCGCACCGAAGATCTCCCAGACCGAGAAGTCGAAGGCGTAGGAATGGAACAGCGTCCACACGTCCTGCGGGCCAAAGCCGAACCACGGCGCGGTGGCGCTGAGCAGGCGCGCCACGTGCCGGTGGCTGAGCTGCGCGCCCTTGGGCCGGCCGGTGGAGCCGGAGGTGTAGATCACGTAGGCCAGCTGGTCCACATGCGCGGCGCGGGCCGGGTTGTGGGCATGGGCATCGGCCAGCAAGGGCGACGGCGCGTCCAGGCACAGCACCGGCAGCGTGGCCGGCACCGGCACCTTGTCGCGCAGCGCGCTGGTGCTGAGCAGCAGCGCCAGGCCGCTGTCCTCGACCATGTAGGCCAGGCGCTCGGCAGGATAGTCCGGGTCCAGCGGCACGTAGGCGCCGCCGGCTTTGAGGATGGCCAGCAGGCCGACCACCAGTTCGATCGAGCGCTCGACCGCCAGGCCGACCTTGCACTCCGGCCCCACGCCCCGCGCGATCAGCTGGTGCGCAACGCGGTTGGCACGCTGGTTCAGCTCTGCGTAGCTGACATGCGCGTCGCCCAGCGTCAACGCGATGGCCGCGGGCTGGCGCTGCGCCTGGGCTTCGATCAATTCATGCAGCGGCGCCACCGGCGCGTCCTGCAGCAGCGGCTGTCGCCATTGGCGCAGCTGCGCCTGCTCGGCGGCGCCCAGCAGCGGCACCCGGCCCAGCGCCTGCGCGGGCGCATCCACCAGCGCCTGCAGCAGCGCCAGGTAGTGACCAGCCATTCGCGCGATGCTGGCCGGCTCGAACAGCTCACGGGCATAGACGAACTTCAGGCGCGGTTGGCCTGCTTCGTCCTCCGCCACATCCAGCATCAGTTCGAACAGCGCCGCAGGCGCGGCCGGCGCCAGGCTCTGCACCTGCAGGCCGGCAATGGCTTGCGCGCTGGCAGTGGCGGATTGGCGCTGATGGTTCAGCAGCACCTGGAACAGCGGGCTGCTGCCCAGGCTGCGCTCGGGCTGCAGGGCTTCGACCAGTTGCTCGAACGGCAGGTCCTGATGGTCCTGCGCGCCCAATGAGGCTTCGATGGCCTGCGCCAGCAAGGCCTGCAGCGGCAAGCCGTCGTGCAGCTGGCTGCGCAGCACCTGGGTGTTGACGAAAAAACCGACCACACCTTCGGTCTCGCTGCGGTGGCGGTTGGCAATGGGCACGCCCACCCTCATGTCCGCCTCGCCGGTGTGGCGGTAGAGCAAGGCTTGCAGCCCCGCCAGCAAGGCCATGAACAAGGTGCCGCCCTGCTGCTGGGCCTGGCGGCGCAAGCCTTGCACCAGCGCCTGCGGCAGGTCCAGTTCATGCTGGGCCGCGGTGTAGCGGCCGTCCGCGCGGCGCGGGTGGTCGGTGGGCAGTTGCAGCACCGGATGCTCGTCACCCAGCTGCGCACGCCAGTAGGCCAGCTGGCGTTCCTTCTCGCCAGCCGCCAGCCACTGGCGCTGCCAGAGGGCGTAGTCGGCATAGGTCACGGGCAAGGGCTTCAGCGCGGCGGCCTGGCCGGCGCAGCCCGACTGGTACAGCTCGGCAAACTCGGCCACCAGGATCTGCAGCGAGCGGCCATCCGAGACGATGTGATGCATCACCACGGCCAGCACGTGGTCCTGCGCGCCCAGGCGGACCAGCGCCACGCGCAGCAGCGGGCCCTGCGCCAGGTCGAAGGGCGTGTGGACCAGCGTGTGCAGGCGGGCCTGCACGGCGTCGCTGTCCGGCGTGTCGCCGTCATGCGCCCACAGCTGAATGTCCAGGGCTTGCGCGGGCTGAACAAGCTGCTGCGGCAAGCCGTCTTCACCCGGCCGGAAAACGGTGCGCAGCGCTGCATGCCTGGCCACCAGCGCATGGAACGCCGCGCGCAAGGCGGCTTCATCGAGCGGCCCCTGCAAGCGCAGCGTCTCGGCCATGTGATAGGCCGAGCCTTGCGGCTCCAACTGCCACAGGAACCACTGGCGCTCCTGCGCATGCGACAGCGCACAAGCCGCCGCCCCATCCGTGCCCGCCTGGCGCCGCGGCACCGGGAACTGCGCCATCTGCAGCCCCTCCGCCTGCATCTTCGCGTAGGCGGCACGCCGCTGGGCGTCCGTCAGGGCAGCAAAGCGTTCGGCGATGCGTTGAGCGGCAGCGAGATTCGGCGTGGAAGCGGGCATGGTCGGCTGTGTCTTGGAAGGAACGACCGGAGCACGCGACTAACGCGAGACCGGACATGGTCAAAGACGAAAGCCGGGGGTTGGTGTTTAGGGTGAGCGGCATGGAAAGCGCGGCGCCGGTGTCCGCAAACGCGCGGCAGGCCTGCTTCCATCCGCCCGCTCACAACAGAAGCCATGGTTGCCATTGAGGTAGAAAAATGCGAAGAATGTTTTCTGTTATCCAACCGATTGGCTCAAGCCACGAAACCACCGGGTAAGCGTCTCCATTCATGGCAATTACCTGCCACATTGGTCATAATGATTTCTCTTATGCCTGCAAAAGCACCGCCTCTTTACCCCTCCCAGTCGCGCCTTCTGGGCGCTTTGGGGCAACGCCTGCGCCAGGCTCGCCTACGGCGACGGTTCACGGTCACGCAGGTGGCCGAGCGGGCATCGGTTTCGCGCCCCACCCTCAACAAGGTCGAGCAAGGGGACGCCTCGGTCACCATGGGCACCTACCTGCGCGTACTGGCGGTGCTCGGGCTGGAAAAAGACCTGGACCTGCTTGCGGCAGACGATCCGGTGGGCCGCCGGCTTCAGGATGCCGAACTGGGCGTGCCGCGGCGTGCGCCAAAGCGGAAGAAGGGGCCGGAACCGGTCAATGAGCTCAGTCCCGCTTCGTCGGCTTCGTCTGCTTCGTCCAAGCCGGCCGCACCAGCCATGCCGGCGGAAGGCGGTGCTGCTTCATGAGCGCGCGCGGCAAGAAGGCGCAGGCCGCGGGCGCGGCACCGGTCATCCACACGCTCCCCGATGGGCTGGAGGTCTGGCTCGACGACCCTACATTCGGACCCCTGACCCACCTGGGACGACTGCACCGCGCGGGGCAGGAGTCCGTGCGCTTCGAATATTCGCCGCTGTGGCTGAAGCGCGCAGAGGCCTTTGCGCTGGACCCGGAGCTCTCGCTGGCCAGCGGCAACTTCCACCCGAAGGACGCCAATTTCGGCATCTTCATGGACAGTTGCCCCGACCGCTGGGGGCAGACGCTGATGAAGCGTCGCGAGGTGGTCGAGGCGAAGCAACAGCAACGCGCCCGCCGCGAGCTGCGGCCCTGGGACTTCTTCCTGGGCGTCCAGGATGTGACGCGAATGGGTGCACTGCGCTTTTCCGCGCTGCAAAGCGACAAGCAACTCAAGCAGGGGCCGCCGCCCGTGTTCGTGGACGGCAGCACCCTGGCCAACGAGGCGCTTGCTGCGCCGGCATTGACCCACATGGGCGAGTTGCAGGCGGTGGCCCTGGCGCTCACGCGCAAGAAGGTGGACGACCTCGGCCTGCTGCAGCAGTGGCTCAAGGTGCTCGTGGCGCCCGGCGCCTCGCTTGGCGGCGCCCGCCCCAAGGCCAACCTGCAGGACGGCCAGGGGCGCCTGTGGATTGCCAAGTTCCCCGGCGCCGACGACGACCACGACTGGGCCTTGCGCGAGATGCTCGTGCATCAGCTCGCCGCAGAGTTCGGACTCAACGTGGCCCAGGCCCGGCTTGAGCGCATCGGGCACGGTCACCACACCTTCGTCACGCAGCGCTTCGACCGCCAGGACGGCCACCGGCGCTTCTTCACCTCGGCCATGGCCGTGCTCGGCCGCAGCGACAGCGAAGACGCGTCCTACCTGGACCTGGCCGAGTTCATTGCCTCCAAGCAAGGCGTGGAGGGCAAGATTGAACAAGACCTGCGGGAGCTTTTCCGGCGGGTTCTCTTCAATGTCGCCGTGGCCAACCGCGACGACCATCTGCGCAACCACGGCTTCATCCGCGAGGCCACAGGCTGGCGCCTGGCCCCCGCCTACGACCTGAACCCGTCCACCAAGAAGGACGTGCACGTCCTGGCCCTGGACGACGCCAGCACCGAGCCGGACCTGGCCACCGTTCTGTCCACCGCCAGCCTCTACCGCGTCCGCCCCCAGCAAGCCCAGGAAGACCTGGCCCGCCTCAAGACCGTGCTCAGTACCTGGCAAAACAAAGCCAGGCAGCTCGGGTTGTCTGCCGAAGACCGGGCGGAGTTGGAGGGCTGTTTTCAGGTTTGACTGTGCTGGACCATGGCGTCGCCCAGGAGGATCAGAACTCAACCCATTGATCGAACGCAGGCCCTCGTTCGCCTGCGCGCCCAGGTGATGTCCCAGGACGTGGTGTAAGTCTCTGAGTGAAGGTGGCCAGCGAGAGAGGGGGGCCATCGTGAAGTACCCG
>NZ_JBYTAI010000024.1:0-38728 GCF_058788035.1 Ideonella sp. FW305-24 | reverse complement strand
CTCGGGAGATCTGACCATCGGATATCACCCGAAAGTCGTTTCAGGACAACGACTTGGGAGATTTTCAGGGCCGACTATTTAGATCTACGTCCGTGGGACTAACGGCCTCGGCTGGGAACAAGCGTTCAATTCCGTCCGCCGGTACTTGTTGCGCGACCGAGGTGATAATGAATTCTTTCTAAAATGTCTGCACAGATCACTGGCCCTCGCACTCGGCAGCCCCCCCTGGCTGCGCTCGCGCTGTTCGCCCTCACCGCCCCCTCCCTCCTCTCCTACTCCCTCAGCCCCTCCTCCACGCTGCTGAACCAGTTGCTGGCCGTTTTCGGTTGGGGCGCGGTGTTGTGGCTGCTGGACAGTGGGCCACGGCGCAGCAGCCTGGGCGCGCTGGCCTTGCCGTTGGCGATGCTGGCAATCCTCGCGGCCGGGGTCGCGGTTTCCTGGTTCGGCATGCTGCCGGACTCGATGGCGCTTTCGGCGGCGTTGATGCTGGCTTGCGCTGCGGCGGTCATGCTCGCGGCCCAGGCGGACGACGGCACGGTGGACGGGCCTTTGCTGTGGCCAGTGCTGGCGGGCGTGCTGCTGGCAGGCGTGCTGAGCGCCTTGATCGCGCTGATCCAGGTGTTCCTGCCGAGCTGGACCGAGGGCTCGGGCTGGATCGCCAAGTCCGGGCTGGTGGGCCGGGCGGTGGGCAACCTGCGGCAGCCAAATCACCTGAGCACCTTGCTGCTGTGGGGCTTGATTGCGCTGGTGCCGCAGGCGGATGCCGGGCGGGTGCTGGGGTGGCGGCTGCCGGGTGCGGTGGCGGCGGCGCTGGGCAACCTGATGGTGCTGGCCGTGGTGCTGACGGCTTCGCGCACCGGGCTGGTGGGCGTGGTGCTGCTGGCCCTGTGGGGCGTGCTGGATCGGCGGCTGCGCAAGCCAGTGCGCTGGGCCCTGGTGGCGGCGCTGCTGGCCTATTTCCTCTGGTGGTTGTTCATGGCCGGCTGGGCGCACGAAACGGCCCACACCTTCGGCGGCGAGGCGAGGCTGGGCGAAAGCGACCTGTCGGCCTCGCGCTTTGGCATCTGGGGCAACACGCTGAAGCTGATCGCGGCGAACCCGTGGACCGGCGTGGGTTTTGGCCAGTTCAATTTCACGTGGACGCTGACGCCATTTCCGGGCCGGCCGGTGGCCTTCTTCGACCACACGCACAACCTGCTGCTGCAGTTTGCAGTGGAGCTGGGCATTCCGGCGGCGCTGCTGCTGACCGGCTTGCTGGTCTGGACGCTGGTGCAGTGCTTTCAGCGCTGCTGGTCCGCGCCTGGCGCTGCGGGCACAGGCGCGCGCGCAGCGCTGGTGATGGTGTTGCTGGCGGGGCTGCACAGCATGCTGGAGTACCCGCTCTGGTACGCCTACTTCCTGCTGCCCACGGCCTGGGCGCTGGGCCATGCGCTGCGCCAGCCAACGGTGCCGTTGCAAGCGGCAGGCGACAGCGAATACTTCGCCTCGCCGCCTGTCACCACGCCGGACAGCGTGCAGGCCTCGACCCATGCACCTTCGTCGCTGTGGGCAGAATCGCGGGCCTTTGCTGCGCCTGCTGCACCGCTGTCCTTCGCCCGGCGCTGGCTGCTGCCGATGATGGGCGTTCTGATGCTGGCGGGCGCGCTGTTCGGGTACTGGGACTATCGCCGCGTCTCGGCGATCTACGCGCCGGGCAGCAGCACGCTGTCGCTGCCGGAGCGCATCTCGATTGGCCAGTCGTCCTGGCTGTTCTCGCACCATGCGGACTACGCGGCCGCGACCACCGCGGAGCCGCCATCGTCAGCGATGGGCGCATTTGCCGCGACCACCCATTCGCTGCTGGACACGCGCCTGATGCTGGCCTGGGCCAAGGCGCTGAACGAGTCCGGCCATGTCGACAAGGCGCGTTACCTGGCCGAACGGCTGCGCGAGTTCCATAACCCGGCCTCGGACGATTTCTTCGCCGTGTGCAATGCGCCGCCGGCGGAAGGCGCGGCGCTGCCGTTCCAGTGCACCGCGCCCGGCAAGGCCTTGACCTGGCGCGACTTCAAGCCTTGAGCGAAGCAGCCGGGTCGGCTGTCCAGTGGCCGCTCTTGCCGCCCTGCTTTTCCAGCAGCTGGATGCCTTCCATGACCATGCCACGGTCGGCTGCCTTGCACATGTCGTAGATCGTCAGCAGGCCGACCTGCACGGCGGTCAGCGCTTCCATCTCGACCCCGGTGCGGCCGACGGTTTCGGCCACCACGGTGCAATGCACGGCGCTGCCTGGCTCGTCCAGCTCGAAGCTGACGGCCACGCGGGTCAGCGGCAGCGGGTGGCACAAAGGCACCAGCTCGGACGTGCGCTTGGCGCCCTGGATCGCCGCGATGCGGGCGATGCCCAGCACGTCACCCTTCTTGGCCTGGCCGCTGGCGATCAGCGCCAGCGTGGCTGGCAGCATGCGGATGCGGCCGGTGGCGCGGGCCACGCGGTGGGTTTCGGGCTTGGCGGCCACGTCGACCATGTGGGCCTGGCCCTGGGCGTCGAAGTGCGTCAGCGGGGAGTCGGTGTCTGGCATCGGGGGCTTTGTGCGGCAATGCCTTGTCAGGCTCGGGGGCAGGCCGCAACAGGCAGGTGACAAGTCGGTGCGATGATAGCGGGCGAACTTTTTCAGGGCGGCGCAGGTCTGCCTCAGACTCCGGCCCGCTGCGAAGGATGGTGTTGTTGCCTTTCCGTCAGATCTCCCGCGTGACTTCCCTTGAGCCCACGCCCGCGCTTGCGCACTCCCTGCGCCAGCCCTCGCTGTCCCCGGCATTCCGGCTGCGCCCGCTGGCCCGAACGCTGGCTCTGGCTGCGCTGTGCTCGCTGCTGTGGACCAGTGGCGGCCCGCAAGGCCAGCCTTTGCAGGCGATGGCGCAGGTCAACCTGCCGGCGCTCGGCGATTCCGTCTCCAGCGACTTCGACATCATGGACGAGCGCCGGCTGGGCGAGCGCATCATGCGCGAGATCCGCCACGACCCGGAGTACCTGGACGACCCGCTGCTGAGCGACTACCTGAACTCGATCTGGCAGCCACTGCTGAACGCCGCCCGCAACCGCGGCAACATCAGCGCCGAGCAGGACACGAACTTCCCGTTCGAAACCTTCCAGGTGCTGGACCGCTCGATCAATGCCTTTGCACTGCCCGGGGGCTATGTTGGCGTGCACCTGGGTCTGATCGCGATGACCGCCAACAGCGACGAGCTCGCCTCGGTGCTGGGCCATGAACTGACGCACATCACGCAGCGCCACATCGGCCGCAGCATGGTCAACGCACAGCACCAGAGCATCGCGACCGTTGCCGGCCTGGTGCTGGGCATGATTGCCGCCACACGGGCGCGCAGCGTGGACGCAGCGAACGCCGTGATCATCGGCAGCCAGGCGGCCGCGGCGCAGGGCCAGCTGAACTTCTCGCGCGAGATGGAGCGCGAGGCCGACCGCATCGGCCTGCAGCTGATGAGCTCTGCCGGCTTCGCGTCCGCCGGCATGGCCGGCATGTTCGAGAAGCTGGAGTCCAGCTCACGGCTGAATGACAGCAACCAGTACCCCTACCTGCGCAGCCACCCGCTGACCATCGAGCGCATCAGCGAAGCCCGCCTGCGCATGAACAGCAACCCGTCCACCCGCCCGCCCAGCCTGGCCGTGCACGCGCTGATGCAGGCGCGCGCGCGGGTGCTGATGGACGGCGCAGAGCCCGCGCTTCGCAAGCTGCAGACCGTTGCCAGCCCCGGCTCACCCGCGGTCGACGAAGCCAGGCTGGGTGCGATCTACGCCGGCGCGATGGCCTCGATGCGGCTGCGCGACTTCCCGCAGGCGCTGCGCCTGGCGGACAGCGGACTGGAACTGGCCAAGCGGCAATACGCACGTGAACCGGTTGCCGCGCGTGACTTCGCGTTGCTGCGCCTGGAGATCGAAGGCAATTCGGGCAAGCCGGCCGAATCGCTGACCGCCGCGCTGGACAGCCTGGGCAACGACAACTCCCGGCCCAACCTGCTGGCACGCGCCCAGGCTGCACAAGCCTGGCAACGCGCAGGCGACGCGGCAGCGCCTGCAGCCCTGCGCAACAGCATGGAGGCGCTGCAGACCTGGGTCACCGAACACAAGCAGGACGCGCTGGCCTGGCTGGCGCTGTCGCAATGTGCCAATGCCCAGGGACAGCGCCTGCGTGCGCTGCGCGCGGACGCGGAAGCCGCCGCGGCGGTGGGCGACGTGCTGGGTGCCGTGGACCGCTTCCGCGTGGCCCAGCGCATCGCCAAGGAAGACCCGGGCTCCGATTACGTCGAGAGTTCCATCATCCAGTCGCGTCTGCGGGACCTGGAGGCCGAGCGTCGGCGGATGTTGCTCGAACGGGATTAGATGGGGCACCCGGTCTCGCGAGTACGCGAGACCACCCTCCCCTTCAATCGCGGTTGAAGAGCGCCTCGATCGCGACGTCGATCACCATGCCGCACAGGCTGTAGAGCAGAGAGCCGATCAGCGCGGCGCTGAAGCCCGCGACATTGAAGCCCTGCAGCAGCGAAGCGGCCCAATAGAACATCAGCGCGTTGATGACGAACAGGAACAGGCCCAGCGTCAACAGCGTGACCGGCAGGGTCAGCAGCACCAGCAGCGGCCGCACCAGCGTGTTGAACAGGCCCAGCACCAGCGCGGCGACCATTGCGCTGCCAAAACTCGCCACGCTGACGCCGCCGTAGAGATTGGCAACCAGCAGCAAGGCGGCGGCCAACAGCAGCCAGCGAACCAAGAGCTTCATGACATGTGCCTCAAGTGCTGTCGAGAGGTGGCCATTGTGCGGTCAAGCCGCAGCCGGCCGACTTGTCTAGACAGGATCAAACGCCACCGAATGGCGTCCCGGACAGCGAAAACCGTGTTTCCCCCGAGAAAATACCCATGACCGTATGTGTTTTGCGGGGCAAATGCCGCTCGGGCGTTGCAGGGCGGCAAAAAAGGCGATTTACCTGGGGAGAAAGCTGGGTTTACGAGGGAAAACGGCTTCTCAGCCCCCCGTGCAGGCATTACCATTCCAGCCGCTGTGGCACTGCAGAGGATCGAAAGCTCATGCGGCTTTCGCCCAGGCCCGGCACATCAACTTTTTTTTGATGGAGAGAATCCAAATGGCAACTGCGAAGAAGGCCGCTCCGGCCACCAAGGCCGCCCCGGCAAAGAAGGCCGCCGCTCCCGCGAAGGCTGCCCCTGCGAAGAAGGCAGCGCCCGTCAAGGCCGCCGCTCCGGCAAAGGCAGCACCGGCCAAGAAGGCCGCTGCTGCTCCTGCCAAGAAGCGCACCCCGAATGCAGCCTTCATGAAGGCCATGACGCCCAGCGCTACGCTGGCCGCCGTGATCGGCGACAAGCCGATGCCGCGCACCGAGGTGACCAAGAAGGTCTGGGAGTACATCAAGAAGAACGGCCTGCAAGACCCGGCGGCAAAGACGATGATCAATGCCGATGCCAAGCTGAAGGAGATCTTCAAGAAGCCGCAGGTCTCGATGTTCGAGATGACCAAGCTGATCAACGGTCACCTGAGCTGAAGCTGGCCCGGGCCTCACGGCCTGACGCCATCTGAAAGCCGGCCTCGTGCCGGCTTTTTCGTTTCCGAAACCTGTCTTGGTCGGTGAACAGCAGCGACCTGGTCATGGTCTGGGCATGGGCCACGGCGGGGCCGCCCAGCGAACGCGCGGCGCCGCCGTTGCAGGCATCGTCACCTGCCGTGAAGAATCTCAGGCGGCTTCTGCCAGCAGTGGCTTCAGGAAGCGGCCGGTGTGGCTGCCAACGCACGCCGCAATGGTTTCCGGCGGGCCTTCGGACAGCACCTGCCCGCCACCCGAGCCGCCTTCGGGCCCCATGTCGATCAGCCAGTCCGCCGTCTTGATGACGTCCAGGTTGTGCTCGATGACGACGATGGTGTTGCCGGCGTCGCGCAGCTGGTGCAGCACCTTGAGCAGCAGCTGGATGTCGTGGAAGTGCAGGCCGGTGGTCGGCTCGTCGAGGATGTAGAGCGTGCGGCCGGTGTCGCGCTTGCTCAGCTCCAGCGCAAGCTTCACGCGCTGCGCCTCGCCGCCGGACAGCGTGGTCGCGCTCTGGCCCAGCGTGATGTAGCCCAGGCCCACGTCCAGCAGGGTCTGCAGCTTGCGCGCCAGCGTGGGCACGGCGCTGAAGAAGGCGTGGGCATCCTCCACCGTCATGTCCAGCACCGCGGCAATGTTCTTGCCCTTGTAGAGCACTTCCAGCGTCTCGCGGTTGTAGCGCCGGCCGTGGCAGACGTCGCAAGGCACGTACACGTCCGGCAGGAAGTGCATCTCGACCTTGATCACGCCATCGCCCTGGCAGGCTTCGCAGCGGCCGCCGGAAACGTTGAAGCTGAAACGGCCCGCACCGTAACCGCGTTCGCGCGCAGCCGGCACTTCGGCGAACAGCTCGCGGATCGCCGTGAACAGCCCCGTGTAGGTGGCCGGGTTCGAGCGCGGCGTGCGGCCGATGGGGCTCTGGTCGACGTTGATGACCTTGTCGAAGGCCTCCAGGCCTTCGATCGCGTCATGTGCCTCCGGCTCGGCGTGGCTGTTGTACAGCTTGCGGGCGACGGCGGTGTAGAGCGTGTCGTTGACCAGCGTGCTCTTGCCCGAACCCGAGACGCCGGTGACGCAGGTGAACAGGCCCACCGGCAGCTCGACCGTGACGCCCTTCAGGTTGTTGCCACGCGCATTGACGATGCGCAGCACCTGCGCCGGATCGGGCGCGCGGCGCTGCTTGGGCACCGCGATGCGCAGCACCCGGCCCAGGTACTGGCCGGTCAATGAATCCGGGTGCGCGGCCACTTCGGCCGGCGTGCCGGCAGCAATCACGTAGCCGCCATGCTTGCCGGCGCCCGGCCCCATGTCCACGCAGTAGTCGGCCGCGCGGATCATGTCCTCGTCATGCTCGACGACCAGCACGCTGTTGCCCAGGTCGCGCAAATGCTGCAGCGTGCCGATCAGGCGTTCGTTGTCGCGCTGGTGCAGGCCGATGCTGGGCTCGTCCAGCACGTACATCACGCCGGTGAGACCGGAGCCGATCTGGCTGGCCAGGCGGATGCGCTGCGACTCGCCGCCGGACAGCGTGTCGGCGCTGCGGTCCAGGCTGAGGTAGTTCAGGCCCACGTCATTGAGGAACTTCAGCCGCGAGCGGATCTCGCGCACCACCTTGTCGGCGATCTCGCCCTTGGCCCCCGTGAGCGACAGGCCGCTGAACCAGGCCAATGCCTCGGCCAGCGTGAGGTGCTCGGCCTGGTAGATGGGCAGGCCCTTGTTGCCGGACTGGCCGGGAATGAAGACGTTGCGGGCCTCGCGCCGCAGGCGGGCACCGCCGCAATGCGCGCACGGCTTGGCGCTCTGGTAGCGCGCCAGGTCCTCGCGCACCGCGACCGAATCGGTCTCCTGGTAGCGCCGCTCGAAGTTCGGGATCACGCCCTCGAACGGGTGCGAGCGCTTGACGCTGCGCATCTTGCCGCCCTTGCCTTCGGCCTCGTAGACGAACTCGATCTCGTCTTCGCCGGAGCCATACAGCACCGTCTTGCGGAAGCCCTCGGGCAGCGACTCGAAGGGCTCGTCCAGTTCCACCTTGTAGTGCTTGGCCAGGCTTTCCAGCATCGAGAAGGTGTAGGCATTGCGCCGGTCCCAGCCCTTGATCGCACCCGAGCCCAGCGAGAGCGACGGGAAAGCGACCACGCGCTCCGGGTCGAACACCGTCTGCACGCCCAGGCCGTCGCAATGCGGGCAGGCACCCATGGGCGCGTTGAACGAGAACAGGCGCGGCTCCAGCTCGGGCAGCGAATAGCTGCAGATCGGGCAGGCGAACTTGGCCGAGAAGAGGTGCTCTTTGGCCGTGTCCATTTCAAAGGCAATCGCACGGCCTTCGGCGCTGCGCAGCGCCGCCTCGAAGCTCTCGGCCAGGCGCTGCTTCATGCCGTCCTGCGTCTTGAGCCGGTCGATCACCACGTCGATGTCGTGCTTCTCGGCCTTCTTCAGCGCCGGCAGGTCGCTGGCTTCGACGATCTGCCCGTCGACCCGGAAGCGCACATAGCCCTGCGCCTGCATGTCGGCAAACAGCTCGACGAACTCGCCCTTGCGGTCGCGCACCACCGGCGCGAGGATCATCAGCTTGGTGCCTTCGGGCAGCGCCAGCACGGCGTCCACCATCTGGCCCACGCTTTGCGCCTGCAGCGGCAGGTCATGGTCCGGGCAATACGGCGTGCCGGCGCGGGCGTAGAGCAGGCGCAGGTAGTCGTGGATCTCGGTCACTGTGCCGACGGTGGAGCGTGGGTTGTGGCTGGTGGCCTTCTGCTCGATCGAGATCGCCGGCGATAGGCCCTCGATCACGTCCACGTCCGGCTTGTCCATCAGCTGCAGGAACTGCCGCGCATAGGCGCTCAGGCTCTCGACATAGCGGCGCTGGCCTTCGGCATACAGCGTGTCGAAAGCCAGGCTGGACTTGCCCGAGCCCGACAGGCCGGTGATGACCACCAACGCGTGCTTGGGCAGGTCCAGGTCGATGTTCTTCAGGTTGTGCGTGCGCGCGCCACGCACCGAAATCTTGGTGGCAAAGGCCACGGCAGGACTGACCGACTTGGCGGGCGGAAATGGCGGAACGGACGAGGACGAATCGGGAGTCGACAAGGGCATGCGCAGCAACTGGCGCCCGGCGGAAATCGCAAGGCAACCGGGCATGATACAGAGCGCGTGCGACGCGTGCAGCCCTGCGCCGCCCGCGGGGCTTTCAGGCGTGCAGTGGACGCGGGTCGAAAAGCCGCGCGTCCATCAGCCGCAATTCACCGGGCACGGCCACCGGCGCGCCGCACACGGCCAGCACCTCGCGCTGCAGGGCCATGCCGGGCGCGATCTCGGTCAGCGTGCCCATGAAGACCAGGTGCTTGGCGCCCTGCGGCAGGATTCGGGACCGCGGGCGTTGCGCCGATGAAAACTCCGGGTTTGCGCCAATGACCTGGTACTTGTTTGTCGCAAGATACCGTTTCGTGAAAAAAGTTGCAGGGGAGTACGCCTTGGCTGTCATCCAGCTGTCGGCGGCTCACGTTGAGCCAGCCAGACAGCGAGGGCCGCAGAGCCCACCAGAAGCTGTGCCCGAGGACCACCACATCATGCAAAAGTCAGCTCAACCCCAAAAAACGTCCAACCGCAGCGACCGCCAACGCATGGAGCCGCTGCAGGAAGACAAAGGCCAGAAGTTCGAACCCTTCTGGTCCGCCGCCTTTGGCAGCGACCGCCGCAGCCAGGCCCGAATGCTGAAATTCGACCAGAAGCGTTGATGGCGACCGGCTCGGCCCAGCGCTGAGCCCCTTCCCCTCGCGGGCCGCCTTGTGCGGCCCGTTTGCACTTCTGGCGCCGGCGCATGCCCCTTCACGGCGCCCGTCACGCATGTGACGTAAGGTGCACCCATGCAGATCGCCAAACCGTTGCCGATCAACCTGGCCCTGCAGGGCGGCGGCGCCCATGGCGCGCTGAGCTGGGGCGTGCTGGACAGGCTGCTGGAAGATGGCCGCGTGGCACCGGCCGCGCTCAGCGGCACCAGCGCCGGCGCGATGAACACCGTGGCACTGGCGCAAGGCTGGCTGGATGGCGGCCCGGATGGCGCCCGCGCGGCATTGGCTCGCTTCTGGCAGGCCGTGGCCGCCAGCGTGCCGGCCGAGGCCAGCCTGATCGCGGCAGACGGCCTGGCGGCACGCCTGTCGCCCATGGTCAAGCTGCTGATGCACTGGTCCCACTACCTGCCACCCGAGCTCAGCAACCCGCTGGACTTGAACCCGCTGCGCGACATCGTGCTGGCCCAGTTCGACTTCGAGCGCCTGCGCGCCAGCGCCGGCCCTGCCCTGTTCATTGCCACCACGCGCGCGCAGAGCGGCCAGCTGCGGCTATTCGACCGCGCGAACCTGAGCGCAGACGCCTTGCTGGCTTCGGCCTGCCTGCCGACGATGTTCCGCGCGGTGGAGATCGACGGCGAGCCGCACTGGGATGGCGGCTACAGCGCCAACCCGCCCGTGCTGCCGCTGCTGCAGGCCGGCCGCGCGCGCGACACCTTGCTGCTGCTGCTCAACCCGCTGCAGCACGAAGGCCCGCTGCGCAGCGCCGCGCAGATCCAGCACCGCGCGCTGGACATGAGCTTCCACGGCGCCTTCCTGCGCGAGATGAACCTGCTGGCCGCCTGGCAACAGCAGGCCCGCCAGCACTGGCTGCCGCTGGACCGCGGAACGCGCCAGTTGGCAAGCGCCCGCTTCCACCTGATCGACGGCGGCGCCTTGCTGGCCGGCCTGCCGCAGGACAGCCGCCTGGTCGTGCACCCGGCCTATTTCCAGGCGCTGCACGAGCAGGGCCGAGCGCTGGCCGGCGACTGGCTGGAACGCCACGGCAGCCAGCTGGGCCGCCGCGGCACAGTCGAACTGTCAGGGCTCTTTAGCGACCCGTGCAGTTCGCGTAGTAGGTGACGGTGGCAGGCCAGTCCGAAAACATGCCGATGATGCCGACGTCGTTGGCCAGCACGTCCAGCGCGGTGTAGTAGTCGCCCGGGCCCTTGACGGCCGGGGTGACGCTCTGGAAGTAGTAGCCGCCACCATCGGTCAGCGGGCCGGAGCGTTCCAGCGACCAGCTGATGATGTTCATGCCGGCGTTGCGCGCGGCGTAGGCGTAGTCGGAGCCGACCATCTTGCCCTTCTTGTCCAGCGCCAGCAGGGCCCAGATCGGCGGGGCGACGATCTTCACGCCCTTGGCCGCCATCTCGGGCAGCAAAGCCTTGGCGGCCGGCACCTGGTCAGGCGTGTCCACCGGGATCAGCGCAACCGACTGCTTGCCGAACTCCGGCTCGTGCTGGAGCCAGTAGTAGTTGTCGTTGATGTTGAAGGACTGGGCCCAGACCCGCTTGGCCGGCACGCCCGCGTTCTTGAACGCATCGATCATCGCCTGCGCGTACTTCTCCTGGGTGTAGTCACCCTGGTAAGGCATGGGCACGCTGGCGGCCTTCAGCTCGGGCGTCATGTCCACCTTCAGCTGCTTGAACAGCTCGATGGCCTCGGCGAGCGTCATCAGCGTGCCGGTGGCGGCATAGGCATCGGTGCGCCAGTCAGGCGTGCCCTTCATGTACTCGGCCACGCTGGTGGCGTTCGGGTTCGCACCTTCCATCTTGCCCATCAGGCGCTTGAACTCGCTGACGCTCAGGTCGCTGGTGCAGCAGGTCGCCGTGGCCTGCTTGCCGGTGGCCGGGTCGGCAGGGCTGAACGGCACGCTGCACTTGGCGGCCAGGTCCGGGATGGACAGGATGTTGGTGGTCTGCGCCAGGTCGCACTGCGAATGGCGGCAGACCAGCTCGCGGTCCTTGGTGAAGGTCACGTCGCACTCGATCACGCCCGCGCCCTGGCGCGCCGCGGCCATGTAGCCTTCCTTGGTGTGCTCGGGAAACTGCATTGCCGCGCCGCGGTGGCTGATGGAGAACTGGCTCTTGGTCGCCGGAATGTTCTCGCAGGCCTTCAGGCGCTGCTTCAGGTCCTTGTCGGGCACCTGGTCGACCAGGTACATCGGCCGCACACCGAGCTGGTAAGTGGTGACAGGCTGTACCTTGCCGGCATGGGCCGAAGGCAGCTGGGCGAGGCTCAGCGCCAGGCCGCCGGCCAGCATCAACGCGGCTTGTCTGAGGACATGTGTCATGGCTGTCTCCAATTTGATCAGGGTGGGTGAGCCCGCAGTGTGAAAACCGCACATGTCCTGGGCATGACCGAACGGGGGCAGGCCGCGGCCATCGGGTCACAATCTGTAAGACAAGCCAACACACAAACAAGGGATCATGGGGCCATGAGGAGGCTGTGGATGTTGCACAGACTGTGGCGGCGCCTGTGGCGCAGGCAGGATGCTTCGGGCACGCAAGACCCGTCGCACGTGTTGGCGCGCGCCGCGTTCGAGGACGTGCTGACCGGATTGCCGACGCGCCACGTGGCGTTCGAGCGCATTCTGGAAGCCCGCAGGGCCGGCGTTCGAGGCTTTGCGGCCATGGCCGACCTGGATCATTTCAAGCAGCTCAACGACAGCTTCGGCCACACCGCGGGCGACGAAGTGCTGCGTGTCACCGCCGAGCGCCTGCAACAGGCTTTGCCAGACGGCGGCTGGGTGGCCCGCATGGGCGGCGAGGAATTCTGCATCTTCCTGCCCGGGCTGACGCAGGCCGAGGCCGTGGCCTGGCTCAACGCCGCCAACGCCAGGCTGAGCGCGCCAATGGACCTGATCTCGGCCAAGGTTTCGGCCTCGTTCGGCGTGACCAGCTTCGTGGGCCAGTCCCCGGACAACCTGATGAGTGCCTGCGACCTGGCGATGTACGCCGCCAAGGCCCGTGGCCGCAACCAGGTCGTGGTGTTTGACGACGACACGCGCGCGGTCGCCACCTCACGCCGTGAGCTGGCTGCGACGGTGGCCGAACTGCAGCAGCGCAACCAGGCGCTGTTGGACGAGGCCCGCACCGACGCCTTGACCGGCCTGCGCAACCGCCGCGCACTGGACGAAGCACTGGCCACCGCGGAGGCCGATCAGATCGCCGTGGCCTTTCTCGACATCGATCACTTCGGCGAATTCAACCACCTGCACACCGACACCGCTGGTGACGCCGCGTTGCGCGCGGTCGCGGCAGCGGTGCAAGCGACGATCCGTCAGGAGGACCAGGCCTTCCGCAAAGGTGGCGAAGAGCTGGTGGTGCTGCTGTATGCCGCGGACCCGGGCGCCGCGCTGGCGGTGGCCCAGCGCTTGCGCCAGGCGGTGCAGGCGCTGGCCATTCCCCATGCTGGCTCGCCGACCGCGGCGGTGCTGACGATCACCGTCGGCGTGGCGCATGCCAGCGCCAAACGAAGCGTGCAGCAAACCCTGGAAGCGGCCGCAGCGCTGGCGATGGCGGCGAAGCGCAATGCGCAGCGCAACCAGGTGCACGCAGAACCCCTGCCCGGCGCCGGCTGAACCCTTGATCGCTGCCGGCCAGGTTCAGGCCTTCAGCGCCCATCGAAGTCCTCGAAACCGCCCGGATCGTCCGGGTCGCCCATCGCGCCGGCATCGTCGAAATCCCCGGCGCCGCTGCCGCCGGAGCCGCCCAGGTCGCCCAGCACGCGCAGGATCTGCTTGCCGTAGGCTTCGAGCTTCTTCGCGCCCACGCCGCTGATGCCGGCCAGTGCGTCCAGCGTGGCCGGCGCTTCGGCGGCCATCTGGGCCAGCGTCGCGTCGTTGAAGACGATGTAGGCCGGCAGGTTGTGCTCCTTGGCCACCCCCGCACGCCAGGCCTTCAGGGCCGTGAAGCGGGCCTGGGCCGGATGGTCCAGCGTGGCCGCGGCGCGCGGCACCTTGCTGCTGCCGGTGCTGCCGGTCTTGCTGCGCGAGCGGATGCGCGGCGTGGGTTCACGCGGTTCGCGCAGCTCGATCTTCACCTGGCCCTTGAGGACGGCACGCGCGCTGTCGGTCAGCGCCAGCGTGCTGTATTCGCCTTCGCTGGCCACGTGGCCCAGCGCGATCAGCTGGCGCATCACGCCGCGCCATTGCGCTTCGGACAGGTCCGCGCCAATGCCGAAGGTCGACAGGTTTTCGTGGCCGCGCGCGCGGGTTTTTTCGGTGGACTTGCCGCGCAGCACGTCGATCAAATGCACCGTGCCGAAGCCGAAACCCGAATGCTGGTGGCAGCGGTAGATGCAGGACAGCGCCTTGCGCGCCGCCTCGGTCGCGTCCCAGCGCGCGGGCGGCTGCAAACAGTTGTCGCAGTTGCCGCAACGCCAACCAGCGGGCCGGTCTTCACCGAAATAGGCCAGCAGGCGCACGCGCCGGCAGTCCAGGCTTTCGCACATGGCCAGCAGGGCTTCGAGCTTGCCGACCTGCAGGCGCTTGAACTCGTCGCCCGCGGTGCTCTCGTCGATCATGCGGCGCTGGTTGACCACGTCGGCCAGGCCGTAGCTCATCCAGGCATCGGCGGCCTCGCCGTCGCGCCCGCCGCGGCCGGTTTCCTGGTAGTAGCCCTCGATGTTCTTGGGCAGGTCCAGGTGGGCGACAAAGCGCACGTCGGGCTTGTCGATGCCCATGCCGAAGGCCACGGTGGCCACCATCACCAGGCCTTCTTCGCGCAGGAAGCGGTCCTGGTGGCGGCGGCGCACGTCCTGGTCGAGCCCGGCGTGATACGGCAGCGCCGAGATGCCTTCGGCACTCAGCCACTCGGCCGTTTCCTCGACCTTCTTGCGGCTCTGGCAGTAGACGATGCCGGCGTCGCCCACGTGTTCGTCGAGCAGGAAGCGCAGCAGCTGGGCCTTGGCGTTGTCCTTCTCGACGATGGTGTAGCGGATGTTGGGCCGGTCGAAGCTGCTGATGAAGGTGCGCGCGCCTTCCAGCATCAGCCGGTCGATGATGTCGGCGCGGGTGTGCTCGTCGGCGGTGGCCGTCAGCGCGATGCGCGGCACGCCGCCAAAGCGCGTGGCCAGCAGGTCCAGCTGCAAATAGTCTTCGCGGAAGTCGTGGCCCCACTGGCTCACGCAGTGCGCTTCGTCGATGGCGAACAGGCTGAGCTGGCCGCGCTGGTGCAGCGAGTCCAGCATCGCCAGGAAACGCGGGTTGGTGATGCGCTCGGGCGCGGCGTAAAGCATCACCAGCCGGCCCGCCATCAGCTCGCGCTCGACATGCTGCGCACCGGCGCTGTCCAGCGAGGAATTCAGGAAGGCGGCATGCACCCCCGCTTCTTCCAGCGCGCCGACCTGGTCGTGCATCAGCGCGATCAGCGGGCTGACGACCACCGTCACGCCCTGGCCGGCGCGATGCCGCGCAATCGCCGGGATCTGGTAGCACAGGCTCTTGCCGCCGCCGGTGGGCATCAGCACCAGCGCATCGCCGCCGCCAATCACCTGGTCGACGATGGCGCCCTGGTGGCCGCGGAACGCGGTGTAGCCAAAGACCTGGTGCAGGATGTCGGCCGGCGCGGCGCTGGCATCAAGGGCGGAATCAATCGAGGAGGCGGGCATCGGCCGCTATCCTAACTTGTGGCCCCGTCAATGGCGCACCCGGACCGGCGCTTGGGGCGGCCCGGCGCCGGCCTGCGGTCTCGGCCCCGAAGGTTTCAGCTGCTCAGTGCGCCCAACGAAATCACCGGTCCGGTCGGCGCGCCGGTCGGCGACCCGCCAGCCGGCTCCAGGCTGATTGCAAACGCCGCCGTGTCCTGCAGCAGCTTCGTGCGCTGCACCTGGCTGCCGCCGCTGGCCGAAATCAGCCCCAGCGAACGTGGTGCACCCTTGGCGGGCACCGCCCAGAGCTCCAGCGCGCGGCCGGTGGCCACGCTCAGCGGTTCCAGCGGGCGCAGCACCAGCGCGCGGCCATCGGCACTGATGCTGGCGACGAACTTGGCGCGCGACAGCAGCGCGGCATCGGCCTGGGCCGCAGGGTTGGGCGACAGCAGCACCAGCACCGGCGGCTGCGGCGGCACCGGCCGGGCCAGCATCACGGCCAGCACCAGCGCGGCAAATGCCGCAGCCCCGCTGCCCAGCTGCCACACCATCAACCGCTGCCACCAGGCCTGCGGTGCGCCGGTCTGGGCACGAAACAGCCGCGCCTCGATGCCGGCCCAGACGCTGGCCGACGGCGCCACCGGTGGCACGCTGGCCGTCAGCGGCAACAGCCGGGCTTCCCAGCCAGCCACCGCGCGGCGCAGCGTCGGATGCGCCGGTAGCAGCGCCTCGAAGCGGCTGCGCGCGGCGCCGCGCAAGGTTCCCAGCACATATTCCGAGGCCAGGCGCTCGGCCCGTTCGGGGCGCGAGTAATCCATGTCATCAACTCCTTGTGGACATGTCGCCCATGCCGGTCATCCCGCTGCCGAACCTGCCACCCAGCTCGCCGATCGCCAGGCATTTCTGCAGCGCCAGCAGGCCGCGCCGCAACCAGCTCTTCACCGTGCCCAGCGGCTGCCCCAGGTGCTGGGCCACTTCGGCATGCGTGAGCCCGTCGTAGAAGGCCAGCGCCAGGCTTTGCCGCTGGTCGTTCTGCAAGCTGCCCATGCAGCCGCGCACCGCCCGCGCCTGCAGCGCCTGCTCCATCAGGTCCACCGGGCCGGGGCCGTCTCCTGCGACCTGCTCCAGCGGGTCGCTGTCGTCGCCTTCGGCCAACGCGCTGGCAGGTGGCGACACGGTGCGCACCGGATCGGCCTTCTGCCGGCGCAGGCTGTCGATGGCCGCGTGGCGCGCCAGGCTGTGCAGCCAGGTCATGGGCTGCGCACGCTCGGCATCGAACCCGCGCGCCGCGCCCCAGACCTTCACGAACACCTCCTGCAGCACCTCCTCGGCCCGGCCGCGGTCGGGCTGGATGCGCAGGACCACGCCCAGCAGGTGCGCTGCCGTCGCGTCGTACAAGGCCCGGAACGCCGCCCGGTCGCCCAGGGCGATGCGGGCCATCAAGGCCGCCAGCTCGGCGGCAGAGGAAGAAGCAGTGGCAACAGGCATCGGGCGACGATACAGGCGGTGTGTTCAGTTGACCATCGGCAATGCGCGCCAGCCTCGGCTCAGCGACGCTGGCGCGGCGTGAAGTTCAGCGTCGCCACCACATTCGTCGGCGTGGTGGCCTGCTGCGCATGCAGCACCGGCTGCTCCACCAGTTGCTGCGAATGCCAGACGGCCACGTCCACCGCGCCTTCGGGCACATCGTCCAGCGTGACCACGCCGTCCTTGCCCGTCACGCCGTACCAGGGCGATTCGGCCACGTAGATGCTGGCCTGCATGCGCGAGTGCAGGTAGCAGCCGAGCTGGATCGGACCGGCACCGCCTTGCAGCACGACTTCCGGCGAAGCGGCGGGCGGCTTGTTTGCATCGGCACCCGCAATGCGGAACTCGAAGCTCTGCCCCTCTGTTCCGCGCACATGGTGGTCGAACGAATCGCGGTTGGTCAGCTTGATCTTCGTGCCGGGCGTGACGATGACCATCGTCGGCACGAAGCGCACGCCTTGCTGGGCGATCTCGACCGTGGGCACCGGCGAAGCCCGTCCCGGCTTGCTGCGCGAGCTGACGACGACCGCGACGTCCGGCACCGGCTGGCCGGTGGTGTCGACAACGCGCACCGTCATCGAGGAGGCCTGGGCGGCCGAGAGCGCTGCACCCAACAGCAGGCCGGCGAAGGAGAGGCGGGGGAAGCGGGCGTTCATGGCGTCTCGATGATGTCGCGGTGCATCGGCGCGAGCCGGGCCAGCAGCTGGTTCTGGACGGAAAACGGAATGTGGCGGGCCGCCATGGCCGCCTGCAGGTCCTCGACCAGCGCGTGGAAATCGGCCTTGCTGATGCCCATCTCCTGGTGCACCGTTTTCATGTCGATGCCGGCGTAACGGCACGGGCCGCCCAGCAGCTGGCAGAACTGGTCGGCCAGCTGCTTGGCCAGCGCAGCGCGGTTGGTCTTCTCGAAGAAGCCGGCAATGCGCGAGTCCGACGAGACACGGTCGACCAGGTCGGTGCTCAGCGCCAGCAGGCCAGCCTGCTCGCCAAAGGACTGATAGAGCTCCGACGTGGCGGACTGGGCACCCGCTTGCGCGGCGGCAAAGCTGCCTGCGAGGGCAAGGGCCAGGACGCGCACGGTGCGAAGAGAGGACGCATGGAAAGGCATGTGGATCTCCGGAAGGAAGGGCGTCAGAACGCCAGCTGGGCCGAGAGGTAGGCGCCCGTCTGCCGGCGCGGCTGCACCGCGGGTGCGATGCGCCCCAGGTCCACCCAGGCCAGCGTCAACGAGGCATGCTTGTTGGGCGCCCAGGCCACGAACAAGTCTTTCCAGTCGTCTTCCTTCAAGGCACCGTCACCCAGCGCCGAATGGTTCAGCGCGTCCGGCTTGGCCTTGTATTCAGCGCCCACCGCCCATTGCGGGCTCAGCAGCCAGGCGACCGCGACCTCGGGCTGCAGGTGCCAGTCCTTGTCCTGCGCCCCGCCGAAGCCGAGCAGGCCGTCCTGGTTGGCCTTGGTCATGCGCAGCGTGCCATTGATCAACAGGCCTTGCGCCAGCAGCAGCTTGGTGGCGCTGAGGTAGAGCTCGGTGCCATGCGTCTTGGCGCCCAGCGCGCCGGTCAGCGTGGGCGCCAGCGCACCGCTGTCCACGTGGTGGTAGACCGCCCCCACGGCGACCTGGGGCGTCCAGGTGTCGCTGTCCAGCACCGCGTCGCCCGCGACACGGACCTTCACGCCGAAGATGTCCTGCCGCAGGTGCAGGCCGTCCAGGCCCAGCGGGGCCAGGTTGTCTTCGGTGTCGAAGTCCTGCCGCGCAACGGTGAGTTCCACCCGGTCGTTCCAGGTGAGGCCGGCGCCAAACACCTTGAGCCGGTAGTCCTGCGTCTTCACACCGGTCACGAAGGCCGAGCCGCCCCATTCGCCGTCGGTGCCGTAGCCGGTGGTCAGCGCCCACGGCACCAGGCCGCCGCCGCCCACGCCGTCAATCGTGCTGACGCCGCCGGTCAGCAGCAGCTTGCCGCCCTCGGCATGGGCCGTCAGCGGCAGGGCCAGCATTGCCAGTGCGGACATTGCAGCCAGCCACGGCTGGGGCGCCCGCCTGGGGCGGCCTCGGTTGCATCCTCTGGTCATGGCAACTCTCCTATTGGGGTTGGGTTGGGAATGGCCTCACTTCGGAGCCTTCTCCATCCTTGCTTGTACGCAGCCCAACCGGATCTGGATGCAGCGCTTGGCCACCCGCGGCTAAATTCCCCGCCAAGCCGGCACAAGCGCACGCAGCTTATGCTCGGCGCCACAGCCCGCCTCCGCCAGCAAACCCGAAGGAAAGCCATGGACGCCAAGGAATTGCGCCAGCGACTGATCCGCAACATCGACGAGCAGCTGACCGGCCCCGAGGCCGAGCGGCAGATGCGCCCGCCGCGCTACGAAAGCCTGTTCGCCAGCCTGTCTGGCGGCACGGTGGCCAAGCAGCTGGGCGCCGGCGTGGACATGGTGCCGCCCGGCAAGCAGAGCTGCCCCTATCACCTGCACCACTCGCAGGAGGAGATGTTCGTGATCCTCGAAGGCCGCGGCACGCTGCGCGTGGCCGGCGAGTTGCTGCCGGTGCGCGCCGGCGACGTGATCTTCATCCCGGCCGGCCCCGAGTACCCGCACCAGCTGATCAACACCTCGGACGCGATGCTGAAGTACATGTCCATCAGCACCCAGCAGAAACCGGAGATCTGCGAGTACCCGGATTCCGGGAAAGTGCAGGCCTGGGCAGCCGGCGTCAAAGTGGTGCAGCGCCCCGCGGACGCACTCGACTACTGGGACGGCGAACCCTAGGAATGGGGCACCCGGCCTCGCGGGTACGCGAAGCCACCCGCCGGGCGGGTTGGCGGGGCCGCTTGGGGCGGCCCGGCGCTGGCCCCGCTGCGGTCTGGGGCACCCGGTCTCGCGGGTACGCGAAACCACCCGCCGGGCGGGTTGGCGGGGCCGCTTGGGGCGGCCCGGCGCTGGCCCCGCTGCTCACTGCGCCTTGGGCCCCTGCGGCCGCACCGCCGTGGCCGGATTCAGCACGCAGCGGTAGGTGGCCGCGTCGCAGCGCGCGCCCGGATCGGTGACCATGATGCAGATCGACACCTCGCCACTTCGTTGCTGCGCAGCCTTGCGTTCAGCCGAATAGCTGTCGGCGGCGCGCTGCACCTGGGCCTCGTTGGCGGTCAAGGTGGACCAGGGGGCATAGGCCTCGGGACCGCCGCAGGGGCGGTGGCCAATCGCCACCGTGTGGCACTGGGCATCCTGCGAGCAGCGCGGCTCGCCGATCGCGGCGTCCACCATCGCGCGGGCGCTGTCGGGTGCGGCCGCCGCGGGCGCGCGGCAGGCGCTGCCCAGCACGGCGCTCACCAGCAAAGCCAGCCAGGCTGACGATTTGAAGCATTTCATGCCCGGGATCATCCCCAGCCCAGGGCCGAATACCGTATCGGGTTGTTACCGATCGGCCCGGGCTGCTCGCCCCCCTAGACTGCAGCCCGCTGCCGGCACCCTCTCGGACCGCGTTGGGAACAGGGACACGAGCGGGCCGGCAGCATCCTCGGCCCCTCGCTGGCGAGCCGGCGGGTTCAGCCTTGCGGCACAATCCATGCTTGGATTCCAGCGGCTCCCCGCCCGCTTTTCTCTTGCTCTGGAGCGCCCATGGCCTCGATCAACAAAGTCATCATCATCGGCAATCTGGGCCGCGATCCCGAGGTGCGCTACACCCCCAACGGGGCGGCAGTGTGCAACCTGCGCATTGCCACCACGCGCAACTGGAAGCACCGCGAAAGCGGCGAGCGCCAGGAAGAAACCGAATGGCACTCGGTCGTGCTGTACGACCGCCAGGCCGAGGTTGCCGGCGAGTACCTGAAAAAAGGCCGCCCGGTCTACATCGAAGGCCGCCTGAAGACCCGCAAGTGGCAGGACAAGGAAGGCCAGGACCGCTACACCACCGAAATCGTCGCAGAAACCATGCAGCTGCTGGGTGGCCGCGAAAGCATGGGCGGCGGCGGTGCCGGCGATGAAGAAGGCGGCGGCTACAGTGCTGCCGGTGGCGGCGGTGGTGGCTACAACCGCGAACCCTCGGCCGCCCCGGCCCCGCGCAGCGCTCCAGCGCCGCGCGCCCCGGCCCCAAGGCCAGCACCGAAGTCGTCGACCGGCTTCGACGACATGGACGACGACATCCCGTTCTGAGCGCCGCCAGGCCTGCCGCCTGGCGTAGGGCCTGTCTCTGGTATTTCGCCCCCACCCCCGTCCTGCCGCCACCGATGGCGGGATGGCGCGCACGAGCTGGGCAAGGCCGGCAGCCACGGTGACGGGCCACCCTCACGCACACCCACGCAGGAGCCCGATGCTCACGGACGACGCATTGCGAGAACAAGCCGAACTGCATGCCACGCAGGGTGAATGGCCGCAGGCCATCGCCGGTTTCGAGGCGCTGCTGGCACGGCATCCGGGTGATGCCGACACACTGCTGCAACTCTCGTACGTGAGCTCACTGGCCGGGCACTACCGCCAGGCCCATGCGCATGCGATGGCCGCCGCCGAGGCGGCACCGACCGACGCGGACCTGGTGCAACAGCTGATCGCCCGGCTGCGCACTTTCAACGAGGTGCCCGCGCTACAGGCATGCCTCGAACGCCTCAAGCCACTGGCACGCATGCCGGTGCCGCTGCTGATCGCCTTCGCCAGCCAGCTGACCAATCTCAACGAGATGGCCGCCGCGCTGCCGCTGCTGGACGAGGCCAGGCGCCGCGACCCTGGCTACCCGCCAACGCTGGTGGCGCGCGGGCAGGTGCTGCTCTACCTCGGCCGCTTCGACGAAGCCAGGGCCGACCTGCTGGCCTGCGGTCGCCGCGCCCCGCAAATTCCCCGAACCTGGGGGCTGCTGGCCGAACTGGACCGCCAGACAGCGGGCAGCAACCACCTGATCGAAATCCGCTCCGAGCTGGCCAGGCCCGGCCGCCGGCCGGAAGACATTGCCGAGCTGGCCTACGCACTGCACAAGACGCTGGACGACATGGGCGAGCACGAGGCGGCCTGGTCGGCACTGGAGCGCGCCTGCCGCGCCAAGCGCGCGGCGCTGGACTACCGCAGCCAGGACAGCGCGGACCTGGTGGACGCGTTGATCGCGATGCCGAATGCCGCATCGCCTGCGGTGGACACGCCGCCGCCCAACGCGGCTGGCAAGCTGCCGCTGTTCATCGTCGGCATGCACCGCTCCGGCACCACGCTGCTGGAGCAGTTGCTGGACGGCCACAGCGACGTGCGCGCTTTGGGCGAGCTGTACGACTTCACCGCCCAGATGCGCCACGCCACCGACCACCACTGCCGCGGCGTGATCGACCTGGCGCTGGTGCGCCGCTCGCGCGGTGCCAACTACGCCGCAGTCGGCCGGCGCTACCTCGACGGCCTGGCCTGGCGGCTGGGCAGCGAGCGGTTTTTCACCGACAAGCTGCCGTCCAACTTCCTCAACATCGGCTTCATCTGCCGCGCGCTGCCGGAAGCCCGCATCCTGCACCTGCGGCGCGACGCGATGGAGGTTTGTTTCTCGAACCTGCGTGAGCTGTTCGCCGATGCCAATCCGTACAGCTACGACCAGCGCGAGCTGGCGGCCTTCCACGGCCAGTACGAGCGCCTGATGGCGCACTGGCATGCGATGTACCCGGGCCGCATCCTGGACGTTTCGTATGCCGACCTGGTGGCCAGACCCGAGGCCACGCTGCGTACCGTGACGCAGTTCTGCGGCCTGCCGTTCGAAGCCGGCATGCTGAACCTGGGCCAACGCACACGCGGCGTGTCCACCGCCAGCGCCGTCGCGGTGCGCCGGGGCATCGTGACCCGCGAAACGCCGAAGTGGCTGCCCTACGCAGACAAGCTGCAGACGCTGGCCGCGGCGCTGGCCCAGGCCAAGGCCCGGTAGCCAAAGTCCAGCCGCCGACCGCCGATGCCACCCTTGGCCCCGGACGCTGCAGCGCCCGCCCCCGTCAGCTTCGCTGAAGCCTTCTGGTTCTGGCTGAAGCTCGGCTTCATCAGCTTTGGCGGACCGGCCGGACAGATTGCGATCATGCACGAGGAGCTGGTCGAGCGGCGGCGCTGGATCTCCGAGGGCCGCTTCCTGCACGCGCTGAACTACTGCATGGTGCTGCCCGGCCCCGAGGCCCAGCAGCTGGCAACCTACATCGGCTGGCTGATGCACCGCAGCTGGGGCGGGCTGGTCGCAGGCGGGCTGTTCGTGCTGCCTTCGCTGTTCATCCTGATCGCGCTGTCCTGGCTCTACATGGCGTTTGGCAACGTGCCGGTGATCGCCGGGCTGTTCTACGGCATCAAGCCGGCCGTCACCGCGCTGGTGGTGCATGCGGCCTGGCGCGTGGGCTCGCGCACGCTGAAAAACCGCTGGCTGTGGGGCATTGCCGTGGCCGCCTTTGTGGCGATCTTCGCGCTGCAACTGCCCTTCCCGCTCATCGTGCTGGCGGCCGGCGCCATGGGTTACGCGGGTGGCCGCTGGGCGCCGGAAAAGTTCACCGTCGGTGGTGGCCATGGCAAGGCGGGCCAGCCGGCTGGCCCCGCATTGATCGACGACACGACGCCAACGCCCGCGCATGCGTTGTTCAGTTGGGCCCATTTCCGCTGGGTGCTGGGCATCGGCCTGGGGCTGTGGGGACTCGCCATCGGCGTGTTGTGTGCGTTGTACGGCTGGCAGGGCGCGCTGACGCAGATGGCCTGGTTCTTCACCAAGGCCGCGCTGCTGACCTTTGGCGGCGCCTACGCGGTACTGCCTTACGTGTACCAGGGCGCGGTCGACCATTACCAATGGCTCACGGCGCCGCAGATGATCGACGGCCTGGCGCTGGGCGAGACCACACCCGGGCCGCTGATCATGGTGGTGGCGTTTGTCGGCTTTGTCGGCGGCTGGGGCCAGGCCTTGTTCGGGCCGGACGCATTGCCGCTCGCCGGTGCGGCGGCCGCCAGCGTGGTCACCTTCTTCACCTTCCTGCCGTCCTTCGTGTTCATCTTCCTGGGCGGGCCCTTCATCGAATCGACCCACGGCAAGCTGAAGTTCACGGCGCCGCTGACCGGCATCACCGCCGCGGTGGTCGGCGTGATTGCCAACCTCGCGGTCTTCTTTGCCTGGCATGTGCTGTGGCCGCAAGGCTGGGCCGGGCGCTTCGACCTGTTCTCGGCGCTGATCGGCATTGGCGCCGGGCTGGCGCTGTTCCGCTTCAAGCTGGGCGTGATCACTGTGGTGATCGCCTCGGCGCTGGCTGGCCTGGGCTTGAGTTACCTGCACTGAGCACCAAGCGGCAGGGCCTTCTGGCAAACCCCCACCCGTGCCCGGCACGGAATGCGACTGGCGCAAAAAGGCGGCGGCACATGGTGTCGTCCCCTATACAGATGACCGCCTTTCCTGGGCGGAAAGCCGCACAATCCCCTGGCACCTATCTCTTGCGACGGAGCCCGGCGATGGCAATGCTGACCGACGAAAAGAGCCGAACCGACCTGATGAACCGCCTGAAGCGTGCCGAAGGCCAGCTCAGGGGCATCCAGCGCATGCTGGACGAAGGCCAGAGCACCCAGGACATCGCCAGCCAGATGTCGGCGGTGCGCAAGGCGCTGGACAGTACCTATGTCCGCATGACGGTTTGCTTCATGGAACAGGAGCTGGGCGCGCGGGTGGGCGATACCCCCCGCGGTCGCAAGCAGCTCGGCGAAGTGCTGGAGGAAGTGCAGGGCCTGCTCGGCAAGATCAGGTGAGCGTCTGTAGGATGCGCCGATGAGCGACATCACCTCAACTTCACTCACCCCGTCCACGCTGGTCACCACCGTCACGCTGCGCCAGCTGCAGGACTACCGCTTCGAGATCGGCTTCGGCGACGAAGTGCCCGCCATCATTGGCGACGAGCCGCCGCCGCTGGGCAGTTCGACCGGACCGTCGCCGGTCCAGCTGCTGGCGGCCGCGGTGGGCAACTGCCTGTCGGATTCGCTGCTGTTTGCGCTGCGCAAGTTCAAGCAGTCGCCCGAACCGCTGAGCTGCGAGCTGCAGGCCCATGTGGGGCGCAACGCCCAGGGCCGCAACCGCGTGATGCGCATGCAGGCCACGCTGACGCTGGGCGTGCCGGCCGCGTCGCTGGAACACCTGGACCGCGTGCTGGTCACCTTCGAGCAGTTCTGCACCGTGACGCAAAGCGTGGCGCCGGCGATCCCGGTACAGCTGATCGTGCGCGACTCGACCGGCGCCGAACTGCTGAACCACCTCAGCCTGGCAAGCAGCTGAGGGGCTGCAGGCCGACTCAGGCGCCCGGCGAATACCCCGGGTCGTCGGCCACGCCGACCAGCGCCGGCGCGTCCGGCACGCGCTGCGCCACCCGCCCCCCGGGCTGGCGCTTGAGCCAGCGCTCCACCAGCGTCCACACCGGCGGCCCACCCGCCTGTTTCACATCTTCGGAGACGGAGGCCCAGCCGGCCACCGCATAGCGCTTGTCGGACTGCAGCGGCTGGCCGTTGATGCGCAACTCGTCGATGCGGCGGCCCATGGCCGCGGCCGGCGTGCAGCGCCAGCTCAGGCCGCCGGTGCGCACCATGTCGCCGCCCTGCTGGTAATACGGGTCGGGGTTGAACAGGTTGTCGGCCACGTCTTCCAGCACGGTCTTGATCTGCTCGCCGCTCATCAGCGTGCGCGTGGCCGTCGGGTAGGTGATGGCCAGCTGGTCCATCAGCCGCTCGCGCGTGATGGCCTGGCCCGGCAGCAGGCTGCCGCCCCAACGGAAACCGGGTGAAAAGGCCAGCTCGGCGTCCTGCTCGGCGCGCAGCGCGTCGCAGATCAGCTGGTCCCAGCTGCCGTTGAAATTGCCGCGCCGCCACAGCAGCCCGTCGGTCACGGCCAGGGTTTCGTTCAGCTGTTTTTCGTAGGGCGCGCGCAGCTTGGCGATCAGCGCGGCCATCGCCGGGTCCGGCGGCAGTTGGCGCGAGAAGATGGGCAGCAGGCGGTAGCGGAAGTCGCGCACCCGGCCGTCCTTCACGTCAAAGTCCATCAGGCCGAGGAACTTGCCGTGCGAGCCGGCGTTGGTGACCAGCGTCGTGCCGCCTGCATTGCGCACCGGCACGGCCAGCGGCACGGCGTCGTGCGTGTGGCCACCGAAGATCGCGTCCAGCCCGCGCACGCGGCTGGCCAGCTTCAGGTCCACGTCCATGCCGTTGTGCGACAGCAGCACCACCACCGCCACGCCCTTGGCGCGCAGCGTGTCGACCTGCTGCTGCAGCTGCGCTTCCTGGATGCCGAAGGTCCAGTCCGGCACGAAGTAGCGCGGGTTGGCAATCGGCGTGTACGGGAAGGCCTGGCCGATCACGGCGCAGGTCACGCCGTTCTGCTGGCGCAGCGTATAGGGCGCAAACACCGGGTCGCCGAAATCGGCGCCGGCAATGTTCTGGGCCACGAAGTCGATCTGGCCCTTGAAGTCTTTCGCAACGACTTCCTGCACCCGCGCCGCGCCCAGCGTGAACTCCCAGTGCCCCGTCATCACGTCCACGCCCAGCAGCTTGCAGGCCTCGACCATGTCCTGGCCGTTGGTCCACAGCGCGGTGGCCGAGCCCTGCCAGCTGTCGCCGCCGTCCAGCAGCAAGGCGCCGGGCCGGCTGGCGCGCAGCTGGCGCACCAGCGTGGCCAGGTGGGCAAAACCGCCCAACATGCCGTGGCGCTGGGCCTGGGCGCTGAAGTCCAGGCAAGTCAGCGCATGTGCCATTGCACTGCCCGGAGCCACGCCTGCGGCCTTCAGAGCAGCCTCGCCCGCCAAGTGTGGCCACTGTCCCCTGGCCGCGCCCACGCCCAGGTTCACGCTGGGCTCGCGGTAGTGCAGCGGCAGCAACTGCGCATGGCAGTCGGTCATGTGCAGGAACGAGACGTTGCCGAAGCACGGCAGGTCGTACAGCCCGCCGGCCTCGGCCGCCTGCGCCGCGCCATTCAGGTTGAGCCCGGCCATGGCCGCGGCGCCCAGCGCCTGCAGCCACTCGCGCCGATCCAGATTCATCTCGGAGCGACCAAGGTCACTTCGCGTTGACCGGTGACTGCGGGTCCAGCAGCAAGGCCATCACGTTTTTCAGCTGGCCCTCGTCCAGCAGGTTCTTGTGGCCGAAACGCGGCATGTTGGAGCAGGCGTTGTAGGCCCAGGCGTTGTACAGCTTGGCCCAGGTGTATTGCACGATGGGCGCTGCGGCCGGGTCCTTCGGATCGCTCACGCCGCGCAGCTTGCCGTAGTGGTACAGGCTGGGGCCGATGCTGCCAAACGAGATTTCGCCAGGGCCGATCTGGTGGCAGTTGTAGCAGCTCGCGCCATTGGCGCTGGTGGCCGTGCTCTTGTCGCTCCAGGTCATGCCGCGGCCGTTTTGCGCCAGCTTCTCGCCTTCGCGCCAGTCGCCCAGGTACTGGCCGTCCGAAGGCGGCTTGACGGTCGCCAGCGCCTGGGCTTCGAGCTCGGCGTGCAGCGTCGGGTCTGGCGGCGTGCGGCTGGAGCAGGCGGCCTGTTCGGGCGTCTGCTGCAGGCGGTCCAGCCCGGCAATGCCTTCTTCGCGGAAGGACGATTTCAGCATCGCCTGGAACTCGGCCTCGGAGGCTTCGTTGCCGGTTCCGGGCGACTGGCAGCCGGTCAGCAGCAGCGCGCCAATCAGCAGGCTGCCGCCAGTGGCGAACATCGATTTCATGCGGTTTCCCATCTCAGCCCCCTCAGCGCTTGAGCGACGGCGCGGCAGCCGCGGCGCCGTTGGCGTTCACGCCCATGTACACGCCCAGTGCCACCGTGATCTCAGAGCCAAAGCCGGGGTACGGGAAGCGCTGCTGGCGGAAGCAGTCGTTGAGCCGGCGCTGCATGGTCCACAGTTCACCGCTGGACAGCCGGTAGGCCGGCCAGGCCGCGAAGCCGACGCCATCGCCCGGGTTGCTGCGCAGGTCCGGCAGGTCCTGCAGGCGGATGCGCTTGCCGGCTTCTCCGTGGCAGGTGGCGCAGGCGAAGTCCATTGGCCCGCCACGGAAGTAGAAGGCGCGCTGGCCCAGCGCGTAGAGCCGTTTTTCTTCCGGGTGGCGCTGCGGCAGGTTGATCTTCATGCCGCTGGATTCGGACGAGACGTAGGCCGCCAGCGCCTCGACGCTGGCCTGCTCGCCCTTGCCAAACGGCGTCCTGGCGATCTCGGCGGCATTGAAGCCCTGCAGCGTCTCCATGCAGCTCAACAGGCGGGACTCCAGGTCCTGCACGCGACCGGTGTCGGCAAACCAGCGCGGCAGCTGTGCCCATGCGCCCTTGACCACGCCCGCGCCCAGGCCCAGGTCGCATTGGCTGAGCGAGGCCTTCTTCGGCCCGCGCGGCTCGGTCCACAGCGACTCGCCTTTGGCGATGAACAGCTCGGCCGGGTTGCCGTCGGCCAGCATTGCGCGGTATTCGGCAATGCCGTCGGCGGCGGACTTCTGCTGCGCCAGCGCGGCGCTGCTGGCCAGCGCCAGTCCCAGCGTCAGGACGGTGGCCAGTTGCGGCCTCCCGCGCGGCATCGGGTTCTCAAGGTTCACGGGCTCCTCCTGTGGGTGTGGGCTTGGCGGCTCTCAGAGCCTGAGAGTTTTTCGGGCGTGGCCGAGCAGTGCGTCAAAAGGTGCCTGATCTAGGCGCAAAGCACAGCCATAGCTCGGGCTATGGCGAGCATTTGCAACGACGAGCAGGTGACTTTTGGCGTGATGAGCGGGCATGTTCGAAAGACTCTCAGGCTCTCAGGCCACTGTTGCTTCGTCGCTGCGCTTGTCGCCGTGGTTGTCGGTCCACGAAACGCTGACCTTGTCCCCCGCCTTGGCGCCCTTGATGTTGAACTGCAGGAACGGGTTCTTGGCCACCGAAGGCCCCCACTGCGCGGTCAACACCGGCTTGCCGTTCAGCGAGGCCGTGACTTCCTGGATGAACCAGGCCGGGATCGTCTTGCCAGCCGCATCCTTGCGCTGGCCGGTTTCCATCTCATGGCTCATCAAAACCTTGACGACGGCCTTGTCGCCAGCGGCCTGGGCGCGAATGCGCATCGGATCGGACATGTATTGCTCCTCGAATTTCAATCAACCAACGGTGGCAGCGTCGCTGCGGGGCCGGCGCCGGGCCGCTCCCAAACGGCCCCGCCAACCCCCCCGGCGGGTGGCTTTGCGTACCCCGCAGAGCCGGGTGCCCCATCTAGCCGCCGCAACCGCCGAGGGTCACCTTGATTTCTTTTTGCGCAAACAGCACCTTGTTGTCCGCGGTGATCGCCACCGCGTAGACATTGCAGGTCTGCGCCATCTTCACGCGCAGCGAAAAGCTGGGCTCGATCGCGTCGCTGATGTCGAACGAAGCCGCCAGCGTCGACGGGTTCTTCTCGATCAGCACCAAGAGGCGCTTGACGCCCGGCAGCGAGGTCGCCAGCGCCAGCGGCACGACGGCGCCGTTCTCGGCAATCTCCGGGCCGGTCAAGCTGACGTCCTTGCTCTCCACCGGCGCCGACACGCCCAGTGCCTTCACCACCTCGGCCACGCTCTTGGCCTCGAAGGCCGCCGTGTTCCAGGCCGCATGGGCGGCTCCCGGAAGGGCGCCCAGGCCGGCCAGCAGGCCTGCCACGCTGGCACTTCGCGCCAACAGCTCACGACGATGCATCTTCAAATTCTCCTTGCGGTATGGACTCAATGCTAACCACGGCCGTCACTTGCCGATGTTGCTCACGGAACCGGGCGCCCAGCGGGGCCAGCACCGGGCCGCCCCAAGCGGACCCGCCACCCGCTCGGCAGGTGGTTTCGCGTACTCGCGGAACCGGGTGCACCAGCGGGGCCAGCGCCGGGCCGCCCCAAGCGGACCCGCCACCCGCTCGGCGGGTGGTTTCGCGTACTCGCGGAACCGGGTGCACCATTTCCTAGTCGGTGATGGCGCCGGGTTTATCGAACTGCCACAGCACCCACACGAGACAAACGCAGGCGGGTGGCAACAGCACCGGGTTGACGATGCCCACCACCAGCGGCGCGACGCTGAGGAAACTGCGAAGGCTCCAGCCGTACAGGTAACCGGCGCGCTCGATGTAGTCCACCGCCAGCCCCACCACGGCTTGGCGCTGCGGCGAGCCGGCCGGCAGCGACATCGCGAAGCCCACGTGGTTGTAGTAGCGCATTGACAGCGTCGAGCAGACAAATGACGCGAACAGCGTGCCCATCAGCAGCAGCTGCAGCAGTTCCAGCGGCAACAGGTCATGGGGTGCATGCACCCCGGCGAGCCCGGCCGCCAGGCGGCTGCCACCCAGCGTCACGGCGCCCATCAGGCACAGCGCGGCGGTAGAGGCCGTGATGGTGGCCGACATCAGCGAGTTGCGCAGCGTCTGCACCGCGACGATCTCGAAGCCCGGCTTCTCGGCCAGCGCGCGCACCCAGTCGGCCCGCATCTGGGCATGCACGTCGCGCGCCACGCGGTGTGGCGCGCGCCGGCCGATCCAGACCACCCGGCCTTCGTAGAGGAGAAGAATCAGCAGGCCCAGCGCCAGCGCCAGCCAGGGGTTGATCAGGCCGCTCATGCCCGGAGCTCCGACATCGGCTGGTGCGGCTGGCCGCGGCACAGCAACGCAGGAGAAAAAATCCGCATGGGCCGATTGTGTGCGCAAGCGAGGGCAACTCGCAGCCTGGCAGGCCCGGTTGCGCCAAGCATTTGCGCTGGTCAGGCGTTCGCGGCGACCCATTCCGCTGCGACACTTTGCGCATGAACAAATCTGTTTTCCGAGCATGGAATTGAGCTGGGCCCTGGGCGCCATCGTCGGCCTGATCCTGGCGCTGACCGGCGCCGGTGGCGGCGTGCTGGCCGTGCCGCTGCTGGTCTTCGGGCTGCACATGTCGGTTCAGCAAGCGGCGCCGGTGGCGCTGCTGGCGGTGGGCGCGTCCGCCGGCCTGGGCGCGGTGCTGGGCCTGCGCGACGGCATCGTGCGCTACCGCGCGGCCAGCCTGATCGGCGGCCTGGCCATGCTCACCGCGCCGCTGGGCGTGGCGCTGGCCCAGCACCTGCCGGCGCGGCCGCTGACCGGCCTGTTTGCCATGGTGCTGGGCTGGACGGCCTGGCGCATGTGGCAGCAGAGCCGGCCCGCAGCAGCGGGCTCGGCAGCCAGCCCGGCCGCGCCGCGCCAGCTGCCGCCCTGCGTGGTCGACGCGGCCGACGGCCGGCTGCGCTGGACAGCCCCCTGCGCCTGGGTGCTGGCCACCACCGGCGCGGCGTCCGGGCTGTTGACCGGCCTGCTGGGCGTGGGCGGCGGCTTTGTCATCGTGCCCTCGCTCACCCACTGGACCGACCTGGACGCGCGCAGCATCGCCGCCACCTCGCTGGCGGTCATCGCACTGGCGACGCTGAGCGGCCTGCTCGCCGCCTCCGGCCACGGCCACCTGGACGGCGACCTGGCACTGAGCTTCGGCGCTGCCGCCGTGGTCGCGCTGCTGATCGGCCGCGTGGTCGCCAAGCGGTTGCCCGCCGCCATGCTCAAGCGGGTGTTCGCGGTGGTCAGTGCCGGCGTCGCCTTGCTGATGCTCGCCCGTGCCTTGGGTGTCGGGGCCTCCTGATCTGCCACCGCCTTTCGCACAAGTTCAGCGCTTCGTTGGCGGCGGGCCGAATTCCCGGTCATGGGCGCTGTACATCGGCCCGGCCGGGGCGCGGTGCGGTTGCACCGGCGGCAGCACGACCACCATGGTCCCGAGCAAACTGTCAGCGAGCAGCCTGCGGCCAGGTCGATACGACACGCAATAGGCGTCCACAAAAAGCCCCCCGACGAAGCACACGCCGAGGTAGGCCTGGAATCTGCCGGTGAGCGTGCCCAGCACGATGCCCAGCAGCAAAGGCACGCCAACGCGGATCGCAACGCGCGCGACGGCCACAGCGCGGCTGGGTGCCTGGCCTCTTAGTTCTATCAGCGCCAGCGCGAGCACTCGCTTGCCAGGGGTCTGGCCCGGAGACAGCGCCGCGCTGACCAGCAGGTACAGCGCATAGCCGCAAGCCAGGCTCAGCATCTCGGAAATGCCCGCCGCCTTCAGGTCGAACCAGATCTGCACCAGCGCAGCCAGAGCACAGGCCAGGGCCAAGTCGAACAGGAACGCCATGAATCGGTTTCGCTCCGGCGGGACAAGGTCAGGCTGGTTCAACATGGGCAATGATGGCTGCGGACTGGACGGCTCTGCCAGCAGGCAAGCGTGGCGCATTCAACCATGGCAGGCAGGCAGCTAGAGTTTGCCGACCCCGCCCGAGCAAGCCCATGACCCAACACCCCGCCGAATCTGACCTCCCGCCCCTCGTCCTGTGCCTCTGCGCCGCCTGGTGCCGCACCTGCGACGCCTACCTGCCGGTGATGCAGGCCCTCGCCGCGCAACATCCCGGCTGGCGGTTTGGCTGGCTGGACGTGGAGGACCATGCGGACGTGCTGGCAGCCGGCGGTGCGGAGGCGGCGCTGGACATCGAGACCTTTCCGACCGTGCTGCTGGTGTGGCAGGGGCAGGCTCGGTTTCTCGGGCCGCTGGCGCCGCAGGCGGGCGTGCTGACACGGCTGCTGCTGCAGGCAAGTGAGTTGCCGCCGCTGGTGGACACGGCAGCCCAGGCGCTGGCGCGCAATGCCACGGCAATCGCCGCGCAAGGGCTGGCAGCGCTGCCCTGATGCGTCGCCCGCTCAGGCGCTGTGTTCGGCCGGCACCGGCGTGTCGTTGGCGCTGTTGCGCCAGGCTTTGGGCAGCTTGGGGGCCGCGTCGGCACCCAGGTCCTCGACGGGCGCCGTGGCCGGCGGTGAAACCAGCCCAGGCCAGCGGCCGCGCACCCAGTCCACCAGTTCGCCCGACGGCAACGGTTTGCTGATGTGATACCCCTGCGCCTCGTCGCAACCCAGCGCGCTGAGCTGGGCCAGGATGGCCGGGTTCTCGACGCCTTCCGCCACCACGGTGAGCCGGCAGTCGTGCGCCAGGCCGATGATGAAACGCACCATCGAGGCCTTGTCGGCGTTGGTGTCCATGGTGCGCACGAACAGCATGTCGATCTTCAGCTCGTTGACCGGCAGGTCGATCAGCTGGCCCAGCGAGGTGTAGCCGGCGCCGAAGTCGTCGATGGAGAGCTTGTAGCCGCTGGTCTTGAGCGCATGCAGCGTCTGCAGCGCGCGCTGGGGGTCGGAGGCGATCGCGCTTTCGGTGATCTCCAGGCACAGCGCCGAAGGCGGCACGTCGTGGTGGCGCAGGCGGGCGTCGATGCGGGCGACCAGGTCGGCCTTCATCAGGTCATGTGCCGAAAGGTTGACCGACAGCCGCAATTCCAGGCCCTGCGCGCGGTGCTGGGCCCAGACGCGGGCAGCCTCGTCGACCACCCACAGCGTGAGCTCGTGGATGAAGCCGGTTTCCTCGGCAAACGGGATGAACTGGTTCGGCGGCACCAGGCCGCGCGTGGGGTGCTGCCAGCGCACCAACGCCTCGGCACCGATCAGGCTGCCGTCGGCCAGCCGCAGCTTGGGCTGCAGGAACAGGCGCAGCTCGCCGTGGCGCAGCGCATGGCGAAGCTCGCCCAGCAGCGACAGCGTCTGCGCGCTGCCAGCGTCGATGGAAGGGTCGTACACCAGGCAGCCGGCCATGCGGCGCTTGGCTTCCGTCATTGCCAGCAGCGCCCGGCCCATCAGCTGGTCGGCGTGCTCGGCATGCTCGGGGAAGCAGGCAATGCCGATGCCGGCCGACAGGTCGACCACGCTGTCGTCCAGCTGCACCGGCCGCTCGAAGCTGCGCACCACGCTTTGCGCCACCCATTGGGCGCGGGCCGGGCTGGCCCCGGGCAGCAGCAACGCAAACTCGTCGCCCGCCAGGCGCGCAACGAAGCCGTCGATCGATGCCGGCAGCTCGCTCAGGCGCCGCGCCACGCCGCGCAACCGCTCGGCAGCAGTCTGCAGCAGCCGGTCGCCACGGGCCCGGCCCAGCACCTGGTTGACCTGCTCCAGCCGGTCCAGGTTCAGCATCAGCAGCGCCACCGGGCGGCCGGGCTGCAGCTCGCGCCGCAGCAGGTCTTCGAACTGGGCACGGTTGGGCAGGCCGGTCAACCGGTCCCAATAGGCCAGCAGGCGGATTTCCTCTGTGCGGGCGGCCAGGCCGGTGCGCATGCCGTCGAAGGCCTGGGCCAGTTCGCCCAGCTCGTCGTCGCGGCCGGTCTGCGGCACGGGGGTCTGGAAGTCACCCGCGCCCAGGCGTTCGCTGGCGCGCAGCAGCTGGCGCACCGGCTGCGTGACGCGGCGCGCGGTCAGCACGCTGCCCACGCCGAAGATGGAAACGGCCAGCACGGTGATCAGGGCCATCGAGGCCTGCAGCCGGCGAAAAGGCGCCACGGCCTCGTCGATCGAGCGGAACAGCACCGCATGCAGGCTGCCGCGGCCACCGCCCGGTGCGCTGGCCGGCAGCAGGTCCACCCGCAACCGAAGCACCGAGATGCCGTCCAGCTCACCTTCGGACATGCCAGGCCCCGCGTCCACCATGGCCGCCACTCGGCCAACCGCGGTGGTGCCCAGGGCCAGGTGCGGCGCCTGGCCAGCAGTCTGGCTGAACAGCACCATGTCCAGGCCGGAGAGCGCGTGCAGGTCCTGCGCCAGCGCGTTCTGCAGCGGAAACCCCATCACCACCCAGCCGATCAGCAGCGGGGCCTTCATCGGCACCACCACGAATTGCATGGCCTGGCCGTGCACAAGGCGCAGCGGCGCTTGTTCGCCCCCGGATTGCCTGCGCTCCGCCGCCAGCGCAAGGAGCACCGGATCCAGACCCTCCGCATCGGACGAGCGCCCCAGGACCTGCCGCTGCGCGTCGGGCCTCCCCTGCGGGTCAAGGAAAATCGGGGACGGCCGGGCGATTTCTTGAGAACTGACCGCCACCAAGCCGCCGTTCACATCCAGCAGCGCCGAGACGCTGGCGCCAATCCGCGCAGCCTGGTTTTCCAGCGCCGAGCGCACCGTCTCCGCGTCCCCGGACTGGACTGCGGCGCGAAAGCCGAAGTCGGCCGCCAGCAAGGTGGCGCCCTGGCGCAAGCCCTGCGCGTTCTGGTCCAGCAGCCGGCCCAGCACCCGCTCGCCCAGCTGCAGCTGGTCGCCCAGCATCCTGCGCGCGTTGCGGTCGATGCTTTCGCGAACCGTCAGGAAAGCCGCCAGCTGGACCACCAGCAACAGGCCGAGGAAGAGCGTGACGATGCGCCCCGCCAGGCCGTTGAAGAGGTTGCGGCGTTTCACTTCAGCCCCGCATCCAGGCGCACGGTCAGCGCTTCTGGGCCGGCGCCCACGGTCACGGCCTGCTCGGGCAAGGGCGCGCCAGGCGCCAGGTCCGGATGCCAGGCGCGCAGCCGGTAGCTGCCCGCTGGCACCTCGCCAAGCGCGAGCTGGCCGCTCGCCGCGGTCTTGCCGTGCCAGGGCGTGTCCACCACCAGCACCCAGCCGACCATGGTGTCGTGGATGTTGCAGCCCAGCACGACAATGCCGGGCTGGTCGAACACGATGGGCTCACTCGGCTTGCCGTGGTAGAGCTTGATCTCGAATTTCTTGGCCGGCGAAAAGGAGTACACATGGTGCTGCACCCGGTCGCGGTTCGGGAAGTTGACCGGCGTGCCCACCGTCACCACCGACACCAGCGGCACGAACTGCCGCCCTTCCTGGCCAACTTCGGCATGCGCGGCCGGCTTGACCGCCGCCTTGGCGCCCACCGGCTCCAGCATCAGCACCGCGTCGGCCAGCGGCTGGCCTTTGGCGCCACTCACCTGCACCGTGACGGGACCTGCCGCGGCCAACACGGGCCACAGCACCATTCCCATCAACCAGCCAAGCCCGCGCACCGACATGCCACCAACCCCATCGCCCAACAGCGTTCATCGGGCCCCCACACGCCGCAGTGGACGAGCCGGGGGCATCACATCCCGATTTCGGCTGAGCTGGGTCGGAACTTGAGCGGGTCTAAGGCAATGCTGAACAAGTCCTGTGCGCCGCGGCGGATTCAGGCGGGATGCCAGGCTAGGCGCGAGCCGCCGCCCAGGCTTGTGCCTGGGCAAGGTTCGCAACGACGCCTGGCGCCCACCTGAACCGCCCCGGAGGGCTGGCGAGATAACAGGCCGCCTCGGTCGTTGCGCCGCTCGGCTTCGGGCAGAGAGCCCGACCTTCGCGTCGCGCCTACGATCCGGCCTGTTCTCTCGCCAGCGCGGCACACAGGACTTGTTCAGCATTGCCTTAAATCTGGACGCGGGTGCCCAACTCCACCACGGCGTTGTCCGGCAGCCGGAAAAAAGCCACCACGCCGGTCGCGTTGCGGTTCATCGCCGCGAACAGGCGGCGGCGCCAGCCGCGCAGGCCCAGGCCCGGCGCGGTCACCACGGTCTCCCGGCTGAGGAAGAAGCTGGTCTCGAAGACGGGAATGCGCAGGCCCTGGGCGTCGCACAAGGCCAGCGCCTTGGGCACGTCCGGCACGTCGAGGAAGCCGAAATTCAGCGTCACGCGCCAGAAGCCGGGCGCCAGTTCGGCCACCCGCACCCGCTCGCTGTCCGGCAGCGCCGGCACCTCGTGGAACACCACCGTCAAAATCACGTTGCGCTCATGCAGCACCTGGTTGTGCTTGAGGTTGTGCAGCAGCGCCTGCGGCACGGTGTCGGGGTTGGCGACAGGGTAGATCGCAGTGCGTGAGACGCGCGTGATGCCCGGGTCCTGCAGCGACTCGATGAAGGGTTGCAGCGCCAGGCCTTCATCGCGGATGTTGTCCAGCAGCAGCGCCCGGCCGCGGGCCCAGGTGCTCATGACGATGAACAGCAGCCCGCCCAGCGCCAGCGGGAACCAGCCGCCGTCGAACAGCTTGACCGCGCAGCCGGCGACCAGCGCCGCGTCGAACAACATGAAAAATGCCGTCGCGCCCAGCGCCAGCCAGCGCGGCAGGCGCCAGCCATCGCAGATCACGAAGTAGGTCAGCACCGTGGTGATCATCATCGTCAATGTGACAGCCATGCCATAGGCACCGGCCAGCGCCGAAGAACTGCCGAACCACAGCACCGCTGCGAAGACCGCCGCCAGCAGCGCCCAGTTGACTGCCGGCAGGTAGATCTGGCCAGCCTCGCTGGCGGAGGTGTTGCGCACCACCATGCGCGGCAGGAAGCCGAGCTGGATGGCCTGCTTGGTCATCGAGAACGCGCCGGAGATCACCGCCTGCGAGGCAATGATGGCGGCCAGCGTGGCCAGCAGCACCGCGGGGGCGATCCAGGTCGCCGGGAACAGGCGGAAAAACGGGTTGTCGATGGCCTCGGGCTGGCGCATCAGCAGCGCACCCTGGCCCAGGTAGTTCAGCGCCAGCGAAGGCATCACCAGCAGCGACCAGGCCAGCTGGATCGGCTTGCGCCCGAAATGGCCCATGTCGGCATACAGCGCCTCGGCACCAGTCAGCGCCAGCACGATGGCACCCAGCGCCGCCAGCACATGCCAGCCGCGGCCGGCCAGGAAGGTCCAGGCCTGGCGCGGGTCCAGCGCAGCCAGGATGGCCGGTTGCTGCGCAATCTGCTGCACGCCGGTCCAGGCCAGCGCCAGGAACCAGACAAGGATGATGGGCCCGAACACCCGGCCCACCTGCTGCGTGCCGAAGCGCTGCACCAGGAACAGCGCCGCCAGCACCGCCAGCGACACCGGCAGCACATAGGGCTTCAACAGCGGCGTGGCCACCTCCAGCCCCTCCACCGCGCCCAGCACCGAGATCGCCGGGGTGATGACGCTGTCGCCATAAAACAGCGTGGCGCCGAACACGCCCAGCAGCAGCAGGACGCGGCGCAGCGCCGGCTTGTGCGCCACCGCCCGCCCGGCCAGCGCCGTCAGCGCCAGCCCGCCGCCCTCGCCGCGGTTGTCGGCCCGCAGGATCAGCACCACGTACTTCAGCGTGACCACCAGCATCAGCGCCCACAGGATGGCCGACACGGCGCCCACCAGGTTGGCCGAAGTCAGCGGCACGCCACCCGCGCCAAACACTTCCTTGACCGTGTACAGCGGGCTGGTGCCGATGTCGCCATAAACCACGCCGATGGCCGCCAGCGTGAGCCCCGCCAGCGCGCGCCCGCGCGGTTGCCCCTGAGGCGGGACAAAGCCAGAAGTGGCTGAGGAGGAGGAAGAACGGGGTAAAGCGGCAGCGGTCATCAGACGGCCCTGAAACAGGATGCCGCGATGGTCGTGGGCTTTACATCAGGAACACATAAGGACGCGTCAAAGCGCCTTCAGGTAAAGCTGCCGATCAGTCTCGGAGAAACGGCAGAAGGTCACCTCGAACGGCGTGTCGGCCTCACCGTTGCATTCACGGACTCTCGCCATTCCCACTTTATTGGTAAAAATACGGTGGCACCCCTCAAATGCGAGGGCGCTCGACACTCTATCAAAGGAGCCGTAAATTCCGATTTACCGCGGGTTATTCTGCAGACCTTTGTCGAAACCGGGGCGCTTTTAAATGACACTAAGGGCGCCGAAATAGCGCATCGCTACTTGCTTGCCTGGCTTGGATCGAAATGCTTTTTGCGATCATTTCGACCCTCTCGGCTTGTTCCGGTGCCAGACCTTCAGTCAAGCCGCCGAGCACGCTTCCCCCGCATATACCCGCGTTGCCACATAGATTTAAATAAATCAAGCCACTTCCATCGCAGGGCACACTGCCGTAGCACATGGCGGCCACTGCACCCGCATGCAGAAGGCGATCGTCAGGAGATATTTCCCGCTCAGAAGACTGCCCCTCCGTCCAAATAGATACCAGGTTTTCGGCATTCCAAAGCAAAGACGTAAGACCGTATTGTTGCATCCCTGCGTAAACACGTTCACGAATTGCAGCCTTGGAGGCAGCCTCATCATCTGAGGCGCTGAATTGGCGAGAGAACGTGGGGCTGGCCAATGTGTCAGAGAGTAGCCGCTTATTTTCCCTTCTCAATTCGTCGAGCTGCACGCCGTAAAATCTTGAACATGCATGCTCTAACTCCTTCCGCGCCTCGGCGATTTGTGCAGCGGATGATGGGCTTTGGGACGGCAGGCTGGCGATTGCATGTCTTGATACCGAGGTTTCGCACACGCTGCCTACAAACTGCGCCAGATAGCGCTCTTCCATGCTGGCATCCTCGCGGCGCCCCCGGTTAAAAGCGGCAATAAGCAACTCAGGTTCAGAGCCGAGCGCCTTACGTAGTCGGCCCTGAAAATCTCCCAAGTCGTTGTCCTGAAACGACTTTCGGGTGATATCCGATGGTCAGATCTCCC
>NZ_JBYTAI010000023.1:0-63951 GCF_058788035.1 Ideonella sp. FW305-24 | reverse complement strand
CCGGCCAGCATTCGGGCAGGGTCGCCAGCGAAGCCACGGCCTGATTCAACTGCCTGATTCAAATACCTCTTCAATTCACAAACGTTCTGGGAGAAATTCGGCATGTTCAAGAACCTGAAGATCGGCGTGCGGCTGATTGCCGGCTTTGTGCTGGTGGCCGCCATCAGCGCGGTGGTCGGCGCGATCGGCATCAACAACGCCGCGCTGATGAATGAGAAGGCCGACGCGATGTACACCAACGAGCTGATGGGGCTCTCGTACATCAAGGAAGCCAACATCAACCTGGTCTACATCGGCCGCGCGCGTGCAAACTTCCTGCTGGCCACCAGCCAGGCGGAACGCGAAAAGCACCTGGCCTCCATCGCCAAGAGCAGTGCCGCGATGAAGGAGCTGCTGGAAAAGGCCCGCCCGCTGTTCTTCAGCGACCGTGCCAAGGAAATCTTCAGCAGCTACGCCAGCCTGACGACCGAATACGAACGCGAAATGCAGCAGGCGCTTTCGTTGGCGGCGACCAAGAAGCTTTCAGAACGCGACGACGTTCTGGCTGCCCAGCTCGAAAGCGTGCGCGAGAAGGCCGACCGGCTGGACAAGATGCTGGACGAGCTGATCACGCAAAAGGAAGCGCGCGCCAAGAAGGCCTCCGAGGAAACCGAGGCCCTTTATCTCTCCGGCCGCACGCTGATGATCTCGCTGATCGGCGGCGGTGTGCTGCTGGGCGTTGCACTGGGCTGGTTGATCAGCCGCAGCGTGACCCGGCCGCTGAGCCGCGCAGTCGATGTGGCCAATCGCCTGGCCGAGGGTGACCTGACGGTCGACGTGCAGGTCGACAGCCGCGACGAGACCGGCCAGCTGCTGCAGTCCATGCAGCACATGATCACCAAGCTCTCGCAGGTGGTGACCGAAGTAAACGGCGGCGCCGAGTCGCTGGCCGGTGCTTCGGAAGAAGTGAGCGCCACCGCGCAGTCGCTGTCGCAAGCCGCCAGCGAGCAGGCCGCCGGTGTCGAGGAAACCAGCGCCTCGATGGAGCAGATGACGGCTTCCATCTCGCAGAACACCGAAAACGCCAAGGTCACCGACGGCATGGCCTCCAAGGCCGCGACCGAAGCAGCCGAAGGCGGCGAAGCGGTCAAGGCCACGGTGGCGGCGATGAAGCAGATCGCGCAGAAGATCGTGATCATCGACGACATCGCCTACCAGACCAACCTGCTGGCGCTGAACGCGGCCATCGAGGCCGCCCGTGCCGGCGAACACGGCAAGGGCTTTGCGGTCGTGGCTGCCGAAGTGCGCAAGCTGGCCGAACGCAGCCAGGTCGCGGCGCAGGAGATCGGCACCGTGGCCTCGTCCAGCGTGGAGCTGGCCGAGCGCGCCGGTCAGCTGCTGAGCCAGATCGTGCCCAACATCCGCCGCACCTCGGACCTGGTGCAGGAAATCACCGCCGCTTCGGAAGAGCAGTCTTCCGGCGTGGGCCAGATCAATGGCGCCGTGACCCAGCTCAGCCAGACCACGCAGCAGAACGCTTCCAGCTCCGAAGAACTGGCCGCCACGGCCGAGGAAATGAGCAGCCAGGCCGAGCAGCTGCAGCAGACCATGGCCTTCTTCAAGCTGGCCGGCGGCCACCGCGACGCCGGCTTGCCGCGCCCGCGCCCCAACCCGCAGCGCCCTGCCCCCGCACGCCGCAATGCCTCACCGGGACGGCCACGCGCCGGCAATTTCCAGCCCGCCGCCAGCATGGCCTTTGCCGCGGCCAATGCCCATGTGCCCGCAGAGAGCGTGGACGAATCCCAGTTCGCTCGTTTTTGACCCTGCCGCAGCGGGTGAACAGCAGATAAGCGGTCCTGCCAGACACCCTCCGCCCACGCCCAGCAAGCCCAGCGCCTTCCTCGCCCCTTCTACCCAGAGACCGCCATGTTCCAAATCAAGACCACTCGCCAGACCCAGCAGGAAGCGTCGGCATTTGCCGCCGTCATCGACACCCAGCTGGCCAAGGTGCTGACGGCTGCCGCCGCTGGCGACCTGTCAGGCCGCGTCGACATGCGCGCATTGCCGCCAGCGCTGCACAGCACGGCAGAAGCCACCAACCGGCTGCTGGACGAATTGCAGGCCATGCGCGTCGACCTGGCCCGCATGGCCGCCGCTCACGAGCAAGGCGACATTGACGCGGTGATGGACACGACGCGCCCGCCCGGCGAGTTCGCCAACGTGGCGCGCCAGGTCAACGCACTGGTGGGCTCGCACATCGCGGTGAAGAAGCTGGCAATGGGCGTGGTGGCGGAATTCGGCCGTGGCAACTTCGACGCGCCAATGGCCGCGTTGCCTGGCAAGAAGGCTTTCATCACCGAGACCATCGAACGTGTGCGGGCCAACCTCAAGGGCCTGATCGCCGGCATGAACCACATGAGCGCCGAGCACGAGCGCGGCGAGATCGATGTGCTCATCGACACCCACAAGTTCGACGGCGACTTCCGCACCATGGCCCAGGGCGTCAATGAAATGGTCGGCGCCCACATCGGCGTGAAGAAGCTGGCAATGGGCGTGATCAGCGAATTCGGCCGCGGCAACTTCGAGGCGCCCATGGCCCAGCTGCCGGGCAAGAAGGCCTTCATCAACGACACCATCGAACGCCTGCGCAGCAACCTCAAGGGCTTGATCGCCGAGCTCAACCACATGAGCGCGGAGCACGACAAGGGCGACATCGACGTGGTCATTGACGCCAACCGCTTCGAAGGCGACTACCGCTCGATGGCCAAGGGCGTCAACGACATGGTCGCCGCCCACATCGCGGTCAAGAAGCTGGCGATGGGCGTCGTGGCCGAATTCGGCCGCGGCAATTTCGAGGCACCGATGCCTCAGCTGCCAGGCAAGAAGGCCTTCATCAACGACACCATCGAGAAGGCACGCAGCAATCTGCGCAGCGTGGTCGACGTGGTCGACCTGATGGGTGCGATGAGCCGCGGTGACCTCACCCGCACCGTCGAAGGCGAGTACGAGGGCACGTTCGCCGACCTGCAGACCTATGTCAACGCGATGATCGAGAAGCTGCTGCAGGTCGTCGGCGATGTCAACTCCGGCGCCGAGTCGCTGGTCAGTGCATCGGAAGAAGTCAGCGCCACCGCGCAGGCCCTGTCGCAGGCTGCCACCGAGCAGGCCGCCAGCGTCGAAGAGACCAGCGCGTCGATGGAGCAGATGACGGCTTCCATCTCGCAGAACGCCGAGAACGCCAAGGTCACCGACAGCATGGCCACCAAGGCCACCGCCGAAGCGGCCGAAGGCGGTGAAGCTGTGAAGGCCACCGTCGCGGCGATGAAGCAGATCGCCAAGAAGATCGTGATCATTGACGACATCGCCTACCAGACCAACCTGCTGGCGCTGAACGCAGCCATCGAAGCGGCCCGCGCGGGCGAACACGGCAAGGGCTTTGCAGTCGTCGCCGCCGAGGTGCGCAAGCTGGCCGAGCGCAGCCAGATCGCGGCCCAGGAGATCGGTGAAGTGGCATCGTCCAGCGTGGAGCTGGCCGAGCGCGCCGGCAAGCTGCTGGACCAGATCGTGCCGAACATCCGCAAGACCTCGGACCTGGTGCAGGAGATCAGCGCCGCTTCGGAAGAGCAGTCTTCCGGCGTGGGCCAGATCAACGGCGCCGTGACCCAGCTGAGCCAGACCACCCAGCAGAACGCCGCCAGCTCCGAAGAGCTGGCGGCCACCGCCGAGGAAATGAGCGGCCAGGCCGAGCAGCTGCAGCAGACCATGGCCTTCTTCAAGCTGGCGCGTGCCGAGCAGCGCCCGGCGCCCACCACCAACATTAAGCCCCGCGCCGCCGCGTCCGCCAGGAAATCGGGCACGGTGACACGCCGCAGCCCGGCAGTGTTCGCCCAGGGCCGCGCTGCTGCCGTGATGGCCACGGCCGAAGCGGTGGACGAGGCGCACTTCACGCGGTATTGAACCCCTCAAACGCCGGCATTGCGCTCGCGTACTTGCACGCTAGGAAAACCCTGTCATGTTGAAGAATCTCAAACTCGGACCGAAGCTGTTCGGCGCTTTTGCCGTGGTCCTGGTGCTGATGGCCGGCCTTGGGCTTTATGCCATTTCGCAGCTGGCTGCAGTCAATGCCTCCACTGTGGACCTGGCGACCAACTGGATGCCCAGCGTTCGAAACATCCTGCTGAGCAAATCCAACCTCAACCGGCTGCGGGTGCTGGAGTTGCGCAGCATCGTCGCTACCGAGGCCAATGAACTGGCCAACGCCGAGCGGGAAAGCAACGAGCGCATCGCCGCCACGCGCAAGCTCTGGGATGACTACGGCAAGCTGATTGCTTCACCCGAAGAGCAGAAGATGTACGACCAATTCAAGAGCGATCTGGACGTATTCCTGGCCGAGCACACAAAGATCGTGGCCCTGGGACGGCAAAACAAGAACGACGAAGCCAAGATGCTGCTCGACGCCGAATCCCTGCGGCGATACAACGCCTTGCGCGAGGTCGCCGACAAGCTCAGCGACCTGAACATCGATGGCGGTGTCAAGGCCTCCGAGCAGGCCGCCAGCAGCTACGCCAGCGCCCGAAACTGGGTCATTGCCATCCTGGGCATCTGCACGGTCTTGGGCATGTCCATGGCGTGGATCATCACTCGCGCCATCACGCGACCCATTGCCCAGGCGGTGAACGTTGCCAATCAACTGGCCCAAGGCGACATGTCGGTCCACATCGATGTCGAGGGCAAGGACGAAACCGCCCAGTTGCTGCAATCGATGAAAGACATGGCGGGCTCAACCGCGGCCAGCGTATCGGACGTGGTGCGGGTGATGGGCGCCATGGCGCAAGGCGACCTGACACAGCAGATCGAGGCGCAGTACCCCGGCGTCTATGCCGACCTCACGCGCTATGTCAACGCCACCGTGGTCAAGATGGCCGAAGTGGTGGCGGAAGTGAATTCCAGCGCCGAATCTCTGGCCGGCGCGTCCGAGGAAGTCAGCGCCACTGCGCAGGCCCTGTCGCAGGCGGCCAGCGAACAGGCAGCCGGCGTCGAAGAAACCAGCGCCTCGATGGAGCAGATGACGGCTTCCATCTCGCAGAACACCGAAAACGCCAAGGTCACCGATGGCATGGCGACGCGGGCCGCCACCGAAGCCGCCGAGGGCGGCGAGGCGGTCAAGGCCACGGTGGTCGCGATGAAGCAGATCGCGCAGAAGATCGTGATCATCGACGACATCGCCTACCAGACCAACCTGCTGGCGCTGAACGCGGCCATTGAGGCCGCACGTGCCGGCGAACACGGCAAGGGCTTTGCGGTCGTGGCCGCCGAGGTGCGCAAGCTGGCCGAACGCAGCCAGATCGCAGCGCAGGAGATCGGCACCGTGGCCTCTTCCAGCGTGGAGCTGGCCGAACGGGCTGGCCAGCTGCTGAACCAGATCGTGCCCAACATCCGCAAGACCTCGGACCTGGTGCAGGAAATCACCGCTGCTTCGGAGGAACAGTCCTCCGGCGTGGGCCAGATCAACGGCGCTGTCACGCAGCTCAGCCAGACCACGCAGCAGAACGCCTCCAGCTCCGAAGAGCTGGCCGCCACGGCAGAAGAAATGAGCAGCCAGGCCGAGCAGCTGCAGCAGACCATGGCCTTCTTCAAGCTGAGCGGCGGCGGCCAGCGCCGCCTGCCTCCAGCCCCGATTCGCCAGGCTGGCAAGCCGGCAGCCCGCAATGGCCGCCCGGCCCAGGCCGGTGGCGCCCGACCGCCCGTTGCACGCCCCGCCGCCATGGTCATGACCACGACCGACAGCATCGACGAATCACAGTTCGCCCGCTTCTGATCGATCCCCAGCACTCAAGCCCACAGGACACCTCCCCATGAGCGCACTGGTTCCCCACACGTCTTCCGCCGCCCTCACCGCAGCGCAGGCACCGGCAACTGCCGAGCCCGGCCAGTACCTGACCTTCATGCTGGCTGGCGAGGTCTTCGCGATCGGCATCCTGGCGATCAAGGAAATCATCGAGTACCACAGCCTGACCGAGGTGCCGATGATGCCGGCCTGCGTGCGCGGCGTGATCAACCTTCGCGGCGCGGTGGTGCCGGTGATGGACCCGCTGGCGCGCTTCGGCCGCAAGTCCAGCGATGTCACCAAGCGCACCTGCATCGTCATCGTCGAGACCGAGGTCGACAACGATGGCCGGCTGGAACGCCAGGTCATCGGCGTGGTGGTCGATGCGGTCAACGAAGTGCTGGAAATCGCATCGAGCGACATCGAGCCGGCACCGGCCTTCGGCGCCCGCATCCGCAGCGAGTTCATCCAGGGCGTGGGCAAGGTCAAGGGCAAGTTCGTGATCCTGCTGGACGTGAACCATGTGCTGTCGATCGACGAAATCGGCCAGGCTGGCGGACCGGTCGCCGCCGAGGCGGCCTCGCTGGCGCACTGAGCGCCGGCCACCTTCTCTTTCAGCTTTTCCAAAGGTTCCCCATGAACTGGTTCCTCCGTCTCAAGCTGGCGCACAAGCTGCTGCTGACCTTCCTCGTCTGCTCGGTCCTGACAGGCATCGTCGGTGGCTTTGGCCTGCTGCGCATCACGGAGCTGGGCAAGTCGCTGGACAACACCTACACCGGCACCGTCGTGCCGGCGCAGTACGTGGCGGAAGCGGCTGCGCGCCTGACTGCGCACTCGCGCGCCATGGTGCGGCTGCCTGCGCTGAAGGAACCGGCCGATGTGAAGGACGCCGTCAAGCGCGCCGAAGGCCACATGGACAAGTTCCGCAAGGTGCTGGACGCCTACCGCGCGACCGATCTGCAGCCCAAGGAAAGGGAACTGCTGACCAAGCTGGACGGCCTGATCCCGAACTACCTGGCACAGAACAACAAGGTGGCGGACCTGGCCTCGGCCGGCAACTTCGCTGCCGCTGCCGAGCTGAGCAACGGCGATGCCCGCAAGGCCATCAATGCCGCCGAAGAAGTCGTCAGCCAGCTGATCGACGAACTCGCTTCGCAGGCCAAGGCTGCCAACGAAAATGGCCAGGTCACCGTCGAGCATGCCCGCATGGTCTTGATGGGCGTGGTCGCCGCGTCGGTGGTGCTGGCGGTGTTGCTGGGCCTGATGGTGACCCGCGTCATCTCGCGTGACCTGGGTGGCGAGCCGGCCCAAGCCGCCGAGCTGCTGCGCCGCGTGGCCGATGGCGACCTGAGCGCCGAGATCCACCTTCGCGAGAACGACACCCGCAGCATGCTGTTTGCCGTCAAGCAGATGGTGACCCGCCTGGCCCAGGTGGTGGACGGCCAGCGTCAAGTGGTGGCCGCGGCCAACGCCGGCAACTTCGATGCACGCATCGACCTGAACGGCCTGCAAGGCTTCCAGCGCGACATGGGCGAAGGCCTGAACCAGTTGATGGCCACCACCGGCGCCAGCGTGCACGACGTCGTGCGGGTCATGGAGGCGCTGTCCGAAGGCGACCTGACGCAAGGCATCGAGCGCGACTACCAGGGCGCCTTCGGCCAGATGAAGGCCTATGTCAACCGCACGATGGAAAAGCTCGCCGAGGTGGTGACCGAAGTCAACAGCGGCGCAGAGTCGCTGGCCGGTGCTTCGGAGGAAGTCAGCGCCACCGCGCAGGCCTTGTCGCAGGCGGCCAGCGAGCAGGCTGCAGGCGTCGAAGAGACCAGCGCCTCGATGGAGCAGATGACGGCTTCCATCTCGCAGAACACCGAAAACGCCAAGGTCACCGACGGCATGGCCACCAAGGCTGCTGCCGAAGCCGCCGAAGGTGGCGAGGCGGTCAGGGCCACGGTGGTGGCCATGAAGCAGATCGCGCAGAAGATCGTGATCATCGACGACATCGCCTACCAGACCAACCTGCTGGCGCTGAACGCGGCCATCGAGGCCGCACGTGCCGGCGAACACGGCAAGGGCTTTGCGGTCGTGGCCGCCGAGGTGCGCAAGCTGGCCGAGCGCAGCCAGGTGGCGGCGCAGGAGATTGGCACCGTGGCCTCGTCCAGCGTAGAGCTGGCCGAACGGGCTGGCCAGTTGCTGAACCAGATCGTGCCCAACATCCGCAAGACTTCGGACCTGGTGCAGGAAATCACCGCTGCTTCGGAGGAGCAGTCCTCCGGCGTGGGCCAGATCAACGGCGCCGTGACCCAGCTCAGCCAGACCACGCAGCAGAACGCCTCCAGCTCCGAAGAGCTGGCCGCCACGGCAGAAGAAATGAGCAGCCAGGCCGAGCAGTTGCAGCAGGCCATGTCCTTCTTCAAGCTGGCCGGCAACGAAGTGCGCAAGCCGGTGCCTGCCCCCATGCCTGCCCCCAAGCCTGTGGCCAGGGCCAGCCGCAAGCCCAGCCCGCGCGTGGCGCCCGCGCCCGCCCCGGCGCTGGCCATGGCGCACGGTCCGGACGAAACCCACTTCACCCGGTTCTGAACCCCTCCCGCAGCCGCCCACGCCTCGGCCCAGCATGACGCAGCACGGCAATACCTCCTGCCCGGTCGGCTCGCTGCTCATCGTCGATGACAGCGGCGTGCAGCGCATGCATGCCGTCGACCTGTGCCGGCAGTTCGGCGTGCCGCTGATCTACGAGGCCGCTACCGGCAGCGAAGCACTGGAACTGCTGGGCCTTCTGGCGCTGTCGCCGGACCTGCTGATCGTCGACCTGGAAATGCCGGGCATGGACGGTGTGGAGCTGATCCAGCAGTTGCACCAGCGCCAGATCCACATCCCGCTGGTGGTGGCTTCGGTCCGCGAGCTTTCGCTGATCCATTCGGTCGAGCTGATGGCGCGCAACCTGGGGCTGCCAGTGCTGGGCGGACTGCAGAAGCCGCTGACGCTGCCGCCGCTGCAAGCCATGCTGCAGCGCTTTGGCGAGCTGGCGCGCTGCCAGGGCGCCGCCGCACCGGCTCCTGCGAACCCGGCCGTCAGCATCTGCCGCGAGGAGCTGGCCTCGGCCATTGCCCGCGGCGAACTGGGCGTGCACTACCAGCCCAAGGTGGACATGCGCACCGGCATCGTGCGTGGTGTGGAGGCGCTGGCGCGCTGGCACCGGCACGGCACGGGCTTTGTGCGGCCCGACCTGTTCGTGGCGCTGGCCGAAGAAGAAAACCTGATCCACGAACTGACGCTCTCGGTGATGGGCCAGGCCCTGGCCCAGGCCGCGGAATGGAACGCCCGGGGACTCAAGCTGTCGATGGCAATCAACCTGTCGCAGCGCCTGCTGGACCGGCCCACGCTGGTCGATGAAGTCTCGGCGCTGGTGCAGCAACGTGGCCTGAAAGCAGACCAGGTGGTGCTGGAGATCACCGAAAGCACGCTGGCCGACGGGCTGGGCACGGCGCTGGGCGCGCTGGCGCGGCTGCGGCTCAAGGGCTTCGGCCTGTCGATCGATGACTACGGCACCGGCTTCTCTTCGATGCAGCAGCTGGCCCGCATTCCGTTCACTGAATTGAAGATTGACCGCTCCTTCGTGCACGGCGCACACCAGCGCAGCAACCTGCGGGTGATCCTGCAGTCGGCCCTCGAACTGGCGCGCCAGCTGGGCCTGGTCACGGTGGCCGAAGGCGTCGAGACGCTGGAGGACTGGCGGCTGCTGCAGCAAGGCGGCTGCAATGTCGGCCAGGGCTACCTGATTGCCAAGCCGATGCCGGCCAGCGAGATGCTGCAGTGGATCAAGCGCCACCAGCCGCGCCTGCGCGAGCTGCGTCACGAATCGACCGGCGCCGGCCCCTCTCCCGAGCTGCCGCCGGAAAACCCTGCACTGCAGTAATCCGCGCAAGTTGCCGATAAGTTCTTCGATGAACACGACGATCACCGACACCGAATTCGGCCACTTCCAGCGCTTCATCTTCGAGGCCGCCGGCATCACGCTGTCGCCGGCCAAGAAGGCACTGGTGAGCGGCCGCCTGTCCAAACGCCTGGCCGCCCACCAGCTGTCCACCTACGGCGAGTACTTCAAGCTGCTGCGCGACGGCTCCGCGCCAGCCGAGGTGCAGACCGCGGTGGACCTGTTGACGACCAACGAAACCTATTTCTTCCGCGAGCCCAAGCACTTCGACCTGCTGCGCGAGCTGGCCACGGCCGCCGCTGCGGCGCGCGGCACGCAGCCGTTCCGCGTCTGGAGCGCCGCCTCGTCCACCGGCGAAGAAGGCTACAGCATCGCGATGGTGCTGGCCGACTGCCTGGGCAGCGCTCCCTGGGACGTGTTGGGCACCGACATCAGCACCCGGGTGCTGGCCAAGGCCCGCACCGGCCACTTCCCGCTGGAGCGCACCCGGCTGATCCCGCCGCCCTACCTGAAGCGCTTCTGCCTGAAGGGCCACGGCGAGCAGGAAGGCACGCTGCTGGTCGAGCGCGCGCTGCGCCAGCGCGTCAGCTTCGTGCATGCCAACCTGAACACCGAGCTGCCGCGCCTGGGGCAATTCGACGTGATCTTCCTGCGCAACGTGATGATCTACTTCAATGGCGACACCAAGCGCCAGGTGGTGGCACGCGTGCTGTCGCTGCTGAAGCCGGGCGGCCACTTCTGCATCGGCCACTCGGAAAGCCTGAACGACATCAACAACTCGGTGACGCAGGTCGCGCCGTCCATCTACCGCAAGCCCCTGTGATGCCGGACTTCCGCCCCCTTCAACAGACGCCCGGCAGCTGTACGCTGGCAAGCCAAGCCCGCTGCGGCTGACTGGCCATGGACCCTTCCCAGAGCCCCGCGCCGCCGCCTTCCGGCAGGCAGGGCGATGTCTTCCTGCAGCCGGGCGAATTTTTTGTCGGCGACGCGCAGCACCGCATCCGCACGCTGCTGGGCTCCTGTGTGTCCATCACCTTGTGGTGCGCCACCAGGCGCATGGGCGCGATGTCGCATTTCCTGCTGGCCAAGCGCGGCCGGTCGCGCCACGCCGACGAGACGCTGGATGGCCGCTATGCCGACGAGGCCTTGCGCCTGATGCTGGACCTGCTGGCCCGGCGTGACGTGAAGCCCGCCGACTGCCAGGCCAAGATCTTCGGCGGCGGCGAAATGTTCCCCGAGAACAAGCCCAGCAGCCAGATGGGCATTGGCCGGCGCAACGGCGAAGCAGCGCGCAGGCTGCTGCAGGGCCATGGCATCCAGGTGGTGTCCGAAAGCCTGTTTGGCAATGGCCACCGCCAGATCATCTTCGACGTGGGCAGCGGCGACGTGTGGGCGCGCCAAATGGCGGTGCAGACCGAGTCCCCGGTGCTGCCTGCCCTGCCCTTCCCGCTTGGCACACCGTTGCCGTCCGCGCCCCCGTCCACTTCAAGCTGAGCGGCCCCGCGCCGCCGGAGACAGTCAACAATGCAAGCTGCTATCAAGGTCATGGTGGTCGACGATTCCGCCGTCGTGCGGCAGGTCGTCGCCGGCATGCTGAGCGCAACGCCCGGCATCGTGGTGATTGCCGCGGTGGCAGACCCGCTGCTGGCCATGGAGCGCATGAAGCAGCAGTGGCCCGACGTGATCGTGCTGGACGTGGAAATGCCCCGCATGGACGGCATCACCTTCCTGCGCAAGATCATGAGCGAGCGGCCGACGCCTGTCGTCATCTGCTCGACGCTGACCGAAAAAGGCGCCAAGACCACGCTCGAGGCCATGGCCGCCGGTGCGGTGGCCATCGTCACCAAGCCCAAGCTGGGCTTGAAGCAGTTCCTGGTCGAAGCCAGCAACGACCTGGTCTCGACCGTCAAGGCCGCCGCGCGCGCCAATGTGCGCCGGCTCTCGCCGCGGGCCGAAGGCGCAGCGCCGCTGACCGCGCCGGTCAAGCACACCGCCGACGTGATCCTGGCCCCCGCCTCGGGCAGCCCGCGCGCGATGGCGCAGACCACCGAACGCGTGATCGCCATCGGCACTTCCACCGGCGGCACGCAGGCACTGGAAGAAGTCCTGACCATGCTGCCGCGCGTCTCGCCGGGCATCCTGATCGTGCAGCACATGCCGGAGAAATTCACCGCCGCCTTCGCGGCCCGGCTGGACAGCATCTGCCAGATCCAGGTCAAGGAAGCCGAGACCAACGACCGCATCGTGCCCGGCCGCGCGCTGATCGCCCCCGGCGGCAAGCACGTGCTGATGAAGCGCAGCGGCGCGCAGTACATGGTCGAGGTGGTCGACGGGCCGCTGGTCAACCGCCACCGGCCCTCGGTCGACGTGATGTTCCGCTCGGTGGCCAAGGCCGCCGGCGTGAATGCGCTCGGCATCATCATGACCGGCATGGGCGACGATGGCGCCGCCGGCCTGCTGGAAATGCGCAACGCCGGCGCCCGCACCGTGGCCCAGGACGAAGAGAGCTGCGTGGTCTTCGGCATGCCCAAGGAAGCCATCAAGCGCGGCGGCGTCGAGCGCATCGTGCCGCTGGGCGGCGTGGCGCAGGAAATCATGAAGCAGATGTGAGCCAGCCTCAGGACCGGGCCGGCGGGGCCAAGGCCGGTTCGGTGCCGCCGGGCGCCGGCGACAGGTCCAGCGTCCGGAACTGCCAGCCGGCCGAACTGCTGTGCCGGCCCACGGCCCTCAGCAGCGCGCTGCCGCGTGGGCCGCTCAGCCTCAGGGTCAGCACGGCACTGTCGTTGTCCACCCGCGAAGGACCGCCTTGCGTGGCGCGCAGCGGCGTGCCCAGTTGCTCGACGATGTGCCGGTCCTGCCCTGCAGCGGCCAGGGCCGCCAGGAAAGCCAGGCTGTCGGAAATGGCCGGCACGGGCGGCAACATGGGCGGCGGTGGAGGCACTGGTGGCAGCGGTGGCGGCTCGGCGGCCCGCCTGGCCACCCACTGGCGCACAGCTTCGTCGATCAGCGCAGGCTCGCCGCCCACGCTGTAACTCTCCTTCACGCCGCCACCAAAGCCGGCCCACTGCTTGTAGACGCGCTCTTGGGCGCCCTCGCCTTCGTGCAGCTCAAACGAGTTGCCCACCGGGCTGTACCAGTGCCCGGTGACCAGCGGCAGCATCGCGCTGCTGGCAGCCGAGGCCGGTGCCGCAGCGGCCGCCGGCGCGGGCTGGGCCACGGGCGCCGGCTTTGGCAGGGCGGAATGGGCCGGCGCTGGCGCAACTCCGGCGACCGGCGCCACCCCGGCAACCGGCGCCACGCTGGCCACAGGCGACGGCGCGGCCACGGTAACCACCGGCTTCGCAGGGACGCGAACCGCAGTTGTCGGCGGCAGCTGCGCGGCCAGCAGCGCGCCGCCAAACAGCAGGCCGCAGGCCGCCAGCAGCCCGGCCTGCAGGCGCCAGTGCAGCCGCGGCTGCGGCCGGGGTGACAGCAGGCGCGTGACCCGGTCCAGCAGCGGCCCTTGCGCCGCCGTGAGCGCCAGCGCGCCGATGGCCCGCTGCCCGGCCGCTGATGCGCCGGCCAGCATCGCCAGCCCTTCGGCCAGCGGCAAGGCCCGGCCTCCGCAGGCCGCCACGGCCAGGTCGTCGCAGGCATGCTCGCGGGCCTGGCGGATGCGCCGGCTCAGCCACCACACGGCGGGGTGGAAAAACAGCAGCGATTCGGCCGCGCACTGCAGCCCGTTCCACAGCCAGTCGCGCCGCTGCACATGGGCCAGCTCATGCGCCAGCACGGCTTCGAGCTGGTCCGGCGACAGACCTGTCAGCGCCGAGGCCGGCAGCCACACCAGCGGGCGCAGCCAGCGCGCGGCGCAAGGCGTCTCCAGTTGCGCCAGCAGGCGCACTTCGACCGGCCGCACCAGCCCCAGCGCACGGCTCAGCCGCCGCACCCGCTGCGCCCACTCGGCCGGCAACGGCTGGAACGGCTGGCGCTCCAGGGCCCGCACCTGGCGCAGGCCCAGCGCCACGCGCAGGCCCATCAGCGCCACGCCCACGAGCCAGGCCCCGGCGAGCCAGCCCGGCAGCCAGCTGGGCAACTGCATCAGCTTGGCGCCGATGACCAGCACCGCCGGCCCGGCTTCGGCCCAGTCCGTCGCCGCCACGCCACCGGGTGCGTCCGCCGGCCCCTGCGGGGCGAAGGCCGACACGAAAGTGGCCGCCATTGCCGCCGGCATCGTCAGCAGCGCCAGCATGCCCAGCGCATGCCGCGCCGCCGCCCGCCGCGGGCCCAGCCAGGCCATGCCCGCTGCTGCCAGCACCGCCAGCAGCGTGCCTTGCCACAAGGCATGCAACAGGCTCAGCGCGAGCGCGGCCTGGATGTGTTCGAAGAGATTCATGGGGGCACCTCTTTCAGGTGGATTTGCGCTGGCGCGCCTTGGCCTCGGCGATCACGCGGGCAATCGCGTCCAGCTCCGAAGCGCTGGCCTTGTCCACGTCCAGTGCGCGCTGCACCAGCTGCAAAGCCGAGCCGGAAAACGCGCGTTGCATCAGGTCCTTCAGCAGCACGGCCTGCACCTCGGGCTCGGGCTGGGCGGCGCTGTATCGATGCCGGCGGTCGCTGTCGTCACGCGTCACCAGGCCCTTCTCGGCCATGATGCTCAGCATTTTCAGCACCGTGGTGTAGGCCGTGTCCTTGGCCTGTGACAGCACCTCGTGCACCTGGTGCACGGTGCAGGGCCCGTCGCTCTGCCAGAGCACGCGCAGGATCGCGAGCTCGCCTTCGGTCGGTCGGGGTAAGGTCATCGCCAAGCCAGTCGCAGTCAAGTATTAGGCGAATAGTACTAAATGATTAGTAGATGTCAAGCGCCTGCTCGACTGACCTGTCGCGCGGTGTCGCCAAAGTGTCCTTTGCTACCCGGCTGCTCCTGCGGACACCGCTGCCTCGAACCATCCCTTCGGAGACACGCATGCAGGTCGTCGGCCACGCTGCCCGTCAACTCGGCAGCCCGCTGGCGCCCTGGACCCGTGGTGCCAGGCCACGAGATCATCGCCACCTCTGAAGAACGGCTGGAACGCGGCGAGGTGAAGGGCCGAGCGCGGAGCTGCCTTTGCTTTTTCGACTATTCCAGCTTCAGCGCTCGCAGCCGCAGCGCATTGCCGATGACGCTGACCGATGACAGCGCCATGGCCGCGGCGGCAACGACAGGCGACAGCAAGAGCCCGAACAAGGGATAGAGCGCACCGGCAGCGAGCGGGATGCCGGCCACGTTGTAGACGAAGCTCAGCGTGAGGTTCTGGCGGATGTTTCGCATCGTGGCCTGCGACAAGGTCCTCGCGCGAACAATGCCCATCAGGTCGCCCTTGAGCAGCGTGATGCCGGCGCTCTCCATGGCCACGTCCGTCCCGGTGCCCATCGCGATGCCGACCGTCGCAGCGGCCAGCGCCGGTGAATCGTTGACACCATCGCCGCCCATGGCCACGACCCGTCCCTCTTTCATCAGGCGCTGCACCACCGCGACCTTGTCTTCCGGAAGCACCTCGGCGACCACCTCGTCGATGCCGAGCTGCCTGCCGACCGCTTCGGCCGTGGTCTTGCCGTCACCCGTCAGCATCACGATGCGAATGCCCGCGGCCTTCAAGGCCTGAAGCGCCTGGGGCGTCGTGGCCTTGATGGGGTCGGCGATGGCCACAAAGCCCGCAAGCTTGCCGTCGACCCCGACGAAGATGACGGTGGCCGCGTTGGCACGCTGCACTTCTGCCGGCTGATTCAATGGTGCACAGTCAATGCCACGCTCGGCCAGGAACTTCGCGCTGCCGGAAACCACCCGCCTTCCGTCGACAGTGCCGACCACGCCCTTGCCGACGGGAGAATCGAAGTCGGTGACTGCCGACAGGTTCAGCCTGCCCTCCTGCGCGGCGTTGACGATGGCCGTGGCCAGCGGGTGCTCACTGGCCCGCTCGACGCTCGCCAGCTTCTGCAGCACGTCGTCCTTGCTGAAACCTGGGGCCGGTTCGACCTGAACGACGCTCGGGCGACCTTCGGTCAAGGTCCCCGTCTTGTCGAGCACCAGCGTGTCGACCTTCTGCATGCGCTCCAGTGCTTCGGCGTCGCGGATCAGCACGCCATGTTGCGCACCCTTGCCAACGCCGACCATGATGGACATCGGCGTGGCCAGGCCCAGCGCGCATGGACAGGCAATGATGAGCACGGCGACCGCTGTGACGAGCGCGTAGCTGAAGGCCGGCGGCGGGCCCCACACCAGCCAGGCGACAAACGTGAGCACCGCCATCAGGATGACCACCGGCACGAACCAGCCCGCGACCAGGTCGGCCATGCGCTGGATGGGCGCGCGGCTGCGCTGCGCCGCGGCCACCATGTGGACGATCTGGGCCAGCAGCGTGTCCGCGCCGACCTTCTCAGCGCGCATCACGAAGCCGCCTGTCTGGTTGAGCGTTCCGGCTGTCAGCTTGGCGCCAAGGGCCTTCGCAACCGGAATGGGCTCGCCAGTGACCATCGACTCATCCACGTTGCCCTTGCCTTCGGTGAGTTCACCGTCGACCGGCACCCTCTCGCCGGGACGCACGCGCAAGAACTCGCCGACCTGGATGGCGTCCACCTGAACGGTTTCGTCAGTGCCATCGGCCTTCACCTTGACCGCCGTCTTCGGCGCAAGCCCGAGCAAGGCCTTGATGGCACCCGATGTCTTCTCGCGTGCCCGGAGTTCGAGCACCTGGCCCAGCAACACCAGCACGGTGATGACGGCCGCCGCCTCGAAGTAGATCTGCACGGCACCATCAGCCAACCGGAGCTCGGCCGGGAACAGGCTGGGCGCAAGAGTTCCAACCATGCTGTAGATCCAGGCCGCCCCTGTTCCAAGCGCAATGAGCGAGAACATGTTCAGGCTTCGGTTCTTCACGGACGCCACGGCGCGCACGAAGAATGGCCATCCGGCCCACAGCACAACCGGCGTTCCCAGCAGCAGTTGCACCCAGTTCGAGGTCTGCTGCGCGATGAGGTGATGGATGTTGAAGAGATGTCCGCCCATCTCCAGCGCGAAGACCGGCAGCGTCAGTGCCGTGGCAATCCAGAAACGCCCCGTCATGTCGCGCAGTTCTGGGCTCTCCCCGGCATCCGCCGTCGCCAACACCCGCTCCAGCGTCATGCCGCAGATGGGGCAATTGCCTGGGCCCATCTGGCGCACCTGCGGGTGCATCGGGCAGGTGTACTCGACCTGGCCGTGGCCGCCCTCGGCCGGCAGTTTTGCCGCAGCGGGGGTACCACCCATCACCGTACCGTCAGGCATCACATGCTGGCCGTGGTGCGCAGTGCTGCGGGGTGTATCCGTGTGGCTTGTCATGGCGCTTTCCTGTTCCTGTCTGCAGTCTCCCTTTACTGGGGTGCCGCGGCCTTCATTGCCTCGCGGTCCATCATCATCTGCATCATCATGTCCATCATGTCCATGCGGCGCCTCATCATCGAAGCGTCCATGGGCATTGCCGACTTGCCACCGGCCACGGCTTTGCCGCCCATCATTGCGCCGCGCATCTGGTCCATCATCCCCATGCCGTCCTGCATGGCCTTCATGTGATTCTTCATCAGCGCGGCGCGCTCCTCGGGCGACTTGGCAGCGGCCATTTGCTGGTGCATTTCCTGCATCTTCTTCATCTGCTGGTCGTAGCCGGCAGGCGCGGGCAATGCCACAGGGCTGGCGGGGTGGTGCGCAGCGTGTTCTTCGGCCTCGTTGGCGGCGCTTGCGGGCATCGCCGGATATCCGGCCAACAAGGCGACGGCCAGCGCGCTCAAACCGGGGGCAAGTTTCATGGTGACGATTCCTTGTGTTTTGGGTGCGCCATCGGCGCCCCTTGAGGACAGGTTGCACCCGGCCCCTATGCCCGCCGTTGATGCAGGTCAAGTCAAGACCCGCAAAGGCAAAGGCAAAGGCAAAGGCAAAGGCAAAGGCAAAGGCAAAGGCAAAGGCAAAGGCAAAGGCAAAGGCAAGGGTCAGCGGCGGCGGCAAGGCCTGGCCCTGCGCGTGCATGAGCCCGACATTGAGACATGCACCTGAGCATGGACCTGCGCACTCAGCGCACCCAGCGCACCCAGCGCGGTGATCGACATTGGGGGCGATGAGGGGTTGGGCGGAAAGAAAAAACGGCCAGCGCCTTTCGGTGCTGGCCGTTTTGCTCCGGGCAACAGGATCAACGGCCGCCGTTTGCGGTGGACAGCACGGTGCCGCCCTCGCCCACCGCCCACACATCGGTCGGCGTGCGGAAGCCGACGCCCGACGGCATATGCACGGTGCCCGTGGGCCTCAGCCGCCTGTTCAGATCCCGCTGGCGAAGCCCGCGCTGTCTTGCTGGCCCCAGCGGGCGGCCACGGCTTGGATGGCTTCGGGGATCTGTTCGGGGGGCACCGGGCGGCTGAACAGGTAGCCCTGGGCGTGGGCCACGCCGCGTTGGGTGAGCCAGGCTTGCTGGCGCTCGGTCTCGACGCCTTCGGCCACCACCTGCAGGCCCAGTGCGTGGGCAAGCGAGACGATGGCTTCGACGATGGCGCCGTCTTCGGCGGCGTCGGGCAGGTCGCGCACGAAGCTGCGGTCGATCTTCAGCTTGTCGATCGGCAGGCGCTTCAGGTAGGCCAGCGAGGACAGGCCGGTGCCGAAGTCGTCGATGGCGATCTGTACGCCTCGCGCGCGCAGTGCAGCCAGCGTGCCGACATTGGCTGCCACGTCTTCGACCAGCGTGTGCTCGGTGATCTCGATCTGCAGCCGGCCGGGGTCGGCGCCGCTGCTGGCCAGCGCGTCGGCCACCTGCTGCTCCAGCAGCTTGCGCTTGAACTGGCGGCCCGAGGCATTGACCGCGATGAACAGCTGGCCCAGGCCGGCTTCGCGCCAGGCCGCCTGCTGGCGCGCGGCGGCCTGCAGCACCCAGGCGCCGAGGTCGCTGACCAGGCCGGTGCGTTCGGCCATGTCGATGAAGGCAGCCGGCATCAGCAGGCCGCGCTCGGGGTGCTGCCAGCGCACCAGCGCCTCGGTGCCGACGACCCGGCCCTGGCGCAGGTCGATGATGGGCTGGTAGTGCAGCAGCAGCTCGTCGCCGCGGATCGCGCGGCGCAGCTCGGCGTCCAGCTGCAGCTGCGAAGACGCGGCCTCGTTCATCGAGCGGCTGAAGACCGCGAAGGTGTTCTTGCCGCTGGCCTTGGCGGCGTACATCGCGGTGTCTGCCGCACGCAGCAGGGCTTCGGCGCTGTCTGCATCGGACGGGAAACGTGCCAGGCCAACGCTGCCGCGGGCATGGATCTCCTGCCCGCCGGCCTGCAGCGGTGCGTCCAGGCAGGCCAGCGCGGCCCGACCCAGCCGGTCCAGCGCTTCGTCATCGCCCTGGTGCTCGCACACGACGATGAACTCGTCGCCGCCAAAGCGGAACACCAGGTCATTGCGGCGCAGGCCGCGCTGCAGCCGCCCGGCCAGCAGGCGCAGCACCTCGTCGCCGACGACGTGGCCCAGCGTGTCGTTGATCAGCTTGAAGTCGTCGAGGTCAAGCAGCATCAGCACGAAGCCATGGCCCAGTGCGCGGGCGCTGTCGACCATGGCGCGCAGGTGCTCGTTGGCGGCGTGGCGGTTGTACAGGCCGGTCACAGGGTCGAAGTAGGCCAGTTGGTCCAGCCTGGCCTCGGTGTGGTCGATGGCCCGGCGGACCCGCCGCACCCGCAGGTAGGCGATGACCAGCGCCAGCAGCGCCGAGACCACCGTCAGCAGCGCGAAGATCAGCGCGCGTTCGTGCAGCGGCGTCAGCGAGACCCGCAGCACGATGCGGCCGACCACCCGCTGCTTGAGTTCGACCAGCGTTTCCACCACCATGCCAGCATCGCTGCCAGCCGCGTTTCGACGGTAGCTGGCAAACAGCCGGCCATCGGGTGTGTAGAGCAGCGCCTCGGCGACGGCCGGCGCCGCGCGCAGCGAGGCCAGGGTTTCGGTGGCCGCCTTGACATCGGCAAACAACAAGGCCGCTGCGCTGTTGTCGGCCGCCATCCGGGCCTGCACCAGCGCATCTTCATGCAACGCGACACGCGACCAGGCATGCAGCGACAGGTTCAACACCAGCCCGGCTACGGCCAGCGCCACGCCGGCCGATGCCACGGCCGCCCGGGTCAGCTGGCGGCCCAGGCCGCGGCGCTGGGCACGGGCCAGCAGCGGCACGGCAGGTGTCTCGCGAAGGGCCTGGAAAGGCAGCGGGGCGGGGTCTGGCCGGTTCATCCAGTGACCTTTCGTGCCAGCCGCAGCAGGCGTGAGCTGACCTGCAGCCTGGCTTCGCGGGCCTCCACCAGGTCGATCTCGAACACCATGCGGCCGTCGGCCTGCGCCAGCCGGATGGTGATGCCGTCGTCGGGCTGGGCCGGGCCGTCGCCGATCAGCAGCAACGCAGTGGCCCGCGGCGGGCGGCGGCGGGCGGGCGGCTCGCCGTCAATGAACAAGGCATGGCAGCCATGCGGCGCCTCAGCCGGTTCCAGCGTGCGCACGGCCAGCCGCAGCGGCCCCACCGGCCGGCCTTCCAGCGACTTGACCGGGCCGCGCAAAGGGCTGCCCTGCGCCAGGCACAGCACCAGCGCACCACCGGCAGCCGGCAGGGCCTCGGCGGGCCATTCCACGTATTGCAGCAGGTTGTAGACGATGGCCGACTCCAGGTCGGCCCGCTCGACGGCGTGCGCCAGCGGCAGGCCCAGCACGGCCAGGCCGGGCAGCCAGCACAGCCGCCTGAAGAAGGACGTGCAGGGCAGGCGCATCGCGTCAGAACGCAAAGTCCAGACGCAGCTCGACGCTGCGGCCCGCCTGCGGCAGCACCGGCTGGCTCGTGGCGTCGCCACCAGGGTCCTGATGGCGTCGGTCGAACAGGTCGAACACGCTGGCCGAGAAGGACCAGCCGCGCGAGGCCAGCGGTGTCGAGAGCGTCAGGTTGCTCAACTGGTAGGCAGCCGCTGCGCCGCGCCGGCCGATGCCCTGCCACTCCAGCCCGGCCTGCCAGCCCCGTCCCAGCGGCAAGATCGCCGCCAGCTTGGCCATGCGCTCGGCCGAGTAGCCGGCCACCTGAGTGTCCATGTCGCTGTCGCGGCCGTGCTGCAGCGTCAGGTTGGCGCGCAGCCTGCCGCCGCTGGCCCAGATGCGCTCCCATTCCAGCTCGGCGCCGTGGGTCCGCACGCCGCCCTGGTTGTCGAAGCGATAGCGCTCGCTGTCCGGGTCGCGGTTGAGCACCAGCAGCTGGCGCGCCCGATTGCTGAACAGCGACAGGCTGTAGCGGTCCTGCGAATCGGGCCGCCAGTCCAGCGCCAGCTCGCTGCCGCGCACGCCTTCGCTGGTCAGCTTCGGATTGATTTCATAGCCACCGCTGCCGGGGACCTGGTAGTGGGCCTCGAAGGCATTCGGCGCACGGTAGGCGGTGCCATGGATCAGCTTGGCCACCAGCGTGTCGTCGGCGCGCCAGATCAGCCCCGTGCGCAGGCTGAATTCACGCGCGCTGCCACTGGTCTGGTCCCAGCGCAGTCCCGTGTCCAGCGTCCAGTCGCGGGCCAGCGCGTATTGGTCCTCGACGAACAAGGCATGGCGCTGCAGGCTGCGGCGGTCGTCCAGCAGCGGCGCGGTGGGGGGATCGATGTCGGCATTGCGCTGCAGCAGCAGCGGCAAGACCTGCAGCTCGGCGCCCACCAGCAGCTTGTGGTCCTGCCAGCGGGTGCTGAGCCAGCGGCCTTCCAGGCCCCACCAGCGGCCCACCGCAATGTCCTGGTTCACCGTCACCGGCGGATAGTCCATCGCATAGCGGCCCTCGAAGCGGTAGCGCCCGGCAAAGCCGCGCGCCGTGAGCTCGTCGCCCTCGTCGGTCGCATGCACCCAGCTCAGGTCCAGCAATGACTGCTCGTCATGGTTGACGGTGCGCGGGTCGCCCTGCACACCGTCTGGAAACAGCGGATTCCCTTTGGTGCGCAGCGCATGCAGCACCGTGGCCCGCCAGTCGCCCTGGCGGACGCGGGCGAACAGCGTGGTGCGGCCTTCCGCGTCGCCATGGCGGGCCGAGCCGCCGTCTGGCAGCGGCACCGTGTCGCCGGCCATCACTGCGCGGCTGATGGACCATTGCAGCGCCGCGCCGCCGGGCAGCTGCACGCTGTCGGCCAGCCGCAGGCTGCGCGCGCCGAAGCTGCCGGCCGAGACGCTGGCCAGCGAAGTGCCGGCCGCGCCGGGCTGGCGCGTGACCACGTTGACGACGCCGAACAAGGCATTGCCGCCATACACGGCCGAGCCCTGTCCGGGAATGAATTCGACACGCTCGACCATCGCCAGGTCCAGCGGCATCTCGCTGCCGAGGTAGGCCTGGTCGTAGATGGTGTCGTTGATCCGGTTGCCGTCGATCAGCAGCAGCACGCGGGTGTTGTAGTCGCCCGGCACATAGAAGCCGCGCACGCCGATGTAGCTGTACGAGCGGTCGGTGGTCACCATCACGCCACGCATCGAGGCCAGCACATCGGCCAGCGTGCGGTAGCCGAGCGCGCGGATCTCCTCGGCACTGACCACTGTCACCGCAGCAGCCGCGCTGCTGGCGCGCGAAGCGAATTTGGAGGCGCCGGTGACCGGCAGGTCCAGCAGCGTGTCCAGCGGCAAGGCCGCCAGCTCGGCCGCGCTGGTCGGCTCGGCGGCGCTCAACGGCAGGCTGATGACGCCGCAAGCCAGGGCACAGGCAGAACCGAAAAACTGCAGGGACGACAGGGACAAACGCATGGCGGCACGCGGCTGCAGCGCGGCGGGCACTGGACCCAGCGCCGCGCAGCGCAAAAAAAGAGAAGTTCAAAACCGGGCGGCACGTGCGGCCCACCCGGTCCGGCCGCGGGACCGACCCCACAGCATCTCGACTATATCGACCGCCAAGGTCAGGCCTTGAGGGCCGGCGCGGCGCCACCGCGGGCCCTGGCGCGCCGCTGCCAAGCCTCTCAGCCCATCAAGTCATCCAGCACCTTGCCTGAGGCCGCATCGGCCAGGCCGTCGAAGCGGCCTTCGGTGGCGATCAGGCTGGCGGCGCGCATCAGGCCGCCCCATGCGGCGCGGGCCAGGCCGCCGCCAATGCTGACGCGGCGCACGCCCAGCGCGGCAATGTCCTGCAGCGTCAAGGGGCTGGCGGAGCCGACCAGCAAATTGACGGGCTTGGGGGCGACCGCGGCAACGACGGCGGCGATCTCTTCGGGCGTGCGGATGCCGGGGGCATAGAGGCAGTCGGCGCCGGCCTCGGCGTAGGCCTGCAGGCGCCGCAAGGTGTCGGCCAGGTCCGGGCGGCCGAGGAAGAAGTTCTCGGCGCGGCCAACCAACAGCGTGTCGCCCCCGGTTTCGTCAATCGCCCGGCGGGCGGCGCGAATCCGGGCCACGGCGTCGCCGATGTCGCGTACCGGCTTTGCGGCGTCGCCGGTCGAGTCTTCGATCGACAGGCCGGCCACGCCGGTGGCAACGGCCAGCCGCACGCTCTCGGTCACGCCATGCGGATCGTCCGCGTAGCCGCTCTCGAAGTCGGCGTTGATCGGCAGGTCCGTGGCGGCCACCATGTCGCGCAAGTGGGCCAGCACCTGCGCGCGGCTGAGGCGGCCATCGGGCAGGCCTTGCGACCAGGCGAAGCCGGAACTGGTCGTCGCCAGCGCCTGGAAGCCCAGGCTTTGCAGGTAGCAGGCGCTGCCGGCATCCCAGGGATTGGGCAGCACGAAGCAACCGCTTTCGTGCAGGCGCTTGAACTCGCGGCGCCGGACGGCGATGCGATCGGAGGTGTTGTTCATGGTGGAACCCTCGGCTGGGGTTGGCGGCGGGACCGGCAGGGAGCCGACCAGTGTGCCGCAAGCTCAGCTGGCTTCCAACTGATGTCGATGGACGAGCGCAGTGCGGAGAACAGCGCCTCAGGGCGCCACGCGCTGCGCGTCCAGCGCGCGGCGCAGGCCTTCGGCTTCGTCTTCCAGCGTGACGGCGCCCAGCGCCAGGAAGGGCTCGCTGCGGGCGCGCATGGCTTCGGGGGTGCGCTGGGTGTAGGCATCCACCGCCTGCAGGCCCAGGCCGTGCAGCGTGCGGTTGGCCTGCTCGGCGCGGGCCAGCGAGGCCACGCTTTTTTCCAGCAGTGCGGTGACGGCGGCGGTGACCTGGCGCTGCGATGCGAGCGCCTGCTGGCCTTGCGCAGTCGCATCGGCCGCGGCACGTTCGGCCCGCTCGCGACGCTGATGTTCGGCTGCCAGCTCGGTGCGCAACTGCGCCAGCTCGGCCTGCGCGACCGTCAGTGCCTGCGCTTGTTGGACCTTGGCGGCCTGTTCGCCGCGCGCCGCCCCTTCGGCGCGGGACAGCCGCTGGGCCAGCTGTTCCTTCTCGGCCTTGTCGGTGGCCTGCTGCTGGCGCAGCGTGTCGCGCTCCTGCTGGGCTTGCTGAAGCGCGGCCTGGGCGGCGCGGGCGACTTCCTTGGCCTGGGCAAGCCGCTTGTCGCCACCGTCTGCGGCGTGGGCCAGCGCAACGCTGCAGAGCACGGCCAGTGCGGCGCAGCGGATCATTGAGAGACCTGATTGCATGCTCAGAACTTCAGGTTGGTTTCGAGCTGCAACACGTCGATCTTCAGCGGCGCGCTGCTGAGGTTGCCGCTGATCGAGCTGGGGTCGCCGGGGATGCTCAGGAAGCGCACGTTGTCGTCCAGGTTGCGGGTGCTGGTGAAGCGCAGGCCCAGCGTGGCCTTGTTGTCGAAGGCGTACTGGCCGCCGACGCTGAAGCCCTTGTAGTTGGTGCCGCCCAGGTGCCAGGTGGTGTCGGTGTAGGCATCGATCCAGGCGTCGCGCTCCAAATGGCGGAAGGCCGCGAAGACCTGCCACTGGCCGGGCTCGATCAGCTTGGCATGGCCGAACTGCAGCCTGGCCTGGTAGCCCAGCGTCTTGTCCTTCAGGTCGGCCACCGCGGTGGTGCCGGCGCGGCGCTGGATGTCATCGTTGTCGAAGCCGGTGTTCTTCACCACATGGAACGAGAAGTTGACTTCGTAGGGGTTGTAGTGGCGCGCGGTGAGGCTCAGGCTCAGGTCCACAGGCTTGAAGCGCGAGGCCAGGCCCCAGACCGGCGCGGCGGTCGAGGTGGGCGCGTTGAGGTTGATCAGCGTGTTGCCCTTCTGCCGGATGGCCGCCGGGTAGGCGCTGTTCTGGTACGGCGCAACGCCGGCCAGCGCACCGGTGGGCGGCAGCTCGTTTTCGCGCACGCCCTGCACGTTGCGGAAGTTGTAGGCGCCTGCGGCCACGCGCAGCTGCCAGGCGTCGCCAAACGCCCAGTCCAGGCCCAGCTGGCCGCCGACCAGCGCCTTGTCCTTCTGGCTGTTGGCGAACTCGGACAGCGCGAAGCCGCCCGCGGTGGCAAAGCCGTACAGGCCGCTGGCCATGTCCAGCTCGCCGTGGCCGGCCAGGCCGTCCAGGCCCATGTCGTCCGGCCAAGTCAGGTCGCTGCCATCGAACGGCACGCCCATGCGACCGGCGTCCAGCCGATTGCCCTGCAGCGGCTCCCAGCGCACCGAAGCGCGGTCCACGCCAATGCTGAACCGGTTGCCGTCATTGCCGGCGGTGACCGACTCGGAGGTGGGGCTGCCCGTCGTGCTGCCGGTCGCCAGGCGCACGGTGCCGCTGAAGCTGTCGCTGGCCTTGGCATGGAAACCCACGCGGGCGCGCAGCGTCATGCGCTGGCGGTCGTTGCGGGTGTTGGTCAGGTCCGGGGCCCACGCGGGCGAGTCGGTCTGGGCGCGGAAGATCTCGGGCGCGATGTTGTCGTTGGCGAACATCTCGTCCTGCGCGCGCACGCGGATGTCGCCGTCGATGGATACCGAGCGCAGCCAGCCCGGCAAGCGCCTGCCGTCGGTCCAGCCTTCTTCGCGGGCGGCGACCAGCACCTCGTTGCGCACCTCGTCCTTGATCTTGGCGCGGGTGCTGTCGCTGAGGTAAGGCACGCGCACGACTGAGCGCGGCGCGCCCCAGCCGGTCTCGGCCGGCAAGGGCGCGGGGTTGCCCGCGGCGACCGCTTCGCCCGCCGCCTTGGCCTTGCGCAGCAGTTCGTCGGCCTTGGCGCGGGTCAGCAGGCCTTGCTCGACCAGGGCGTCGATCAACGCCAGCGTGGTGGCTTTGAGTTCGCCCAGCGCGGCGGCTTCGCTGGTGGCGGGCGCAGTGTCAGCATGGGCTTGCGGCAGCGCGGCCAGCAGCGCCAGGGCCAAAGGCGCGAGGCGGAAGGAGATTCGGGTCATGGGGTTCTCGAAAGACATGGGTTGTTCTTCACGCACCGGCGCGCACGGTCAGGCGAAAGCGCATGGGCTGAGCCACGGCCGGGGGCACTGGCAGGCGCAGCGCCTCGGCGCTGGCGTCCAGCGCGGTCTTCAGCGCGGGCGAGCTGCCGTCGGCTTCCCAGCGGGCGATGCGCCCGTCCGGGTTGATCCACAGCGCAAAGTTCGCGCTCAGCTCGCCAGCCTCGGGCGCCAGCCGACGCTCCATCTCGGCCAGCAGCAGTTGGCGCACGGTGTTGGCGTACAGCCGCTCGGCCGCTCGGTCGGCCACGCCGGGCGACGAGGCACCGCCGCTGCTGGCCGGGCCGGTGCGGTATTCGTTGTTGACGGCGCCGGCTGCAAACGCGCTGGGCCCGTTGCCAGCCGCGCCCTCCATCTTCAGCGGCTCGTTGGCCGGCTGCGGCGGCTTGGGCGCCTGCTCGGGTTGGGCCTGCGGCCGCGGCTGCGGTTTGGGCTCTTCCTTCTTCTGCTCCTTCGGTGGCGGCGGAGGGGGTGGCGGCGTGTCCGGCAGCAGCGCAATGCGCGCCACCTGGCGCTTCGGGCCAGCCGTGCTGCCGCTGGCGAAATGGACCAGGGTCCAGATCACCAGCGCGGTGCCGGCGCACAGCAGCAAGCCCAGTGCGAGCCGGCGCAGCAGCGGCTGCGAGACGCGGCCGGTTTCCTGCTGGCTGCTCAGGCCCAGGCGCTGGCGGCGGGCGATCAGGGCGGTGGTGTGGTGCATGTCAGGTCCCGCTCATGTGCCGATCCGCGACGTGACCAGCGCCATGTCCACCGCCAGCCGGTTGCACAGGTCAATCACTTTGACCACCGGCTCGTAGCTGGCCTGGCCGTCGCCCTTGATGGCCACGGTGATCTTCGGGTCCGCGGCCTTGGCTGCGGCGAGGCGTTGCTCGATCTCCTGCGCCGTGAGCGCCGCGCCATTGAGCAGCAGCGCGCCCTCGGCCGTGATCTGCACCACCAGCAGTTCGTGGTGCTCGCTGCTGGGCGTGTTCGACGGCTTGGGCAGCGTGATGGACAGGCCTTGCACCGAGGCGGTCGTCATCAGGATGAAGACCACCAGCAGCACATAGGCCAGGTCCAGCATCGGCGTGACGTTGATCGTGTCGTAGGGCTTGGTGTCGTTCTGGACTTGCATGGCGTGCGCTCCCGTTTGTTCACTGCGCTTCGCGCTGCGTCACCAGGCCAAGCTCGGTGATGTCCAGCTTCTTGGCCACTTCCAGCACCTCGGTCACCTTCTGGTACTGGGTGCGCGCATCGGCCTTGAGCACCACCGGCAAGGAGGGGTTGGCCGCCTTCATCGCCGAGAGGCGCTGAGACAGTTCCTCCAGCGTGACCGGGTACGCGTCCAGGTAGACCGCGCCTTCCTTGGTGATGGTCACCGCGCGCGTCTGCGGCTTGGCCAGCTGGTTGGCCGCCAGCGTGCGCGGCGAGTTGACCTTCACGCCTTGCACAGAGGCGGTCGTCAGAATGATGAAGGTGACCAGCAGCACATAGGCCAGGTCCAGCATCGGCGTGATGTTGATGTCGTCGTACGGCTCATTGCCGCTCTTCACGTCAGCTGACATGGCCTGCTAGTCGCTTATTGCGGACCATGCAGCTCGGCTGCGCGGGTCACGAACTCGTCGACAAAAATTTGCATGTCGGCCGAGATGGTCTTGATGCGCGAGGCCAGCCAGTTGTAGCCAAACAGCGCGGGGATCGCGACGCCCAGGCCGGCAACGGTGGCCAGCAGCGCGGCGGCAATGCCGGGGGCAATCGCGTTGACGTTGACGTCGCCGGCCGCGGCAATGGCGGCGAAGGTGATCATCACGCCGACCACGGTGCCGAGCAGGCCAAGGAACGGGCCGCCGGAGATGGCAATCGTCAGCAGCACCATGCGGGCGTTCAGCACGTGGTTCTCGCGCACCTGCACCGCGTCCATCGTCGCCTTGATCGAGTTCAGCGAGGCGCCGGTCAGCGTCTGCATGCCACGCTCGCGGCGCTTGGCGATCTCGGCCTCGCCGGTGGCATAGAGCCGGTACAGCGTGGAGTGCACGAACTCGCCCGCAGTCTTCAGGCCCTGGCCGGTGAAGTCGGCACGGAAGCGTTCCAGGAAACGCTCGTTGTCGCGGCCCACGCGCTGGACCAGCATGGCCTTGGTGACCATCACCGCAGCGGCGATGAAGAACATCACGATCAGCACGCCAATCACCGCCCAGGCGTCACCGGTTAGGTTCTTCAACAGGATGCCGAAGTAGCCGCCACCGCCGGACTCGCCACCGCCGTCGGCGCTTTCCTTCTGGCTCTTGATGAAGCTGCCGTCCATGCCTTGCGCCGCGGCGGCCAGTCTGACCCAGCCGGCGTCGCGTGCGGCCGGCAGGATCTGCAGTTCGTCCACCAGGCCCTTGTAGCCCTCGCCCAGCACCATGGCTGGCGTGGCTGCTGCGGGCAGCAAGGCATCGGCCTGGCCCACCGGCTTGCCGTTGATGTAGAGCTGGGCCTTGCCCTGCCCCACCGTGAGCACCACGTGCGACCAGGCCGAGCCGGGCAGCGCCGCGCCGCCCAGGCGCTCGTCGCCGATGCGGGCTTCGAGCTGGTCCAGCACGCGCATCAGCTTGACGGGGCCCAGCGCCAGCAGCGTCGAGGATTCGGTCGGCGCGTCGGGCTTGAGCCACAGCGCAATCGTCAGCCCGCCTTCGGGTGACAGCACCAGCCGCGCATTGGGGCCGAAGCTCAGCGGCGTGCCGGCCAGGCGCACCGCACCGCCGAGCAGGCCGTTGGGCTCGCGTTGCATCACGGTTGTGCTGACCGCGCTGCTGGTGGCGTCATGCGCAGGGCCGTCGGCCGGCTCGCTGAAGTGCAGCACCGCGGCATGGTCGGCCGCGAACAGGCCAGGCTTGGCTTCGGCCGTGGCCTTGTCGTTGCCGGCGTAGACGTGCAGCAGGTTCTTGTCGCTGCCCTGCGCCACGCTGGGCATGCGCACCCACAACACAGCCAGTTCGTTGATCGCGTCGAAACGCTCGATCTCGAACGGCAGTGGCGTCTTGTCGTCGGCGCCGACGACGCGCAGGTCCGCGCCGTCCGGCAGCGCCAGCGCGAAGTCGAAGTTGCCCGAGTGCAGGCGCACCGGCACCAGCACATCGGCCTGCGCATTGGGCAGCGCCAGGCCCTTGGCCGTCGTGTCCAGCTCGACGCGGGTGCGGGTGGTCCAGGCGTCGTTCCACCAGGCGTGGGCCGGCGTGGCGAGGACCGTGGACAGGGCCAGGGCAGTCAGCAGTTGGCGAATCATGGGTGGGTTTCTTTTCTTCGGATCGGAATGGAATCAGCCCTGGCCAAAGCCAAGGAACTCGAGCAGCAACTGGCGGCGCGCACGGCGCTTGCGGCGCCGCTCCTCTTCGTCGTCGCCGGCTGCCTTGGCGGCGCTGGCGCTGGCCTCGTTGACCTGGGCCAGGCCGGCGGTGAGGCCCACGTTGGGCGCGGCCGGCGGCGCACCGACGACCGAGCCACCGACGATGTCGTCCGCGCCGCGCACCACGTCCGCACCCAGCGTCACCGTGCCCAGCGCGCGGATGCCGGCCTCGCCAGCATCAATTGCGCCGGCCGGCGCGTACAAGTCCAGCGCGCTGTTAGCGTCCAGCACGGCAATGCCGCTGCCGCTGAACGAGCCGCTGGTGTCGACCACGATGCGGCCGTTGCCGTCCAGCCGGAACACCGGCGGCGGTGCGCCGACGACCGTCTTCGCGCCACGCCCGGCGTCCACGTCGCCTGTGGACGACCACAGCAGGATGTCGCCCTGGGCCAGCGTGAAGATGCGGGACTGGTTGACCAGGATGTCGCCATGCGCAATGCCATCGATGTCGCCACCGGCGACGGTGACGATGCCCAGCTCGCTGGCCGGCTTCTGGCTGCCGCCGCTCTCGCCGGCATTCACCGCGCCACCGGGCGCCAGCAGCGTGATGCCGGAGCCCTGCAGCGTGCGCGCCTGGGTGGCAGGCAGGCGGATCTCGCCGCCCGGCCGGCCGTTGCCTTCCAGCGGGAACAGCGCGTTGATGGCCGCGTAGCCGCGGTCGTAGGCGGCCTCCTTGTCGTCGGCCAGGCGCGCGGCGACCGCGGCGCGGCCCTGGGTGCGCACCTCGTCGACCAGCACCGCGTTCAGGCGCAGCAGCTGGCGCTCCTGCGGCAAGGCCTCGAAGGCGACCAGCGCGGCATCCAGCGACAGGGCCTGGCCAGTCTGCGCCTGCATGAAGTCGACCAGCGCCTTGGCGCCGGCCGGCGTGTCGGCCTTCGCGACCGCGGCGATGAAGGGCTGGCGCCGCGCGGCGTCGGCCCGGCCCAGCGCCTCGGCCAGCAGCGCGGCCGGTGCGGCCGCCTGCTTGACGGCCGACAGCGTGCCCAAGGCGGCGAGCGCCTGCGCGTCGCTGTCGCTGGCATGGCCCGGCAGGCTGCGCACGTAGCGCACCACTGCGGCCTGGTAGCCGGCGTCGCCCAGCAAGGCCTTCACCTGCGCGAGCTGTGCCTGGGTGCCCTGCGCCGCAAACGCCTTCGCGGCCTCGCTGCCCAGCGCGGGCACCTGGCCGTCGGCTGCGCTCAACAAGGCATAGACGTCGCCTGCGCGGGCCGCAAGCGCAGCGGCGCCCAGCACGCCAAAGCCGCGGCGGGCCGCGTCGGCGTAGTCGGCACCGTCGGCGCGCAGGCCGGCCACCAGCGTCAGGTGGGCGCTGCCTTCGGACAGGCGCGTGCTGTTGTCCACATTGCCCACTGCCTGCAGGCCGGCGGCGCTGCCGAGGTCGATGTCGCGACCCGCCGTCAGCACCAGGTCGCCGGGGCCGGCCACGCGGATGGAGGCCAGACCGAGCTGGATGTCGCGCCCGGCCTGCAGCAGGCTCAGCTCGCTGGCGGGCGCGTTGATGGCTGGCGTGTTGCCGTCCAGCCGCACAGCCTGCTGCTGGACCTCCAGGCCGGCGTTGACATTGCTGCCTGTGAGCAGGATGTCGCGTTCTGCCATCAACCGCACCGGGCGGGCCGAGCGCAGCGAGCTCTGCACCTCCAGGTCGCCACCCGCGGCGATCATGCGCACCGGCGTGCGGTCCGTGCGGTCCAGGCCGTTGCCGTCGCCGCGCGCGAGGTCGCCATAGCCCAGTGCGAGCCAGGCGCTGCCAGGCAGGCCCTGACCGTTCAGGCTCTGCGCGTCGATGCCGCTGTCATCCTGGTACGACACGCCTTGCGTCCAGCTGGCATTGACCTGCAGGCTGGTCGCCAGCGTGAGCTGCTGGCCGGCCAGCAGGTCCAGCCGTGCGGCAGCCGCTTCGGCTTGCTGGATGACCGGAGCGGCCAGGTAGCCGCCAACCTGCAGCGAACCGGATGGCGCGGCCATCAGCACCTGCGTTGGCAGCAGGTTGACGGTCTGCGCGTCGCCGGCGGTGTTGAGCGGTGTGTCGGGTTCGGCATCGGCCCGGTAGTGCAGGTCACCGCCTGCGGCGCGCAAGCTCAGCGAGGCCTGGCCATCCAGTCCGCTGATCCAGCGGCCATCGACGGCATGGCTGCTGACATCCGAGCCCAGCGTCAGGTCGCGCCGCGCACTGATGTCCATCGTGGTGTTCTCGTGCGCCAGCTGCAGCCCGGCAGTGATCGCACCGCGCTCGGTCAGCGCCTGGTTCTCCTGCCAGGCCACGTCGCGGCCGGCCTGCACCGTGAGCTCCCGGCCGCCGGCCTGGATCAGGCCACCGACCACGTCGCGCCCGGCCTGCACATGCACGCTGCCACCGCCGTAGCTGTGCGCGCCGTCGGCATCAATGAAGCCTGTCGTCGGCGCAGCCAGCATCAGCTCACGCACATCCGTACCGGCGCTCACGTCGATGCGGCCACCGCCAAACGACGCCAGGCCGTGCTGGAAGCCGGCTTCGTAGGTGTCCGGCTCGGAAGTCCAGTAGACCAGCTTGCCGCGCTCGGTGATGCGCGTCCAGCCGTTGGCATGGGCCGACTGCAAGGTGTTGGTGTAGTACTGCTGGTACGGATCCGCGGTCACCGAGCGCGAGCGCACCGACTGGCCGGCGCTGACGCGCAGGTCGCCCGCGTCCACGCGGAACAGGTCGGCCTGGCCTAGCGTCTTGCTCGCGGCCAGCGCCGCCGCATCGGTGCTGCCCACGCCCCAGCTGTAGAGCCGGGTCTGGCCCTGGGTCAGGTCAATGTCGCGGGCGGCGGCCAGCGTGATGTCGCCGGTGGTCGTGCGCACCGTGGTGACCGCCGGCGTGCCGCTTTGCATGCGGCCGATGCTCAGGTCGGCATTGCTGCCGCGCTGCACCGCGTTGACCGCTGCCGCGTTCAGGTCTGCGCCGGCGACGAAGCGCAGGCTGCCGCCGGCGCTGCTGAGCCCGCTCCAGTGGAAGCCGGCGGCGATGGACGAGCCGACGCTCAGGCTGCCTGCTGCGCGCAGCGTGATGCTGCTGTCGCCCACATGGCTGGCCTCGCCGTCGTTCTGCTGCACGGTCGCGCGTTCGGTGGGCGTGGCCCAGGTGCCGCCCTGCATGGCCACCGACAGGTCGCCTTCGCTGCGGATCTCGGCGCCGGCATGGATGCGCAGGGCAGCCAGCAGGTCGGCATTGCCACCCGCGAGACGGTTCGCAAGCAGCTCGGCCTTGCCGCCGTTGGCGCCGATGAAGTTCTGGCCTTCGGTGGCCAGCGTGCTGGCCAGCAGGGTGCCGGCGGCCGGTGCCGCGTAGTCGGTGACGGTATCGATGCCGTCGTAGACCTTGACGGCTTCGACGTCGATGCGACCGGCGCCGGTGATGCTGGCGGCCAACGGCGCGATGGCCACGCCGGCGCCGTCGGGGTTGTCGGCGGTGATGCCTTGCCGCGCTGCACGCAGCAGCAGCCGGCCCGCATCGCCGTTGACGCCACCGGCCACGTCGATGCGGCTGCCGGCCTGCAGTTGCAGCGCGCCGGCGCTCGCATTCAGTTCGACCCGGCCGCCGTCGCCGCTGCCGTCCACGGCCTGCGCCGAGGCCAGCAGCGCCGAGCCGGACGCAAGCGTCAGGGCATCGCGTGACGCCAGTGCGATGCGACCACCGTCGGCGCCGCGGGCGTCCAGCGTGCCGCGCACGGTCAGCGCGCCGCCATCGGTGCTGAGCTCGATCTCGCGTGCGGCCAGCTGCGTCTGCGCGCCGATCAGCAGGTCACCACTGCGCTGGTGCACCCGGATGGCGCCGGCAAAGCTTGCCGGGTCACTTTCGCCCATGCGCTGGGCCAGTGCGGCCAGGTCCACCGCCGCGCCGCTGTCGACCGACAGCTCTGCGCCGGTCTGGCCCTGGCTGCTGCCAACCAGCTGGCCAGCCAGCAGCTGCACCGCGCCCTGCGGTGCGGCCAGACTGAGCCGGCCGCCTTCGGCATTGCCGGCAGCCGAGACGTTGATCACGCCGCCCTGCATCATCACGTCGCCGGCCTGCGCGCTCAGGTTCACCTGGCCGCCGCCGAGGTCCACGCTGGCCTCGCCCACCGCCACCGTGCGGCCGGACACGTCAATGCGGCTGCCGGCGCCCAGCACCACGCCATCGCGCGCGCTCAGGCTCACGTCGCCGGACGGCAGCACGATGCGGCCGTCCTGCTGGATCTGCGCGGCTTCGAGGTGGAAGGCCGCGCCCAGTGCGGAAGGCGGGGCCACGCTGTCTGCAGTGGCCGTCAGCCAGGCCTTGCCACCGGCTTGCAGCGTGGCGTCGGCACCGGCGGTTTCGGCGACCACGCCGCGCGATTGCAGCGTGAGGTCACCGGCGCTGGCCAGTGCGGCGTCGCGCCCGGCAATGGCGACGGCGTTGTCGGCCTGCAGCGTCAGCGAAGCCGCACCCTGGGCGACCATGCGGCCGCTGGCCAGGCGAATGTCGCCGCTGCCGCCGGCCGCCGCGCTGGCATGCAGCGTGACCTGGCCGTCGCCGGCCTGCGCCGCGCCTCCGGTCAAACCGGCGCTGTTCGTGAGCGTGATCTCGCCGGCGGTGATGCGTGCACCGGCGCCGGTGGCTTCGATGGCACGCAGCGTCGGCGTGTCCAGCACCAGGCGGTCCAGCGTGGGCGTGCCGTCCGCCGCTTCGCCAAGCACTGCGCCGTCCTTGAGGTTGATGAAGCGGTAGGCGTGCAGCGTGAGCTGGTTGGCCTGGCTGGCCTGGGCCAGCAGCGCGGGCGTGAGCGACAGCACGCCAGGCCCGCCGGCCGGGCCGCCGATGGTCAGCGTCGGCGCGCCCAGCGTCAGCTCGCTGGCCAGCAACTGGGCCGAGCCGGCGATCTTGGCGTCCTGGGTCGCGTCCAGCAGCAGGCTGCCACTGCTGGCCTGCAGCTGCACCTGGCTGCCGACGCTCAGGGCGCCGGCCTGCAGCGTGGTGCCCTGGCGGCTCAGCGTGGCGCCGGGCGCGCTGGCCAGGCGCAGCGCGGCACCGTCGCCCTGCAGGCTGTAGGTGGCCGGTGCATCGGCCGATGCGACGGCAGGCGCGGCGCGCAGCACCGAGCCGGCGGCAATGTCGACCTTGTCGGTCGCGGCGATCACCAGGTCCGGCACGCTGAGCACCTCGCCGTTGGTGGCGACTGTGACCTGTTGCGCGTTGACGCTCAGCGGCACGCTGCCGTCGGCCGCGGCGCTGCCGCTGCGTGCGCCCAGCACCAGCGTCTGCGCGCCGAGCTGGTTCAGCGTGGCAACACCGAGCTGCAGTGCACCGTCGCCAGCGCCGCCTTCGACGGCGCCCACGGCGATCTCGGCCGCGCTGAATTCGGCCCTGCCGCCGCGCCCTGCGGCCTGGCCGGTGCCGGCCTTGGCGCCGGCCATCGCCACCTGGCCCTGCAGCGTCGCGTTGACGGTGGACAGCGCCAGCGTGCCAGCGTCCATCGGGCGCTCCAGCGTGGCCGTGCCGGCAGTCGCCGCACGGTCCGTGAAGGTGGTGTTGGCGGATGCGCTGCGGACCTCGCTGCGCGTGCTGGCAATCTCCCGGGTGGTGATGCGCCAGGTGCTGGTCTGCTGGTCCGCCGCGCCGGTGCCGGCGGTGGACAGCCGGGCGCCGACCCAGACTGAACCGTCGGTCTGGGTGACGGCGGTGTTCAGCGCCAGCGGCGTGCTGGCCTTGACTGGCTCGACCAGGAAGGCGCCGGGCTGCAGCGCGTAGCGCGCCGGCAGCAAGGTGTAGGTGCCCGCCGGCACCGGGCCGCCGGTGCCGATCTCGATCTGCCGGCCCTGGGCTGCGGCGCCGGCCAGCGTGCTGTCGTACAGCGCTGCGCCGTGCACCGTGGGCACCAGCGCGTAGGCGCCGTTGCCGCCGGCGAACACGTCGGTCGAGCCGCCACGGCCGGGCACGAAGGTGTAGGCCGCGAGGTCGCCGCCGCCGGACAGGTCCAGCTGCGCACCGGCGGCCACGGCCACGTCGGGCGAGGCGATGTCGATGCGCTTGGTGGGCGCCGCCGCGAGTACGCTGCCGTCCGGTGCCAGCCAGCGGTCTTCGCTGCCGGTGCCGTAGGGCAGCAGCAGGCCGGCGGCCGAGACCGAGGTGCTGCTGCCGGCCTCGAAGCGCACGGCTTCGCTGGCTGTCAGCAGGATCTGGCCCTGCGGCGCGCGCACCACGCCGCCCTGGGTGATGGTCGCCGCCGTGATGCCCAGCGTGCCGCCGGCCGACAGCGGCGCGGCGATCTTGGTGGCGTCCGCGCCGTTGCCGGCGATGCTCACGTCATGGTCCACCGCGCTGATGCGGAAGTCCACGCCGGTGCCGGGATAGAGCTGGCGCGCGCGCAGCGACAGGTCGCCAGCGGTGACCAGGCTGCCCTTGAGCGCGCTGCTGTTCAGGCCCTGCAGCATCAGGTCGCCCTCGGCCGCCAGCGCCAGCTTGGCCAGGTCTTGCGTGACCCAGTTGCCCGAGACCAGCAGGCCATCGCGCGAGTGGATGCCCAGCGTGGCATCGCCAGCGCGGGCCTGCATCACCGGCATGGCGGTGCCGTTGGCCCCGCTCACGCCCCCTTGAAGCTGCACCTGGCCGGCATTCAGCTGCACCGCCTGGCCGGGCTGCACGCCCAGCGAGCGCGAGGCAAGTGTCAGCGTGCCGGTGAGATCCAGGTTGGCGCCACCGAGGAAGCGCAAGCTGTCGCGTGCGCTCAGGCCCAGGTTGGCCACACCGGAGGCGCGGATGGCGGCGGTGGAGATCGAAGCCGTGTCATTCAGACCATCGATGGCGGCGGTGTCGCCCAGCGTCACGCCGGCGGTCTTCTCGGTCGGGCCTGTGGCAATGCGCAGTTCGTGCCGGACGTTCTCGGCATTGCCGGGCTGCTGCGTGGCGGCTGCATTCAGCGTCACGTTCAGCGTGCCGCCGCTGGCCTTTGCACCCCCCGCGTGCAGGTCGATGCTGCCTTCGGTGACCAGCGCGCGGCCGGCCTCTATGCTCAGCGTGCCACCGTTGCTGTCGACCTGCTGGCGCGCCCAGCGCACGCCGCCTTCGCCCAGGCTGCTGCGGTCCAGCTCGGCACTGGCGCCATGGGCGGCCAGCGTCGCGCCCTGCTGGATCACCAGCACCGGAGAAGTGGCCGGCACATCGCTGCCGACCTTCAGCGCGATGCTGCCGCCGTCCAGCACCTGGCCCTGGCGCAGGCCGTTGGTGGTCGGGCTCGGCAGCGTGGTGCCGGAGACATCGACGCTGCTGTGCGAGCCCAGCCACAGCATCGTGTCGCTGGGCGCGCCTGCAACTTCTTCCTTGGTGGCCGAGACCGCCAGCGCCACCTTGCCGCCGGCGGTGTGCAAGGCACCGTCCATCAGCAGCTGGTTGCGCGCGCTCAGGGACAGCGTGGACAAGGCAGTCGACTCGATCACCGCGCCCTGGTTGACGACCAGCCGGCCGTCGGTGCTGTCGGTGCCGCTGGCACGCAGGCTCAGGTTCACCGCGGCCGGCGCCACGCCGGGCAGCGGGCCGGCGGTGGCCAGGCTGCGCCAGTCGCTGCCGCTCGCCGCCAGCACGGCCAGGCGCGGGTCGAGCTGCCATTCGTCGCGGTGCAGCGTGACATGGCTGCCGGCCGCCACCCGCAGTTCGTGCCTGCCGTCCAGCACGAAGCTGCCGAAGCCGCCTTGCTGCAGCAGCGAAGCGTTCACGAGCTGGGTGCCGGCAGCCGGGGCGACGGCCGAGCTGCCGAGCTGCAAGCTCGGCGCGGTGAGGCTCAGCGTGCCGCCGGTGGCCAGTGACTGGCCCAGCAACTGGCCGCCCAACTGCAGGCCCGGCGCTTCGGGCAGGTCGAGCGCGGTATAGGCCAGCGCGATGCTGCCGGCATTGCCGCCACGCAGCGTGCCGTCGGTGCCGACCACGGCGCCGCCGGACACGTCCACCACACTGCCCCGGCCCAGCTGCACACCGGTGTTGCCCGAGGCCGAGAAGCTGCCGCCGGTGCTGGCGGAGGTCGCCTTCGGCCCGTCGATCAGCGTGTTGATGAAGCGGCCTTGCAGCTGCACCGTGGTGCCGTTCGCCAGTGTTGCCTGACCCTGCTTGCTGTTCAGCTCGACCTTGCCGCCAGCGCTGCGCACCTGGCCGCCGAGCTGCACGTCGCCACGGCTGGACAGCAGCCGCAACGTGGCCTGGTCGCCCAGGTCCAGCGCGGCGTTGGTCGACTGGCCGAGCACCGAGACATTGCCGTTGGCGGCAATCGCCACCTGGCCGAAGCCGGCGTCCAGCAGCGTGTCGCGCGACATGCCCGAGGCGGCAGGCAATGCTGCGGCCATCGCGTCGGTCCACAGGCCCTCATCCACCTGCGGACCCTGGGTGCTGAGGTTGAAGAAGTCCAGCACCGCGTCGCCGTTGTACTTGTCGCTGCTGAAATCCTGCTGCCGCTGGACCACTGCGCCGATGTTCAGGCTGCCGCGCACGGCCTGCGCGTCCAGCCCCTGCTGCTGGCGCGTGCCCTGCATCACGTGCGCGTCCATCGCGCCCTGCGCGACCACGCGGGGCGCGACGATGGCGACGCTGCCGGCGGCGCGGCCTTCGGTGTAGCCGTCTTCGTGGTGGGTCGGCGTCAGGCTGCCGTAGTTGACCTTCACGCCCCAGCGGTCGTAGCCGGCGGCGCTGCCCTTCTGCAGGTTCAGCGCGCTGTTGTAGACCAGGTCGGCCGGGGCGCTGTTGAGGTCGTAGAGCTGGCCTGTGCTGCTGATCAGCTGGGTCTCGCGCACCTCGGCCGCCGTGTAGGCCACCTGGCCGCCGGACACGTCGATGCGCGAGCCGGCGCGGATCAGCACGCCGCTGCCGGCCGTCAGCCGCACCTTGCCGCCGGCCGAGAGCCGCTCGCCAATCGTCTGCTGGATGCCGTCGCGGTAGCCCTCCAGGCTGCCGAGCAGGGCAGAGTCCTGGCGCACGTCCACGGTGACCTTGCTGCGGTAGAGCAGGCCGTCCTTCTGGATGGGTGCGTCCTTCAGGTCGTTGCTGCCCAGCAGGCCGGTGGTGACGAAGAATTGCGAGACGCTCGCGACCGTGTCGGTGGTGCCGGAGACGTCGATCAGCGCGTCTTCGGCCAGCACGATGCGCGAGGCATCGTCCACGCCCTTGTCGGCAGCGTAGCCGCGCGTGGCCGTGGGCTCGTAGTTGGGCACCTTCTCGGCCCGCACGTCCACCGTGGCGCCGGGCGCGATGATCTTCGCGCCGGTGTCCAGCAGCACGCTGGCGCCGGCCAGGTCGATGCGCGGTGCGACGAAGGTGGCGTTGCCGTCGCTGGTCAGCGGCTTGTTGCCGTTCTGCTCGGCCGCGTTGTCAGGGGCAATCGTCGTCTGGCTGCCGGCGCCCAGCACCAGCGCGCCGGCCTGGGTCGCGTCCACGCTGCTGGTGCCGGCCTTGGCGTTGCCTTGGGCGCGCAGGATGATGCTGCCGTTTTCTGTGACGCTGGTGGTCGCGCTGATGCGGCCCATCTGGTTCACCGTCATGCCCACCAGCGTGGTGTTGCCGCGCGCCGTGCTGATCAGGCCGGTCGTGGTGTTGACGACGCTGCCCTGCCGGTCTTCCGCATCCTTGGGGCCGGCCCCCACCTCGACCAGCAGGCCGCGCAGCGCAGGCACGTCCGGGTTGTTCTCGGAGGCATACAGTGATCGGCTGCCGGGCTGCTGCAAGTAGATGGCGCCGCCACCGGCCAGCATGGTCTGGCCGCCTGGCGTGCTGATGCTGCCGGCGTTTTCCACCCGCTTGGCGAACAGGAAGACCCGGCCGCCGTTGTCGGTGGTGATGGTCGCGCCCTCGTCCACGCGCACGAAGTTCTTGCTGTCGACGAAGTTGGCGGCCTCGCCGTCGTACTTGAAGGTCGGCGAAAGGGTGTTGTAGAGCAGGCTGTTGGTCAGGCCGGACTTGAACTCGTCATCCGTGAGGTTCAGCGCCGAGGCGATCAGCGAGCCGGTGTTGACCTGCGCGCCCTTGCCGAACAGGATGCCGTTGGCATTGATCAGGTAGATCTCGCCGCCCTTGGTGGCGCTCAGCTTGCCGAAGATCTGCGAGGGTGCGGTGCCGCCCGTCACGCGATTCAGCGCGCTGTAGCCTTTGTCCGCCATGTCGAAAGTGACGCTGCTGTTGGCGCCAATGTCGAAGCTCTGCCATTGGTAGATGGCGCGTTGGCTGGTCTGGCTGATGCTCTGGTTCACGCCGCCATTGGCATTGGGCGTGTTGACCGGCGCGGCACCGCCGCTGCCGTAGACACGCCAGCTGGCGGAGGGCACCGGCACCGCGGCGACCGGTGGCGCGGCCGGCTTGGCCTGGGCCGCGACCCACAGCGGCCAGCAGGTGGCCAGCGCGGCCATCAGCGGGGTCAGCGAAGACGGGAAGCGAAGCGCGCGGGGGGAAGCCATGCCGGAAGCCATTGGTGAGGTCTCTCAGAAGCGCGCGGCCAGGCGCGCATGCAGGTGCAGGTCGTACTTCGCGGCGTTGGTGCTGGCGCGCAGCGGCCAGGCGAAATCCAGCCCGCCTTCGGTCGAGCCGCTGGTGTCGCCGCCGGACCAGCGCAGCCCGAAGCCGGCGCCGCTGAGCGACTGCCGGGTGAGCTGGCCGGCCGGGGCGTCGGTCGTGAAGACACGGCCGGCGTCGATGAAGATCAGCGGCGTGATCTCGCGCCAGCCAGGGATGTCACTCGGCGCCAGGTTGGCCACGCGCCATTCCATCGAGCCCAGCAGCGCGTGGTCGCCGGTGGCCTCGCTTTCGTCGTAGCCGCGCACGCTGTCGGCGCCGCCCAGCGAATACTGCTCAGGCCCGACCAGCGCATGCGAAGCCGCCTGGCCGCCCAGGCGCCACGACAAGGCGCCGCTGCCCAGGCGCTGCTGCGCACGCAGGTCCAGCCGGCCGATCAGGAAGCTGCCGTCGCCGCCCTTGCGCTTGCAGGCGAACTGGTCGTCCTGGCCGGTGCCGCTGTCGGCCGCCGGGCAGTCCACCTGGCGCTCCAGCAGACCACGCGCCGCGGCGGTGACGCTGGCGTTCCACTGCATGCGCCAGTCGCCGTCGCTCATCTGGTCGCTGTAGGCGAGCTGGAACGGCAGGTAGTGCAGCGGCGTGGCGATCTCGCCGGCACCGAACACGGTGCGCTCGCGCAGCAGCTTCAGGTCGGCGCCCCAGCTCAGCGTGGCGGTGCGTTCGCCGCCGTGATGCGAGAAGACCGTGGCGCGGCGCAGGCCCAGCGTCGTGCCGCGGCCCAGCACCTGGCTGCCGCCCAGCGTTTCCACGTCGCTGTTCGACAAGGTCAGCGAGAAGTTCCAGCTCTCGGTCTCGCTGTCGGGAACCGTGTAGTTGGCCACCAGCACCTTGGACTGCTGCGGTGCCAGCGGCGCGGTGATGAAGTTCAGCTGCAACGCATGGTCGCGCTGGAACAGGTTCTCGTAGCGCAGCGTGGCCTGCAGGCGGACGGGCTCGGTGCCAGCCGAATGCTGGTTGTGCACTTCGACCGAGCCGGAGAACGGCAGCTTGTCGTCGACCTGCAGTTCCACGTCCACAGTGCCGGGCAGGCGGCCGGGCTTGAGCACCGGCTGCACCCGCCTGTCCTCGCTGCGGTTGACCTCCGCCAGCTGCGTCTGCACGCGATTGAAGTCCGGCACGCCGCCAGGCTTCAGTTCGGTCACCTTGCTGCGGATGTAGCCCTGGTCGTGGTACTTCGAGCCGACGACATAGAGCGCGCCGACACGGCCTTCGATGACGACCAGCCGCACCACGCCGCCGTCCACCCGCTGCTCAGGCACGTCCACCAGCACCGTCAGGTAACCCGCCTTCTGATACACCGCCTCCAGCGCGGTGCGCGCCGCGTCCACACCCTTCATGCCCTGGCCGGGGCCGAGGAAGGGCTCGACGGTGGCCGCTATGAGCGCATCGGGCAGCACGGTGTTGCCTTCGACCTGCAGCTCCAGCAGGTCGAAGCCTGCAGGCTGCGCCTGGGCGAGGACCGGCGAAGCGGCCAGCACCAGCGCAAGCGCGGGTGCGAGCAGACGAGCGCAAAGGACAGAAGCGGCGGCGAAATGATTCACGCTTCGCATGTTCGGTGGATGGGGTGACGCAGCGGGCCCGGCGGCATGGCCCGAACGGCCCATGCCAACCCGGCCCGCGAGGCGGATTTGTGACGGCGGCAGCGCCGGCAGCAGCAGAAGAAAAAACGGGTGGGGCCCCGCGATGTGGCACCCACCCTGCATGCGGCCCGGAGCGAGCTCCGGGCCGGCCCAGCGCGAAGCCGGGAAGCGTTGTCGTGACTTACTTGACGATGCGCATCGGCGAGCACGAAGCCGCGATGTTGCGGTCCATGCGCGAAGCGAACTTCAGCGTGACCGGGTCGGTCTGGTCTTCGTAGGCGCCGGTGTAGCTGGCCGGAGCGGCCATCACGCCTTGCTGGGTGTCCACGTCTGCAACGTTCAGCTGCGCAGCCTTGCCGCCGTTGGCGCGCAGGGCCGTCAGGAAGGCCTTGACGTCCGCGTCGGTCAGCGTGGTCTTGCTCCACTGCATCGTGGCGTTGTAGACGAACTTGTAGTTGCCGACCTTGGCCGAGTCACGGGCCGGCGAAACGCCGTCCAGCTTGACGAAGCGGTAGCCCTTGTCGGTGCTGGTGCCCGTCGGGGTCGGGGTGTTTTCGCGGCTCAGCATGCCGATGGCGTAGGCGGTGCCAGGCAGGCCTTCGACGGTGGTGCCCAGGCAGGTCTCGACGGCGCCGGAGCCCGAACCGAGGTTCCAGGCCAGCGTGCCGGTTTCGGCCAGCGCGGGCGAAGCGACGACGGTGGAGTTGTCGGTGCCGACGGTCTGGCCGACCGGTGCGTAGGTCGCCGTGCCGGTGCCGCAGCCGGCGTTCAGCAGTTCGACGTTGAAGCTGGCCTGGGTGCCCGAGCCGATGTTGCGGCGGCAGACGTTGACCTGCTTGCCCAGCACGGCGGCGTCGACGCTGGCCGGCACGACGATGTTCCAGCCGCGCTTGTCGGCGGTGCTGCCGGTCAGTTGACCCGACATGGCCGAAGCGACGAAGGTGCGCGACAGCGTGGGCATCTTGTTCGGGGCTTCGTCGATCACGCCACCGGCGGCGATCAGGCCCTGGGCTTCCTGCAGCGCGCGGTACAGCTTCTTGTTGACCACCACACCCATGATGGTCTGGTTGAAGGCCTTGGAGTCCAGCGTCGTGGTGTCGACCTTGACTTGCGGCGCGGGCAGGTTGACCGGCTTCTGGAACAGCGCCGGCTCGACGTCGGAGACGCCGGCATCGGCCAGGCGCGAGACGGTGTTGTTGCAGGCGAAGCTGGGGACCAGGATGTCGGTGGCCGGCGAAGCGTTGCCGGTGGCGGTGCAGGTGCCGTTGACGGCCATCAGGTCCTGCGGGGTGGCGGTGGCGATCGGGTTCACGCCCTGGAACGAACCACCTGCGTCACGCTTGACGAACAGCACCGGGGTGCCGACCACCCAGTTGCCAACCTTCTTCTTCAGGTTGCAGGAATAGGCGCGGTAGTTGCTGCCGGAAGGCGCGGCACCGGTGCCGTTGAAGAACACGTCGAACGTCGACGGGTTGCACTGCGCCTGGAACCAGGCACCGACGAACAGGCGCTGGGCCGAGCCGCCGGCCATGTAGACCTCTTTCAAGGTGCCGGCGGTGCGGGCCGCGTCGATTTGGGCGGGGGTCAGGGCATGCGCGCTGCCAACGGCAGCCAGCGCGGCGAGAGCGATCAGGCGAGTTTTCATGGGATAGGCTCCATCCAGGGAATTTGGTTGTCAGGGCAGTTGCGCTTCGTACAGCGTGCAACAGACCTCACTATCACCAGCAGGAGTGACACCGCGAGGGGCACGCAGGCCGATTGCGATGCGGCATTCGGACCATGCGCCGCGCACCAGCTGTCATTCAACCCGGCCCGGTCCGGCACCCCCCTAACCTGCCAGGCTCAGGCGATGAGCCTTCGCGCCATGGCCTCGGCCACCGCGTGCGCACGGTTGCGTGCGCCCAGCTTGCGCTGGATGCTGCGCAGGTGGTTCTTCACCGTCAGCGGACTGATGCCCAGCAGCTCGCCGATCTGCGCGTTGGCATGCGAGTCCCGCACGGCAGACAGCACCTGCAGCTCGCGCGCAGACAGCGCCGAGCCCTCGCCCACGGGCTGCCGGCGCGAAGCCAGCTGCGCCCCGCCTTCGGCGCGCAACCAGGCAAAGTGCAGGTAGGGCACCCAGAGCTCCAGCGCCGTCAACGCGTCGGCCACGCCAGCCTCGCTGGCCGGGTGCTGGCTGACAAAAGCGAACAACAGCTCAGGCCCGCCGCGCGACAGCCCCGTGTGCAGCGCATGCACGCGCAAGCTGCAAAAGCCGGCCTCGCCCAGGCCCGCGAACAGCGGGTTGCCAGGCTCGGCCCCGCGGCTGGCGCCAGCCGCCTCCCGCTGCGCCAGCGGGATCTGCAAGGCGCGCTCGTCGCCCCGCTCCCACAGTTCCAGCAAGCGGCGCCACATTGGCGCTTCGGGGTCGGCCAGCGAAAGCTTCAGGGCTTCAGGCAGCGGCACGCAATTGAGCATGCGGGCCCGCCGCAGCCCGCGGCCACCATCCATGCGGCACAAGGCCAGCTCATGCGGCACGAAGCGGTGAATGTGCAGGCGCAGCCAGACGAAGAACTGCTGCGGCGAGCCAATGGCGTGCGCGGCCTCCACGCCGCGCAAGAATGCGTCGCCAAATTCCAGTTGGCTGGACAGCGGTGGTCGCAATGAATTCATGGCCGGCCGGCCGCTGGTTTGCGACGCTCGCAAGCTTGGTACTGCATGGTGTGCCCCCTCCCGGAACCGAGGCGAGCTTAGGCGGCCAAGATGACCTTTACATGACGTTCACGTTTCTACAAACGCCAGCCTTATGTGTTTGCTGACGCGAAACCGTCACCGGCAGCAACGAAGATGACGGCGCATGCAAGAACAGGACCGCCCGGTCCCAAGCCCGTGACCTCGCCCTCGCCCACCTCCCTGCAACCCTGGCACCGACACGCCGGCACCGACTGGTACCGGCTGCAAGGCATCGACAGGTCCATGCTGGGTGCCCAGCAGCTTTACCTCGCCGGCAGCGAAGGCCTGATGCTGGCCGCCTCGCAAGCCGCGCTGGAACTGCGGGCCGACGACTGGCTGGGCAGCGGCACCCTGCGCAACAGTTTTTATGTCGAGCCCTGGGCCCAGCTCTCCACTGCGCGCGAACTGGCCCTGGTGCTGGACGCGCAGGGCAGCTTCCGGGTGCGCGTGATGCGCGCTTCGCGCGGGCAAACCCCGGTGGTCCTGCGCGAGCTGCATGTGGACAGCGCCTCGCGCAGCTGCCATGCACTGCCGCTGGGCTCGCTGTCGGCGCTGCCGGAAAACAGCCGCCTGTTCTGGCATGTGGACGCCATCGACGGCGCGCGCATCCACCAGGCCGCCTGGTGCACCCGCGCCCGGCCGCGCGAGCGCCTGCGCCTGGCGGTGCTGCTGCGCACCTGGGGCCGCACGCACGAGCTGCAGGCCCAACTGGAGCGGCTGGTGCAAGGTGCGCAGGAAGACCCCTTCCATGCCGAACTGCTGGGCCAGATGCAGTTCTGGGTGCTGGACACCAGTGCCGATGCCGGTGAACTCTGGCCTGCCACGACCACCGCCGCACTGGGCCTGAACCTGCGGGTGCTCACCGGCCCGAACCTGGGCGGCGGCGGCAATGCCAGCCACCTGATCCACCAGCTGCTGCAGCACTGCGACGCCACGCCAAAAGAGGCACCTCAGGAAGTGCTGATTCTGGACGACGACCTGGTGCTGTCGATGGAGTCGCTGGCGCGGCACTTCATGGCCTGCGCCTACCGGGCAGTCGAACACGTGGCCAGCCTGCCGGTGCTGATGAAGAGCAAGCCCACGCAGGTCTGGGAAGACGGCGGTTTCTGGGGCCGGCTGAACTTCCACGCCCGCGGCGATTTCGGCCGCAAGCGCAACCTGTTCCCGCACCTGCTCAAGCACGGCCTGTCGCTGGAGAACTTCGCCCACCTGGACGAGTTCGGCCCGCTGAACCACTGCGAATACACCACCTTCATCTTCTTCGCGCTGCCGCTGGCCACGCTGCGCCGCATCGGCCTGCCGGCGGCGTTTTTCCTGCGTGGCGACGACATCGAATTTTCGCTGCGCGCGCAGGCCGCCGGCGTGCCGGTGATCACCAACCCCAACCTCGCCGCCTGGCACGAGCCAGGCCATTCCTACGGCCAGGAATACATGGCCATCCTGCATGCGGTGCTGATCAACCTGACGCATTCCGACGGTGGTGCAGCCGAGCTGGCGCGTTGGTTCGAGCAGCGCATGGTGGAGCACGGCTCGATTGACGACCTGGCCGGCATGCAGCTCTACCTGCGCGTGCTGGAAACCCTGCTGGACCGCGAAAGCCTGGTGCTGACGCCGCAGTTCGAGCAGCACTACCTGCGGGCCCTGCCGGCCTGCCTGGCCGCCCGCATGAGCCCGCTGCCGGAGGCCGACCGCCAGCGGCTCGAACGCGATGCGGGCGACAGCGGCGTGCTGCTGCGGCCATTTGTCTACCCCGGCTACCAGCCCGATGCCGCGCGCCACCGCGCGGTGGTGCTGGTCAACGGCGGCGCCGGCAGCTACCGCGAGCTGCCGCCGGTCACGCCTGCCGAGCGCCTGGCGCTGATGACGCGCTACCTGGCAGCACTCAGCCGCTGGGTGCAGGAATTCGATGCCTTGCAGCCGTTCTGGCAGCAGCGCCTGGCCGCTTCCGGCCGGGCCGAGTTCTGGTGCGAGGTGGCGCAGCAGCATGCCGCCGCCACGCAGCTGCTGGCCGAGACCAGCGCCCGCCGGCCAGCACCCGGCACCGGCCGCTGCGGCGACACACCGCTGGAAGCCTTGCCGGTGGCCAGCCGCAGCCATGAACCGGCGCTGCCGCAGGCGGTGCCGGTGCGCGAGCTACGCCAGCGCATGGAGCGTGAGCTGGCCAACCTGACCCGCCTGCGCCGCCAGGCCGCAGGCAGCGAAGCCGAGGCCTCTTCCAGCGGGAGCCTGCGCGGCCTGGCCGGCTGGTGGCACGATTTGCGGCGCCCGACCGCCTCGCGCGGCAACCGCCGCCGAAGTGCCCACACGGAAGCGCCGCTGCCGGCCGATTTCGATCCCGCGCAATACCTCGCGCTGAACGCCGATGTGGCCCGCACCGGCATGGACCCTGGCCAGCACTACGCCCGCTTCGGCCGCGGCGAAGGCCGGCGCTACCGGCTGTGAGCCAGGCCACCCGCCCTCGCCTGGTGCTTCACATCGGCACCCACAAGACCGGCACCACCAGCCTGCAGCATGGCCTGGCCACCGCGCGCGAACGGCTGCTGCAGGACCACGGCCTGTTCTATCCGGACACCAGCCGCCCGCCGCTGCCAGCACAGCCCAAGCACTGCTCGGTGTTCCGCGCCGCGATCTCGGACGACGCGCAGCTGCAGGACCGCGAGCGCAGCACGCTGATGCGGGAGTGGCAGGCCGCGGCAGCGCTGGGCGCGCACACGATGCTGATCAGCGAGGAGGGCCTGTCCGAACCGGTGCCACGCATCCCGGCGTTTTTCGCGCCGCTGGCGGACAGTTTCGACATCGAGGTGCTGTGCTACCTGCGCAGGCAGGACTTGTTTGCCGAATCGCTGTTCAACCAGTTCACGCGGGAAGTGCTGCGCCGCGAGGCCAGGCCGATGCTGGGCTTCGTTCGCGCCGAGGCCACGCGGGCGCGACTGGACTACCACGCCATGCTCTCGCGCTGGGCTGCGCTGCCGGCCCGGGTGCGGGTGTCGGACTTCGACGGCCCCGCCGTGCGCGAGATCGGGCTGCTGGCCTCGTTCGAACAATGCCTGGGCCTGCCGGCGCTGGACCTGCCCGGGGAGCAGGCCAATGTCTCGCCCGACATGCGGCTGGCGCTGCTGCTCAACCGCATGAACCGCATGCAGCTGGACTACGCGCTGCCGCCGCTGATGCGCGCCGCCGAGGCCCTGGCACGCGACGGCTTGCCGGCCAGGAAGCACCTGCTGGGCCGCCACGAGCGCCAGCAGCTGCTGACCGATTTCGCAGGCTGCAACCAGCGCCTGGCCGAGGACTTCGGCGTGCGCTTCGGCGATTCGCTGCCTGCTGGCGAAGGCGAAGAAGCCACCGAGGACCTGGAACTGCCCTTCCTGCTGCGCCTGCTGGAACAGCTTTCGCAGCGGGCGGCGCACAAGCCGGGTGCGGCGGCATAGACCTTCGCGCCAGAGGCGGTCACGGCGTGGTCATGCACGGGGCGGCCAAGTCAGCGAAAATACCGGGTTTTCCCGCGCCGCCGTCACTGCTGTACCCCATGAGCCTGTTCCTTCCTGCCGCCGCCCAGCGCGTCGCCTCCCCCCGCCACAGGCGTGGACTTCTGCCGCTGCTGTCGGCTTGCCTGGTCGGCCTGACCGGACTGTGCGGTGTCCAACCGGCCCGGGCGGAAGCCATCACAGGCGCCGGCTCATCGGCCGCAGCACCGGTCTACCGCATCTGGGGCGCCGAGTACGCCAAGGAAAAAGGCGACTCGCTGAGCTACGAGCCAGTCGGCTCGGGCGCGGGCATGGCCCGCATTGCCAAGCGCGACGTGGACTTCGGTGCCTCGGACGTGATGGCCAGCGCCGAGGACCTGAAGAAAAACGACCTGGTGATGTTCCCCACGGTGATCACCGGCGTGGTGCCGGTGGTCAACCTGCCGCGCATCGGGCCAAACGCGCTGAAGCTGGACGGCCCGCTGCTGGCCCGCATCTTCCTCGGCCAGGTCACGCAGTGGGACGCGCCGGAACTGAAGGCGCTGAACCCGGAGCTGAAGCTGCCCTCGCTGGCGATCAAGCTGGTGGTGCGGGCCGATGGCTCGGGCACGACCTGGCACTTCGCCGACTACATGGCCCGCGTCAGCCCGGAATGGAAGCAGCGCCGCGGCGTGGCCAACCATTTCGACTGGCCGGCAGGCGCATTGGCGGTCAAGGGCAGCAGCGCCGTCTCCGAGACGCTGCGCGCGACCTCCGGCGCAATTGCTTACATCGACTACAACTATGTACTGGACGATGGCCTGGCCGGCGTGATGCTGAAAAACGCCGAAGGGCAGTTCGTCGCCCCTGGCGTCGAGGGCTTTCGCGAAGCGGTGACCCACAGCACCTGGTACAGCAACGGCGACTTCTCGGCGCCGATCAACAACATGCGCGGCCAGCGCACCTGGCCCATCACGATGGGCACCTACATTGCCGTGCCGCGCGTGGCCCAGCAGACCGAGCGGGCGGAACGCGCCCTGCAGTTCGTCACCTGGGCTTACCTGCACGGCGACGCGCTGGCCCGCCAGGCCAAGTTCGTGCCGCTGCCCGACAAGGTGCAGGCCAGCGCCTACCGCGAAATTTCCAAGGTGACAGGCGCCAAGGGCGAAATGCTGGGCGTGAAGTTGATTGGCCGGCTGCTCAACTGATTTTCCCTGCGGCAGGCCTGGCAAAGGGAACAGGCCCGCCCTGGCCGATTGGCCGGGACAGGCACTTTGGGGGCCACAGCCTGGGGAGACTGGCCCTATGATGATTGCCACAAGACCTGAGCGCCCCTGCCCTCCCCTTGGAGCGAGACAACACCCGCCAACCGGGTGCGTTCCATTGCCCGCGAACATCGCCGGCACGCCATGTGCTGCAGTTCGCGCAACGAAACCCGCCGCGTATCCACGAAGGAGTTTCCATGCACTTCCAGGCTGAATTGAACGGTGAAGCGGTCTTCGCCCGCACGCCCGAAGGCCAGCAACAGGTGATCGACAGCCACCTCGAACTGGCCGAGCCGCTGCGCCGCCTGCTGCTGCTGGTCAATGGCTACACGCCGCTGGCCCACCTGGCCGACCTGCTGGACGCCGAGGCTGCCGCCAAATGGCCAACCGCCCAGAGCAGCGTGCCCGACAGCGTGCAGGCGCTGCTGCAAAAGGGGCTGATCACCCAGGTCGACCCGGCCACGCAGGACCCCGTCTCGACGATCTCGCCAGCCTTCATGCCTTGAGCGCGCAGACCCATCGCAACCTGGGCCAGCCCTGAGAGGCTGAGACCTGGCGCTGCCGATGGTCACGGCCAGCGGCAGCAGCGTCCGGGTCCGCACGCAGGGCCAGATCGAGCAAGAGGAAGGCCGGAAGGCCGGCCGGCGCGCCTGAGCGCCTCCGTTCTTGATGCGCATCAACGCGCCCGGGGTTCCGGTGTTCATGATGGGACGCTGCGCTGTTCCATTCGCGCCCAACCGGAGGCCCTCGCCATGAAGCACATCCTCGTCCACCTCGACGCATCGGCCCGCTCGGCCGACCGGCTCACGCTGGCCCAGGGGCTGGCGCGTGAACACCAGGCGGCGCTGACTGCGCTGTACGCCGTGGTGCCCACGCTGCTGGCCCTGCCGTTTGCCGGCGCAGCGGGCGCCGAATCGGCCTATGCCGTGTTCGAACAGCTGGACCGGGAACAGCGCGGCCGTGCGCGCGCACTGTTCGAGCGCCAGTTGCCTGCGGGCACCATGGCCTGGGCCGAGACCGGCAACGAGCTTTTCGAATCCACCGTGCTGCAGCATGCGCTGCTGGCCGATCTGCTGGTGCTCGGCCAGGTCGACCCGCAGGACGGCATGGCCGGTGCCGTGCCGCCCGGCTTCATCGCCACGCTGCTGACCGACAGCGGCAAGCCGGCGCTGATCCTGCCGCACACCGGCCGCTTCCAGCCCATCGGGCGCGAGGTGCTGCTGGCATGGAAGCCCACGCGCGAGGCCGCCCGCGCAGCCACCGCGGCCCTGCCCTGGCTGCGCCAGGCCAAGTCCATCCACCTGGCCTGCGACACCGCGACACGCGACGCCGACCGGGTCGGCAGTGCAGCCGTTGAACGCTGGCTGCGGCTGAACGGCGTGACCGCCCCGATGGCCGTGCACGGCCTGCCCGAGCAGCAGGTGGGAGAAGCCTTGCTGTCGCTGGCAGCCGATGCCTCGGCCGACCTGCTGGTCATGGGCTGCTACGGCCACAACCGCCTGCGCGAATGGGTGCTGGGCGGCGCCACCCGCACCGTGCTGGACTCGATGACCCTGCCGGTTTTGATGGCCCACTGATGGAGAACACAATGAACCAGGCAACAAACAACCCGTCGACAGACGCTTCCCTCGGGACGCTGCGCGAACTGCTGAGCTTCCGCCGCAGCGAACTGCAGTCGGCCGTGCAGGCCGCCGACCTGGCGCGGCAACAACAGCGGGAGCAGGCGGCACCGGATGTCATGGACCAGAAAGACCTGGGCGAGGTCGAGGTCGAAGCCCACCTGGTGCAGGCGCATGAGGACCGCGACCGTTTCGAGCTGCGCCAGGTCGACCAGGCCTTGCAGCGCATGTCCGAAGGCCGCTTCGGCAACTGCGTCGACTGCGGCGAACCCATCGGCATGCCGCGGCTGCTGGTGCAACCTGCCGCCCAGCGCTGCACGCGCTGCGAAACCGCGCATGAAGCACGTGCCCATGGCGGCTGAGCGGGCCGCTGCCTGCCCGGCCCGTCATCGGCACTATCATCGCGGCCCATGAGCACACTTCAAGAACTTCTGGCCCAAAAGGCCGCGCTGGACAAGCAGATCACTGAAATGCAGACCGGCGCCCGCGCCGATGCAATCGGCAAGATCAAGTCGCTGATGGCCGAATACGGCCTGACGGTGGACGACATCGCTGCCGCCGGCCGCAAGCCATCTGGCGCCAAGGTGCCGAGCGAAGGCCGCGCCAAGGTCGCTGCGAAGTACCGCGACGCCGCCACCGGCCAGGAATGGTCCGGCCGCGGGCTCAAGCCGCGCTGGTTGACGGCCGCGATCAACAGCGGCAAGTCGCTGGAAGACTTCGCGGTCTGAACCTCCCGGTCCCTCAACTTCCTTGCGTCCTGCGAGCCGCCCGGCCATGCCGCGGCTCGCCTCACTGCCTGATCTCAGGCCAGGCCTGCTTCAGGCCTTTGACGACAACACGCCCGCATAGGTGAGCGAGCTGCTCGCCGCGGACAGCGAGAACGTGGCCGGTGTCGCATCCTGCTGCGCCAGCAGCGAGCTGTACATCGACATCACATTGCCGGAGGCACCGGCATAGCGCGCAGCCTGCGAAATCGCGGCGCTCTGCCGGATGGTGGCGGACAGTGCGCTGGCCTCGGTGGACAGCGCGCTCAGGCGCGACGAGAAGCCCGGCTTGCTGGCATCGGCCTTGAGGAAGGCTGCCACTGCAGCCTTGTCCTTGTCGCTGCCTTCCACCGTCAGCCCGCCCTTGGCGTCCACCGAAAACGCAACCGGGCCGCTCAACGCGACACCGGCCTTGGCCATCGCGGCCCGCATGTCGGTCGCCAGCGCGGTCTGCTTCTGGTCAAGCTTTTGTTGCGCGCTGGTGGACTTGAAGCTTTGCGAGGCAGCGGCGAGCGACGCGGCCGCAGCCGCCTTGGCAGCCACCGTGGCGGGCGTTGCCGCTGCGTTGGCGCTGTCGGTGCTGCTGCCCGTCGTGCCGGCAGCACCGCTCGCCTTCGCAAGCAAGGCATTGATGTAAGCGGACATGCCTGCGCCACCACCGATGCTGCTGAAGTTCATGGGGAAGAATCCTGTCGCTGGAGGCCTGGCCTCGGAACCCCGGATGCTGCCGCCGGCATGCGTCGGCAATGCCTGGAAAAGCCCAGGCAGCAATGCGCTTTTCGGCGCAGCAGGTTCCTCGCCGTGGCGCTCGGCCTGCGCATGTGGCGCAGCCTGGACCATCACAGTCGTTCGATGATGGTCACGTTCGCGAGGCCGCCGCCTTCGCACATGGTCTGCAGGCCGTAGCGCGCGCCGCGGCGCTGCAGCGCATGCACCAGCGTTGTCATCAGCTTGGTGCCCGAGGCGCCCAGCGGGTGGCCCAGCGCAATCGCCCCACCGTGCACGTTGAGCCGTGCCGGGTCGGCCTCCAGTGCCTTCAGCCAGGCCAGCGGCACCGAGGCAAAGGCCTCGTTGACCTCGAACAGGTCGATCTCGTGGATGCCCAGGCCGGCGCGCTGCAACGCCCGCTGCGTGGCCGGCAGCGGGGCTTCCAGCATGATCACCGGGTCATGCCCCATCACGCTCATGTGGTGGATGCGTGCCAGCGGCTTCACGCCCAGCGCCTTCAGTCCACGCTCGCTGACCACCAGCACACCCGAGGCGCCATCGCAGATCTGCGAGGCGCTGGCCGCGGTCAACAGCCCGCCGTCGGGCTGGATGGTCTTGACTTCCGCGAAGCCCTCGCGCGTCACGCTGAAGCGGATGCCTTCGTCCACGCGATGCAGCTCACCCAGGTCGCCCTGCTCCGCGTTGCGCGCCGCCACGGCCACCACCTCGGCGTCGAACGCGCCGCCCTGGCTGGCAGCAATCGCACGCAGGTGGCTCTGGTACGCGTAGTCGTCCAGCGCCTCGCGCGACAGGCCGTATTTCTGCGCGATGCGCTCGGCGCCGCTGAACTGGCTGAATTCCACGCCGGGGTAACGGCGCTGCATGGCCTCGCTGACATAGGTGCCCAGCCCGTTCCTGGCCGGCAGCGTCATCGGCAGACCCATGGGCACGCGGCTCATGCTCTCGACGCCAGCGGCGATCACCGCGTCCATGCTGCCGGACATCACCGCCTGCGCCGCGAAGTGCAGCGCCTGCTGCGACGAACCGCACTGCCGGTCCACCGTGGTGCCGGGCACGGCCTCGGGCAGCGAAGACGACAGGATCGCATTGCGTGCCACGTTGGCAGCCTGCTGGCCGGCCTGGCCCACGCAACCCATGATCACGTCGTCGATGGCGGCCGGGGCGATGCCCGAACGCGCGACCAGCGCGTCCAGCACCTGGGCTGCCAGGTCCGCTGGGTGCCAGCCAGACAGGCGGCCGTTGCGCCTGCCGCCCGCCGTTCGCGCCGCTGCAACGATGAATGCCTCTGCTGCCATGGGATGTCTCCTTGCGTTGTTCGTTGTCGAGGACTCATGCGAATGGCGCCATCGAGGCGCACGCACTCGCCATTGAAGTAGCCGTTGCTGATCATGGTCTCGGCCAGCTGAGCGTACCCTGCCGGCCGGCCCAGGCGCTTAGGGAAAGGCACCGAGCCCGCACTGCCTTGGGCAGCCAACCCCGGGTGGCCGCAACTGCTGGAGAAACTGCGCAATGTCGGTGAACGCGCGGCCCGGTGGGCGCAGGGTCAGCGTTCGAGCAGCATGCCTTGCAGGGCCTCGAAGGCTGCCGAGACATAGCCGCGACGATGCAGCAGCAAGGTGTCGACCTGCGCCAGCGGCTGGGTGCGCAGGCCGGGAGGCTTGCGCTGCAATTCCAGCACCGAACGCGGCGCCACGCCAACGCTGGTGCCCGCCGCCACGCAGGCGAAGATGGCGTGGTACGAGCCCAGCTCCAGCACCCGCATGCCCGGTTTGCCGGCCAGCCATTGCTGCGCCATCCGCCGGTAGGTGCAACCCGGCTCCAGCGCTGCAAGGCTGCTGACCCGCAGTTGCCCGGCGCTGTCGACCTCGGGATGCTCGGCCGGCAGCAACAGCAGCAGTTCCTCCTGGAACACCGCACGGGCCTCCAGGCTGTCATCCAGCGCCACACCAAGCACCGCCGTGTCCGCGACGAGGGCGCAGTCCAACTGGTGGCCCAGCAGCTGCTCGATCAGACTGGCCGAAGGCGCCATCTGCAGCTCCAGCGCCACCTCCGGCCAACGCTTGTGATATCGCGCCAGCAGGCCGGGCAGGCGGCTCGCCGCCGTGCTTTCCATGGTTCCGACGCGCAGGCGGCCTTTCGGGTTTTGCGGCTGCAGCGCCGCCTTGGCCTCGGCGGCAAGGGCCAGCAGGCGCTGGGCATAGGTCTGGAACAGCTGGCCTTCGGGGGTCAGCGTCATGCGCTTGCCTTCGCGCAAGAACAAGGCGGTGCCCAGCTGCTCTTCCAGCTGCCGCAGCCGTGTCGTGACGTTCGACTGCGCGCGCTGAAGACGGTCAGCCGCCCGCGTGACGCTCAACTCGTCGGCCACGATGCAAAAGATGTCCAGCGAAGAAAGATCCATGAAATGTTCTCAAAATAAGATTGATAGCAAGATATCAATCTCTCAATTGGTATTATCACCCACCGCGACACCGCCGCCTACTCAATCCCGGAGTCCCCATCATGAGCGCCTGGCCCGACACCCGCCTTCTCGATCTGTTCGGCATCGATCTGCCCATCCTGCAAGCGCCGATGGCCGGCCCCTCGCTGCACGAGATGGTGATTGCCGTGACCCAGGCGGGCGGCCTGGGCGCCTTGCCTTGCGCGCTGCTGAGCGAGGCGCAGGTGCGCAGCGAGCTCGCGCTGATCCGTGCGCAGACAGCCGGCCCGTTCAACATCAACTTCTTCTGCCACCAGGCGCCGCAGCCGGATGCCGCGCGCGAGGCCGCCTGGCGGGCCCGCCTGCGCCCGTTCTACCTGGAACTGGGCCTGGACCCCGAGGCGCCGGTCCCGGTCTCCAATCGCAACCCCTTCGACGCGGCGATGTGCGCGCTGGTCGAAGAATGCCGGCCGGCGGTCGTGAGCTTTCACTTCGGGCTGCCCGCGCCGGATCTGCTCGCGCGCGTCAAGGCCACCGGGGCCAAGGTGATCTCCTCCGCGACGACGGTGGCGGAAGCGCGCTGGCTGGAGGCGCATGGGGTGGACGCCATCATTGCCCAGGGCTTGGAGGCCGGCGGCCATCGCGGCGTCTTCCTGCACGACGAAGTGCACAGCCAGCTGGGCACATTCGCGCTCGTGCCGCAGGTGGTCGACGCGGTCGAGCTGCCGGTGATCGCCACCGGCGGCATCACCGATGCACGCGGCGTCGCGGCAGCCTTCATGCTGGGCGCCGCCGCCGTGCAGGTCGGCACGGCCTACCTCTACACGCCCGAAGCCAAGCTGCCGGCCGCGCACCGGGCGGCCCTGCGCAGCCCGCAAGTCGAGACCACCGCGCTGACCAATCTTTTCACCGGCCGGCCGGCACGCGGCATCGTCAACCGCCTGATGCGCGAGCTGGGGCCGCTGTCGCCGCTGGCACCAGCCTTCCCTTTGGCCGGTGGCGCGCTGGCGCCGCTGCGTGCCGCCGCGGAGGCAAAAGGCTCGGGCGATTTCATGTCCTTGTGGTCAGGCCAGGCCGCTGCACTCGGGCGCGAAATGGGGGCCGGCGAACTCACCCGGCGCCTGGCCGACGAGGCCCTGGCACTGCGCAAGCGCTAGTCCACCCGCATGCAAGCCTCGAGGTCGAAAGATGAACCTGTCCCAGCCGATCATTGTTGATCTGGTCCACGAGAGCCCGGTGGTTCGTCACGGCCTGGCCGCCATGATCCGCATGTCCACCCAGCTGAAACTGGGGCGGGAAGCGGCGACCGCCGACGAACTGCTGACGGCCATCTCCGACGCCCGCCCCGGGGTGATCCTGGCAAGTCAGCCTGCGGGCGCCGAGGTGCTGCGTCGCAAGTGTGCGGACCGGGACCTCGCACTGATCCTTGTGGCGGTCACGTTCGCGGCCATGTCGGCGATCCTGACCAAGCTCTCGGCCAGGAGCCGGACCGAAGCGGTCGTCATCGCCAACCGAACCGGCATGCTTCACAAAGCCGCCTCTTCAGGCGGGCGGTATGGCCCGATGAGCACAAAGCCTGTCGACGTCTGGGACGGCGCCGAAAGGCGCGTTCGCGGCGCGTGAGCTTCGCCCCGCCAAGCCCGCATTCCGTCGCCGCGCGCGTCTATCGAGACTCGGTCAACGGAATGATCCGCCTGGCGGAATTGGCCGGATTGGCCTTCTCCAGCGCGTACTCCCGCGCCTCCAGCGTCGGCCCGAGGAAGGTCTTCAGGCTCTGCCCCTCGCGCACTCGAACGGTCTTGAACATGAATTCAAAAACTTCGCGCAGCCAAGTTCGGCGCCCCATCTCCGAGTACCAGCGCATGGATTGCCGGAAGACAGCATCGGGGTGACCCAAGAGTCGGTACAACGCCTTGGGGCGAAGCTGCAGGATCAGCTCGATGGACTTGAACCAGAGGAACAGGCGCCACGGCGGCATGTGGCGAGTGGCCAGCACCTGATGCTTGTAGTCCCAGCGGCGGGTGTCGGTCTGGATGACCTGGCGGTGCTCGGCGGTCTTGTAGAACGGCGTCCAGCGGTGCGGCGTCAGGTACAGCAGCTGGATCTGGTCCGGGTCGTAGCGCAACAGGTGGCGCAGGGAACGCCAGAGGTCCACGTCCCGTTCCTCCTCGAACCCGACGACGTAGGTCGCCATCGAGATGATGCCGTGCTGGCGCATCAATCGGATCGCCTGCCGGTCCTCATGCACGCTGGCGCCCTTGCGGATTTGCGTGAGCGTGGCTTCGCTGTAGGCCTCGATGCCCAGCAGGAAGCGAATGACCCCGGCCTGCCGGTACAGGTGCAGGATATCGGCATCCCGGACGATGTCGCCTGCCCGCGTGGAGCCGACCAGCAGCACCGGCACGTTCTCGGCAATCAAGGCCTCCAGGAAAGTGCGCCACATCCGACGCGAACCCGTAGGCAGTTCATCGGCGAAGTTGATCAGCTCCACGCCGTGCTCGCGGTGCAACCTGCCGATCTCCCTGGCCAGCTTCACCGGGTCCCGGTGGCGCCACTGCGTCCAGTACCCGCGCTGCCCGCAGTAGTTGCACAGGTAGGGGCAGCCGCGTGAGAACTGCAGGACGACTGCGCGCTTGCCACCCCAGTAAGAGTAGCTGCTGTGGTCAATCAGCTCCCAGCCGATGCGATGGTCGTCCAGGTTACGGATCATGTAAGCCGCCGGGGTTTCAACGACCTTCGCCGAGTCCTGCGGATCGCGAAAGGCAATGCCACGCACCGCGTGCAGGTCGCCCTTCCCTTTCAGCGCCCGCATCAGGTCAACGGCGGTCTGCTCGCCCTCTCCGCGCACGATGAAGTCGATGCACGGGCTGTCCCTCAGGATCTCGTCCCAGTGATAGGTGGGATGCACGCCGCCATAGACGATGATGAGGTCGGACAGCCGCTGCTTGAGGGCACCGCACAGCGCGACCACGGTGGCGTGTGCGGAGCTGGAGCCCGAATGACCCAGCATCACCACATCCGGCTCTCGGTTGGCCGCTTCTTCGACGATGCGATTCAGCGGCATGTTCGACAGGTCCGCATCGATCAGTGCCACCGCGAAACCGGCGTCAATCAACGGCCCGCCGATGCAGAGCAGCCCCAGCGGCGGCAAATGGTCGTCCGGAATCCGGCTGCCAATGGCCGTGTGCGGCGGGTTGATCAAGACGACCTTCATCGATTCCTCCTGCGCGCCGTCCCCGGTACATGATCGCCCTGGGTGTCGGTTGCTGTGCGCTGGAGTGTGCGGACCTTCGGTGAGGTCAGTGTGAAGTCCTGCAGGCAGGTCAAGGCATGCCGGTGCCCGCATGCAGCGCGCTGGCCGGCCGCGCAGCCAGCCATGCCCAGTCGGCCGAGGCGGCCTGGCGAGGCGTCATCGAGGCCTCAATGTGCCACTGCCTGCGCTTGGGCCATTGGCATTGGGCGACCGAGGTGGAAGCCCTGGCCTCGCGTGATGCCCAGGCGCTTGAGTGTCTCGAGTTCGGCTGGCGTTTCGATGCCTTCGGCAACGATGCTGCAACCCGTTTCAAAGGCGAATCCGTGCAGCGCTGCGGCCAGCGCGCGTCGCGAAGGATCGGCGTCGATCGAACGGGTGATGCTGGTGTCGAGCTTCACGATCTGGGGTTGGAGATTGAGGATGTGCCTGAAGCTCGCGTAGCCGGCGCCAGCATCGTCAATGGCAATGCGCAAACCGGCCTTCTGCAGCGGCCTCATCACGGCCACGATGTCCTCGTAGCGCTCGACGGCATGGTGCTCGGTGACCTCCAGGACGACGCGGTGCAGCGGCAAATCCTGCAGCGCATCAGCGATCCGGCCCTTGACGATCATCTCGGGCGACGCATTCACGGCCACATAAACCTCGGCAGGCAGAACCTTGAGCGCAGTCAGGGCCATGCGGATGGCCTTCGATTCCAACTCCAGCTCCCGCCCCACCCAGGCAGCCTCGGCAAACCAGACATCGGGCGTGCGATAGGGCTCAGAGGAAAAGCGGGCAAGCGATTCGAAACCGACGACCCGATCGTCGACGACGTCGTAGATCGGCTGGTAGACCATCCCGAGCCCGCCCGATTCAAAAACCCTGTCGATCTGCCGCTCGATCGTCTGGATCGCCTTGTGCTTCGACAAGTCTGCATCGACCTGCTCTGCGACCATTTCGGCAAAGACTCGCATCATGCCCAGATCGCGATCATTCAAGGTTTCATTCGCCGCATGACTGAAGCAGCAGAACGTGCCGTACACACGCCCATCGTGCAGCCGGATGGGCACGCTCATGTGGGCGCCCACCGGCAACGCGCGTGTCGCCGGCAGGCTGAGTGCCTCGGCGTTCATGCAGGCATCGGTCATGAGCTCCGGCAGCCTGCCATCGACGACACGTTGGCAGTAGCTGTCTTCCACGGGGTCGGAATTGCCCGGCTGGACAAACCCGTCCGGGTTTCGCGCATCGACATGGCGAAAGAAGCGGCGCCCCCCGACGATTTCGGAGACGAAAGCGACCTCCATGCCCAAATGCGTCCGGATGGCATTCAGGATGCGGGCCACGGCGGGTCCTGCGTCATCGTCCGACATCGATGGCCCGCAGGCCGATCCGGCAACCGCGGCGGCAAGTAGTTTGTTCAACTGCAGCTCCCTAAAACAGCAGTCATGCCGCGCACTTCAGGACAAGCATCATGTCTGGTTTGGCGGCGCCGCACCGATGTTCTCACAGCAGCTGGCCCGCCTGTGAAGAATGGACTTGAGGTATTTCCTCTCGACAGATCGAAGAAAACAGGACTCAGGATTTGCCTGCGCCTGATGGACTGCGGCCATACCGCACGAGGCATTTGTGAGGCGGTCGCGAAATGGGTACAGGGCATGGCGAAATCGCCCCGGCAAGCACACCAGCGCTCGCCCTCATCGGCCGAAGGACCTCCAGTGTCCCTCCGAGACAATTTCCACGCAGCCGTCCACCACCTTGAGGGCAGTCTGGTCATCGATGGCGTATGACGGGCAGCCGAGGCTGGCCGCCCACTTTTCCGCGCATGCCATGGTGTTGTCCGGGAAGCTCGGGTAGTCCAGGTGAGGAAAGATCGAGAAGTCGACCATCCCGAGCGCAATGTCGTCACCGGTGATGGAGGGCTTGGTCGAGACGAAGTCCACCCCGACCCGCGGCGTCATCACCATGCTTCCCGCGCTCAGGCCCACCCAGACCATCTCTGGCAGCAAGGGGAGAAGGTCCGCAAGCCCGGACTGCCGCATCCAGTGACAGAGGTACATCGGGTCGCCGCCATTGACCAGCAACACGTCCGCCTGCCGCACCCACGATTCCCAGCGTGCCTTGTCGATGCTGGGCAGCGCCGTGAGTTCCAGCAGCCCGATGGACCGCCACCCAAGTTCACACATCGGCGTGTCCAGCTCCTTGCCAGCCACGAAATGCCAGGCCATGTCAGGCGTCACACGCGGATGCCCGTATCCCGCTGTCGGGATGCAAAGGGCGCGGCAGTCGGCGATCGGTTTGCCCAGCAGTTCGAGCAGCGCGCCGTGAATGCTCGGGTTCTTGATGCCTGCGGAAGTCAGGAGTAGTTTCATGGTGCCCTTTCCAAAGCCTGGCCGACCGGGCCAGTCAGGGGAACGACGATCCGGCACACCGGGGATCGACAGCGCGTTCCACGCCGCGCCTGTCGATTCCGGCCGGCGTCGATCGTCGTGCGGGTGGAGTCTCCACAGGTGTGAAGACTTCAACCCTCAGACAAGCCACAGGAAAACCCTATGACCAAGATGATCATCGTCAGCCTGCCGGTTGCCAACCTCCAGGCATCGGTCGCCTTCTACAAGGCCCTGGGATTCGAGCCGAACCCGCAATGGACCGACGACACCGGCGCCAGCATGGTCTGGAGCGAGACCATCCAGGTGATGCTGCTCACCCACGCCAAATGGCGGACCTTCACCGAGCGGCCGTTCCCACCAGCCGGCACCGCCTCCACGATGCTCACGCTCAGCCTGGACAGCCGCGAGGCTGTCGACGCGATGAACAGCGCCGCAGCCGCCCACGGCGGGCAGGCCGACGTGAACCCGGTTCAGGACTGGGGTTTCATGTACGGCCGCGACCTGGCCGACCCGGACGGGCACCTGTGGGGAGCGATGTGGATGGATGTTTCGGCAATGCCGGCGGCTGCGAAGCAAGGCTGAGGATCGATGCGCAGCGCCTCTACCAGCTGATTCGCCAGTCGTCGGACGAAGGCGCACAGGCCTTCGTTTTCACCATCGGCCAGCGGCAATTTCGTTCGACCGCTGGCCGGCAAGGTGAGGCCCACCCACCCTTGCCTCATCGACGATGAGCTCGACCGCGCCTGCGGCAGTTGCGGCAGTCGCGGCGGGTCTCCACTCTGCAAGCGGTCGAACGCCGCAACGATTTTTTGTACTTGACAGTACGTTATGTTGGGATAAACTTTAGTGGACTAAAGGGTACAGTAAAACATGGTACCGGGCACCAGACAGCATCGGTTCACCACAGCCCACTGAGAGAAAGAACATGTCAAGTTCCAAAGTCGTTTTCGTCACCGGCGTCTCATCCGGCATCGGGCGCGCTACTGCAGAACAGTTCGCAAGGCTGGGCTGCAAGGTGTTTGGCTCAGTTCGAGACATCAGGAAGGCACAGGCCATCCCTGAAGTCGAGTTCGTGGAAATGGATGTGCGCGACGACGCCTCCGTGAAGCAAGCCATCGACGTCATCGTCGGCAAGTCCAAGCGGATCGACGTGCTTGTCAACAATGCTGGCGGGACGTTGCTCGGATCGGTTGAAGAGACGTCGATCGCCGAGGCACAGGCGCTGTTCGACACCAACGTATTCGGCGCCCTGCGCACAACGCAGGCCGTGCTGCCGCACATGCGGCAGCAGCGCTCCGGAAGGATCATCAACCTGAGTTCCGTGCTGGGCTTCCTGCCCGCTCCCTACATGGGGCTCTATTCCGCATCCAAGCACGCCATCGAGGGGATGTCGGAAACGCTGGATCACGAGGTTCGCAAGTTTGGAGTCCGTGTGGTGTTGGTCGAACCGTCCTACACCAAGACCAATCTGGACCTCAACGCGCCGCAGACGGCGAATCGAATCTCCGACTACGATGGTGATCGGGACCTCGTGTCAAAGGCCATCGTGCGAAGCGTCCAGAAGGCTCCGGGGCCGGACAGCGTCGCCGCCACCATCGTCGACGCCGCGCTCGGCAACTGGAGGATGCGTCGCACACCCAAGGGCGAGGCATCGCTCCTGAGCAAGTTGCGCCGCTTCATGCCGGCCGGCCCCGTCGATGGAAGTCTTCGCAAGACATTCGGCCTGGGCTGACGCCCTTGGCCACAGGCGGCGGACCCGCGGCTGCGAGCCACCAACCGCTCGTGCTCGTCACGGGGTGGTGCGCTCATTGACCGATGCAGTGCCTCCAGCGCGAACCGAAGGCGCACCAACGCAAGGGTGTCCCGATGGATCTTCTTCAATCGATGCACGTCTTCAGATGCGTGGTGGACGAGGGCGGGTTTGCCGCAGCCGCTCGCAAGATGGATCTCGCGCCGGCGGTGGTCACCCGGCTGATCCAGGACTTGGAGCGCTCGCTCAGCGTCCGGCTGCTGCATCGCACGACCCGGAAAATCGCGCTCACGCAGGCGGGCAACGCCTACCTGTCCAGACTGCGCCTCATCCTCGCCGAGATCGACGAGGCGGGGGACCAGGCAAAGCAGCACTCGCGAGAGATATCGGGGAGCGTGCGCGTCGTGACGACCTCCCTGGTCGCGGTCAACCTGTTGGCGCCTTGCGTGGCCGAGTTCCAACGTGAGCATCCCGATGTCATGGTCGAAATTCACACATCCGATCGGCCCGCGCAGGAACTGCACCAGTTCGACCTCACGATCGTGAGGCAGGACGATCAGCTGGACCCCGATGTCGTCGTTCGCCCCGTGCTCGAAATGAACTATGTGCTGTGCGGTTCGTTGACATATCTGCAGGCCAGAGGCACCCCGCGGACGCCTGAAGACTTGTCAGGGCACTGTCTGGTGCGCTTGCGCGAGCCCGGCACGCGGCTGCCGACGATCAGGCTCGTGAATCCTGCGGAAGGTGGCCGCAGCTTCGAGGTCTTGTCAGCTTCGTCCGTGATTTCGAACGACGATGAGGTGGCGTATCAAGCGGCCTTGTCGGGCGCCGGTCTCACGGTGCTGCCCGATCTCGCCTTGACCGCCCGACTGCACGGTGGACAAATGCGCCGAGTGCTGGCCCCGTGGGTCAGCGCCGACGAGTTGAAACTCGTGGCCACAATGCCCAGCCGGCAATTCATGCCTTTGCGCACCCGCATCTTCCTGGAATTCTTCGTCCAGCACGCCCGCAAAGTCGCCACATCGCCTCCGATCTGAAATTGGCAGTTCAATCCTCAGCCGGGGGTTGCGTAAGCCGCCATGAAGACCCGCACAGCCTCGCGCAACAGCGCCTTGTTCTCGCGTGCGTCGGGCATCTCCAGCATCAGCAGGCCGCGAATATGGCCATCCCCCAGGAACATGGCCAGGAACAGATCGGCCGCCAAGCGTGGGTTTTTCACTGCCATTGTTCCGGCCTCGCTCGCGCGGCGCAGGTACGCGGCGAGCTCGTTGTTCAGTCGATCCGCTCCCTGCCGGTAGAACGCCCGGCAGGCTTCGGGATACGCGCTGGCGGCGCCGTAGACCGAACGAAACTTGCCCAGGGCGCCCTCTTCGCGCGTCAGCGCCAGGAACTGTTCGCCGACAGCGAGCAGCGCCTTGCGCGGCTGCAGCGGATCCAGCGCTTCAACACCGGCAGAGCCACCCATCACACGGTCGGTGCGGTCCTGCACCACCGCCTCGAAAAGCCCTTCCTTCGATCCGAAGTGGCTGTAGATGGTCATCTTCGATACACCTGCCTCCGCAGCGATGGCGTCCACGCTGGCGCGCTCCAGGCCATGGGCGAAGAAGTGGCTGCGGGCTGCTTCCATGATGCGTCGCAAGCGCTCGGGGTCGCGTGGTCGACCGCGACGCGCGGGAGGCGGCGCGGGTTCGTCGTTTTGTGCCATTGAATGTGTTTATGGACTTGACAGTCCATTATATGCCGCTAGACTTGCTGTACTAGTAAGTCCACTAAATGCAGGAAACACATGACGCCTCCATTGCATCGCAGCCGTGACGTCCGCATGCGATCCAGCCGTTCTACGGTGGCCGCGTTGGCAGTGACGCTTCTTTCCGCCTGCTCGGCCCCGCAGCTTCAGGCCCCGTCCCCATCCGTGCCGCTGGCTCCCACCTTCATGAACGACCCGGCATCCGCCGCCGCCACGCCAATCGACGATGCCTGGTGGCGCAGCTTCGGCGACCCCACGCTGACCAGGCTCGTCAGGGACGCCCTGTCGACCAACCAGGACGTGGCCATGGCACTCCAGCGGGTCGCCCAGGCCCGCGGGGGCGCGGATGCCCAGGCCTCCCGCCTGTGGCCGACGGTGGG
>NZ_JBYTAI010000022.1:0-73300 GCF_058788035.1 Ideonella sp. FW305-24 | reverse complement strand
TCAGCCACCACGCGGAAGGCGGTCTTGAAGCCTTGGCGGGTGTACTTGGGGTTGGTGGCAGACGGGGAGATCTGCGGGATGCCGGCGTCGGAGTAGACCTTGGAGGCGGGGATGGTGGTGCCCGAGTTCAGGTGGCCGATCACGCCGTTGACCTTGGAGTCGACCAGCTTTTGCGCGGCAGCGGTGCCTTGCTTGGGGTCGCCTGCGTCGTCTTCGGCCAGCAGTTCGAACTTGGCCGTCTTGCCGCCGATCTTCACGCCCTTGGCGTTCAACTCGTCGATGGCCATGCGCGCGCCGTTTTCATTGTCCTTGCCCAGGTGGGCAATGCCGCCACTGGTGGGGCCGACGTGACCGATCTTGACCACCAGGTCTTCGGCGTAGACCGAGCCGGCGAGCAAGGCAGCCGCAGCTGCAACGATCACATTCAGTTTGACTTGCATAGGTTCCAACCTCCGGTATAGAGATATGTCGAGATACGTGAGTTGAGTGCTCCCAACTGGCGAGACACGATACTCCAAAAAGGCCTGGTTTCCGCCCGGCGCAGGCTCCGGGTTGCCCCGGGTCAACCTGGGCGCGCAGCCCTTTGGTCGGCGTTCACACGCAAGCCGCATGCCAATGCAGCGCAATGTGCAACGCCAGGGTCACTGAGGGTGATGACTCAGCGTGCAGCCGCTGGTTTCGTAGTGCTTCCAGCGGCGACGGCCGGCCAGGCGTTCGTCGTCTTCACTGCCCACCAGCTCGGCCACCTTGTCGAAGCCTTGCAGCCACGCCGGTTCGTCGGCGCCGAGGTTGATCGCGCTGTCGCAGCGCAGGCCGGGCACCGGGCGGTCCAGCAGCCAGATCGGCGTGAGCTCCAGCGGCACGTCGGCCGGCGCATCACCGCGCACGCGCAGGTGCGGCAGGAAGGACAAGGCCTCGTCGGCCCACAGCGCCTGGTCCAGCCGGTTGAGCAGCGCGGGTGGGCCGAACACGGCCACCCGCGCGCCTTCGCGGTGCTTCTTGCGCAGCAGGCGCAGCGCCAGGGCCAGCTTGTCGCTGACCCCGGTGAGGAAGGCGACCTGGGTCAAGCCTTGGCAGCCCGCGCCAGCACGAAGTGCGTCAGCAGGCCGACCGGGCGGCCGGTGGCGCCCTTGGCAGCGCCGCTGCGGTGCGACACGCCGGCGATGTCCAGGTGGGCCCAGGGGTACTTCGCGGTGTAGCGCTGCAGGAACTTGGCCGCGGTGATGGCACCGCCGGCACGCGAGCCGACGTTGGCCATGTCGGCGAAGTTGCTCTTCAGGCCCTCGTCGTATTCCTCGTCCAGCGGCAGGCGCCAGCACGGGTCCTGCGCGGTGACCGAAGCCGCCAGCAGGTCGGCGGCGAGCGCCTCGTCGGACGCGAACAGGCCGGCGTTGTGGTGGCCCAGCGCGACGACGCAGGCGCCGGTCAGCGTGGCGATGTCGACCACGGCAGCCGGCTTGAAGCGCTCGGCGTAGGTCAGCGCGTCGCAGAGGATCAGCCGGCCTTCGGCATCGGTGTTGAGGATCTCGATGGTCTGGCCGGACATGCTGGTGACCACGTCGCCCGGCTTGGTGGCCAGGCCGCTGGGCATGTTCTCGCAGGTAGGGATCAGCGCCACGACGTTGATCCTGGGCTTGAGCTCGGCGACGGCGCGCATCGTGCCCAGCACGCTGGCGGCACCGCACATGTCGAACTTCATCTCGTCCATGTCGGCGGCCGGCTTCAGCGAGATGCCGCCGGTGTCGAAGGTGATGCCCTTGCCGACCAGCACGATGGGTGCGTCCTTCTTGGCCGCACCGTTGTATTCCATGACGATGAAGCGCAGCGGCTCCTGCGAGCCCCGCGAAACCGACAGGAACGAGCCCATGCCCAGCTTCTCGACCGCCTTCTGGTCCAGCACCTGGACCTTCAGGCCGTGCTCGCGGCCCAGGCGCTTGGCTTCTTCGCCCAGGTAGGTGGGCGTGCAGATGTTGGCCGGCAGATTGGCACAGGCCTTGGCCAGGCCGATGCCGGCGGCAATGCCTTCGCCGCGCACCAGGCCGGCCTTCAGTGCAGGCAGCTGGGCCTTGTCGGCCAGCAGCGTGACCTTGGCCGGCGCGGACACCGTTTCGGCGCTGGGCTTGGTCGCGGTGTAGCTGTAGGCGGCCTGCTCCAGCGCCAGCACCAGGGCTTCGGCGTGGGTGTCGGCCACGGTTTCGCCGGCCAGGCTCACGGCCAGGTGCTTGACCGCACGGCCCTTGAGCGCGGCCAGGCCAGCGGCCACGGCTGCGCGGAAAGCCTTGGCGGACGCGTCGCGCGCGCCGGCCAGCACCACGCGCTGGGCCTTCACGCCCGGCACGCCGTGCAGATACAGCGTGCGGCCGGCCTTGCGCTCGAAATCGCCTTGCTTCACGGCGCTTGCCAGCAAGCCATCCAGCGCCTTGTCGCCGCTGCCGCCCTTGCCGTCAACCGGCAGGACCACGATCAGTGCGTCCGCGGCCACGGCACCCGCGCCGCCTTCGGCGATGGCCAGAGCTTGAAAGTTCATAATCGGTTCCGAGAAAAAGGTGAGCTTTTGATGTTATTCGATTCGTCCGTGCGCAAGGAGCTGTCGCGCAGCTTCGGGGCCACGCTGGTGGTCATCCTGACCATCGTCGTCACGATGATGCTGATCCGCACCCTCGGCCTGGCGGCCAACGGAGCGGTTTCGCCGCAGGATGTCGTGATGGTGCTGGGCTACAACGCCATCGGCCAGTTGCCGCTGATCCTGGCGCTGGCGCTGTTCGTCTCGGTGGTGCTGAGTCTGGGGCGCATGTACCGCGAAAGCGAGATGGCGATCTGGTTCTCGGCCGGCATCGGGCTGGCGCGTTTCATTCGCCCGGTCATGCGCATGGGGTTGCCCGGCATGCTGGGCATTGGCGTGCTGGTGCTGGGCGTGTGGCCCTGGGGCAACCGGCAGATGCTGGAGCTGAAGGTGCGCTACGAGCAGCGCTCTGACCTGTCGCGCGTGGCGCCCGGCGCCTTCCAGTCCTCGTCCGACGGCAGCCGGGTCTTCTTCATCGAGCGCAACGGCGACACCAGCAGCATCGCCCGCAATGTCTTCCTGCTGAACAACAAGGACGACATCGAATCGGTCACCACCGCGCACAGCGGCCATGTGGAGCGCACCGGCGATGAACGCGAGCTGGTGCTGGATGTGGGCCACCGCAACGAGCAGAACAGCAAGACCGGTGAACACACCCGCATGAACTTCGACCATTTCCGCACCCAGATCGACAACGGCCGCATGCCGGCGCCGCAAACCCTGCCGCCCAAGGCGGTGGACACGCTGGACCTGCTGCAGGACTTCAACCTGGCCAACCAGGGCGAGCTGGTCTGGCGCCTGGGCCTGCTGCTGGGCTCTGCCAACCTGCTGCTGCTGGGCATTGGCACCGCGACCACCAATCCACGCCGGCCGAACAACTGGAACCTGCTGTTCGCCCTGCTGGCCTTCATGGTCTATTTCAACCTGGTGAACCTGAGCCAGGCCTGGGTCTCGGCAGGCCGCATCCCCTCGGTGCAGGCGCTGATCGTGCTGCACGGGCTGGCGCTGTTCCTGGCGCTGGCACTGATCTGGTGGCGTGACCACGCAACCGTGGTGCACCTGCGCAAGCTGCGCAACGGCAATGCCGGCGGTGCCGCGGCCGCAGGGAGCGCCGCATGAAGACGGTCCGCAAGCTGCTGTACCAGGACGTCTTGTGGTCGGTGTTCTTCGTGGCACTGGCCTTCATGTCGCTGTTCTATTTCATCGACTTCCTCGACGAGCTCGCCCGCGTTGGCCGCAATGGCTACACCATGCCGCGCGCCGCGCTGGCGGCGCTGCTGTCCATGCCGGGCCGCTTCTACGAGCTGTGCCCGATCGCGGTGCTGATCGGCACCATCTACGCGATGGCGCGGCTGGCGCAGTCCTCCGAGTTCACCATCCTGCGCACCGGTGGCCTGGGCCCCGGCCGTGCGCTGACGCTGCTGCTGGTGCTGGGCCTGCTGATGGGCGCGGTGACCTTTGTGGCCGGCGAATACGTCGCGCCCTGGGGCGAACAGCATGCGTCGGACCTGCGGGCCAAGCCGCGCGGCGGCGCGCCGGTCGGCAAGGCCGGTGCCTGGCTGAAGGAGCACCGCAACACGCCCGAGGGCGAGCGCAGCTACTCGATCAATGTCGAGTCCAGCGCGCCTGGTGGACGCATGCGCGAGGTGCGCATCTTCGAGCACGACGACGAAGGCCGGCAGATCAGCCGCATCGAGGCTGGCAGCGCGACCGTGCAGACGGTTCGCTCGGGCCGCAGCAGCGGCTCTGTCTGGCACCTGCAGGACGTGCAGATCACGCGCTGGCCCACGGCCTCGGGCATGCCGGTGGTGACCGAACAGAAGGACGCGCTGGACTGGCCGACGACGCTGAGCATCGGCCTGGTGACCGCGGCGATCTCGCCGATCGGCAGCATGTCCACGCTGGACCTGTGGCGCTACAGCCGCCACCTGAGCGACCAGGAGCAGACCTCGCAGCGCTACGAGCTGCAGTTCTGGAAACGCGCGTTCTACCCGTTTGCCTGCATTGTGATGGTGGCGCTGGCGCTGCCGTTTGCCTACCTGCACGCGCGGGCCGGTGGCATCAGCCTGAAGGTCTTCGGCGGCATCATGCTGGGCATCAGCTTCGTGCTGCTGAACAACGTCGTCGGGCACCTGGGCCTGCTGCACGACTGGACGCCCTGGCTCGCTGCCGCCGTGCCCAGCCTGATCTACCTCGGCTTGTCCTTGGCCGCCTTCTGGTGGCTGGTGCGTTACCGATGAAAGCGACTGGCATGCATGGCCTGATCCTGATGGCGCACGGTGCGCGCGACGCGAACTGGTCGGCCCCGCTGGAAGCCAGCGCCGCGCGCTGCCGCGAACTGCTGCCCGGCTGGCAGGTGGCCATGGCCTACCTCGAATTCATGGCACCCGACCTGCCGGGCTGTGGCCGCACCCTGGTGGAACAGGGCTGCACCGAAGTGGATGTGCTGCCGCTCTTTCTGGGTGCTGGCGGCCATGTGCGCAAGGACCTGCCGCGGCAGATTGAGGCGCTGCGCCAGGCCCATCCCGCGGTGCAATGGCGGCTGCATGCCGCCGTTGGCGAATCGCCGCTGGTGGTCGAGGCCATGGCCCAGGCCGCGCTCGCGATGGCACTTGACCCGACCCGCCTGCTTCCGGACGACACGACTGCATGAACCTGCACCAGTTCCGATTCGTCCAGGAGGCGGTGCGCCGCAACCTGAACCTGACCGAGACCGCGAAGGCGCTCTACACCTCGCAGCCCGGCATTTCCAAGGCCATCCTGGAACTGGAGGAAGAGCTGGGCGTGGACATCTTCGTGCGCCACGGCAAACGCCTCAAGCGCGTGACCGACCCCGGCCAGCAGGTGCTGAAGTCGGTGGAGATCATCCTGCGCGAGGTGGCCAACCTGAAGCGCATCGGCGAGGAGTTCTCCAAGCAGGACGCCGGCCGGCTGTCCATCGCGGCCACGCACACGCAGGCGCGCTACGTGCTGCCCGAGCCCATCATGCTGCTGCGCAAGCGCTTCCCCAAGGTGCTCATCAGCCTGCACCAGGGCTCGCCGGAGCAGGTCGCCCGCATGCTGCTGGACGACTCGGCCGACATTGGCCTGGCAACCGAAACACTGACAGACATCGACGAGCTGGTCACGCTGCCCGCCTACGAATGGCAGCACGTGATCGTGATGCCGCAGGACCATCCGCTGGCCCAGGTCGAACGGCTGACGCTGGAGCAGCTGGCCGAGGTGCCGCTGATCTCCTACCAGCCGGCCTTCACCGGCCGCAAGCGCATCGACCATGCCTTTGCCCAGCGCCGGCTGACGCCCAACATCGCGCTGGAAGCCATCGACTCGGACGTCATCAAGACCTATGTGCGCGCCGGCCTGGGCGTGGGCATCGTCGCCGAGATGGCGATGGCCGGCGAGCCGGCCGGCGGCGAGCTGGTCAGCCGCCCCGCCGGCTACCTGTTCGGCCAGAACACCACCCGCGTCGCCTTCCGCCGTGGCGCCTACCTGCGCGGCTTCGTGCTGAGCTTTGCCGAGCTGCTGTCCGACCGGCTGAGCCGCCCGCTGATCGAGCGGGCCATGAACAGCACCGGCGATTCCTACGAGCTCTGAGCCCTTCCCTCTCACTGCCCATGACCATCACCCGCGACTTCGCCGCTCCGCCCGTCACCACACGCCTGCCCAAGGTCGGCACGACGATCTTCACGGTCATGTCCGCGCTCGCCCAGCAGCATGGCGCGGTCAACCTCGGCCAGGGCTTTCCTGACTTCCAGGGCGACCCGGCGCTGGTGGACGCGGTGGCCGCGGCGATGCGCGCGGGCCACAACCAGTACCCGCCAATGCCCGGCCTGATGTCGCTGCGCGAGGCGGTGGCCGGCAAGATCGAATCGCTGCACGGCGCGTCCTACGACCCGGACCGCGAGATCACCATCACCGCCGGTGCCACCCAGGCCATCCTGACGGCGGTGCTGGCGCTGGTGCACCCGGGCGACGAAGTCATCGTGCTGGAGCCCTGCTACGACAGCTACGAGCCCGCGCTGACCCTGGCCGGCGCGACCACCGTGCGCGTGCCGCTGGACCCGAAGACGCTGCACGTGGACATGGCGCGCGTGGCCGCCGCGCTGACGCCGCGCACCCGGGCCATCATGATCAACACGCCGCACAACCCCAGCGGCACCGTGTGGAACGCCAGCGAGCGCAGCCAGCTGCGTGACCTGCTGCGCGGCACGAATGTGCTGGTCATTTCGGATGAGGTCTACGAGCACATGGTGTTCGACGGCCAGCCGCACATCAGCGTCTGTGGTGACCCGGAACTGGCCGCGCGTTCGCTGCTGATCTCCAGCTTCGGCAAGACCTTCCACGTCACCGGCTGGAAGGTCGGCTACGTGGCCGCGCCGGCCGAGCTGATGGCCGAATTCCGCAAGGTGCACCAGTTCAACGTGTTCACCGTCAACACGCCGATGCAGCAAGGCCTGGCGCAGTACCTGGCCAACCCCGCGCCCTACCTGGACTTGCCGGACTTTTACCAGGCCAAGCGCGACCTGTTCCGCGCCGGCCTGGCGCCGACCAAGTTCAGGCTGCTGCCCTGCGAAGGCACGTATTTCCAGTGCGTGGACTATTCGCGCATCAGCGAGATCGAGGACGATGCCTTCTGCCGCTGGCTGACCGAGGAGATCGGCGTGGCGGCCATCCCGCTGTCGGCCTTCCACGAGCGGCCGACCGACCAGCGCATCATCCGCTTCTGCTTTGCCAAGCAGGAGGCCACGCTGCGGGCCGCGCTCACGCGCCTGCAGGGGCTTTAGAACCTGGGCTTGCGGGCGGGAGCGATAGGCGCATCCGGCCCATCCAGCGACATTGGCTCGCTGTCCGGCAGCACCGGGTTGAACTCGAAGTGGGTCAGCAGGCTGTCGGGCGCGTCGTCCAGCACCAGGTCGGGCTCTTCGGCCCGGTCACCGTCGCTGCTGCCCGCCGGCCCACCCACCAGGCCCGCCGGGCCGCCAAAGTCGCCCAGCGGCAGCAGCAGGTCCACCTCGTCGGTCTTGCCGCCGCCTTGCTGCAGCAGGTCGCGGGCAATCGCGTACATCAGCAGCAAGTCCTTGTAGGCCGGCAGGTCGAACAAGTCCTGGGTCTCGTCCTTGCGGAACAGCATGCCTTCGAGCACCGCCATCGCATCCAGCGGGGACGGCCAGGCGGTCTCCAGTTCCTGCACCGCATAGGGGTAGTCTTCCAGCACCCGGCCGTACAGCGGGCCCATGTCCCAGTCGGGCGCATAGGCGTTGAAGCGGCGATTGAAGCGGGCACGGATGCGCTCGTAGGCGCTGCGGTCGCCCTGGCGGCGGTAGATCTCCAGCAGCTTGGTGTACGGCACCGGGCTTTGCCCGCCGGTGCTGCGCAGGTAGGACATCAGCAGGTCGATGGCGGCATCTTCCTGGCCCAGCGCGATGAAGAAGTCGGCCTGCTGCTCCAGGTCCAGCAGCTCTTCCACCGACACCTCGCGCGGCGCTTCCTCGGCCTGCACCAGCGGTCCAAACGGCGCCGTGCGACCAGGCTGGAAGGTGGCAGCCACTGCCGCCGCCGTGGCCGTGGCGACCGCAGGTGTGGGCACCGACCAGGGGCTGGGGGCGGTCGGCGGGTTGACGCCCTCGCTCCCGGGCAAGCTGGGCTCGGAGGCCGCATCGGCGTGGCCATCCAGCGCCAGCGCCTGGCCCTGGGCCGGCTCGGCCGTGGGTTCGTCCAGCAATGCAGAAGCTTCGGCTGGCATGGCGGCCGGCGGCACGGGGGCGAGCAAAGGCCCGTCGGCTCGCGAGGGCGACCACCATTCCGGCCCCAGGGCCAAGGCCCGCGAGCGGCGCCACAGCAGCAGCGCACCGCCTGCGCTGAGCAGCAGCAGCCCGGCCAGCCACGGCAGCCAGGCGGCCCGCTTCTCCGCACCCTGCAGGCGCTCGCGCAAGGCCTGGTTGTCGGTTGCCATGGCCTTGCTGTTGCCCTGCAGCGCGGCAATGGCGGCTTGCAACTGGGTCAGCTGGGCCGCGCCGTCGCCCGGCGCGCTGCTGGCTGCGGCCCCGGGCATGGCCAATGCCGCAGCGCCGGCGGCCTCGCCCATGAACACGGGTTCTTCGATGTCCATCTTCAGCATCGGGCCGCCGCTGGCCACTTCCAGCTGCAGCCGGGCGCCCCCTTGGTCCAGGCCGGGCACCCGCTGGGCAGCGGCCGCGCGGCCCTTGCCAGCGCCATCGGTTTGCCGCTCACGCGCCGCAGCCGCACGCTCGCGCCGCGGGCCCTTGGGCGTTTGGACCTTGGCGCCTGGCTCGGCCGCAGCGCCGCGGCTGGTGGACTGGGAACCCGAAGCCGCTGCTGCGGGCGACACGCCTGTGGCGGACACGGCGGAAGGCAGCCGCACAGGCGCCGCGCCGGCAGCGCTTGCGAGGCCCAGCGGCGGATCTGCCAGCGCAGTGAACTGGCGCGTGAAGCGGCTCTTGCAACCGGCCGTGACACGCACCAGCAGCACCGGTTCTTCGACCGGCGAGGTGGTGGTGATGCGGGCCAGCCATTGCTGGCGGCCGGACCGGCCGACAACGGCAGGCTGGGCCTGCACCTGGACCCGCACTTCAGCGTCCGGCAGGCGCCGGTCGCCCGACAGGACTTCGGCACTGATGCAGTCGGCGACGATCGCCTCTTCGTCTTCCAGCGTCAGCGGGAGCAGCAGTTGCAATGGCTGGCCCATCACCGCCTGGAAGGCCGGGGGGCCAAAGCTGGCGCCGTGGGCAGACAGGCTGGCCGACAGCGTGCAAAGGCACAGGAGCGCGGGGACTCTTTTTCTTGTCATGCCTGCTGCGTATCGAGTTGTTTTTGACTCTATCACGCAGGGTTGCCCTCATCTTCTCGGGGCTCGCCCGCACTGTGCTGCACACACCACTGCAACATCACAGATGCCAGAATCTGCGGAACTAGTTGGCATTTGCAGCGGCTGGTGTTCGGTGGCCGGCGCTCAACAAAATCAGAAATGAGCCGGTTCAGCCTTCCATAGATTCAAAACCTTGCGGGAGATTCCATGCCGTCCGAACTGCTGACACAGCGTGAAGGCCAGACCCTGGTGCTGACGCTGAGCGACCCCGCCACGCGCAACACCTTGTCGCCGCAGGTCTACTCGGCCGGGGTCGAGGCACTCAACGTGGCGGCGGATGACCCGACGCTGCGGGCCGTCATCGTGCGCGGCGATGGCGAGCACTTCTGCGCCGGCGGCGACCTGAACCGGATTGCCGGCGCACGCGAACGGCCGCCGCAGTTGCAGGCCGAATCCATCGACCAGTTCTGCGGCCTGGTCGAAGCGCTGGGGCATTTCCCCAAGCCGGTGATTGCCGCGGTCGAGGGCTTTGCGGCAGGTGGCGGCATGGCGCTGGCGCTGGCCTGCGACCTGATCGTCGCGGCCGACGACGCGCGTTTCGTGATGTCCTATGCCAAGCTGGGCCTGTCGCCCGACGGTGGTGCCAGCTGGCACCTGGCGCGAGCCCTGCCACGGGCGCTGGCGCTGGAACTGATGTGGCTGGCCGAGCCCATCGGTGCGCAGCGCCTGCATGCGCTGGGACTGGTCAACCGCCTGACCGAAAAAGGCCAGGCACTGGCCACCGCGCTGGCGCTGGCCCGCCAACTGGCCGGCATGGCGCCCAACGCAGTGGCCAGCAGCAAGGAACTGGTGCAACAGGCGCCGGCACGGCGCTTGCGCGAGCAGATGGAAGCCGAGAAGCGCGAGTTCGTTGCCAACCTGTTCCACGACAACGGCGGCGAAGGCATTGCCGCTTTCCAGGCCAAGCGCAAACCTGAATTCCGCTGAGCGCCTACTCGCGCTCACCACCAACCGCCACCATGCCCACCGCCCTGCCCGATCCCCTGCCCGCTTTCACCCCACCCGCCCGCCGGCGCCTTTACCTGATGCGCCACAGCTCGGTGGACTACTTCCTGCCCGACGGCTCGCCGCTGGACCCGCACAGCGTGCCACTGAGTGCGACCGGCCGAGCCCAGGCGGACGCCGCGGGCCGCTTGTTTGGCGAGGCCGGCGTGCGCTTCGACCGGGTGCTGGTCAGCGGCCTGCCGCGCACGCGCGAAACCGCGCAGCGCGTGCTGGCCGCTGCCGGCCAGTCCATCACGCCGGTGGTCGACACGCGGCTGCAGGAAATCCGCCCCGGGCGGCTGGAAAACATTCCACGCGACGAACTGCACGCGGCCTTCACCGAGCTGTTCAACAACGACCCGCAGATCGAGCAGCACCGCTTCCTCGGCGGCGAGACCGTGGGCGAACTGCTGGACCGCATCCTGCCGGCCTTCGATGAACTGCTGGCAGACAGCGGCTGGCAGACCGTGCTGCTGGTGCTGCACGGTGCCGTGAACCGCGGGCTGCTGTCACGCGCCCTGTGTGGCCAGCGCACCTTCTTCGGCCGGCTGGAGCAGGCGCCGGGCTGCATCAACGTGCTGGACATCGGCATGCAGGACATCGTCGTGCGCACCATCAACCTCGCGCCCACCCAATGGCTGCAGGAACGCGAACGGCTGACGACAATGGAAAAGCTGCTGCTGCAGTACACCGGCAAGCCGGTCTGAAACTCAAGCGTCATAGCCGGGCATTTGCCGGTCGAGGCGGCGCAACAGGCCGGGCCAGATCAGCTGGCTGCCCATGCCGCGCGTGACCTGTGCGGCCTGCTGGCGCGCAGTCGCGATGATCTCCGGCGCCACCTGCACCAGGCTCCCGCCGCCGGCTTGCGCACGCACCTGGATCGCACAGGTGGTCTCGAACAGGTACATCGCCTGGAAGGCATCGGCAATCGTCTTGCCCACCGTCAACAGGCCATGGTTGCGCAACATCAGGAAGCTGTTTTCGCCCAGGTCGCGCGCCAGCCGCGGCTTCTCGTCGTCGCGCAGCGCCACGCCTTCATAGTCGTGATAGCCCAGGCTGCCAAGCACGAAGATGGACTGCTGCGACAGCGGCAGCAAGCCCTCGGCCTGGGCCGAGACTGCAATACCATTCAGGGTATGCGTGTGCAGCACACAGCCCACCTCATGGCGAGCCGCATGCACGGCGCTGTGGATGGTGAAGCCGGCCGGGTTGACCGGGTATGGCGAGTCGCTCAGCTTGTTGCCTTCGTGGTCCACCTTGACCAGGCTACTGGCGGTGATCTCCTCGAACAGCATGCCGTAGGGGTTGATCAGGAAGGCATTGTCTTCGCCAGGCACACGGGCGCTGATGTGGGTGAAGACCAGGTCATCCCAGTGGAACAGCGCAACCAGCCGATAGGCGGCGGCCAGGTCCACGCGGGTTTGCCATTCCGCTTCGCTGCAACTTGGCCTCAGGGTTTCCAGGCGAGCATTCATTGTTTGTCTCCGTGGTGACGCGGTGCCCAGGGGAAACCGCAACATGGACAATACCGACAACGATCATGTCGCCGTTGTCACGTCAGGGACAAATGATGAATACCCCCATTCTTACAATCGAAGAGCGCCACAACATTGATTCAGCTTCATGGTTTTCCTCGCTCTCGCACACCCTGCGCTCTGCCATCATGGCGCGAGCCTTTGTGCGGCGATTACAGGACGGCACACCGCTCGCCGCGCGCGGCGGGCCGGCCGAAGATTGGGTTGGGGTGGCCAAGGGTGCAGTGCGGGTCAGCACGGTGTCGCTGTCTGGCAAGCAGGTCTCTTTGACCTACGTCGAGCCAGGCACCTGGTTTGGCGACATCGCGTTGTTCGATGGCCTGCCGCGCACCCACGATGCCACGGTCCACGGCGCGACCACACTGGTCGGTGTCACCAAGGCGGATTTCAAGGAGCTGTTGTCGCAGCACACGGAGTTGTACGAGGCGCTGCTGCGCCTGAACTGCCGCCGCCTGCGGCTGATGTTCAACCTGTTCGAGGACCTCAACACCCGGCCGCTCTCCGCACGCCTGGCCAAGCAGTTGCTGCTGCTGGCCAACAGCTACGGCATCGCGCAGGGCGAGGAGATCCGCATCGGGCTGCAGCTGGCGCAGGAAGACCTGGCGCAACTGCTAGGCGCGTCGCGCCAGCGGGTCAACCAGGAACTGAAGGAACTGGAACGCGAAGGCGTGCTGCGGGTGGAACCCACGCGCCTGGTCGTGCTGCACAGGGACAAGCTGCTGGCCGCAGCGCAACGCTGAGCATCCGCTGGGTTCGCCCTGCGGCGCAGGGATGAACAACGCATGGACCTCCAACACAACATCGGCACCAAGCCCGTCGCGGCCAGCCACCAATTCGACATCGGCGCGCTCGAAGCGCACCTGGCGCAGCACCTGCCGGGCTTTGCCGGGCCGCTGACGGTCGAGCAGTTCAAGGGCGGCCAGTCCAACCCGACCTACAAGCTCATCACGCCGCAGCGCGCGTATGTGATGCGCTCCAAGCCGGGCCCGGCCGTCAAGCTGCTGCCGCAGGCGCATGCCATCGAGCGCGAGTTCCGCGTGATGAAGGCGCTGCACGGCAGCGCGGTGCCGGTCGCCGAGATGCACCTGTTGTGCGAGGACGAAGCGGTGATCGGCCGTGCGTTCTACGTGATGGCGTGCGTGGCCGGTCGCGTGATGTGGGACCAGTCCCTGCCCGAGCTTTCTCCCGAGCAGCGCGGCGCGGTCTATGACGAGATGAACCGCGTGATCGCCGCGCTGCACAGCGTGGACGTGGGCGCCGTCGGCCTGGCGGATTACGGCAAGCCGGGCAACTACTTCGAGCGCCAGATCGGCCGCTGGAGCAGGCAGTACCAGGCCTCGGTCACGCAGGACATTCCGGCGATGAACCGCCTGCTCGAATGGCTGCCGGCCAACATCCCGGACAGTGCGCGCGCCGCGGCGGAAGTGACCATCGTGCACGGCGACTTCCGGCTCGACAACCTGATCTTCGACGCCGCCGAGCCGCGCGTGAAGGCGGTGCTGGACTGGGAGCTGTCCACCATCGGCCACCCGCTGGCCGATTTCAGCTACCACTGCATGGCCTGGCACATCCCACCCGGCACCTTCCGCGGCATTGCCGGGCTGGACCATGCCGCTTTGGGCATCCCGTCCGAGCGCGAGTACGTGCGCCGCTACTGCGAGCGCACCGGCCGCGCGGACCCCGAAGCCGTCGTGCGGGACTGGAACTTCTACCTGGCCTACAACCTGTTCCGCCTGGCGGCCATCGTGCAAGGCATTGCCAAGCGGGTCGAGATGGGCACCGCCGCCAGCGAGCAGGCGCGGGCCAACGGCGCGGCTGCGCCCCAACTTGCCGCGCTGGCCTGGGGCTTCGCCGCCAAGGCCTGATCCGGCCTCGGCCGCAATCGCCTTCCCTTTCAGTTTTCTCGCATCGCAAAAGCGCCATCGGCGCCATCAAAGGAGACCGCATGGACTTCGCCTATTCCCCGCGCACCCAGGAGCTGAGGGACGCCGTCTCGACGTTCATGGACCAGCACGTCTACCCCAACGAAGCCCGCTACGGGACCGAGCTGGAGGCCAACACGCAGGCAGGCAAGCGCTGGACGCCGTTGCCCGTCATCGAGGAACTCAAACCCAAGGCGCGCGCCGCCGGGCTGTGGAACCTGTTCCTGCCCGAGAGCGAACTGGGCGCCGGCCTGCTGAACCAGGAATACGCGCCGCTGGCCGAGATCATGGGCCGCGTGCCCTGGGCCAGCGAAGTCTTCAACTGCTCGGCGCCCGACACCGGCAACATGGAAGTGCTGGTGCGCTACGGCAGCGCCGAGCACAAGGAACGCTGGCTCAAGCCGCTGCTGGCCGGCGAGATCCGCTCCGGCTTCGCGATGACCGAGCCGGCGGTGGCCTCGTCGGACGCGACCAACATCGAAGCCCGCATCGAGCGCCAGGGGGACGAGTACATCATCAACGGCCGCAAGTGGTGGACCAGCGGCGCAGGTGATCCGCGCTGCAAGGTGCTGATCTTCATGGGCAAGACCGACCCCGACGCACCGCGCCATTCGCAGCAGTCCATGGTGCTGGTGCCGATGGACGCCCCCGGTGTGAAGGTCATGCGCGCGCTGAGCGTGATGGGCTATGACGACGCGCCGCATGGCCACATGGAGATCGACTTCCAGAACGTGCGCGTGCCGGCCAGCAGCATCCTGCTGGGCGAAGGCCGCGGCTTCGAGATCGCCCAGGGCCGCCTCGGCCCGGGCCGCATTCACCATTGCATGCGCCTGATCGGCCTGGCCGAGCGTTCGCTGGAACTGATGTGCAAGCGCGCCAGCAGCCGCGTGGCCTTTGGCAAGACGATCGCCCAGCAAGGCGTCACGCAGGAGCGCATTGCCGAGGCCCGCTGCATGATCGAGCAGGCCAGGCTGCTGACGCTGAAGGCCGCCTGGATGATGGACGTGGCCGGCAACAAGACCGCCAAGGCCGAGATCGCGATGATCAAGGTCGTCGCGCCCAGCATGGCCTGCCAGGTCATCGACTGGGCCATGCAGGTGTACGGCGCCGCCGGCATGTCGCAGGACTTCCCGCTGGCCAGCTACTACGCAGGCGCCCGCACGCTGCGCTTTGCCGACGGCCCCGACGAAGTGCACCGCAACGCAATTGCCAAGGTCGAGCTGGGCAAATACCGCATGTGATGGGGCCAGCGGCGGCAGCGTGCCGCCTTGGGCTCAATCCTCCGCTGGCGGATCGCTGGCGGGACCTTGCCGGCTCGCCAGGTCCTGCTGGCTGAGGTCGAGCTGGCTGGCGTTGATCTGGCTGGCACCCATCTGGCTGGAGATGGGCTGCGACGCAAACCCGCGCGCGCCCAGCAGCGCCGCCTGGAACGCCTGCCGCGCCGACGCGATGGCCGCCACGTCCGGCGCCGCCAGGGACTGCCGCCAGACCAGCCGGCCTCGGTGCACCAGCAAGGCCCAGCCCAGCGGCGCCGGCTTCTCGCGCGAGCCCGGCTTGCGAGCCGTTGCGGCCAACCGCTGCAGCTCGGCCTGCGCCCAGCCGTGCAGTGCGTCCCCCGTCGGTCCGGCCAGCCACTCGGCCATCCAGGCCGACTGATTGGCCACGCCGGCAAAGTCGCCGCGCAGCGGCCCGAGCTGCGTCGCATCCAGCCGCTCGCCCATCGCCAGCCAGCGCATTTCCTCCGGCATCTCGCCATCGAAACGGGTCTGCACCGTGCCGGTGGACTGTTCGAACAGCGCGCGCTCCAACGCCTCAAGCAGGGCCTGCGGCATCAAGGCACCGTAGACATGCGGCGCAATGCCGGTCTCGCTGCGCAGGCGCAGCTCCATGCCGCTGAGGTAAGGCCGCTGCGATGGTCCCCATTCGATGCGCAGCGGCAAGCCTTCGCGGGCCGGCTCGATGACGAAGCCGTCTCGCTCGTGCGTGAGCTTGAGCACCAGGCCCTCGCTGGCGCACCACTGTTTGACGGCGCTCTCGGCACCGGAGGCGCCGCCGAGAAGCCATTGCCGAAGCGTCCTGCTCATGCTTTGGATTAGAGTGCGTTCAGGCTGACACCGCCCGAGGAGACGCGCTCATGATTGAAGTGTATTCGTGGCCCACCCCCAACGGGCACAAGGTCCACATCATGCTGGAGGAGTGCGGCCTGAAGTACCGAGCAATCCCGGTCGACATCGGCGCCGGCGACCAGTTCCAGCCCAAGTTCCTGGCCCTCAGCCCGAACAACAAGATCCCCGCACTGGTCGATCCCGATGGCCCGGACGGCAAGCCGATCTCGCTGTTCGAATCCGGCGCCATCCTGCTCTACCTCGCCGGCAAGACCGGCCGCTTCCTGCCCGCCAGCACGCATGCCAAGTACGAGGTGCTGGAGTGGCTGATGTTCCAGATGGGCGGCGTGGGCCCGATGCTGGGCCAGGCCCATCATTTCCGCGTCTACGCGCCCGAGAAGATCGCCTACGCAGTGGACCGCTACACCAACGAGGCCAAGCGGCTCTACGGCGTGATGGACAAGCGGCTGGCCAACTCGCGCTACCTGGGCGGCAATGAATACAGCATTGCCGACATCGCCGTCTTCCCCTGGCTGCGTTCGTGGAAGAACCAGGGCATTGACTGGAACGACTACCCGCACCTCAAGGGTTGGTTCGATGAAGTGGCCAAGCGGCCAGCGGTGCAGCGCGGCGTGGAAGTGCTGGCCGACCACCGCAAACCTGTCACTGACGACAAGGCACGTGAAATGCTCTTCGGCGCCACGCAGTACAAGCGCAAGTAGCGAAGCGCTGCAAGGCTGTCTCAAAGCAGATGGCCTGCCCGGAGGGACTCGAACCCCCGACCTGCTGCTTAGAAGGCAGCTGCTCTATCCAGTTGAGCTACGGGCAGTGTGAAGCCGCGCATTCTAAGGCGGGGGGCGGCGGCCCGCGACTTGCGAGCAATGGATGAACGACAACCCGGGACACCGTCCCGCTGACCGGAGACCTGCCCTTGGCCAAGATTCATCCTGGTGTCGGCCCGCAATTCGGGCAGGTGGTGGTGCTGTTTGGCGCGAGCGGCGACCTGGCGCGGCGCAAGCTGCTGCCGGGGCTGTACCACCTGTGCAATGCCGGTTTCATTCCGAGCTGCCGCATCGTCGGCGTGTCGCTCGACGACATGGACGCCGACGGCTTTCGCCAGCTGGCCCGCAAGGCCCTCGACGAATTTGGCAGCCGCCGCGTGAGCGATGCGGACTGGCAGGCCTTCGAGGGCAACCTTGACTACGTGGCGCTGGCCGACGGTGCAGCCGCGCTGAAGGCCGCGGTGGCGCGGGCCGAAGAGGCCATGGGCGTGGAGTCGCGTCGGCTGCACTACCTCAGCGTGCCGCCGAGTGCTGCGCTGTCGGCCGTGCGCATGCTGGGCCAGGCCGGGCTGGTGGAGCGCTCGCGCATCGTGATGGAAAAGCCGTTTGGCGTGGACCTGGCCAGTGCTGTCTCGCTGAACAGCCAGCTGCACGAGGTCTTCGCTGAAGAGCAGATCTTCCGCATCGACCATTTCCTGGGCAAGGAGCCGGCGCAGAACATCCTCGCCTTCCGCTTTGCCAACGGCTTGTTCGAGCCGATCTGGAACCGCAACTTCATCGACCACGTTCAGATCGACGTGCCCGAGACGCTGGGCCTGGGGCAGCGCTCGGGCTTCTACGAGCAGACCGGCGCCTACCGCGACATGGTGGTCACCCACCTGTTCCAGATCCTGGCCTTCATGGCGATGGAGCCGCCCACCGCGCTGGAGCCTGCGCCCATCAGCGAGGAGAAGAACAAGGTCTTCCGCAGCATGCTGCCCATCCAGCCGGAGCACGTGGTGCGTGGCCAGTACGCCGGCTACCGGCAGGAAGAAGGCGTGGACCCGACCAGCGAGACCGAGACCTTCATCGCGCTGAAGTGCTTCATCGACAACTGGCGCTGGGCCGGCGTGCCGTTTTTCCTGCGCACCGGCAAGCGCATGGCCGAGGGCCAGCGCATCATCTCGATCGCCTTTCGCGAACCGCCCAAGAGCATGTTCCCGCCCGGCTCGGGCGTGGGCGCGCAGGGCCCGGACCACCTGACTTTCGACCTGGCCGACGCGTCGAAGATGTCGCTGTCGTTCTACGGCAAGCGCCCCGGCCCGGGCATGCGACTGGACAAGCTGAGCCTGCAGTTCGCGATGCACGACACCGGCATGCTGGGCGATGTGCTGGAGGCCTACGAGCGGCTGATCCTGGACGCGATGCGCGGCGACCACACGCTGTTCAACACCGCAGAAGGCATCGAGCGGCTGTGGCAGGTTTCCACCCATTTGCTGGAAGCGCCGCCGCCGGTGCGGCTCTACCCGCCTGGCTCCTGGGGCCCGAAGTCCATCCACCAGCTGATTGCGCCGCATGCTTGGCGGCTGCCTTTCGAGCGCGCCTGGCGCGACCCGAACAAGGCGGGCAGCTGAGGCTGCACGAAGCAGCCCAAAGCAGCCGTTACCATCGATGCTCAACTTCACAGGAATGTCATGGCTGAGACTTTCAAGCCGGGCGACGTGGTTCGCCTGAAGGCCGGCGGGCCCAAGATGGTCGTCGAGTATGTGCAGGACGACAGGAAGCTCGCTTGCGTATGGTTCCTGGAGGGCAACACCAAGCGCGACCTGTTCCCGGGCGAATGCGTGGAAACGCCGCCAGCGAAGGAAGCCTGAATCGCAGGAAAACTGAGGGCCTGAAAGCGGTTCAACGCATCCCGCGCTGAACCGGCAAGCCTTGCAAAGAAGATGCAAGGCTGAAGAAGAAATGGTCGGGGCGGCGGGATTCGAACTCGCGACCCTCTGGTCCCAAACCAGATGCGCTACCAGGCTGCGCTACGCCCCGACAAGCTCATCAGTATAGCCCAGAAATCAAGCTTTCAGGCCGCACTTCGTTTCACGACGATGCCGTCTTCATCGGCATACAACCACTCGCCCGGCCTCAGCCACTCGCCGGCGATCTGCACCGGCACATCGCGCAGGCCCTGGTCGCGGCGCTCGGTGGGCATCGGAATCAACCCCAGCGCGCGGATGCCGACCTGGCAGGCGCGCATCTCGGCCGCGTCCCTCACGGCGCCGAACACCAGCACGCCGGCCCAGCCGTTTTTCTCGGCCGCCTGCGCCAGGTTGCCGCCCAGCAGCGAGCGCTTCAGCGAGCCGCCGCCGTCCACCACCAGCACCCGCCCCTCGCCAGGCGACATCACCGCCTCGCGCACCCGGGAGTTGTCTTCCAGGCATTGCACGGTGCTGATGGGGCCGGCGAAGCGCGTCAGGCCCCCAAAGTCGCGGAACAGCGGCGGCAGCACACGCAGCTCGCCATTGCTCGGGTCCTTTTCGGCGTCGCACAGGTCACAGGTCGAAAACGAGGGCGTCTCAGTGGGCATGGCGGGTCCTTTGGGAGATGGAAAAGGCTCAGGCGTTGTGAATCTTGCGAATAGGTGGCTTCACGTCCTCGCCGCGGGCTGGCAGCATGGTCTGGTGCTCGCGGGCGGCATTCAGGATGATGGATGTGCTGGTTTCGGTGAGCATGCAGAAGCGGGTCACCACCGCGTCCAGGTGGGCCACGTCGATCACCGCAATCTCCAGCACCCAGCTGTCCTCGCCAGTCACGTTGTAGGCATTGACGACCTCGGGCGTCTGCTGGATCAGCTTGACCACCCGCGCGTACTCGGCGCGCCCCACGCGGATGACCGCGCGAATGCCATAGCCCAGCGCCTTCAGGTCCACCGTGGCGCGGTAGCCGGTGATCACGCCGGCGGCTTCCAGCTTGCGCACACGCTCGGTCACCGCCGGCTGGGACAGGTGCACGCGCCGGCCCAGCTCGGTCATGCTGAGCCGCGCATCGGCCTGCAGTTCGGCCAGGATGCGGGTGTCGTAGGCGTCCAGCGCGAGCGGTGCGGCGGCGACGGGCTGGGTCAGGGGTGCGTTCATGGTGTTCAAAGCCTAGCATGCGAAACACCTTGAAAACCAAACCCCACCCGGCACCAGACCTTGGCTTTCCCATCGAATGCGGCGCGCGGCCTCGCTACGATGAGCGCATGTCGACCACCACCGTCACCCCTGCCCGCTCGGCCGGTGCCACCTTCAGCCCGCTGATCCTCGCCTGCCTCGCCGCCACCTGGCTGGTCTGGGGCTCGACCTACCTGGTCATCAAATACGCGCTGCTAAGCTTCCCGCCGTATTTCCAGATGGGCACGCGCTTCCTGGTCGCGGGCGGCGTGCTGCTGGCCTGGACCCGCTGGCGCGGCACGCCGCTGCCAAGCGCCAGGCAATGGCGCAATGCCTTGATCGTCGGCGCGCTGATGCTGGGCGGCGGCATGGGCGGCACGGCGGTGGCCGAGGTTTCGGTCGGCTCCGGGCTGGTGGTGGCCTTCATCGCGGTGGTGCCGATGATGATTGCGCTGGTGAACCTGGTGTTCGGCATCCGGCCCGGCAAGCTGGAACTGGCTGGCATCGCGGTGGGCCTGGTCGGTGTGCTGATGCTCACGCAAGGGGCGGGCTTCCAGTCGTCCACCGCAGGGCTGATCGCCATCACGGTGGCGTGTGTGACCTGGTCCATCGGCAGCGTGCTGAGCCAGCACAGGCTGCCGCTGGCGCCGGGCGCAAGCGGTTTTGCCAGCGAGATGATCTGCGGCGGCGCAGTGCTGCTGCTGCTCTCGCTGCTGACCGGCGAGCAGCCGCAGTGGCCACCGCAGCCTGTCGCCATCGCCGCCTGGGCCTACCTGGTGGTGTTTGGCTCGCTGATCGCCTTCAATGCCTACATGGTGCTGCTGGCCCGGGCGCCTGCCGGGCTGGCGTCCAGCTACACATTCGTGAACCCGGTGATCGCGATGCTGCTGGGCGTGGCCATTGGCGGCGAGACGGTGACCGGCTTCGAGTGGTCGGCCGTGGCCGTGGTGCTGGCCGGCGTGGTGCTGCTGGTGGGTGCGCGCCGGTAACAAACCTTGCCGAGGCCGTGTGCCTCGGGAATGAAACCTGCATGCCCAGAGGTACCGGATTTCCGGTGCCTACGTGGGAGCCACGCATGCCAGATCAGCCCGAGATCAGCAGCCCAGCCACCGCCTTCTCACACGTGAGGCCGCCCGACACGGCTTTCCGAGGCGATGGCCTGCGGGACTTCTTCCTTTACCGCGACCTCGGCATTGCAGAAGCCACCCGCGGCAAGGTCATTGCGCAACTGGTCATTGCCCACAACGCCCCGGAAAAGGGCACCGGCTGGCACCGACATGAGGCGGAGTTCCACATCGTGCTCATGTTGCGCGGCTGGGCCCGCTTCATGTACGAGGACAAGGAAACCCTGGTCAGCGCGGGCGACTGCGTGCACCAGCGGCCCGGCGTGCGCCACTACCTGTTCGACTACTCACCGGACATGGAATACCTGGAAGTGGTCGGACCTGCAGACTTCACGACCATCGACGTGCCGCCGGTCTGCGATGTGCCCGAGTCCAAGGGCTGGGGCGTCTGAGCTTCAGAATTCCACTTCCAGCTCGTCGATGGCCTCCGGCTCCAGCAGCGCTGCAGCCGTCCATTCCTTCATCTCGGGCAGGCTCGCAATGGTGTCGCAATACGCGGCGCAGGCGGCGTTCTTGACCTTCACGTCGTAAGTGCGCAGCCGCGTGACCACCGGCGCATACATCGCGTCGGCCATGCAGGGCTGCTCGCCAAACAGGAACGGGCCGCCGTAGCGGCTCAGGCAGTCCTGCCAGATGGCCAGCACATGGTCGATGTCCGCCTGGGCGCGGCTCCACACCTTGTAGCCCTTGAAGTGACCTTTCAGGTTCATCGGCAGCGCCGAGCGCAACGAGGTGAAGCCCGAATGCATCTCGCCGCAGATCGCGCGGCAGTGCGCCCGCGCCGCGCGGTCTGCCGGCAGCAACCCGGCCTTGGGCTTGACCTCGTTGAGGTATTCGGCAATGGCCAGCGTGTCCCACACCTGCACGCCCTGATGCCGCAGGCAGGGCACGAGGATGGACGGCGCCAGCAGCAGCATCTCGGCCTTGGCGCCCGGGTCATCCGGCGACAGCAGCACTTCCTCGAACGGTAGGCCGGCGAAACGCGCAAGCAGCCAGCCGCGCAGCGACCAGGACGAGTAGTTCTTGCTGCTGAGCGTCAGCGTGGTCGTCACCGGGGCATTGGGCATGAATGCAGCTCCTGTTGTGTGCACAGGTTCTCGCAAGCGTTGTGCCCGCCCCACCTCGCAAACACCCGCTTGGCGCCCGCAACACTGTCACGCAGGCGACAGGCGAGTGGCCCGTTCCTTGCCTCGGAGCTGCCTCTGCCTTGCTCGCTTCCAGTGGCCTCTCACCGCGGCCCCACAACACCATGATGTATTCCGCCTACCAAGCGCAGACCGACTGCCTGGCGCCGCTGCAGACGGCCGCTCGCGCGGCCACGTCCTGGTTGAATCAGCCGCACTTCCAGAACCCCTGGTCCGAGATGCTGACCAAGCCGCTGGCGGCCAGCCTCGATGTGTTTGCCCGGCTCAGGCTGACCCACCACCGGCCGGGCTTCGACATCGCCAAGGTCATGGTGGGTGCGCCCGGCCATGAGCAGCCGGTGGCGGTGACCGAAGAGGTGGTGCTGAAGCGCCCGTTCGGCAGCCTGCTGCACTTCCGCCGCGCGGACCTGGGCAGCAACGGCAGCGAGCTGCCGCGCGTGCTGGTCGTTGCACCGCTCTCAGGCCACTTCGCCACGCTGCTGGCCGACACCGTGCGCACGCTGCTGGCCGACCACGACGTGTTCATCACCGATTGGCACAACGCACGCCATGTGCCGCTGTCCGAAGGCGCTTTTGGGCTGGACGACTATGTCGAGCAGGTGATCGAGTTCGTCGCCACGCTGGGCCCGGGTGCGCACGTGCTGGCCGTTTGCCAGCCCTGCGTGCCGGCGCTGGCCGCCGTGGCCTTGATGGCCCAGCGCGAGCACATTGCCCAGCCGCGCAGCCTCACGCTGATGGCCGGCCCTGTGGACTGCCGCATCAACCCGACCGGTGTCAACGAGCTGGCGATCAGCAAGCCCATCGAGTGGTTCGAGAAGAACCTGATCGCCCGCGTGCCGTGGCGCTACCCGGGTGCAATGCGCAAGGTCTACCCTGGCTTCGTGCAGCTGACCGCCTTCATGAGCATGAACCCGGACCGGCATCGCCAGGCCTTCATCGACCTGTACAAGAACCTGCTGGCCGGCGACCTGCCCCGCGCCACGCACACCCAGGCCTTCTACGAGGAATACTTCGCTGTCAACGACCTGCCGGCCGAGTTCTACCTGGAGACCGTCGAGCGCGTGTTCCAGACCTACGACCTGGCCAGGGGCGAGATGGTGGTCAAGGGCCAGAAGGTGGAGCCCGCCGCCATCCGCCGAACCGCGCTCTTCACGGTCGAAGGCGAGCGCGACGACATCTGCGCCATCGGCCAGACCGTTGCCGCACACGACCTCTGCACCGGCATCAAGCCTTACATGAAGCAGCACCACGTGCAGCTCGGCGTGGGCCACTACGGCGTGTTCAGCGGCAAGCGCTGGCAGCAGCAGATCTACCCCCGCGTGCGCGAGATGATCCACAGCATGAATTGACGGCGCATGATGGCTCTTCCATGAGCACGGGGGCGCCAGATGCACATCACCGTTTTCAGCAGCCGCGCCTACGACCGCAGGTTTCTGGACCAGGCCAATGCCAGCCACGGGTTCACGCTGACCTACTTGGAACCGCGGTTGGAGGCGGCCACGGCCGTGCTGGCCGATGGCGCAGACGCCGTGTGTGTCTTTGTCAACGACAAGCTGGACGCCACCGTGCTGCAGCGCCTGGCAACACTCAAGGTGCGCCTGGTGGCATTGCGCTGCGCCGGCTTCAACAATGTGGACCTGGCCGCAGCGAAGGTACTGGGCCTGAGCGTTGGCCGCGTGCCGGCCTATTCGCCGCACGCCGTGGCCGAACACACGCTGGCGCTGCTGCTGGCGCTCAACCGCCGCCTGCATCGCGCCTACAACCGGGTGCGCGAAGGCAACTTCATGCTCGACGGGCTGATGGGCTTCGACCTGCACGGCAAGACGGTCGGCGTGGTCGGCACCGGCCGAATCGGCGTGAACGTGGTGCGCATCCTGCGCGGCTTCGGCTGCCGGGTGCTGACGCACGACCCGCTGCCCAGCCCGGAATGCCTGGCGCTGGGCGCCGAGGAGGCAGACCGCGCCACGCTGCTCGCGCGCTCCGACCTCATCACGCTGCACTGCCCCTTGACGCCCGACACCCGCCACTGGGTCAACGCCGGCAGCATTGCCGCGATGCGGCCGGGCGTGATGCTCATCAACACCAGCCGTGGCGCGCTTGTCGACACCCCCGCGGTGATCGACGCGCTGAAGACCGGCCAGATCGGCGCGCTGGGGCTGGACGTCTACGAAGAAGAGGCGGACCTGTTCTTCGAAGACCTGTCAGACCAGCCGCTGCAGGACGATGTGTTCGCCCGGCTGCTGACCTTCCCGAACGTGCTGATCACCGGCCACCAGGGCTTTTTCACCCACGAGGCCTTGACGGCGATTGCCGAGACCACGCTGGCCAATGTCGCCAGCTTCACCCGCGACGGCCGGCCGCTGCACCCGGTGAACTGAGCCTCAGCGCCGCCGGGTGACGCCGACCAGCCCGGCCGCGCCCACGCCCAGCATCAGCGCAATGGCCGCACCGAAGAAGATGCCGCGAGGGTGGCCGCCGTCCATCAGCGCGCCGAAGATGGGGGCGGCCACCGCAAAGCCGGTGTCCAGGCCTGAATACACGGTGCCGTAGACGCGACCGGTGGCGCCGGGCGGCGAGGCGCGCTTGATCAGCATGTCGCGTGACGGGCCGGCAATGCCGGTGCCAAAACCTGCAAACGCCGCCGCGCAGGCCGCGGCCACCGGTGGCAGCCAGCCAATGCCGGCCAGCAGCAACAACACGGCCGCGCCGCTCATCGCCAGGCTGATCTGCCGCTCCAGCCGCTCCGAGCGGTTGACCAGGAAGCCGCCCAGCACCATGCCGGCCGCGCCGCACAGCATGTAGCCGGTGACGACAAAAGCCGTGGCACCCAGCGGCAGCCCGTACAGCGTGGACAGCGCCGGGCTGGCGAAGCTCTGGATCGCTGCCAGCGCCGCGGTCGTGAAGAAAAAGAACGAGAAGCACAGCCACACCGAAGGCAGCTTCAGGAAGGCCATCGGATGCTCGACCGGTGCCGCTGCAGCACCAGCCTTCTCATGGCCCCAGCTCCCTTGGCGGTCATCCAGCGCATCGCGATTGAGGTACAGGATGGCCATGACGGCCAGCGCCAGCAACGCCGTGCCGGCATAGGCCGCACGCACCGAGCCGAAGGCCTCCGTCAGGCCGATCAGGAACACCGGCGACACCGCCCAGCCCAGGTTGCCGCTGATGCCGTGCACCGAGAACGCATGGCCCAGGCGCGCCGACGAAACGCGCTTGTTCAGGATCGTGAAGTCGACCGGATGGAACGGCGCGTTGCCCAGGCCGGCCAGCGCCGCAGCGGCCATCAGCCCGCCAAAGCCGCCGGCAAATCCGGCCAGCACCGAGGCCAGGAAAAAACAGCCGATGGCCGCGAACAGGATGGGCCGCGCGCCGGTGCGGTCCACCAGAAAGCCCGACAGCGCCTGGCCGACGCCGGAGATGACGAAGAACACCGTCACCAGCAGGCCGACTTCCGAATAGCTCAGGCCGAACTCGCGGATGAAATGCGGGAACAGCGGTGGCAGCAGCAGGTGGAAGAAGTGCGAAGTGCCGTGCGCCAGGCCGATCAGGCTGATGGTGCGCACGTCGGCGCTGCGTCTGGCCGTCTCTTCGGCCGACAGCGGCAGGCGGGGGTTCGTCGTGGTCGTCGTCATGGCGGCACTGTAGGCAGGGTGCTGGCGTCAGGGTTACGATAGTTCGCCAACATCTGTCGAATTCATGCCAAACCAGGCTGCCCCGCCCGTTCGCGCCAGCGTGCCGCCGCTGGACCCGCGCCGCTACGCGCCCAGCTCCGAGCGCCCGCTGCGCGCCAAGGCGCGCCGCATGGCGCATCACATGGACATCCAGCCGCATTCGCACACCTGGGGCCAGCTGGTGTTTTCGGTCGACGGCGCGGTGCGCATCGGCGCACGTGGGCATGCCAGCGACAGCACCTATTTGCTGCCGCCTTCGCGCGCGGTGTGGATTCCGCCGGGCACGGTTCACAGCGTGACTGCCGTGCAGCAGGCCGACCTGCGCACCGTCTACATGGACCCGAGCGCCATTGCCCGGTTGCACAGAAGCGCCGTTGACTCACCCTGGCACGGCTGCCGGGTGCTGGAAGTCACGCCGCTGCTACGCGAGTTGGTGCTGCAACTGGCGGTGGAAGCGGACCCGTTGCGTCCAGGCGAACCGCCGCCGCGCCCGCCAGACGACGTGGCACGCGAACACGCCATTGCCACACTGCTGCTGGACGAACTGCGCCGCGCACCCGCCGTGCCGCTGGGCCTGCCGTTGCCGCAGGACAAGCGTTTGCGCCAGCTCTGCGAAGCCATGCTGGCCGAGCCGATGCGCCATGCCGACCTCGAAGGCTGGGCCAGGCAAGCCGCCATCAGCCCACGCACGCTGGCCCGGCTGTTCAAGGATCAGCTCGGCAGCAGCTATTCGCAATGGCGCCAGCAGTTGCTGCTGGGCCACGCGCTTTCGCTGGCAGCGCGCAAGCATCCGATGCGACTCATCGCCGCCGAGCTGGGTTATGCCAGCCCGAGTGCCTTTACGGCCATGGTCAAACGCGCCGTCGGCATGCCCCCAAGCCAATTCTTCGCCTTCGCATAGCCACGAGCAGCGCTGGGCAAAGCTGCATGTCCCCACATGCCTTGCCGGCAAAGCCACGTACTAAAATGCAAAAATGAACGAAGTACTCTTCGACTACACCCGGCAAGACGCCAAGGGTGACAGCTGCACCATGCACGCCTGGGCCAAGGTGCCGCCGCCGCTGACGGCGTCACAGCGCGCCGAGCGCAAGGCCCACGCCGCCGCACTGCTGAAAGCGCACAACGCGGTCCTGGTCGCCCACTACTACGTGGACGGCGACCTGCAGGACCTGGCGCTCGAAACCGGTGGCTGCGTGGCCGACTCGTTGGAAATGGCCCGCTTCGGCCGTGACCATGCGAGCCAGACCCTGGTCGTCGCCGGTGTGCGCTTCATGGGCGAATCGGCCAAGATCCTGTCGCCCGGCAAACGCGTGCTGATGCCCGACCTGGACGCCACCTGCTCGCTGGACCTCGGCTGCCCACCAGACGATTTCGCCGCCTTTTGCGACGCGCACCCGGACCGGCAAGTCGTCGTCTACGCCAACACCAGCGCCGCCGTGAAGGCCAGGGCCGACTGGATGGTCACCAGCTCCTGCGCTTTGGCCATCGTCAAGCACCTGAAGGACCAGGGCCAGAAGATCATCTGGGCGCCAGACCGCCACCTGGGCCGCTACATCCAGAACGAAACCGGCGCCGACATGCTGCTGTGGAACGGCGCCTGCATCGTGCACGACGAGTTCCGCGCCACCGAGCTGGAACTGCTGAAGGCCGAGCACCCGGATGCGATGGTGCTGGTGCACCCCGAGTCGCCCGAAGCCGTGGTCAAGCTGGCCGACGTGATCGGCTCGACCTCGCAGATGCTGAGCGCGGTGATCAACGGCAAGGCCAGCGAATACATCGTCGCGACCGACAACCTGATCATGCACCGCATGCGCCAGCTGGCGCCCGGCAAGACGCTGATCGAAGCCCCCACCGCCGGCAACTCCGCCACCTGCAAGAGCTGCGCGCACTGCCCGTGGATGGCGATGAACGGGCTGGACGGCGTGATCGCCTGCCTGGAACAAGGCCAGGGCGAAATCCACGTCGAACCGGCGCTGGGCCTGCAAGCCAAGCGCTGCATCGACCGCATGCTGGACTTCGTCGCGGCCAACCCCTCCGCCCTCGCGCCCAAGGTGCAGGGGCTTGTCAAAGGCATCGGCGCCGCCTGAGGCACATCACTTCAACCACGAGGGGCGGGCCGAGCGCCGGGCCGCTCCCAAGCCGGCCCGCAATCCCCTCGGGGGATCGGGCGGCGTACTCGCCGAGCGAGGGGCACACATGACTTTCGACCATAACGAGACCTTGGACGAGGCCCGCGCCCGCAATGTGCGCGATGCCTTGTTCGAAGACATTGGCACCAACGACTGGACCAGCCTGCTCGTGCCCGCAGGCCGCCGCGTCGAAGCGCGTGTCACCGTGCGCGAAGAAGCCGTGCTCTGCGGCCGCGACTGGTTCGACGCCTGTTTCGCAGCGCTGGACCCGCAGGCCACGCTGCACTGGCACTACGCCGAAGGCGCGCGCATGGTGGCCAACACGCCGGTCGTCGATATCGCAGCCGACGCACGCGCGCTGCTGTCCGCCGAGCGCCCTGCCCTGAACTTCCTGCAGCTACTCTCGGCCGTGGCCACCACCACGCGCCGGCATGCCGACGCCATCGAAGGCGCCTCGCCGAACCCGCGCGGCTGCGTGGTGCTGGACACCCGCAAGACCCTGCCAGGCCTGCGCCAGGCGCAGAAATACGCGGTGCGCGTGGGGGGCGGCGCCAACCAGCGCCTGGCGCTGTGGCACGGCATCCTGATCAAGGAAAACCACATCGCCGCAGCCGGCGGCATCGCGCCGGTGCTGGCCAACGCCAAGGCCCTGAACGCCGGCGTGGACATCCAGATCGAGGTCGAAACCCTGGCCCAGCTGGCTGAAGCCCTGGCCGCCGGCGCCACCAGCGTGCTGCTGGACAACTTCACCCCCAGCCAGATGCGCGAAGCCGTGGCCCTCACCGCCGGCCGCGCCCTGCTCGAAGCCTCCGGCGGCATCACCCTCGAAGGCCTGCGCGACATCGCCACCACCGGCGTCGACCGCATCTCCATCGGCAAGCTGACCAAGGACGTGCAGGCGACGGACTATTCGATGCGGGTATTGGGGAGCTTGGGAGGCTGAGAAGCCTGCGGTGCGCTACATGACGGGGGCCTTCGTGGCCCCTTTTTCGTTGGCGCTTGGCCCTATTCGGCTGCTGGATGCCGGCATCCCTCGGTGGCAGAATGCCACAAACTGCCACGGATCTGACGATGAACTCCAACTCCATCCGCATCGGCGCCGAGCTTTTCCGTACCGCTCAGGAACAAGGCACACTGATGTCGCGCTCTGCCGCACAGCAGGTCGAACATTGGGCGCGCATCGGTGCTGCGTTAGAGGCGTCTGGCATGTCCGTGGCACAGTTGAGCGAACTGCTGCAGGCCGGCATGGCAAAACAGGGAAAAGCGGAGGCTGGCGACGCAGCACTGTGGGCGTTCAAACGATCCAGGCAGGCACTCGACCTGGAGAACGTCCGATCAGGTCGGCTGTCAGGTGATCAACTGAGTTGGTTCGCTGGCGGCAAAGCCAGGAACCTGCGCCTCATCGACTCGCCCTACTGACTCCCCCAGGGTGGGCACCGATCCGCAGCTTCCGCCGGACGAGGCACCACTCGATCAGGCAACCATCGACCTTTTCCTGTCCAGCATGGGGACCGAGCTGGTCCTTGTCGGTGGGCAGGCACTGGCCTTCTGGATGGACCGGTTCAAGATCCGTTCCGAAGGCGCCATGGTCTCCAACGACGGCGATGCACTCGGCAAGCTTGCGCTGGCGCATGACCTGGCGCTGGCGTTGAAAGCGCGGGTGGAAGTGCCAAAAAAGACCAGCCGCACCGCCATCGTGGCGCAGCTGCGGCTGCCTGTGGGCGAAGGCAAGGAGCGGAACATCGATGTCCTGCACCAGCTCTACACCATCAGCGGCCTGAAGAAATCCGGCGAGTTCACGGCCAATGTGATCAAGGACAGCGTGCAGGTGGAGTGGCGCCAGGACAAGTTCATTAAGGTGATGGAACCGTTCGATGTGCTGGAGTCGAGGGTTCAAAACGCCGTCGGCCTGTTCGACGAGAAAGGGCCGCATGTGCTGACCCAGGCCACCTGGGCCATCCAGGTGGCCAAGGCCGCGTTGATGAAACTCGCCCGCGACCCCGCATCGGAAGACAGGTTGGGCCGCAAGCTTCAGCGCATCTACAAGCTGGCCCATAGCCAGGTCGGAAAGCGTCTGTTGGCCGAGCACCAGATCGAGATCCTGGACGCTGTCGACGTGGCGTCGCTCCGATCGGCCGCTCCAGCACAAGGCCCGCAACTCGACGCAGTGGCAAAAGCCAAGGCAAAACGCGCAAGCCCCCTCGCTGCCTGATCCAACCCAGCAACCGCCGCGGATCCGGCTCCGCCGGTCCGCTGGTGGTGCCCCTGGAGGGGCGCGCGAATCGCGTAGGGGTGGTCGTCAATACGGCCCTTTTTCCAACCACCGCTCCAGTTGCGGCAAGCGGTCCACACCCCAGAAGCGCTCACCTTCGACGATGAAGAACGGCGAGCCGAAAACGCCGCGGGCCTGGGCCACGTCGATCTCGGCCTTCAGGCGCGTCTTGGTCGTACCGTCGGTCTGCACCGTGTGGAAGTCCGCCTCGGACATGCCGGCCTTGGTGGCCAATTCCTGCAGCACCGCGGCATCGGCGATGTTGCGGTCCTCGGTGAACAGCGCGCGGAACACGCCGTGCGCGAAGTCGCGTGCCTGCTGCGGCTGGCGGTCGCCCAGCCACTGGAACACACGGGCTGCAAGCTCGGTATGCAGGCTGGGGTGCGCCGGCGCCTTGTACGGCAGGCCGTAGTAGCCGGCCGAGCGCTCCACGTCGCGCATCACGTACTCGCTGCGCATCATGTGCGTGGGGATGCGGATGCGGTCCTGCGACTGGTAGGTCGCGTCCAGCACGATGGCATGCCAGATCGCATTGCGGCCGTGACGCTCGGCAATCGCATCGATCAACTCGGACGCGAGGTAGCCGTAAGGCGAGGAAAAGTCGAAATAGAACTCGATCGGCGCGGGCATCGGGTCTCCGTGAAACGCTGTGGCGAAGCCATGAGGAAGAAGGCCAGGCAGGGCACTGGCCGGATGCGCGCACTATAGGGGCGCGACTGGGGCGTGGCCGTGAAATGCTGCGTCAATCCGGCATCTGGTACAGCGGAGCCCCCCTCCACCGGTGCGAACCCGGCGGCACACTGGGCGCATTGCAGTCTGCTCGCCCGGCCATGCCGCCGGCGCACTGGTCATGGACATCGCGTCGATCCACAACTTCTACGAAAAAGCCGTGTTCTCGACGGTGCGGGAACAGTCCCAACACTTCCCCCACCTGCAGGACAACGACGACGTGCTCGCCGACATCGCCTGCGTCGCCTTGAACCGCCTGCCCCCGCGCTACATCCGCCACGACGTGGACCTGGCGTTCTTCCAGACCGAGCACGAGCGGACGGAATCCGAGCGCGCGGTGATGGAAGCCGTGGAGTTCGCCTATGGTTTCGTGCAGGCCCGCAACGCCATGCGAGCGCGGCGCTGACCCCTCAGGACCGGCTCTTCGCCTTCCTCGTCAGCACCGTCGGAAAACTCACCGGGAGCGTCGCCGGGAAATCGCGGCTGTAGTGCAAGCCGCGGCTTTCGTGGCGCATCAGCGCTGAGCGCACGATGAGTTCGGCGCAGACGACGAGGTTGCGCAGTTCCAGAAGATCGCGGTTGACGCGGAAGTTGGCGTAGTAGTCCTCGATCTCGTCCTTCAGCAGCTTGATGCGGTGCAGTGCCCGCTCCAGCCGCTTGGTGGTGCGGACGATGCCGACGTAGTTCCACATCAACAGGCGCAGTTCGTCCCAGTTGTGGGAGATGACGACTTGCTCGTCGGCGTTTTCGACCAGACTCTCGTCCCAGGCGGGCAGCTTGGGTACTTTCGGCACTGCGTCCTCCAGTATGGCCCTGGCGCAGGTCTGGCCGATGACCACGCATTCGAGCAGCGAGTTGCTGGCCAGGCGGTTGGCGCCGTGCAGGCCGGTGTAGGTGGCTTCGCCGACGGCGAACAGGCCCGGCACGTCGGCCCGGCCGGACAGATCGGTCACCACGCCGCCGCAGGTGTAGTGCGCGGCGGGCACCACGGGGATGGGCTGCTTGGCGATGTCGATGCCCAGCGTCAGGCAGCGGGCGTGGATGTTGGGGAAGTGTTCCTTCAGGAAGGCCTCGCCGAGGTGGGTCGCGTCCAGCCAGACGTGGTCCACGCCGTGTTTCTTCATCTCGAAGTCGATCGCGCGGGCGACGATGTCGCGCGGCGCGAGTTCCAGCCGCTCGTCGTGCGCCGCCATGAAGCGTGCGCCCCAGGGTGATTCTTCCGACGGCACGCCCGGCAGCCGCAGCACCGCACCTTCACCGCGCATGGCCTCGGTGATCAGGAAGCTGCGCTCCTGCGGGTGGTAGAGGCAGGTCGGGTGGAACTGGATGAACTCCATGTTGGCGGCACGGCAGCCAGCGCGCCAGGCCATCGCGATGCCGTCGCCGGTGGCGGTGTCTGGGTTGCTGGTATAGCGATAGACCTTGCCGACACCGCCGGTGGCCAGCACCACGGCACGGGCCGGAAGCGTCTCGACCCGCTGGGTGTCAATGTCCAGCGCGTAGATGCCGTGGCAACGCGGCGCGCTGCCTTCGGACTGCTTCAGGTGGCGGTTGGTGATCAGGTCGACCGCCATCCAGCGCGCGCGCAGGTCCACCAGCGGATGCGCGCGGGCACGGCCCAGCAGCGATTCGTGGATGGCCTTGCCGGTGGCGTCTGCCGCGTGGGCGATGCGGCGCACCGCGTGGCCGCCTTCACGCGTCAGGTGCAGGCCCAGCGGGCCGTCCGGGTCCGGCGAAAACGGCACGCCCTGCTCCACCAGCCAGCCCACGGCGCGGGCGCTGTGCTCGGCAATGAAACGCGCGGTGTCTTCGGCGACCAGGCCGGCGCCGGCGTCCTGCGTGTCGCGCACATGGGACTCGACGCTGTCGTCCGAACCGAGCACGCCGACGATGCCGCCCTGGGCCCAGGCCGTGGCGCCCTCGCCCAGGTCACGCTTGGCCAGCACCACAACGGGCTGGCCTTGCTCGGCCAGGTGCAGTGCCACCGTGAGCCCGGCCAGGCCGGCCCCGACGATGACCACCGGCAGCTCGCCGTTGACAGGAAAAGGCGAAATGCCGGCCGCAGCCGCAGAAGCTTGGGACATGGTGTGTGCAGCAAAGGGCGGGCTTCAGGCTTCGCCCATGAAAAAAGCGTGCGCCCATTCTAGGGACGCACGCTTGTCGCAGCCGGCAGCAGGGCCGCTGGCTGATTCAGCGCAAGCGCGGAGCGCTCAGTGCACCACGCGGCCGAAGTTGAACTGGCCGTCTTCCACGTCCACCGGCACCACATCCTTCGGGCCGAAGCGGCCTTGCAGGATCAGCTTGGCGACCGGGTTCTCGATGCGCTGCTGGATCGCGCGCTTCAGCGGCCGGGCGCCAAAGACGGGGTCGAAGCCGACCTTGGCAATCTCCGCCAGCGCCGCTTCCGAGACTTCCAGCTTCATGTCCATCTTGGCCAGCCGTGCATCCAGGCCTTGCAGCTGGATCTTGGCAATGGCGGCGATGTTCTTCTCGTCCAGCGCATGGAAGACCACGGTCTCGTCGATGCGGTTGAGGAACTCCGGCCGGAAGTGCGCCTTGACCTCGCCCCACACCGCCTCGCGGATCAGTTCCGGGTCCTGACCCTGCATCTGCATGATCATGTGCGAGCCAAGGTTGCTGGTCATCACGATGACGGTGTTCTTGAAGTCCACGGTGCGACCCTGGCCGTCGGTCAGCCGGCCATCGTCCAGCACCTGCAGCAGCACGTTGAACACGTCCGGGTGGGCCTTCTCCACTTCGTCGAGCAGCAGCACGCTGTAAGGCTTGCGCCGCACGGCCTCGGTCAGCGTGCCACCTTCCTCGTAGCCCACATAGCCCGGCGGCGCGCCGATCAACCGGCTCACCGAGTGCTTCTCCATGAACTCGCTCATGTCGATGCGCACCATGTGGTCCTCGCTGTCGAACAGGAAGCCGGCCAGCGCCTTGCACAGCTCGGTCTTGCCCACGCCGGTGGGCCCCAGGAACAGGAAGCTGCCCAGCGGCCGGTTCGGGTCGGACAGGCCGGCACGCGAACGGCGGATGGCATCCGCCACCGCGACGATGGCCTCGTCCTGGCCGACCACGCGCTCGTGCAGCTTGGTTTCCATCTGCAGCAGCTTGTCGCGCTCGCCCTGCATCAGCTTGGCAACCGGGATGCCGGTGGCGCGTGCCACCACTTCGGCGATCTCTTCGGCGCCAACCATGGTGCGCAGCAACTGTGGCCGGCCGCTGCCGTCCTTCGCACCCTGCGCCTTGCCGGTCTCTGTGGCCTGCGCTTCCTTGTGCTTCTTCTCCAGCTCCGGCAGCTTGCCGTACTGCAGCTCGGCCACCTTGTTGAAGTCACCCTTGCGCTTCAATTCCTCGATCTGGAACTTGATGCGGTCGATCTCTTCCTTCAGGTGGGCCGAGCCTTGCGCAGCAGCCTTCTCCGCGGTCCAGATCTCTTCGAGGTCGTTGTACTCGCGCTGCAGCTTCAGCAGCTCTTCCTCGATCAGCGCCAGGCGCTTCTGCGAGCCCTCGTCGTGCTCCTTCTTCATCGCCTCGCGCTCGATCTTCAGCTGGATCATGCGGCGGTCCAGCCGGTCCATGACCTCGGGCTTGGAGTCGATCTCGATCTTGATCTTGGCCGCAGCCTCGTCGATCAGGTCGATGGCCTTGTCGGGCAGGAAACGGTCGGTGATGTAGCGGTGGCTGAGCTCGGCCGCGGCGACGATGGCCGGGTCGGTGATCTCCACGCCATGGTGCACCTCGTACTTCTCCTGCAGGCCGCGCAGGATGGCGATGGTCGCCTCCACGGTGGGCTCGCCCACCAGCACTTTCTGGAAACGGCGCTCCAGCGCAGCGTCCTTCTCGACGTACTTGCGGTATTCGTCCAGCGTGGTGGCGCCAATGCAATGCAATTCACCGCGCGCCAGCGCGGGTTTGAGCATGTTGCCGGCGTCCATCGCGCCTTCAGCCTTGCCGGCGCCCACCATGGTGTGCAGCTCGTCGATGAACAGGATGATGCGGCCTTCGTCCTGCGAGACTTCCTTCAGCACCGCCTTCAGCCGTTCCTCGAACTCGCCGCGGTACTTGGCACCGGCCAGCAGGCCGGCCATGTCCAGCACCAGCACACGCTTGTTCTTCAGGGTCTCGGGCACTTCGCCGTTGACGATGCGCTGCGCCAGGCCTTCGACGATGGCCGTCTTGCCCACGCCGGGTTCGCCGATCAGCACCGGGTTGTTCTTGCTGCGGCGCTGCAGCACCTGGATCGCGCGGCGGATCTCGTCGTCACGGCCGATCACCGGGTCCAGCTTGCCCTGGCGGGCGCGTTCGGTGAGGTCCAGCGTGTACTTCTTCAGCGCCTCGCGCTGGCCTTCGGCCTCGGCCGAATCGACCGTCTGGCCGCCGCGCACTGCGGTGATCGCGGCTTCGAGTGCCTTGCGCGTCAGCCCGTGGCCGCGCACGATGCCGCCGATGTCGTTCTTCGCATCGGCCAGCGCCAGCAGGAACATTTCATTGGCGATGAACTGGTCGCCGCGCTGCATGGCCTCCTTGTCGGCCTGCTGCAGCAGTTGCACCAGCTCGCGGCCGGCCTGGACCTGCTGGTCACGGCCCTGCACGCTGGGCAGGCCGTTGATCGCCGTTTCCATTGCGGTGCGCAGCGCCGCGGTGTTGGCGCCGGCCCGGTCCAGCAAGGCCTTGGGGCCATCGGGCTGGGCGAGCATGGCGGCCAGCACGTGGGCTGGCTCGATGTAGGGGTTGTCGCGCGCCACGGCCAGGCTCTGGGCCTCGGCGAGCGCCTGTTGGAATGCAGTGGTGAGTTTGTCGAGACGCATGGGAATGACCTCCAATTGCGTACGGACATGGGGCAAAGACGCCCTGTTTTCAAGTCCCGTCGCGGGTCTGCCAGCATTCGATGGCAAAGCCCGCACTCACGGCTTGCGCTGCATCAAGGCCAGCGCCGGATCACGCCCTGGCTACAGCGGCTCGCCCACCGCCCGGTAGTGACCCGACTGGAACACCAGCGGCGCGCCAGCATGATGCTGCAGCGCCAGCACCCTGCCAATGAACAGCACATGGTCACCGGCTTCCTGTGCGCTGTGCAGCTGGCAGGAAAAGTTTGCCAGCGCGCCTTCCAGCAGCGGCACGCCGCCGGGGCCGTCGTGCCAGAGGCCTTCGGCAAACCGGTCCGCGTGCGGCGTGGCAAAGCGGCGCGAAAGCTCCATCTGCCCTTGGCCCAGCACATTGATCGCAAAGTGCGAGGCCTGCTCGAAGATCGGCCGGTTCGGGCTGCCGCTGCGCAGCGACCACAGCACCAGCGGCGGATCCAGCGACAGCGCATTGAACGAATTCGCCGTCAGCCCGACCGCGCGGCCGGCGGCGTCGCGGCAGGTGACGATGGTCACGCCCGTGGCAAAACGGCCCAGCGCGTGGCGCAGGTCCAGGGGATCGATCAGCCGTTCCATCAACATCAGACCGCGATGGTAAGGCGTTTACCCTCATTTTCCTCGCCAGGGACTTCGCCGCATCGCCAAACCCGCGGCACTCTGCACCGGCTCTCAAGGGAACGCAGGGCCGCCCCAAGTTTCCTTGACCCCCTCGGGGGACCTGGCGCGAGGCGTCGGGTCTGGGGGTGCTCTCAACCGGCCGCGGGCCCGTCGTTCACGTTGCGCATCGGCGTGGCCAGCAGCGCCACGCCGACCACAGCGACCAGCAGCCCGCCGCCCCCCAGGAACAGCGCATTCAGCGGCACCGCGCGCAGCAGCCAACCGGTGGCCGCGGCCGAGACCGGCGCCAGGCCCATGAAGATGAACATGAACAGGCTCATCGCCCGGCCCAGCATGGCCGGCGGCACGCGGCGCTGGATCCAGGTGAACACGGCCACCTGCATGAAGCCGCCCAGCGCGCCGATCAGCAGCAGCAGCCCTGCGCCCTGCCAGGCGGCGGTGATGCTGCCCATGGGCATGAACAGCAGCCCCACCAGCGCGTCAACCGCCAGCAGCGTCAGCCCCAGGCTGCGCAGCCGCCAGTGCGGCTTGGCGCCGGCCAGGCCCATGCCCAGCAGCGTGCCGGCACCGTGTGCGGCCATCATGCTGCCCAGCGCTGCGGCCCCCAGTTGCGCTTGTTCCTTGGCCAGCACTGGCAATGCAATCTGCACCGGCCCGCTGATCAGCAAAGCTACGGCGGACCAGTACAGCAAACAGGTGCGCAGCTGCACATCCCGCCAGAAGGACTTGAGCCCGTCGGCCACCGCACCCAGCACCGAGGCCCCTGCCGGCATGGCCGGCTTGCCGCCCAGCATGTGCACCTTGCGCAGCGTCCAGATGGTGATGGCGAAGCTGAAGGCGTCGAGCGCAAACGCGGCCGCGAGACCGCGTGCATCCGTCAGCGCGCCCGCCTCATGGCCGGTGCCCAGCACGGCAATCATCAGCCCGGCCAGCAGCGGGCCGGCGAACATCGTCAGCTGGCGCAGGCCCAGCATCACGCTGTTGGCCGGCTGCAGCCATTCCCGCTTGACGACCTGCGGCAGCATGGACGTGCCAGCCGGGATGCTGAAAGCCGTGGCCAGGCCGATGCCCAGCGACAAGGCATACAGCCAGGGCAGGTTCAGCGTGCCCGTCCAGACCATGCCTGCCAGCGTGCCCAGCAGCGCGGTGTTGACGTACTTGGTGACCATCATCACCTGCTTGGGCGAATGGCGGTCCACGAAGGCGCCGCCGATCAGGATGAACAGCGCCCGCGGCACGCCCAGCATGGCCAGCACGATGCCCAGCACACGTGTGTCAGCCGTCATCTGCAGCACCAGCCAGGGCAAGGCGATCAGGGTGAACTGGTCGCCCAGCATCGAGATCAGGCCGCCGCTGAGCATCCAGCGGAAGTTGTGGTCGCGCAGCAGCGCTTGTCGCGGCGTGGGCGCGGCGGAAGGCGGGAGTGTTGGACTTGTCATGGCCGCGACTTTCCGGCCTGACGTGGCGTGAGGGTCAAGCCCCGTCGGGCACGGCCTGGTTCAGGAAGGCGCGCAGCTCGGGCGTCAGCGGGCCGCCCAGTTGCAGCAGCGGCTCGGCCTCGAAGGCCTGGCGCAAGCGGTCGCGCAGCTTCGCATCGCCGCCGGTTGCCTGGTGCGACAGCTCGAACCAGCGGCGCGCCAATGCCCTCACGGGCTCGCTGCCAGGCGCGGCCTTGGCGTCCATGAGGCCCCGCGCGTCGCTGGCCAGCTGGGCCCAGGCCTCGCGCGGCACATGGCCCAGCTGGCGCAAGTCGTCTTCGCTGAGGTAGCGCAGCATCAGCGACAGCCGCAGCTGCACCGCCGGCTCGATGAACTGCACCATCGCCAGCGACGGGCCACCACCGCGCTGCAGGCCAGGGTCGCTGTGATAGGCCCGGCCCCAGCGCTCCATCATGTCGAAATCGCCCTGCATCCAGTCGCGCATCAGCGTCATCCAGCGCTGGGCCAGCGGCTGCACCTGCGGGTCCAGTGGGTCAACGCCGCGGTCCATCACCTCCTGGATTTCGGCGATCAGCTGCCACCAGTCGGTTGCCACGCTGGGCCAGCGGGCGAAGATGCGCCGCGTTTCGGCCGGACTGAAATGCGCGTCGCAGACCGTCATCATCTGCAACGTGATCAGCAGCTCGTCCAGTTCCGGACCCTGCCCTTCGCGGAAGCGCTGCTGCATCAGCTCCAGCCGCTGCTGCAGCGCCTGTGCCTGGCGGATCTGCTGCTGCAGGGCCAGTAGTTGGCGCTCGATGATCTGAGGCATCCGGGCGCCGTCTTCCGCCAGCAGCCGGCCGACTTCCTCCAACGTCAGCCCCAGGCCCTGCAGCGCCTGGATGGCATGCAGCCGCGCCACGTCGTCCTGGTTGTAGAGCCGGTAGTCGTTTTCGGCACGGGCCGACGGGCGCAGCAGGCCGATGCTGTCGTAGTGGTGCAGCGTGCGCACCGTGAGGCCGGCGCGCCTGGCGAGTTCGCCGACCTTCAGCAGGGCCGCCATGCCCTGCTCAGCGCAGCACCAGCCGGCCGATGCCGAAGCCGGCGGCCGCGCAGGCCAGCGCGCCGAACAGGTGCGCCGCCGAATGCAGCAGCGCCATGCCGAACTGGCCACGCTGCAACAGGCCCAGCGACTCGCCGGAGAAGGATGAAAAAGTGGTGAAGCCGCCCAGCACGCCGGTCACCAGCAGCAATCGCAACAACTCGTCCGGCGAGCGCGCGAACCAGACCAGCGCAAAGCCGATCAGCAAGCCGCCCACGCAGTTGACAAACAGCGTGCCCAGCGGGAAGCCGCCCCAGCTGCCGTTCAGCCACAGCGCCGCGCCCCAGCGCGCGAGCGCACCAACGGCCGAGCCGATGGCCACCGCCAGGGCCTGCAACAACGTTGGCGTCATGACGCGGGCGCCTCGCCCGCGGCGTTGCCAGCTGCGATGCCCCAGCGCGCCAGCGCCGCGTCGTCCGCCACGCGGGCGTCCACCCATCGGCTGCCTTGCGGCGTGTCTTCCTTCTTCCAGAACGGGGCCTGGGTCTTCAGGTAGTCCATCAGGAATTCGCAGCCCTGGAATGCATCACCCCGATGCGACGCAGCGACCGCAACCAGCACGATCTGGTCCAGCGGCAACAGCGGGCCCACGCGGTGCACCACGCGCGCCGCCAGCAAACCAAAGCGGGCCACAGCCTGGTCGACCATGGCCTCGATGGCTTTTTCGGTCATGCCGGGATAGTGTTCCAGCGTCATGGCGCTGACTGCTGCGCCGTCGTTGCGGTCCCGCACCGTGCCAACAAAGCTGACCACCGCGCCCACGCCCGCCAGGCCGGCGCGCAAGGCGGCCACTTCGGCGCTCAGGTCGAAGTCTTCGGTCTGGATGCTGACGCGCGGCATGGCCTCAGCCACCGGTGACCGGCGGGAAAAACGCCAGTTCATCCCCGTCCGACAGCAAGGCGGACTCTTCGGCCAGTTGCTGGTTCAGCGCAACGCGCACCGCCCTGCCCTGCGCCAGTTTGCCGGCAAAGGGCTCGCCCCGCGCGACCAGCGCCGCGCGCGCGGCGGAGATGCTGCTGCCGGCCGGCAGGCTCAGCGCCTGCTCGGCGCCCAGGGCCTCGCGCAGGGAGGCGAAAAACTTCAGCTGGATGGTGATCATGGTCACGCCGCGATCAGGCTGGCCAGCGGCAGGAAGCGCACGGTGTCGCCGCGCACAATCGCCCGGCCGGCGGGGTTGTCCACCAGGCCATCGGCCCATACGGTGGAGGTGAGCACGCCCGAGCCCTGGTTGTCGAACAGCACCAGTTCACCTTCGGGCGTGATCTGCACCCGCAGGAACTCGCGCCGCTTGTCGGCCCTGGGCCAGTCGAAGGCGGCGCGCAGCGGCAGGCTTTGCGGCAGCGTGGCCGGCATGCCTTGCAGCGCCCGCAGCACCGGCGCCACCGTCACCAGGAAGGTCACGAAGCTGGAGACCGGGTTGCCCGGCAGGCCGATGAACAAGGCTTCGCCGCTGGCATCGTCGTCGCCACGGCGGATGGCGCCAAACGCCAGCGGCTTGCCGGGCTTGATGGCGATCTGCCACAGGTCCAGCCGGCCTTCGGCCTGGGCGGCCGGGCGCAAGTGGTCTTCCTCGCCAACGGAAACGCCGCCGGAGGTCACGATCAGGTCCGCGTCCTTCGCGGCGGTGCGCAGCGCGGCGCGTGTCGCGTCCAGCCGGTCGGGCACGATGCCCAGGTCCTGCACCTCGCAGCCGGCCGCCTGCAGGAGTGCACGCAGCGTGAAGCGATTGGAGTTGTAGATGGCACCGGGCTTCAGCGGCTCGCCAGGCATGGCGAGTTCGTCGCCGGTCGAGAACAGCGCCACGCGCGGGCGGCGCAGCACCGGCAGTTCGGCCAGGCCTACCGCCGCAGCCAGGCCCAGCGCCTGCGGCGTGAGCCGCGCGCCGGCTCGCAGCACCGTGGCGCCCAGCGCCACGTCTTCGCCACGCCGGCGTATGGCTTGCCCGAGCTTGGGCTGCGCAGCGAGCGAAATGCGCACTCGCGCCACGTCACCCGCCACGTCCACTGCAGCCGGCAGGGCTTCGCAGATCTCCTGCATCAGCACCGTGTCCGCACCGGCTGGCACCTGGGCGCCGGTGAAGATGCGTGCCGCGGTGCCGGGCACCAGCGGCTGGCCAGGTGCACCTGCGGCAATGCGCTGGCTGACAGGCAGCACCGCCGCGCCGTCCGCCCCCGGCAACAAGTCCGCGAAGCGAACTGCGTAGCCGTCCATCGCGCTGTTGTCAGCCGGCGGCACGTCCAGCGTGGACTGCACCGGCGAGGCCAGCACACGGCCCAGCGCCTGCGCGGTCGGCACGGCTTCCTGCGCCTGCAGGCGGTGCTGGGCCGCAGCAGACGTGAGGCGCTGCAGCGCCTCGTCCAGGGTCATCATCGGCGGGTGGGCAGCGGTGGTGCTCATGGCGGTCAGGCGCAATGCTGCTCGATGAGGGACTTGACTGCGGCAACGTCGGGCTTCATCACTGTGAAGCGCTTGGGCAGCAGTTCGATGTCGGCCAGAGCCGCGGGCCGGCTCGGCTCCCGGCCCAGCGCTTCGCGGATGGTCTCCGCGAACTTGGCCGGCAGCGCGGTTTCCAGCACGATCATCGGCACGCCGGCTTCGACATGCTCGGCGGCGACCTTCACGCCATCGGCCGTGTGCGGGTCGATCATGTCGTGGTGCTGCTGCCAGGTGGCACGGATGGTCGCCACGCGGTCGGCATGCGTGCTCTTGCCGGAGACAAATCCGAACTCGGCGAAGCGGGCTTTTTCTGCGGCCGACAGCGTGAAGCTGCCTTCGCGGAACAGCGTGCGGGTGCGCTCTGCCGCGCCTGCGTCATGGCCCAGCAGGTCGAAGATGAAGCGCTCGAAGTTCGAGGCCTTGGAAATGTCCATTGACGGGCTGCTGGTCTCGTAGGTGTCTGCGCTGCCACGCACCCGGTAGGTGCCGGTGCGGAAGAACTCGTCCAGCACATCGTTCTCGTTGGTGGCCACGACCAGCTGCTTGATCGGCAGGCCCATCATGCGGGCGACGTGGCCGGCGCAGACGTTGCCGAAATTGCCCGAGGGCACGGCAAAGCTGACCTGCTCGCTGTCCTGCTTCGTCGCTTGAAAGTACCCGGCGAAATAGTAGACGACCTGCGCCAGCAGGCGCGCCCAGTTGATCGAGTTGACGGTGCCGATCTTGTGCTGGCGCTTGAAGGCCAGGTCGTTCGACACGGCCTTGACGATGTCCTGCGCATCGTCGAACACGCCCTCCACGGCGATGTTGTGGATGTTCTCGTCCTGCAGGCTGAACATCTGCGCCTGCTGGAACGGGCTCATGCGGCCATGTGGGCTGAGCATGAAGACGCGCACGCCGCGCTTGCCGCGCATCGCGTATTCGGCCGCGCTGCCGGTGTCGCCCGAGGTGGCGCCGAGGATGTTGAGCTGCTCGCCACGGCGCGCCAGTTCGTACTCGAACAGGTTGCCCAGCAGTTGCATCGCCATGTCCTTGAAGGCCAGCGTCGGCCCGTTGGACAGGGCTTCGATCTGTAGCCCGCTGTCGCCCAGCGCGCGCAGTGGCACGATGGCTTCGCTGCCAAACACGGCCGGCGTGTAGGTCTTGTGGACCAAGGCTTTCAGGTCGCCGGCAGGAATGTCGTCGATGTAGAGCGACAGAATCTCGAAGGCCAGTTCTGCATACGACAGGCCGCGCCAGCGCGCCAGCGTCGTGCTGTCGACCTTCGGGTAGACGACAGGCAGGTAGAGCCCGCCATCGGGCGCCAGGCCTTCGAGCAGGATCTCGCAGAAGCGGCGCTCGGTCTTGTCGCCGCGGGTGCTGATGTAAAGCATGGGCGTTGTCCGGCTCAGGCGAGCTCTTCCTTGCGGATGCTGACGATGGGCGCCAGCACGGTGGGCAGGGCCTGCATCTGCGCCAGCGCGGCGCGCATGCGGCCTTCCAGCGTGTCGTGGGTCAGGATGATCAGGTCGGTCTGCTTCTCGCCTTCGTTGGACTCGCGTTGCAGCACCGCGTCGATGGACAGGTTGTGCTCGGCCAGGATGGTGGTGATGCTGGACAGCACGCCCGGCTCGTCGGCCACACGCAGGCGCAGGTAGAACGAGGTCTGCACTTCGCTCAGCGGCAGGATGGGCGTGTCGGCCAGCGCATCCGGCTGGAAGGCCAGGTGCGGCACGCGGTGGTCCGGGTCGGCGGTGTGCAGGCGGGTGATGTCGACCAGGTCGGCCACGACGGCCGAAGCGGTGGGTTCGGCGCCTGCGCCCTTGCCGTAGTACAGCGTGGTGCCGACGGCATCGCCCTGCACCACCACGGCATTCATTGCGCCTTCGACGTTGGCGATCAGGCGCTTGGCGGGCACCAGCGTCGGGTGCACGCGCAGCTCGATCCCACTGTCCCTGCGGCGCGTGATGCCCAGCAGCTTGATGCGGTAGCCAAGTTGCTCGGCGTAGCGGATGTCGGTCGCCTGCAACTGGGTGATGCCCTCGATGTGGGCCTTGGCGAACTGCACCGGCACGCCAAAGGCGATGGCGCTCATGATGGTCAGCTTGTGCGCGGCGTCCACGCCTTCGATGTCGAAGGTCGGGTCGGCTTCGGCATAGCCCAGGCGCTGGGCTTCCTTCAGCACGGTGGCGAAGTCCAACCCCTTGTCGCGCATCTCGCTGAGGATGAAGTTCGTCGTGCCGTTGATGATGCCGGCGATCCATTCGATGCGGTTGCCGGTCAGGCCCTCGCGCAGCGCCTTGATGATGGGAATGCCACCGGCGACAGCCGCCTCGAAGCCGACCATCACGCCCTTGGCATGGGCCGCTGCGAAGATCTCCGTGCCGTGCACCGCGAGCAGCGCCTTGTTGGCCGTGACCACGTGCTTGCCGACGGCAATGGCTTCGAGCACCAGTTCCTTGGCCAGCGTGGTGCCGCCGACCAGCTCGATGACGATGTCGATGGCCGGGTTCGCAATGATGTCTCGCGCATTGGCGACGACCTCGGCCTTGTCGCCGACGATGGCGCGGGCCTGGTCCAGGTTGCGCCGGTTGACGGCGATCAGCTCGATGCCACGGCCGGCCCGGCGGCGAATCTCTTCCTGGTTGCGGGAGAGCACGTGGAAGACGCCGGCACCGACGGTGCCCAGGCCAATCAGGCCAACCTGGATGGGTTTCATGAAAACAATGCTCGTGGAAAAAACTCAGGCGGAATGTCGCTTGCGATAGCCGTCAAGGAAGCGGGCGATGCGGCCCACGGCTTCGGTGAGGTCGTCGGTGTTGGGCAGGAAGACGACGCGGAAGTGGTCCGGCGCGATCCAGTTGAAACCGGTGCCCTGCACGATCAGCACCTTTTCCTCGGCCAGCAGTTCGTAGGCGAACTGCTGGTCGTCGGCGACGGGGTAGAGCTTCGGGTCCAGCCGCGGGAACATGTACAGCGCTGCCTTGGGCTTGACGACACTGACGCCCGGGATCTGGGTCAGCAGTTCGTAGGCCAAGTCGCGTTGGCGTGCCAGCCGGCCGCCAGGCGCCACCAGGTCCTTGATGCTCTGATAGCCGCCGAGGGCGGTCTGGATCGCGAGTTGGCCAGGCGTGTTGGCGCAAAGGCGCATGGAGGCCAGCATGTTCAGGCCCTCGATGTAGTCCTTGGCGCGCTTCTTGTTGCCCGAGACGATCATCCACCCTGCCCGGTAGCCGCAGGAACGGTAGTTCTTGCTCAGGCCGTTGAAGGTCAGGAACAGCACGTCGTCGGCCAGCGAGGCGATGCTGGTGTGCGTGGCGCCGTCGTACAAGGTCTTGTCGTAGATCTCGTCGGAGAAGACGACCAGCTCGTGCTCGCGCGCGATGTCGACCATGCCTTGCAGGATCTCGTCGGGATAGAGCGCACCGGTGGGATTGTTGGGGTTGATCAGCACCAGCGCCTTGGTGCGCGGCGTGATCTTGGCGCGCATGTCGGCCAGGTCCGGCAGCCAGCCAGAGCCTTCGTCGCAGTGATAGTGCACCGGCGTGCCACCCGAGAGAGAGACCACCGCGGTGTAGAGCGGGTAGTCGGGCGACGGGATCAGCACTTCGTCGCCACTGTCCAGCAGCGCGTTCATGCTCATCGAGATCAGCTCGGAGGCGCCATTGCCGAGGTAGACGTCGTCCACCGTGACGCCGGCGATCTTCTTTTCCTGGCAGTAGTGCACCACCGCCTTGCGCGGCGCAAACAGGCCTTTGGAATCGGTGTAACCGGCGGCATTGGGCAGGTTGCGGATCATGTCCTGCACGATCTCGTCGGGCGGCTCCAGGCCAAACGCGGCCACATTGCCGATGTTCAGCTTGATGATCTTGTGGCCCTCTTCCTCCATCTGCCTGGCTTTGTCCAGCACAGGGCCACGGATGTCGTAGCCAACGTTGGCGAGCTTGCTGGACTTGGCAATCGGTTTCAAACCGTTGTCTCCTATGGGGAAACCTATAATTTAACCATAGACACCTTGTGAAAAGGCCTGTTCCGAGGCCTTCGCAACAAGCGAAGCCAAGCCTGCCGAAACACGTAGCCGCAGCCCACGCTGCCATCTGCCGCTGGCCGCTCAGGTCACCCCCAACGCCCCAAAGGAAGTCGATTGAAATTCCAGCCCGATCAACTCGAAGGCGTGAATGCCATCTCCCGGCTTGATGCCGACCGCCTGTGGGTGCACCAGACGCCGTTCACGCATAGCGTGCTGGTGCCCTGGCACGGCGAAGTCCAGCCCTGGCATGCCAACTCGCCGGCCGAACTGACCGCTGCGCACTTCGAGCAGATCCTGACGCTGCAGCCCGAACTGGTGATCTTCGGCAGCGGGCCCAAGCTGTCGTTTGTCCCGCCGCAGCTGTACCGCGCGCTGATCGAGCGGCGCATCGGGATCGAAACCATGGACACCGGCGCCGCCTGCCGCACCTACAACGTGCTGGTCAACGAGGGCCGCAAGGTGGTGGGCGCAATCCTGTTGGCGCCGGCCGCCTGAAGCTCGATTCAGGGCTGACCCCGAGACATTCTGGTGCGAGCCGGAGCCAGGAATATGTCCGCTTCAATCTATAATGCCGAGTGATGCCTCCCGGGGCGCCCGCTAGAAGACACGATCCTCATGACGCCAGCCCTCAATAAACATCTTCCGGAAATTGAAGCGCAAGCCACCGGCGGTGTGAAGTTCACCCCGCAGGCGTTTCACGGTCGGGCCGTGGTCCTGTATTTCTATCCCAAGGACAACACGCCCGGTTGCACGACCGAAGCCATGCAGTTCCGCGACCAGCACAAGGAATTTGTCAAGGCTGGTGCGGTTGTATTTGGTGTGTCGCGCGACAACATGGCTTCGCACGACAAGTTCAAGCAAAACCTTGAATTGCCCTTCGAGCTGATTGCGGACACCGAAGAAAAGCTTTGCCACATGTTTGGCGTGGTCAAGAACAAGATCATGTATGGGAAGAAGGTCAAGGGCATTGAACGCTCCACCTTCCTGATCGACGAAAAAGGCGTGCTGCGCGCCGAGTGGCGCGGCATCAAGGTCGCGGGCCACGTGGACGAGGTACTGAAGGCGCTGAAGGAACTGAAAACAGCAGCCTGAAAGCCAGCGGCGCAAGCCGCTTTCCAGGGCCGGCGAGTTGTGCATAATGGGTTCATGCCCGAGATCAACGCGTCGCGCATCCAGCCAAAAGCCGCACAGCTTCCTGTGCGGCTTTTTTGTTTCTGAACCTGCTTTCGATCCAATCACCGCTGTCCATGCCTCTGCCCAAGCCCCCTGCCTCTCGCGCATCCTTCCTCCCCGCTGCCGCTTACGACACCCAGGCAGCACCCAAGCCCTCCCGCCAGCCCACCAAGGCCGCCGCACCGGCGGCCGACGAACGCACGTCAGCACTCGAACTGCGCTCCGACCCGGCGCCGGTTGCCGCCGCGCCCACCGGCATGCCCACGAAGGCCGTGGCCAAGAAGAGCACCGCCCCTGCTCGCCCGGCGGCCCAATCCAAACCCCGCAAGCCGCGCCACACCGGCCCGGCCAAGCTGTTCGTGCTGGACACCAACGTGCTGATGCACGACCCGATGTCGATCTACCGCTTCGACGAGCACGACATCTACCTGCCGATGATCACGCTCGAAGAGCTCGATGGCCACAAGAAGGGCATGAGCGAGGTCTCGCGCAATGTGCGCCAGGTGAGCCGCGAGCTCGATGCGCTGGCCGGCGACAGCCTGGACCCGGCTGCAGGTGTGCCGCTGGCCAAGACCGGCCACCGCGAAGCCGGCGGCAAGCTGTTCTTCCAGACCACCTTCCTGGACGCCAAACTGCCGGCCGGCCTGCCGCAGGGCAAGGCCGACAACCAGATCCTGGGCGTGGTGCAGTCGCTGCGCGAGCAGCACAGCAAGGAGCGCGAGGTCGTGCTGGTGTCCAAGGACATCAACATGCGCATCAAGGCCCGTGCGATGGGCCTGGCTGCCGAGGACTATTTCAACGACAAGACGCTGGAAGACGGCGACCTGCTCTACACCGGCGTGATGGCCTTGCCGGCGGACTTCTGGGAGCGCCATGGCAAGACCATGGAAAGCTGGAACCAGGGCGGCCACACCTTCTACCGCATCAGCGGCCCGCTGGTGCCGGTGCTGATGGTCAACCAGTTCGTCTTCCTGGAAGTGCCGGGCGAAGCGCCGCTGTACGCGCGCGTCAACGAGATCACCGGCAAGACGGCCGTACTGAAGACACTGCGCGACTACACCCATGCCAAGAACTCGATCTGGGGCGTGACTGCACGCAACCGCGAGCAGAACTTTGCACTGAACCTGCTGATGGACCCGGAGTGCGACTTCATCACACTGACCGGCACCGCAGGCACCGGCAAGACGCTGATGACGCTGGCCGCGGGCTTGAGCCAGGTGATGGAAGACCGCCGCTACACCGAGATCATCGTGACCAGGGTCACCGTGCCTGTGGGTGAAGACATTGGCTTCCTGCCCGGCAACGAGGAAGAAAAGATGGGCCCATGGATGGGCGCGCTGGACGACAACCTGGAAGTGCTGGCCAAGAGCGACAACTCGGCCGGCGAATGGGGCCGCGCCGCGACCAACGACCTGGTGCGCTCGAAGATCAAGATCAAGAGCTTGAACTTCATGCGCGGCCGCACCTTCCTGAACAAGTTCGTCATCATCGACGAGGCGCAGAACCTGACGCCCAAGCAGATGAAGACCTTGATCACCCGCGCGGGCCCGGGCACCAAGATCGTCTGCCTGGGCAACCTGGCACAGATCGACACGCCTTACCTCACCGAAGGCTCGTCCGGCCTGACCTTCGCAGTCGACCGCTTCAAGGGCTGGCCGCACTCGGGCCACATCACGCTGGCCCGAGGCGAACGCTCGCGCCTGGCGGACTTTGCCTCCGAGGTGCTCTGACACACCGCTGAAGCCGGTCGGCGCCCGGGTAAACCGGGCTCACATTCAAAACGGGGCCGATCGGCCCCGTTTTGCTGTGCAGTGCAGCAAAAACATGACTTCTTCTGCCAAGCTCAGGCCCGCAGGTCAACAAGCCGTTGGTGACAAAACGCTGCGGCAGTCCATGCTAAAGGTTTGTCAGGCATGACTTTTCCTGGCTTTTTCGGCTTGACACCCCCGACGGGCTTGTCTATTCTCCGTCGCGTGCATTCCCACGAGTTCCCCGCTGGCCGGGTCAGCCAGCCGAGTCCCCGACTCGTCTTGTTGTGCTTGTTTTCGCTGCTGATGCTGCTCTTTGCGAGCCAGGCAGCCCAAGCCGCCCCTGACGCCGCCAATCCTGACCCTGTCATGCGCTTGCTGGAAGAGCGCGGCATGCTGCCGGTCGTTGGCAGCAATGGCGAACACTCCTTGCTCTCGCAGGTGCGCGACACAGCATCCGACCTGGTGCTGTCGGCCATGAACTTCATTGGCGTGCGCTACCGCCGCGGCGGCACCTCCGCCGAAGAAGGCTTCGACTGCTCTGGCTTCACCCGCCACATTTTCGAGAACAGCATCGGCCTGGTGCTGCCGCGCCGTGCAGACGAACAAGCCCGCGCCCCAGGCCTGCTGGCCGTCAAGGAATCGGACCTGAAGCCAGGCGACCTGGTGTTCTTCAACACCTTGCGCCATGCGTTCTCGCACGTCGGCATTTACGTGGGCGACGGCAAGTTCATTCATTCTCCGCGCGCTGGCGGCGAGGTGCGGGTCGAGGACATGCACTACTCCTACTGGGCCAAACGCTTCAATGGCGCGCGCCGTGTGCCGCAGATCGGCGCGGCCGAGCCGGTCACGGTGGCCCCCACCGACCGCCACTGAGCCACCCTCGCTCATCCAAGACCGCCCAGGCCCGCAGATGCGGGCCTTTGTCTTCATCGCTTCCCGCGCGATGCCCCTCGCAGCCGCCGACCTTGCAATGCACGGGCACAATGTGACGATGTCCAAACGCGTGATTCCTGTGGCCGACTGGCGCGACCTGGCACCACCTGCCGTGGCGCCCGTCGCCGCAGCTTCACATGGCTTGGTGCTGGACAGCCTGCAGCGCCCGCTGCGCGACCTGCGCATCTCGGTCACCGACCGTTGCAATTTCCGCTGCAGCTACTGCATGCCGCGGGAAGTCTTTGATTCGCGCTACCAATTCCTGCCGCATGAAGCGCTGCTGAGCTTTGAAGAGATCTCGCGGCTGGCGCGGCAGTTCGCTTTGCTGGGCGTGCGCAAGCTGCGGCTGACCGGAGGCGAGCCCCTGCTGCGCAAGCACCTGGAAAACCTGGTGGGGCAACTGGCCGAGTTACGCAGCCCGGACGGCCAGCCCCTGGACATCACGCTCACGACCAATGGCTCGCTGCTGGCCCGCAAGGCGCAAGCCCTGCGCGACGCCGGTCTGCGCCGCGTCACCGTCAGCCTGGACGCACTGGACGACGGCGTGTTCCAGCGCATGAATGACGTGGGCTTTCCCGTGGCCGATGTGCTGCACGGCATCGACACCGCACTGGCCACCGGCCTGGGACCGATCAAGGTCAACATGGTGGTCAAGCGCGGCGTCAATGACCATCAGGTCGTGCCGATGGCCCGCCACATGCGTGAGCACTACGGCCCGCTGGTCACGCTGCGCTTCATCGAGTTCATGGACGTGGGCGCCACCAACCGCTGGCAGCTGGACGAAGTGCTGCCCTCGGCCGAACTGCTGGCACGGCTGTCGGCACACTGGTCGCTGCAGCCGCTGCCCGCCAACGCGCCCGGCGAAACCGCGCAGCGCTGGGCCTATGCCGACGGCCGCGGCGAAATCGGCCTGATCTCCAGTGTCAGCCAGGCATTTTGCGGCGATTGCAACCGCGCCAGGCTGTCGACCGAAGGCAAGCTCTACCTCTGCCTGTTCGCCAGCCGCGGGTACGACCTGCGGCAACTGCTGCGCGAAGGCGGTTCCGACGCGGCACTTGCCGAGCGCATCCAGGCGATCTGGCAAGGCCGCAATGACCGCTATTCGGAGCTTAGAGCGCTGAACAGCACCGACACAGAAGCGGAACGCCGCGTCGAGATGCACTACATCGGCGGCTGAATGGGGCCCCCGGCTCTGTGAGTACATGGAGCCCCACCCGCCAAGCGGGCCGTCATCCAGCTCATGCCGGCCCGGCGCTCGGCTGATGCCGCCCTGTTTTGCCTCTTCGGGAACCACCCCGACTCAGCTTGACGACGAGGTCACGCCGCGGTTGGCCAGCGCGTCGGCGCGCTCGTTGCCTGGGTCGCCTGCGTGGCCCTTGACCCAGTGCCAGGTCACGTCGTGTTGCAGCACTTGCGCTTCCAGTGCCTGCCAGAGTTCGACGTTCTTGACCGGCTTGCCGTCGGCCGTGCGCCAGCCTCGTTTTTTCCAGCCGTGGATCCAGGTCATGATGCCGTTGCGCACGTATTCGCTGTCGGTGTAGATGGCCACCGTGCAGCGGCGCTTCAGCGTGCTGAGCGCCTGGATCACCGCGGTCAGTTCCATGCGGTTGTTGGTGGTCAGCTTCTCGCCGCCCCAGAGCTCTTTTTCATGCTCGCCGGCACGCAGCCAGGCACCCCAGCCGCCCGGGCCCGGGTTGCCTTTGCAGGCACCGTCGGTGTAGATCGTCACATCGCTCATGTCTTGTTTCTTCAGGAAGGTCGCCGCGGGTCGCTGGCCTGGCCCTGCCGGTTGGCCACGGCCGCGGGCGCGGCCTGCTTGGCCTTGCGTTCGTTGCGCGCCAGGCCGATCAGGCGCATGCCGCGCACCCGCTTGACCGCGACGACGAAGTAGACGGCGCCCAGGACCGGCCACCAGCGGCCACCCACGCTTTCCATCCAGCCGAATCGCGCCAGCCAGCGCGGCGACAAAAGCGGCGGACGATAACAGCCCAGCCGCCCGATCTCCAGTTCCATGCCCAGCAGGCGCAGCCAGTCGCGCAGCCGCCAGTAGCCGATGAACTCGCCCTCGCTGGGCAGGAACAGCGGCCGCTCGCGTGCGCCCAGCCAGTGCCGCACCCGGCCGCCGCGCTGGCGCAGTCCCCACAGGCTCACCGGGTTCAGGCCCGAGATCACGACCCGCCCTTCGGGCCGCAGCACGCGGGCCACCTCGGCCAGCGTGCGGTGTGCGTCGGCCGCCATCTCCAGCGTATGCGGCATCACCACCAGGTCCAGGCTGCGGTCCTCGAAGGGCAAGGCCTCCGGTTCGCAGAACAGCGAAGGCTGGCGCAGCGACAGCAGGCCCGGGTTGGCCACCGTACCGTCAGGGGTATCCAGCATGATGGCCCCCGATTGACGTTCAATCCCAAGCCTGGGGAGCGCCGGATCGCCGGAGGGCAAGCCAGCCAGCCAACGTTGCGGCATGCGGTTGCAGCGCAAGGCGTCGATTTGCGGCAGGCCCAGCTGCAGCGCGTGAAAGCCGAACAGGTCAGCCACCGCTTCGTCGACGCGGGCCTGCTCCCAGTCCAGCAGATAGCGCCCCGGCGGGGTTTCCAGCCAGTGTGTCAACTCTATAATCCGGGCCTCATCTGTCATGAAACTGGTCGCACTGCCTGCCTTCACCGACAACTACATCTGGATGCTGCACGACGGCCGACAAGCGCTCGTCGTCGATCCGGGTGATGCTGCGCCTGTGCAGGAAGCACTCGCGGCGCAGCATCTGGTGCTGACCGGCATTCTAGTGACCCATCACCATGCCGATCACGTTGGCGGCGTAGCGGCCTTGATGCCACAACTGCAAGGCTCCGTGTGGGGCCCCGCCAGCGAAACGATGCCGGTGCCCGTCACACGCATGCATCAGGGCGGACAAGCGTGTTGGCAGGGCCTTTGCTTCGAGGTCCTGGACGTCCCGGGGCACACCTCAGGGCACATCGCCTACTTTCTTGCTGCCAGCGGCGCCGAGGCGCCGCTGCTGTTTTGCGGCGACACGCTTTTCTCCGGTGGCTGCGGTCGATTGTTCGAGGGAACTCCAAAGCAGATGCACGACTCACTGAACAGGCTCAGCGCCCTGCCCGGCAACACCCGGGTCTGCTGTGCCCATGAATACACCCTCTCGAACCTGCGCTTTGCGCAGGCCGTGGAGCCCGCCAACCCGGCCTTGGCCGCCTACGTCGAACACTGCCAAACGCTGCGCCGCGCGGGTCGGCCCACGCTGCCTTCGACGATTGCGACCGAGCAAGCGATCAACCCCTTCCTGCGGTCCGAACAGCCCGCGGTGATGGCTTCCGCGCGTCAACACGACGCCTCGGTGCACGACCCGCTGTCGGCCTTTGCCGCCTTGCGTGAATGGAAGAACGTCTTCAGATGAACAAAACAATCCTCGGCTTCATGGCGGCAACGAGCGCCCTGCTGGCAGGCTGCGCCACCCCTGACTTTGCCGACCCGGCCAGCGGGTCGAGTGCCAGCGGCCCCGTCGCCCAGCGCCTGTCGCGCACGCCCGCCCTCGCTGTTCCCGCCGTCCCGGCAGCGGCCCAGCTGAGGAATGACGACAGCAACCAAACCGTCTCTGCCATCCCCAGCCCGGTCGCCGGCCTGAACCTGGAAGCCTTGGGATCGGATTCGGCCAGCGATGTGCGGCCAATCGACCCGCTGGCGCCCAGCACCCCGATCGACCCACTGGCGCTCACCGCCCAGGAAGACCTCTGGCAGCGCATCCGCAACGGCTACGCCATGCCGGACCTCGAAGGCGAACTGGTCGCCAGTCGCGAGCAGTTCTATGCCGCCAAGCCCGAGTACATGCGCCGCATGGCCGAGCGCGGCGGCCGCTACCTTTACCACGTGGTCGACGAGCTGGAAAAGCGCCACATGCCGACCGAGCTGGCCTTGCTGCCCTTTGTCGAAAGCGCGTTCAACCCGCAGGCCATATCGGTCGCCAAGGCCTCGGGCATGTGGCAGTTCGTGCCCGCCACCGGCAAGGACTACGCGCTCAAGCAAAACATCTTCCGCGACGACCGCCGTGACGTGCTGGCCTCGACCCGCGCCGCGCTGGACTACCTGGACCGGCTGCACACCATGTTCAACGACTGGCAGCTCGCGCTGGCGGCCTACAACTGGGGCGAAGGCAATGTGCAGCGCGCCATCGCGCGCAACGAGAAGGCCGGCCTGCCGACCGACTACGCCAGCCTGAAGATGCCGGACGAAACCCGCTACTACGTGCCCAAGCTGCAGGCGATCAAGAACATCGTTTCGAAGCCCGAGCAGTTTGCGGTGCAACTGCCGCCGCTGAAGAACCACCCGTATTTCCTCAGCGTGCCGATCGAGCGCGACATGGACGTGGCGCTGGCCGCCAAGCTGGCCAACGTGCCACTGGAAGAGTTCAAGCAGCTGAACCCGCAGATGAACAAGCCGGTGATCCTCGCCGCCGGCACCGAGCAGGTACTGCTGCCCTACGACAACGCCAACCTGTTCGCCGACAACCTGCGCGCCTTCCGCGGCCAGTTGGCCAGCTGGACCGCCTGGCAGGCCCCGCGCACGCTGCACCCGGGCGAAGTGGCCAGGCAGGTCGGCATGAGCGAAGCGCAGCTGCGCGAGGTCAACCGCATTCCGCCGCGCATGCTGGTCAAGGCCGGCTCCACGCTGCTGGTGCCGCGTGGTGCCAAGCTGGAGGCCGACGTGCCCGAAGCCCTGGCCGACAACGCGACCATGGCCCTGGCACCGGATGTGCCGCCGCTGCGCCGCATGACGCTGCGCGCCGGCAAGAAGGGGGACAGCGTGGCCGCAGTGGCACAACGCTACCGCGTCAGCGCCGTGCAGGTGGCAGCTTGGAACAAGGTGACTGCGGCCGCGAAATTCAAGCCCGGCGTGTCCTATGTGGTCTTCGTGCCGCAGGCCGCGCCATCGCAGCGTGCTGCAACGCGAGTGGCGAGCACGGCCAATGCGCGTACCGCCACGGCTCGTGCAACCAAGCCGGCCCCGGCAACTCGCAATGTGAAGACGGTTGCCAAGCCTGTGCGGGTCGCGCAGCGCTGAGCCTGGCCAGGCGCGTCCGTCAGCGCCTGTCCACCATCGCATGCGCGATGGTGGACAGGTCCACATATTCCAATTCGCTGCCCGCCGGCACGCCACGCGCCAGCCGCGTGACACGCACACCCTGCGCCTTCAGGCCTTCGGCCAGCACATGCGCGGTGGCCTCGCCTTCGGCCGTGAAGCTGGTCGCGAGGATGACCTCCTCGACCTTGCCATCCAGCGCGCGCTGCACCATGGACAGCCCGCCCAGCTCGCTGATGCCGATGCCGTCCAGCGGGCTGATGCGGCCCATCAGCACGTAGTAGAAGCCGTGGTAGCTGCCGGTGCGCTCCAGCGCGGCCTGGTCGGCCGGGCTCTCGATCACGCACAGCTGCCGCGCGTCCCGCGACTCGTCGCTGCAGATGTCGCAGATTGCCGCTTCGGTGAAGGTGTGGCAGCGCTCGCAGTGGTGCACCGCACGCAGCGCGCCGCCCAGCGCCTCGGCCAGCTGCTCGGCACCCTCGCGGTCGTGCTGCAGCAGGTGGAAGGCCATGCGCTGCGCCGACTTGACGCCGACACCGGGTAGACGACGCAGCGCCTCGATCAGCGCGTCAAGCCTCGTTTGACTCACGGCAGTGACCACCCCTCGCCCGACGGGAACGTCGGCCGGTCCCCCGAGGGGACTGCGGGCCGGCTTGGGGCGGCCCGGCGCCCGTCCCGCAGGAGTGTCAACCCCTCGTCCGACGGGTGCGTCGGCCGGTCCCCCGAGGGGACTGCGGGCCGGCTTGGGGCGGCCCGGCGCCCGTCCCGCAGGATCACGCGTTCCTCGCTGATCAGAACGGCATCTTCATGCCGGGTGGCAGCGGCATGCCGGCCGTCAGCTTGCCCATCTTTTCCTGGCTCAGCGTCTCGGCGCGGCGCACCGCGTCGTTGAAGGCCGCGGCCACCAGGTCTTCCAGCATGTCCTTGTCGTCGGCCAGCAGGCTGGGGTCGATGGTCACGCGCTTGACGTCGTTCTTGCAGGTCATCACGACCTTGACCAGGCCGGCGCCGGACTGGCCTTCGACCTCGATCAGCGCCAGCTCATCCTGCGCCTTGCGCAGGTTGTCCTGCATGGCCTGGGCCTGCTTCATCAGGCCGGCGAGTTGACCCTTCATCATGGGGAGATCCTTTCTTTCGGAGTACGGAGCAAAGCCGGGGCATTCGGACGCCCCGGCGCAGACAGATCATCAGGTCGGCTTGATCGAGCCGGGCACGATGCGGGCGGTGCTGAACTGGGCCAGCAGCGACTGCACCAAAGGATGTGATTGGACCACCAGTTCGGCCTCGCGCTGGCGCAGCCTGGCCTGTTCGGCATCGCGCAGCGCAGGGGAATCCAGCGCCACGCCAGACGCAACGTCCAGCACCAGCTCAGCCTGGCCGGACCAGTTGCGCAGCGCGGCCTGCAGCTTCTCGACCAGCGGTGGCGCGCGCAGTGTCTCGCGCTCCACGCGCAGCGACCAGCGCACTGCGCCCTCCTCGCCCGCAGGCACCTGCGCGATCAGCTCGGCCTGCATGGCCAGCGCACGCACCAGCGCCACCAGGCTGCCGCTGGCCGACATGCCCGCCACCGCCTCGGCCCATTGGTCACCGAGTGCCGTGCGCGGCACGCGCAGCAATGCCAGGTCACGCTCCGGCGCGGGCGTAGGGCGGGCGAGCGGTGCTTCGTCGAAGTCCTCGGCCTCACCAAGCGGTTCAGCGACCATCAAGGCGTCACCCGCATCGCGCTCGCGCTGTGCCGCAGCGTCCCGCGCCTGCGCCAGGCGCGAGGCCATGGCGGAGGCCGGGCCGCGCGGGGCGGCAGGCTCGGGTTCAGGTTCAGCCGCGCGCAGCGCCCTGGCCGCCACGCGTGGCGCGGCTTCGCCTTCGAATGGCGCCTCGTCCATCCAAGGCGGCGGCTCGTCGATAGCAGAAGGCTTTCGGGCCAGCGATGCACGGCTGGGCGGCGCCGCGGGCACTGCAACGGGCGGCGCCAGATGGCTGGCAACGGAAACCGGCTTGGGCACCGCGGCTGGCGGTTGTGCCACAACAGGCGGGGGCGCAACAGCCGGCGCCGCGGCAGGCTTGGTGGCCACAGAGGCGGGGGAAGGCGCAGGCGTGGGCACACTGGCGACCGCAGGCCGCGGCGGGCTGACCGAGGTCGAGGCCACCTGCGGCGATGCGACCAGCGCCGCGGTCGGCCTGACCGCAGGCGCAGCAGGCACGCGCCCTTCGCCACCAGCAGATGGAAAGGCCAGGAAGCGGAGCAGCACCATCACCAGGCCGGCGTATTCATCAGGCGCCAGGCTCAGTTCGGCGCGGCCGTGCAGCACCATGCTGTAAAGCAGCTGGGTTTCGTCCTGCGCGAGCTGCGGTGCCAGCTGGCGCGGCGCTTCCATGTCCGGGTCGGTCTCGTCCAGCGCGCCGGGCACCGCCTGCTCCACGGCCATGTGCTGCAGCAATCGAGCGATCTCCTCCAGCGTCCCCGCGGCCGACAGCCCTTGCGCGCGCAGCCCTTCGACCTCCGCCAGCACCGCTTTCCCGTCACGCTGCGCCAGCGCGCCGACCAGCCGCAGCGCATGGCTGCGGTCCACCGTGCCCAGCATCGCCCGCACGGCGGGCTCCTGCAGCTGACCACCGCCGTAGGCAATTGCCTGGTCGGTCAACGACAGCGCATCGCGCATCGAGCCTCGTGCGGCGCGGGACAGCAGGCGCAGCGCACCCGGCTCGGCCGCCACGCTTTCGGCCTCCAGCACGCGGGTCAGGTGTTCCAGCACCGTCTGCGGCGCCATGGGCCGCAGGTTGAACTGCAGGCAGCGGCTCAGCACTGTCGGCAGCATCTTCTCGGGGTCGGTCGTCGCCAGCACGAACTTCAGGTACTCGGGCGGCTCTTCGAGCGTCTTCAGCAGCGCGTTGAACGCGTCCTTGGTCAGCTGGTGGGCTTCGTCGATCATGAAGACCTTGAAGCGGCCGACGGTGGGCTTGTAGGCGGAGCGTTCGATCAGCTCGCGAATCTCGTCAATGCTGCGGTTGGACGCAGCGTCCAGCTCCATGTAGTCGATGTAGCGGTCGGCGTCGATCTCGCGGCACGCGGTGCACTGGCCGCAGGGCCGCGCAGTGATGCCACCGGTGCCGTCCGGCCCGGTGCAGTTCAGGCTCTTGGCCAGGATGCGCGAAACCGTGGTCTTGCCAATGCCGCGCGTGCCGGTGAACAGGTAGGCATGGTGCAGCCGCTGCTGCTCCAGCGCGTGCGTCAAGGCGCGCACCACATGGTCCTGGCCGACCATTTCCTCGAAGCTGCGGGGGCGGTACTTGCGCGCCAGGACGACATAACTCATCCGCTCATTCTAAGGTTGGCCGGCCAGCCCGCCGACCGGGGCGCCGGACACGCCGCGGGCATTCGGGTTGACCCGCCGTGCCGCATGCGACACCCGCGTTTTTGGTCCTCATGAACCCCCATCGGAGGGTGGCAGGCCGGAAGGCCCGCGGCGCACGATGAGCGCAGCTGTCGCCGCTCGCGGCAGCCCGCAGCGCCACCGCCCAGACAGGGTCCAGACCATGCGCTGCACCCTTTTTTGGAGACAAACATGAGCACTGTGCACACCCGTTACGTGACCTGGCTTTCACGTGGCCGCCGCGGCCACGGCAGCGCCGCGCTGGACCTGGTCGCGCCACTGTCCACCCAAGTGGACAACCCCGGCGGCTACCAGGCCTGGGCTTCGTCCAACATCAGCTGGCAGGACAGCAACGGCCAGGACCAGACGGCGCAATTCGCCTTCTGGTCAGTCACCGGGGCCGCCGGCGGCCCCGGCGTGAGCTTCTCGCCCAGCCTGAACATCGAAGTAGAAGGCAGCGACGTGCAGGCCACCGCCTGGTACCTGCCCGGTGGCGGCCGCGGCAATGGCGAAAAGGGCACTTTCGTCGACGCCTTCGACGTGGCGCAAGGCACCTTCGTCGACGACGATTTCGTGACCATCTCGCCGGATGCCGAACTGACCAACGCCGCCAACGAAACCGGCTTCGTGCCCAGCGCCGCGGTCGAGACCGTGTCTGCCTACGACACCATCCACGCTGTGCCCTTCATGGATTGGCGCGTGATGGTGCAGGCCCCGGCTGGCAGCGACAGCGTCAGCACCACCCACCTGCACACCGGCGCGGGCAGCACCGGCGTGGCCTTTGCGTTCTACCAGAGCACCGGCGGTGGCGGCGGCATCAAGGTGAACCCAGGCCGCTACCAGAAGGGCACCTGGGTCAGCTGGGGCGTGATGGTCGACGGCGGCGGCCCGACCGGCAATGGCCCGGTGGGCCCTTGGGACCCGCTGGTGCGCTCGCTGGCCACCGCGCTGGCCATGGCCGAAGCCGCGAAGCTGTCGGACCCTGAACTGCAGCGCGCCGGGCTGGATCTGGCCGCCAAGCAGCTCGAGATGACGGCGGCGAAGATGGCCGAAGCCATGCGCAAGGGCTTCAGCAGCCCGGTGCGCGTGACCGGCGTGCCGGCGCAGAACAAGCGCTGACCCCGGTGGCCGGAGGCTGGCAGGCCTCCGGCCACCAAGCGGGTGCGGTCCGCGGCTGTCGGATAATCCCGACCCATGACCGCATCCGCTTCCCACAGCCCCGCCGCCGACACCCTCAGCTACGAGCAGGCCGGCGTCAACTACGATCTGATCGACCCGCTGAAGGTCGCCGCGCAGCGCGCCGCTGCCGCCACCGCCGGCCACCTCGCCGGCCACGGCTTCAGCGAAGTGCCGGCCTCGCGCGGCGAATCGGCCTACGTGGTCGACGTGGGTCCGTTCTACCTGGCCAGCATCGTCGAATGCCTGGGCTCCAAGGCCCTGGTGGCCGACGAGATGAAGGCAGTGACCGGCAAGAGCTACTACGCCGGGATTGCGCAGGACACCATTGCGATGGCGGTCAACGACCTGATCACCGTCGGCGCCACGCCGCTGGTCGTGCAGGCCTACTGGGCCGCCGGTGGCAGCGACTGGTTCGCCGACGCGCAACGCGCGCAAGCCCTGGTCGAAGGCTGGAAGAAGGCCTGCGACGTGTGCGGCGTGGCCTGGGGCGGCGGCGAAACGCCGGCACTGGCCGGCATTGTCGAGAGTGGCCGCATCGACCTGGCTGCGTCCTGCACCGGCATCATCAACCCCAAGACCCGCCTCAGCGTGGGCGACGCACTGGGCGCCGGTGACGCCATCGTGCTGCTCAGCTCCAGCGGCATTCATGCCAACGGCCTGAGCCTGGCGCGCAAGCTGGTGGAGCGGCTGCCGCAAGGCTACCTGACCGAAGTCGAGCCGGGCCTCAGCTACGGCGAAGCACTGCTGGCGCCGACCACGCTGTACAGCCCGGTCACCGAAGCGCTGGCCAAGGCCGGCGTGACCATGCACTACTGCGCCAACATCACCGGCCACGGCTGGCGCAAGCTGCTGCGCCACCCCAGCAGCCTGAGCTACCGCATCCACAGCGTGCCCGCCGTGCCGCCGGTGCTGAAGTTCATCCAGCAGCACGCCAAGCAAGACGACCGCGAGGCCTATTCCACGCTGAACATGGGCGCGGGCTTCGCGCTGTTCGTGAAGGCCGGGGACGCCGAGCGCACCGTCGAGATCGCCAAGGCCCAGGGCGTGGATGCGATCGTCGCCGGCGTGGTCGAGGCCAGCGCCAGCAAGCAGGTGCTGATCGAGCCGATCAACGTGCGCTTTGGCGACGACGACCTGCAACTGCGCTAAGAGCGCCGGATTTCCTGGTCGGGGCCCGGGCCGCCTCTTCGGCCTGGGTTAGAATTCGTTGTGACGGGCCTCCTCGCATGGAAGCACGGCCAACTGGGTCAGGTGGGGAACCAAGCAGCCCTAACTGTTGTGACCAGTGCCGAGATCAGGCTCGTCACCTTTGCCAATCCCTCGCGGGGTTCGAGCAAAAGGACACCAAGCCACTTGAACAAGCCGCTTTGCGCACCCTCCGCGCGGCGGCTTTTTCTTTGAACCTTGCCTGGCGGACTCGCCAGACGGGCTGCCAGCCACGGCGCTTGTGGCCTAATCGAGGGTTGATTCTTTTTTCACTGGAGCCACCATGGGCAACAAGATCGTTACCGAAGCCGACCGCAAGGCCACCCCGCGTCCCGCCGCTCCGAGCGGTGTCACCGTCACCACGCACCGCGGCCAGCGCGTGAGCCTGGAACGTGGCTCGCACACGCGCAGCAAGAAGAGCGCCGGCAAGCGCGCGAAGAAGGGCGGCTAAAGCCCCCGCCCTGGCCTGCCGGTGGTGTCACTGGCCCTGCGCCAGGGCCTGATTGACCGCCACCGCAGACCTGCACCATGCTGAGGATCACCGAACTCCGCCTGCCGCTGAACCATGCCGAAGACGCGCTGCGTCCGGCCATCGTCGCCAGGCTGGGCGTGGCGGACGAGGCACTGAGCCGGTTCACCCTGTTCAAGCGCGCCTACGACGCGCGCAAGAAGTCGGCCATCGTGCTGATCTACACGGTGGACTGCGAGCTGACCGACGCGACCCAGGAGGCCGCCGTGCTGCAGCAGCACGCAGGTGACCCTCACATCCGGCTCACGCCGGACACCGAATACAAGTTTGTCGGCCATGTCGACGACCACTTGCCAGCGGACTTCCACGCCACCGAACGCCCGCGCCCGCTGGTAATCGGCTTCGGCCCCTGCGGCATCTTCGCCGCGCTGATCCTGGCCCAGATGGGCCTGCGCCCCATCGTGCTGGAGCGCGGCAAGGAAGTGCGCCAGCGCACCAAGGACACCTGGGGCCTGTGGCGGCAGCAGCAGCTGAACCCGGAGTCGAACGTGCAATTCGGCGAAGGCGGCGCCGGCACCTTCTCCGACGGCAAGCTGTGGAGCCAGATCAGCGACCCGCGCCACCTGACGCGCAAGGTGCTGAACGAGTTCGTCAAGGCCGGCGCGCCCGAGGAAATCCTCTACGTCAGCAAGCCGCACATCGGCACCTTCCGACTGGTCAGCATGGTCGAGAAGATCCGGGCCGACATCGTCGCGCTGGGAGGTGAGATCCGCTTCGAGCAGCGGGTCACCGACGTGCTGATCGAAGGCAAGGGCGAGCAGCGCCACATTCGCGGCGTGACGCTGGCCTCCGGCGAAACACTGCGCTCGGACCACGTCGTGATGGCGCTGGGCCACAGCGCGCGCGACACCTTCACGATGCTGCACGAGCGCGGCGTCTACATGGAAGCCAAGCCCTTCTCCATTGGCTTCCGGGTCGAGCATCCGCAAGGGGCGATCGACCGGGCACGTTTCGGCACGAATGCCGGCCACCCCATCCTCGGCGCGGCCGACTACAAGCTGGTGCACCACGCCAGCAACGGCCGCTCTGTCTACAGCTTCTGCATGTGTCCCGGTGGCACCGTGGTCGCCGCCACTTCCGAGCCCGAGCGCGTGGTGACCAACGGCATGAGCCAGTATTCGCGCAACGAGCGAAATGCGAACGCCGGCATCGTCGTCGGCATAGCCCCTGCGGACTACCGGCAAAAACCGGGAAGTGGCCCCGTCAACCCGTTGGACGGCATGGCTTTCCAGCGCATCTGGGAATCGCGCGCCTACGAACTGGGCGGCGGCGGCTACCTGGCGCCCGCTGCACTGGTGGGCGACTTCATCAAGCGCCAGCCCAGCCGCGTGCTCGGCAATGTGGAGCCCTCGTACAAGCCCGGCGTGCACCTGACCGAGCTGGCCGCCAAGGACCGCCCTGTCCTGCCGCACTACGTGCTGGATGCAGTCCGCGAGGCGTTACCCGCCTTCGAGCGGCAGATCAAGGGCTTCTCGATGCCAGACGCGGTGCTGACCGGCGTCGAGACCCGCACCTCGTCGCCGCTGCGCATGACCCGCGGCAAGGATTACCAAAGCCTGAACGTCAAGGGCCTCTACCCGGCGGGCGAAGGCGCGGGCTATGCCGGCGGCATCATGTCCGCTGGTGTGGACGGCATCGAGGTCGCCGAGGCCGTGGGCCGCGCGATGCTGGCCGCGGCCTGAAGCCTCAGCGAATTCAGCTGCCGCTGGCGGAAGCCGGCGAGGCCGGCAGCAACAGCACGTCGGCCTTGCCACCCACGCAGTCGGTCGTCTGCCCCGGCTTGCACGCCGGTTTGGGCGGGTCGTAGATCGTGTAATGGCCGCCTGGCCGGTAGATCAGCAGCAGCCACAGCACCACCACGGTGGCAGCGGTCGCGGCGATGACGATCAGGCGCTGGCGGCGCGAGCTCGGTTGGTACCGGTCTTGGTTCGGGTCTGGATCTTTTTTCGGCACGGCCGAGACTATCGCACGGCGCTGGCGCCGCCCGCGGCTGCGGTTACACTGCTCAGCTTGTTAGGAGAGAGCTCCACCAGGAGCCGCCGAAGGCGCAGAGGGTCACCCCTCGAACGCTCAGGCAAAAGGACTGACAAGCGTCTTGCCGTAACAGGCGAGGCGTTCCTCACTGGAGAGAGGCGGGTGATGGCTGCAAGGCCATGAGCCCGTCCACCGAAGGGGCAAGCGGTGGCCGTTATCAACGGCCCGCCGTCAATCTCTCAGGTAAAGCGGACAGAGAGGGCCTATTGGATGAAGAGATTCGCCAGACCGCCCTCCAAGCGCCGACCTGAAGAGACGACCCCGCATGAGCTCCACGCCTGACATCCTGCTGCAGACCCCGCTGCACGCCCTGCACCTCGAACTCGGCGCCCGAATGGTGCCTTTCGCCGGCTACGCGATGCCGGTGCAGTACCCGGCCGGCCTGATGGCCGAGCACCGCCAGTGCCGCGATTCGGCCGCGCTGTTCGACGTCTCGCACATGGGCCAGTTGCGCCTGATCGGCGCCGACGCGGCCGCCGCACTCGAAACCCTGGTGCCGGTGGACGTGATCGACCTGGCGCCCGGCAAGCAGCGCTACGCCTTCTTCACGAACGACGAAGGCGGCATCCTCGACGACCTGATGATCACCCGCCCGGCCGGCAAGGGAGCAGCCAGCTTCGGCGACCTGTTCGTGGTGGTGAACGCTGGCTGCAAGGACGCGGACATCGCGCACCTGCAGGCCCGCATTGGCAGCCGCTGCGAAGTCAGGCCGCTGCCCGAGCGTGCGCTGCTGGCGCTGCAGGGCCCGAAGGCGGTCGACGCCCTCTCTCGCCTGAACCCCGAAGTCGCCAAGCTGACCTTCATGACCGGCGGCCTGTTCACATTGGCCGGCGCCGAATGCTTCGTGACCCGCTCGGGCTACAGCGGCGAAGACGGCTACGAGATCTCGGTGCACGAGAACGACGCCGTGGCCCTCGCCCGCGAACTGCTCGCCCAGCCGGAAGTGAAGCCTGCCGGCCTGGGCGCGCGCGACACGCTGCGCCTGGAAGCCGGCCTGTGCCTGTACGGCCACGACATCGACACGACGACCACGCCAGTCGAAGCCGCGCTGACCTGGGGCATCCAGAAGGTGCGGCGTGCTGGTGGCGCGCGCGCTGGTGGCTACCCTGGCGCCGCGGTCATCGACCGCCAGTTCGCCGAAGGCGCGGCGCGCAAGCGCGTGGGCCTGGTCGGCAAGGAACGGGCGCCGGTGCGCGAAGGCACCAAGCTGTTCTCGGCAGACGGCACCGAGCTGGGCACCGTGACCAGCGGCACGCTGGGCCCGACCGTGAACACGCCGGTCGCGCTGGCCTACCTGCCTACCGCGCAGGTCGCGGTGGGCACCGAAGTCTTCGCCGAAGTGCGCGGCAAGCGGCTGCCGATGACGGTCGCCGCGACACCGTTCACCCCGAATCGCTACTACCGCGGCTGAGCGCAGCGAGATCGGTCCGAGGCCGGCATGCGACCTGCCCCATCCGGGGTTGGACAGCCCCGCCTCGCCGATCTAACCTGCGCGCTGGCACGGCACCGCCGTTCTGCCGCCTCCCCTTTTGTTTCTTTCCTGAATTCCTTCTCCCGCCACACCACGGAGCCCGACACATGACGACCATGTACACCAACGATCACGAGTGGATCAACATCGAGGACCACGAAGCCGCCGTCGTCGGCATCACGCTGCACGCGCAGGACGCCCTGGGCGATGTGGTCTTCGTGGACCTGCCCGAGGTCGGCACGACCTACGCCAAGGGCGACATCGCCGGCGTGGTCGAGTCGGTCAAGGCCGCGGCCGACATCTACATGCCCGTCAGCGGCGAAGTCGTCGAAGTCAACGAAGCGCTGCGCGCCGACCCATCGCTGGCCAACACCGACCCGATGGGCAACGGCTGGTTCTTCAAGGTCCACGTGTCCGACATGGCCGAGTTCGAAGCGCTGATGGATGCGCCTTCGTACGACGCACTGCTGAAGACGCTCTGATCCCGCACTGAACTGCCTGGTTCGGTGGCGTGATCCGTCGCCGGACCTTCCCCGCCTTTTCCCCTGCCGCCACCGCGGCCGCCCCGCCGAGACCCGCTGCCATGCTGATGTCCGCCCACGCGCCCCTGGACGCCCTTGAAAACAACGCCGAGTTCGTCGCCCGCCACATCGGGCCGGCGCCGGAGGACGAAGCCGCGATGCTCAGCGTGATCGGCGCGGCCTCGCGCCGTGCGCTGATCGAAACCTTGGTGCCCGCCAGCATCGCCCGCAGCGCGCCGATGCAGCTGCCCACGCCGCTGACCGAAGCCCAGGCGCTGGCCGAGCTGAAGGCCATCGCCGGCAAGAACCAGTGCCTGAAAAGCTTCATCGGCCAGGGCTACCACGGCACGCTGACGCCCGGCGTCATCCTGCGCAACATCCTCGAGAACCCGGCCTGGTACACCGCCTACACGCCTTACCAGGCCGAGATCTCGCAAGGCCGCATGGAAGCCCTGGTCAACTTCCAGACCCTGGTGACCGACCTGACCGGCATGGCGGTGGCGAATGCCTCGATGCTGGACGAAGCCACCTCGGCCGCCGAAGCCATGACGCTGGCCGCCCGCGTGGGCAAGAGCAAGAGCGAAACCTTCTTCGTGGCCGACGACGTGCTGCCGCAGTCGCTGGAAGTGATCCGCACCCGTGCCAAGCCGCTGGGCATCACGGTGGTTGTCGGCCCGGCCGAGCAGGCCGGCCAGCAAGAGTGCTTTGCAGCGCTGGTGCAGTACCCCGGCGTGACCGGCCGCGTGCGCGCGCTGCAGCCGCTGGCTGATGCCGTGCACGCCCAGGGCGGCCTGCTGATCGTCGCGGCCGACCTGCTGGCGCTGACACTGATCCAGGCGCCGGCCGAACAAGGCGCCGACATCGCGCTGGGCAACACCCAGCGCTTCGGCATGCCCATGGGCGCCGGCGGCCCGCACGCCGCCTACCTGGCCTGCAAGGACGAGTTCAAGCGCTCGCTGCCCGGCCGACTGGTGGGCGTGAGCGTGGACGCGCACGGCGCGCCGGCCTACCGCCTGGCGCTGCAGACCCGCGAGCAGCACATCCGCCGCGAAAAGGCCACGTCCAACATCTGCACCGCGCAAGTGCTGCCGGCCGTCGTCGCCAGCATGTACGCGGTCTACCACGGCCCGGAAGGCCTCAAGCGCATCGCCCGCCGCGTGGCCAGCTACACGGCCATCCTGGCGGCAGGCCTGAAGCAGCTGGGCGCCACGCTGGCCCATGAAGAGGCCTTCGACACGCTGGAAGTGCAGACGGCCAGCCAGACGGAAGCCATCCTGGCCGCGGCCCGCGCCGCCGGCATGAACCTGCGCAAGGCGAGCGACGCCTCGATCGGCATCACGCTGGACGAGACCACCACGCGCGCCGACTTGCTGGCGATCTGGGGCCTGTTTGCCAACGGCGCCGCCCTGCCCGGCTTCGCCGACTTCGAAGCCGGCGTCTCGCCGCTGGTGCCGGCCGCGCTGACCCGCAGCTCGACTTTCCTGACGCACCCGGTCTTCAACGCCCACCACAGCGAAACCGAGATGCTGCGCTACATCCGCAAGCTCTCGGACAAGGACCTGGCGCTGGACCGCAGCATGATCCCGCTGGGCTCGTGCACGATGAAGCTGAACGCCACCAGCGAGATGATTCCCATCACCTGGCCCGAGTTCGCGCAGGTGCACCCGTTTGCCCCGGCCGACCAGCTGGCCGGCTACGCGCTCTTGAACGAGCAGCTCTGCGCCTGGCTGGCGCAGGCCACCGGCTACGCCGGCATCAGCCTGCAGCCCAACGCCGGCTCGCAAGGCGAATACGCCGGCCTGCTGGCCATCCAGGCCTGGCATGCCAACCGCGGTGAAGCTCACCGCCGCATCTGCCTGATCCCTGAGAGCGCGCACGGCACCAACCCGGCCAGCGCGATGATGGTGGGCATGCAGGTCGTGGTCGTGAAGTGCGATGCCAACGGCAGCGTGGACCTGGTGGACCTGAAGGCCAAGTGCGAGAAGCACGCCGCCGACCTGGCTGCGATCATGATCACCTACCCGTCCACCTACGGCGTGTTCGAGCCGCAGGTGAAGGAACTGTGCGCGATGGTGCACAGCTTCGGCGGCCGGGTGTACGTGGACGGCGCCAACATGAACGCGATGGTCGGCGTGGCGGCGCCTGGCCAGTTCGGCGGCGACGTGAGCCACCTGAACCTGCACAAGACCTTCTGCATCCCGCACGGCGGTGGCGGCCCGGGTGTCGGCCCCGTCTGCGTGGTCGAAGACCTGGTGCCTTTCCTGCCCGGTCACGGCACCGCCGGCCAGCAGCGCCTGGGCGGCGTGGGCGCCGTCTCGGCCGCGCCGCTGGGCAACGCCGCGGTGCTGCCCATCAGCTGGATGTACGTGCGCATGATGGGCGCCGAAGGCCTGCAGGCCGCGACCGAAACCGCCATCCTCAGCGCCAACTACGTGGCAGCCCGCCTGTCTGGCCACTACGACATCCACTTCAGCGGCGCCAAGGATGGCATCAAGGGCGGCGGCGTCGCCCACGAGTGCATCCTGGACCTGCGCCCGCTGAAGGACTCGTCGGGCATCAGCGCCGAAGACGTGGCCAAGCGCCTGATCGACTACGGCTTCCACGCGCCCACGCTGTCCTTCCCGGTCGCCGGCACGCTGATGGTCGAGCCGACCGAGAGCGAACCCAAGGCCGAGCTGGACCGCTTCTGCGACGCGATGATCGCGATCCGGGAAGAGATCCGCCAGGTCGAGGCTGGCACGCTGCCGCGCGAGGACAACCCGCTGAAGAACGCACCGCACACCGCCGAACAGCTGGTGAAGACCGAGTGGACGCACGGCTACAGCCGCGAGGCCGCTGCCTACCCGGTCGCCAGCCTGCGCCAGGGCAAGTACTGGTCGCCAGTCGGCCGGGTCGACAACGTCTGGGGCGACCGGAACCTGTTCTGCTCCTGCATCCCGGTCTCCGAACTCGACGCCTGATCCGCCTTCCCCGGTTCCTCAAGCGCAAGGCTCACCATGGCAGTCTCAGTCTTCGATCTGTTCAAGATCGGCATCGGCCCGAGCAGTTCGCACACCGTGGGGCCCATGCGCGCAGCACGGCTGTTCGTTGGCCGTCTGCGGCATGAAGGCCTGCTGTCGCGCGTGGCCCGCGTGCGCTGCTGGCTCTACGGCTCGCTGGGCGCCACCGGCAAGGGCCACGGCAGCGACAAGGCGGTGCTGCTGGGCCTGGCCGGGCATGAGCCGGACAGCGTGGACGTGGAGCAGGTGCCGGCCATCCTGGAAGCCATGCGCGGCGAGCGGCGGCTGAACCTGCTGGGCGAGCATCCGGTCCATTTCCTCGAGGCCGAGGACCTGCTCTTCATGCGCCGCGAGACCCTGCCCTTCCACGCGAATGGCATGCGGCTCACGGCCTATGACGCGGCCGGTTCAGAGCTGGAAACGCGCACCTACTACTCGGTCGGTGGCGGCTTTGTCGTCAGCGACGAAGTCGCGGCCGACGGCAGCAAGCAGAAGGTCATCGCGCCGGATGCCACCGTGCTGCCCTTGCCCTTCACCAGCGGCGACCAGTTGCTCGCGCTTTGCCAGGAACACGGTCTGTCCATTGCGCAGGTCATGCGGCGCAACGAACTGCACTGGCGCACGGAGGCCGAGATCCACAGCGGCCTGATGAAGATCTGGCAGGTCATGCAGGACTGCGTGGCCCGCGGCTGCCGCACCGAAGGCATCCTGCCGGGCGGCTTCAAAGTGCGCCGCCGCGCCGCCGCTTTGCATCGCGCGTTGACCTCCAACCCCGAGGCCGCGCTGCGCGACCCGCTGCAGGTGATGGACTGGGTGAACCTCTACGCGCTGGCGGTCAACGAGGAGAACGCTGCCGGTGGCCGCGTGGTGACAGCGCCGACCAATGGTGCTGCCGGCATCGTGCCGGCCGTCCTCCACTACTACACGCGCTTCGTGCACAGCGCGACCGACGCGGGCGTGGTGGACTTCCTGCTCACCGCCGCGGCCATCGGCATCCTCTACAAGGAAAACGCCAGCATCTCGGGCGCCGAGGTCGGCTGCCAGGGCGAGGTGGGTGTGGCCTGCTCGATGGCCGCCGCTGCGTTGTGCCAGGTGATGGGCGGCACGCCTGAACAGGTGGAAAACGCCGCCGAGATCGGCATGGAACACCACCTGGGGCTGACCTGCGACCCGGTTGGCGGCCTAGTGCAGATCCCCTGCATCGAGCGCAACGCCATCGCCTCGGTCAAGGCCATCAATGCGGCCCGCATGGCGCTGCACGGCGATGGCACGCACCACGTCAGCCTGGACAAGGTCATCAAGACCATGCGCGAGACCGGGGCCGACATGAAGACCAAATACAAGGAAACCGCCCGCGGCGGCCTGGCGGTCAACATCGTCGAGTGTTGAGCAGCGCAGCCCGCCCGGCGCGGGCCGGCTCGCTCAATGCAAGGCCAGGTTCAGTTGGTCGACCACCTCGGCCCAGTCGGCGTCCTGCTTGAGCTGTTCCTTCAGCAGTTGCGCCTGGGCGGGCGTCCAGAAGTCGGCTTCATTGAGGGCCACGCCGCTGGGCAGCGGCCGGTGCGCGTGGATGAAGCTGCGAATGTCCGCTTCCTCGGCGGGCAGGCCCAGTTGGGCAAACAGCTCGTGGAACTGATGGAAGCTGCAGTCCATGGTCGACTTCTCCTCGTGATGCCGCGTGGCGCGGCGAATGGCCGAACCATAGGCCTGCCGGCGCGAGTTGCAAAGACGGACATGGCCTCAGCCGCACGTGGGCGCCCTCCTACGGCGCCAGAGCCGCTACGATCAACTCACTACCGCTGCGGCTGCACGCCTTGATCGCCATGCACACGCTTTCTCTCCTGCCTGATGCTGTACCGCCCTCCTCGTCGACATCCGGCGCACCCCGCATCCGCGTGGGCATTGGCGGCTGGGGCTTCGAGCCCTGGCGCGACGGCAATTTCTTCCCCATAGGCTGGCCCAAGACCAAGGAACTCGCCTACGCCAGCAGCAAGCTCAGCGCAATCGAGATCAACAGCACCTACTACAGCGACCAGCGCCCCAGCACCTTTGCCAAGTGGCATGACGACACGCCGCCCGGCTTCATGTTCTCGCTGAAGGCCAACCGTTTCACGACCAACCGCCGGGTGCTGGCCGAGGCCGGTGGCTCGGTAGAGAAATTCCTGGCCAGTGGGCTGCTCGAATTGAAGGACAAGCTCGGCCCCATCGTCTGGCAATTCGCGCCAAGCAAGCGTTTCGATGCGGCCGACTTCGGCGCGTTCCTGAAGCTGCTGCCACGCGAGCTGGGCGGCCGCCCGCTGCGCCATGCGCTGGACGTGCGGCATGAGAGCTTTCGCTGCAGCGAATACCTGGACCTGGCGCGGTCCATGGGCATGGCCACGGTGTTCACCGAGGCTGACGACTACCCGCCGCTGCCGGACCTGACCGCCGACTTCGCCTACTGCCGCTTCATGCGCACCGCGTCCGAACAGCCGGAGGGCTGTGAACCCGAGGTGCTGGACGGCCTGGCCAAAAGCGTCGCCACCTGGCGCGACGGGCAGGAGCCGACCGGGCTGCCCAAGGTCGAGGCCGGTCCGCCGCCGGCTGCGCTGGCGCATCCGCGCGACGTGTTCTTCTATTTCATCAGCGGCGCCAAGGAGCGCAACCCGGCCGCCGCCCAGGCGCTGCTGAGCCGCTTGGGCTGAAGCGCCGCGCCAAGGCCTGGCATTGCCCGGTGTTTCCCGCCTCCCCGTCGCGCTCAGCGCACGTTAAGCTTTGCCCATGAACCTCTTGCTCGCTGAAGACGATGCGCTGCTCTCGGACGCCCTGTCTGCGCAATTGCGCGAGGCCGGCTTCCAGGTGGAGCACGCACCGAATGGCGCAGTGGCCGAATACCTGCTGCTGAAGCAACCTTACGACCTGGCGGTGCTGGACCTCGGCCTGCCCATGGTCGACGGGCTGACGGTGCTGCGCCGAGTGCGCGCCGCCAAGCCCGGCCTGCCGGTGCTGGTCTTGACCGCACTCGACAGCCTGGACGACCGCGTGGCCGGCCTGAATGCCGGGGCCGACGACTACCTGACCAAACCCTTCGACTTTCCCGAGCTGGAAGCACGGCTGCGGGCACTGCTGCGCCGCAGCAAGCCGGTCAGCAGCGCCAGCGAAATGGGCCCGCTGAGCTTCGACCGTGACACCCGCCGCGCCACGCTGCGCAGCGAGCCGCTGGAACTCAGCCCGCGCGAGTGGATGCTGCTGGACCTGCTGCTGACGCAGCGCGAGAAGGTGGTCACCAAGGAGCAGATCAACCAGGTCTGGGCAACCGATCGCGCCGGCGGTGCCAGCGAGGGCGGTGCCGGTGGCAACAACGCGATCGAGGTCTACATTCACAGGCTGCGTCGCAAGCTGGAGGGTTCCGGACTGGTCATCCGCACCGTGCGCGGGCTGGGTTACCTGCTCGAGGCTGAAGCCGTGGTCGCCTGAAACCGCGCTTCGCTGAACCCGCGTGCTGCGCCGATCGGGCGCTGCAGCCCTTGTCCTTGCCTCCCATCGCCCTGCCGCCATGAATGCCGACCCGGGCCTGCCGCCCGGCCCAACGCCGGTGCCCGCCGGCCTGCCTGATCCGCTGCCGCCGGGCCGCTGGCAACCGCTGAGCCATCGCCTGCTCGGCAAGGGGCTGGGCGCGCTGCACGGGGCGCGCTCGCTGCGCCAGCAGTTGCTGGTCTGGGTGCTGCTGCCGCAACTTGTGCTGTGGCTGGCCGGCGCGTTCTTCACCTACAACCTGGCAGCCCGCTATGCCAATGCGGCGATCGATGCCAGCCTGCTGCAGGCCACGCGTGCGCTCGCACGCCAGGTCAAGCCGGTGGGCAACGGGCTGCTGATCGACTTCCCACGCGCTGCGCAGGACATTCTGGAAGCCGACCCGAACGACCGGGTGCTCTACACCGTCAGCTCGCCACCCGGCCAGTTCATCCTCGGCAACCGCAACCTGCCAATGCCACCGACCGCGGGCGATGCTGGCGCGGCACCGGGCGACCCGCGCTTCTACGACGGCCAGATTCAGCTCAACCCGCACCTGGAGCAGGGCGAAAAACCCATTTTCGAGCAGGTGCGGGTGGCCGCGCTGTACCTGAGCTACGGCGACGACATCGGCCCTTCGCAGACCATGCTGGTCCAGGTCGCGCGTTCCAGCACCAACCGCGAGGAACTGGCGCGCCGCATCCTGCTGGACACGGTGCTGCCCCTGTCGGTGCTGATCATCGCGATGACGATGATCGTCTGGGCCGGCATTGGCGCCGGCCTGGCGCCATTGAGCAAGCTGCGCAGCCAGGTGGTCGGACGCGCAGCCAATGACCTGACGCCGATCCAGATCGATGTGGCGCCGCACGAGGTGCGCGCGCTGGCCCAGGCCATCAATGCGTTGCTGGCCGCAGTCCAGCGCAACGTGGGCGCGCAAAAACGCTTCATCAGCGATGCCGCCCACCAGTTGCGCACACCACTGGCCGGCCTGAAAAGCCAGACCGAGCTGGCACTCAAAGACGCCACCGAGCCAGCCCTTCAGGCCCGCCTGCAGCGCGTGCACGAAAGCGCGACCCGCAGCGCCCACCTGGTCAACCAGTTGCTCACGCTGGCCCGCGCCGAGCCGGAATCGGCCACGCGCCAGTCGCAGGAGCGGGTGGACATGGCCAAGCTGGCGCGCGAGCTGACAGCGGAGCTGGTGCCACGCGCCCTGCATGCCGGGCAGGACCTGGGCTTTGCAGTGGCAGACGAGGCCGAGCCGCTGCATGTGCGCGGCACCAGCCTGCTGCTGCGCGAGGCCTTGATCAATGTGATCGACAACGCGCTGCGCTACGCCGGCCGCGGCGCCGAGGTCACGGTGCTGGTGGCGGCAGAAGGCGACGACTGGGTGCGCATCGAGGTCAACGACAACGGCCCCGGCCTGCCGCTGGAGCAACAGCACCAGGTGTTCGAGCGCTTCTTCCGTGCCACGCACGAAGGCACGGGCTGCGGCCTGGGCCTGGCGATCGTCAAGGAGATCGTCGAACGGCATGCCGGCCGGGTGTCGGTGCAGTCGGTCCATCCCACCGGGCTGTCGGTGCAGCTGCGCCTGCCCCGCTCGCACTGAGCGGCGTTTTTCAGCTGCTTCATCGATACCTCCGAGCCCGCCGGACACCGGTTTTCCGGGTTCGCCGGTCGGCACGTCACACAGCGTGCTTCCTTAAGGTCAGCCGGCTGCCGCCCACCCTCAAAGGAGGGGGACTCACGCGCGGGTTACCCGGGCTTACGCGAACTTGGCGTTTGATTGGCACCGAAGAAGCGTTGCTTGTACGCCAACATCCTATCGTAAGTACCTATAAATTCCATGTTCAGTATTCATTAATAATTCGGCTCGCCGCAAGCAATCTGAACATTGCACAACAACACGAGTGGCCTGCGGCCCACTCTTCCCGTCAGGAGACAAACCATGAAGATTCGTCACCCCGCTTGGCGTCACACCCCGCTGGCCATCGGCCTGCTGCTTGCCACCGCCCAGTCCGCCTTCGCGCTGGACTGGGGCGGCTACTTCCGCGCAGGCCCCGGCCTGACCTCGAAGAACACCTCGCGCGCCTGCTACGCGCTGAACGGCGGCAGCGCCGGCATGAAGTACCGACT
>NZ_JBYTAI010000021.1:0-96812 GCF_058788035.1 Ideonella sp. FW305-24 | reverse complement strand
CTCGGGAGATCTGACCATCGGATATCACCCGAAAGTCGTTTCAGGACAACGACTTGGGAGATTTTCAGGGCCGACTAAGTAAGAATATGCCTAACCCTTCGTTCAAGCGGACGCCTGTCGGCGCCGCTTAACTCAAACGTTAGGCGTCACAAATGCACTACGGAGGTTCCGCCGCGAAGGCTGGGGTTCTCTAGGAGCCGCGGGAGCCCTTCTGGGAGCATTGCCAAGCGCGTCTTCCTGGCCGCGCACCCTCGAAGGCTACTCGGCCGGTCAGAACTGGCATGGCAACTACATTGAAACCTATGTCAACGGCACTCCGACCGCGTATGCCTGGCTCACCTACGCCGAAAGCGTCTTGCTGTTCGCGCTGCATGGTTTGGTCGGCGCGCTCGTGTTCTATGGTGTCTGGCGCTCGCGCCAGCGCCCTAACCAATCATTCCAGCCAACCGCCTTCGGCGGCGACTGAATTCGTTAGGCCGCAAAACTAACCAAGGTGCCAGCATGCTCTTCCGAAGAACAGCCGAGACCGAAGACCTGGTGGCACTCACTGCTTTGATTCGTGCCGCCTATGCGCCGCATGCGTTGAAGGGGCTCCGCTATTGGGCAACCCACCAGTCCGTCGAGGACACAGCCAGGCGCCTTTCCCGAGGCGTCGGCTTCGTTGGCGAGGTAGATGGAGAACTGATCGCCACCATCACGCTCAGCAAACCCGACCCCGAGTCCAAGGTTCCGCTCCTGCGCGACGAGTACACGTGGTCGTTCGGTCAGTTTGCCGTCGCGCCAGGACACAAGGGCAAGGGCTACGGAAGGCGCATCCACGATGCTGCATTGCAACATGCCGTTCTCGAGGGTTGCCAAGTCATGGCGCTCCACACAGCCGAGCCTGCTACTGAACTGATCGAGATGTACCGGTCCTGGGGCTATGCTCAGGTCGGCACCTGTGACTGGCGACCACACACGAACTTCTTGAGCGTCCTCATGACGAAGCCCCTCGCCCCTCAGGCAACCAGCAATGCGGCCTGACCCTTCGTCAAGGAGGCGTCCCGCAAGCGGGCCTCCCCTTGCGTTAGGCGTCAGAAGGCACCCTGATCCCAATGACGACGTCGGGCTCACATGTCGAAAATGAGCGCCTCCATTCGTCGTAAAGGTGGAGCGACAACGTTCCGCAACTCTACGTAAGGAGACCGACATGCGATTCATGGTGCTGATCAGGGCTGACCGCAACAGCGAAGCGGGCGTGATGCCCGGCGAACAACTGCTCGCCGAGATGGGCCGGTTCAACGAAGACCTGGTGAAAGCCGGCGTCATGCAGGCCGGCGAAGGACTGCATCCCAGTTCCAAGGGTGCCCGTGTGTACTTCTCAGGTCACGAGCGCAAAGTAGTTGACGGCCCCTTCGCCGAAACAAAGGAGTTGATCGCAGGCTTCTGGATCTGGAAGTGCGCCTCGTTGCAGGAGGCAATCGATTGGGTCAAGCGCTGCCCTAACCCGATGCTGGGCGACTCGGAGATCGAGATACGCCAAGTCTTCGATGCCGAGGACTTCGGCGAGGCCTTCACGCCAGAGTTGCGCGAGCAAGAGGAGAGACTGCGTGCGCAGATCGCCGGGCAGACTGACGCCTAGCCCTTTACAGGGACTTCTCCGCGCGTCGATACCAACCGTTGATTGAGGTGCCTTTCTTGCTCGAAAGCGAATTGCGCTCACTTGGATAAATCATGACGAGAACCGACTGCACATTGAGGCCCGGCCCTGCTGCAGTTGAGCCTGGACCGGGCCTTCCATACAGGGCGCTTCAGCGCGCTGCCAACTCCGCACTCAAGCGATCCACCGTCCCCGCAATGCGCTCCAGCTTCGGATAACGCAGCCCACCCCGGTAGTCGATCTTCACCAGCTTGTAGCGCTCGCCCACCTTCACCAGCAGTTCGATCGGCGCCTGGCCGGTCTTGTTGGCGGTGATGGCGGCGGCCAGGCGCTCGGGTTTCCAGCTCTGCATGCCGACGGCCAGCACCTGCTCGCCCGGCGCCAGGCCTGCCTGGAAGGCCGGGCCGTCCCAGCGCACGCCGCCCACGTTGCCGTCCTTGTCCAGGCGCAGGCCCAGCGAGTAGGAGAGGTCTTGCCCGCCGGATTCGCCGCGGCCGTCGTCGGCCTTGGCGAATTCGCTCTCCTTCTCCTCATAGACCAGGCGCCAGCCGCTGCGGGCCAGGCCGCCCAGCGGCGCGGCATCGGCACCGGTGCGGTCCAGCCGCTCGCGCAGGAAGCGGGCCCAGTCGTGGGGCTGCACGCTGTTGAGGGCCTTGACCACGTCGTCGAAGGCGTAGGTGCGCGGCAGGATGCTGCCGTCCGGCGCATTGGCATGCGCTGCACCGAAGAAGGCGCGTGCGAAGTCGTCCAGCGAGCGCTTGTCGCCGCTCTGCTCGCGGATCAGCATGTCGGCCTCCAGCCAGATCAGCCGGCCTTCCTCGTAGTAGTCGCGGCCGCGCTGCCAGTCGCCCCAGGGCTTGTTGCGGCTCGCTTCCATCGCGCCTTCGTTGGTCGTGTCCTGCAAGGTGCGCCAGCCACGGCCGCCGCGCGCGGCCAGGTCGGCGGCGTTGTGCGCCAGGTTGTCGCGGAACTCGGCCGCTGTCACCAGCCCGCTGCGGGTGGCCAGCACGTGGCCCCAGAACTGGGTCTGGCCTTCGTAGACCCACAGCAGCGAGCCGCGCATCGGCTGGTTGAAGTTGGCGGTCCACAGGTCGTCGGGCCGGCGGAACTTGCCGTTCCACGAGTGGGTGAACTCGTGCGCCAGCAGGTCGCGGCCACGGGCGGCCTTTTCCCAGTCCTTGAAGTAGCCGGGGCGCACGCCGTTTTCGCTGGACTCGTGGTGCTCCAGCCCGATGCCGCCGAACTCCCGGCTTTGCGAGAGCAGGAAGTCGTAGTGGCGCCAGTGGCGAGCGCCGTAGAGCTTGTCGGTCTGCTGCACCAGCTTGCGGTGGGCTTCGATCTGCTCGGGCTTGGCGTCGAGCTGGTCGGCCTCGTCGGCGAACAGGTTCAGCGCCACCGGCTGCGGCGTGCCCGGCGGGTCCAGCTCGATGCGCTTGGCGTGCATGCCGGCGAACAGCGGCGAGTCGACCAGCGTGGTCGCCGAGACGCTGCCAAACGCCATCCAGCCCTGGTCATCGGCCTTGGCCAACTGACCGTCCGCCGCGCGCAGCGCGGTGGCCGCCTGCCAGCCCGTGGGCAGCTTCAGCCGTGGCTGCACACTGATGCCGTCGGTCGCGTGGCCGGCCGGGTACAGCAGCACGGTGTTCCATTGCACGCCCAGCAAGGCCGGCGACATCGACACGCGGCCCTGTTCGGACTTCAGCGGGCTCAGGTGCTGGAAGCGCAGCGTCAGCTGCGAGACGCCGGCCGGCACCTCGATGTGGAAGGCGTTGACCTCCACCGGGTCGCGCTGCCAGGCCAGCGGCTTGTCGCCGGCCGTCACCTGCAGGCCGGCCAACGGGTTCGGGTTGCCCGTCGGCCCGTGGTTGCCGGGCAGCCAGCGCGGGTAGAGCAGCGTCAACCGCCCTGGCGCGACGGGCAGTGTCTCGGTGACCGCCAGCACGCGGTGGTCCAGGTCGGTCGCGTCCACCTCCAGCGTGATGCGCCCCGGGTAAGGCGTGGCCGAGGGCGACGGCAGTGCCGCCACGGGCGCTGCCGGCTGTGGCGGCGGCACGACAGGCTGCGCTGCGCTGAAGCCGGCGTGCAGCAGCGCGGCCAGCAGCAGCGGGCGACAGGCGGCAGGGGCAGCATCGCGGTGGGACGGTCGGGCGGAACGTGCGAATGACACCGGCAACTCTCCAGGAATGAAGCGGCGCACGTTAGCGCAAAGCCCGTGCCTAACTTGTTTCTGTCACCGCCGGTTGCCAAGCTGGGGATGCCGCTGGCCCGGTGGCTCGGCTACTGTGGCCGCACTGATCGAACCGAGGTTTTCCATGAGCGCAGTCGACCGCCGCCAGTTCCTGCAAACCGCCGCGGCCGCTGCCGCCGGTGCCGGTGTGCCCGCCGCCATCGCCCGCGCGCTGGCCATTCCGGCGCACAACGCCACGCGCAGCGTCCAGGACGTGCAGTACGTCGTGATCCTGATGCAGGAAAACCGCTCGTTCGACCACTACTTCGGCCTGCTGCCCGGCGTGCGCGGCTATGGCGACCGCTTCACCATCCCGCTGCCCGGCGGCAAGACGGTCTGGCAGCAGAGCAATGGCGTGCGCACCGTCATGCCGTACCACCTGGACAGCAGCATCGGCAACGCCCAGCGCGACGGCGGCAACCCGCACAGCTGGCATGACGCGCAAGGCGCCTGGGGCGACGGCCGGCTTTCGCACTGGCCGCTGTTCAAGACCAACAACGCCATGGGCTACTACGCCGAGGCCGAGGTGCCGTTCCAGTACGCGCTGGCGAATGCCTTCACCGTCTGCGACGCCTATCACTGCAGCCTGCACGGCGGCACCAACCCGAATCGCCTGTTCCTGTGGACCGGCAGCAATGGCGCGCAGCCCGCTGGCGTGGCGGTCGTCGTCAACGAATGGGACGGCATGGAAGCCCCCACCAGCGGCTACCAGTGGACCACCTACCCCGAGCGGCTGCAGCAGGCCGGTGTGAGCTGGAAGCTCTACCAGAACCTGCCCGACAACTTCACCGACAACCCGTTGGCCGGCTTCGTGCCTTACCGCCAGGCCAACCTGGACGTGGGCAACCAGCCCGACGGCTCGCCCTACCCGGCCTACACCACCGCGATGGACGCGCTGAACCCGCTGGCCAAGGGCACGACCAACACCATGCCCGACGGCGGCTTCCTGCAGGCGCTGCGCGACGACATCGCCGCCGGCGCGCTGCCGCAGGTTTCGTGGATCGTCGCGCCCGCCACCTACTCCGAGCACCCGTCGCCGTCCTGCCCGGCCCAGGGCGCCTGGTACGTGGAAGAGGCGCTGAACGCGCTGACGGCCAACCCGGACGTGTGGAGCAAGACCGTGCTGCTGGTCATGTTCGACGAGAACGACGGCTTCTTCGACCACCTGCCGCCGCCCGGTGCGCCTTCGTTGAACTCGGACGGCAGTGAAGCCGGCGCGTCCACTGTGGACACCAGCGCCGAGCGCTTCACCCAGCCCGCGCCACCGGGCTCCAAAGGCCAGCCCAGGCCCGACAAGGGCGTGTTCGGCATGGGCCCGCGCGTGCCGATGATGGCCATCTCGCCGTGGAGCCGCGGCGGCTGGGTCAACTCGCAAGTGTTTGACCACACCTCCGTGCTGCGCTTCCTCGAAGCCCGCTTCGGCGTGGCCGAGAGCAACATCAGCCCCTGGCGCCGCACCGTGGCCGGTGACCTGATGTCGGTCTTCAACTTCTTCGACCCCAACACCGAGCAGCCGCCGCAGATGACGCTGCTCACCAAGGCCGGCGTGGACGCGCTGCGCGTGCAGCAGGAAGCCCTGCCCAAGGTGCCCGTGCCCAGCGAAGCCTCGCAGACCGCGCCGGTGCAGCCAGCCGGCGTGAAGCCCTCGCGCGCACTGCCGTATGCACTCGCCGTGCAGGCCAGCCTGGTCACCGGCAGCTCGCCCAGCCTGTCGCTGAAATTCGTCAACAACGGCAGCGCCGGCGCTGTGTTCCACGTCTACGACCGCCTGCACCTGACCCGCCGCCCGCGCCGCTACACGGTGGGCGCCGGCCTGTCGCTCTCCGGCAGCTGGCCGCTCGCCAAGGACAAGGGCCAATACGACCTTTGGGTGCTCGGCCCCAACGGCTTCCACCGCCAGTTCAGCGGCACTGCCACGGCCAGCGCCGCCCCGGTCGTCAACGTCAAGGCCAAGCCGCAGGGCCAGTCGCTGCAGGTTCACCTCAGCAACCCCGGCAGCAGCGCCTGCACCGTCGTCGTCCTGCCCCTGGCCTACCGCCAGGACGGCCCCTGGAGCATCTTGCTGCCCGCCGGCGGCGAACAGACCTGGCTGCTGGACCTCAGCAGCGCTCAAGGCTGGTATGACCTGCAGTTCACCGTCAGCGGTCAGCCCGCCAGTACCTGGTCCCGCCGCGCCGCCGGCCGCCTGGAAACCGGCGCGCACAGCATCAGCGATCCGGCGATGGGGGCGTTGACGCTGCGTTGATGGCGGTAACCGGGCTTCGCCAAAGGCAAGCCCATTCGCCGCGACAGCTAGGCTCAAGCGAAGTCGTGGAACGCCCGTCCCTGACGCGTGTGGTCCACTGGCTTCGTCATTTCTTCTTGTTCTTCTTCCCTTGATCGTGGTGCCACTTGATGGCGAAGAACATGCCCGTGCCGAACACGAGAAGCTTGAAGGTCACGAAGACGATGGGGATCCATTCCATGTTTGGGTATTTCCAGGCGATTGCTTGACACTGACCATCTTGAGGATCTGCCAATCTTCATCAGCAGAAGACGGGCAGGAAGACACCATTCGCACAGACCGGATCGGACGCATGACCGGACCCGGCTTTCAGGCCAGACTGTGCCAAAGACCGCACCGAAAGCCCAGGCTCAGAACCTGGGCAAAAAAAGCGGATCAGAGCCCATGAAGCGCTACGAAGCCCTCGCCCATGAGATCGCCGAGTCGATCGCCGCCGGCCAGCTGCGCGTGGGCGAGCGCGTGCCCTCGGTGCGCGAGGCCAGCCGCAGCCGCGGCGTGAGCCCGTCGACGGTGTTCGAGGCCTACTACCTGCTCGAAGCGCGCGGCCTGCTCGAAGCACGGCCGCGCGCGGGGTATTTCGTCAGCGCCGCCGTGGGCCGGCCGATGGAGCCAGAGAGCGCCAGGCCCGCCGTGAGCGATCATCCCGTGGCCATCTCGGAGCTCGTCTTCCAGGTGCTCGGCCACGCCAGGAACCGCACGCTGGTGCCCATGGGCTCGGCCTTCCCGAGCCCCGCGCTGTTCCCGCTGCCCAAGCTGGCCCTGGCCACGGGCAAGGCGCTGCGCCGGCTCGACCCGTGGCGCACGGTCGAGGACCTCTCGCCCGGCAGCGCCGCGCTGCGCCGCCAGATCGGCCTGCGCTACCTCGGCATGGGCTGCGGCGTGGACACGGAAGAACTGGTCATCACCAATGGCGCGATGGAGGCGCTGAACCTCTGCCTGGAGAGCGTGACCCAGCCCGGCGACCTGGTGGCCGTTGAATCGCCGACCTTCTACGCTGCGCTGCAGGCGCTGGAGCGGCGCGGCCTGCGCGCGGTGGAGATCGCCACGCACCCGCGCACCGGCATCGACGTGGCCGCGCTCGCCGCCGTGCTCGCCCAGCATCCCGTCAAGGCCTGCTGGCTGATGCCGAACTTCCAGAATCCGCTCGGCAGCCTGATGCTCGATGGCGCCAAGCAGGCGCTCGTGGCGCTGCTCGCACAGCATCAGCTGCCGCTGATCGAGGACGATGTCTACGGCGAGCTCTACTTCGGCGCGCACAAGCCACGGCCTGCGAAGGCCTGGGATCGCCAGGGACTGGTCATGCACTGCAGTTCGTTTTCGAAGACGCTGGCGCCGGGCTACCGTGTGGGCTGGGTGGCCGCAGGCCGCTTCGCGCGCGAAGTGGCGCAGCGCAAGCTGATGAGCTCCATCGCCGCGCCGCTGCCCTCGCAGGAGGGCTTGAGCGAGTACCTGGAACATGGCGGCTATGACCGCCACCTGCGCCAGCTGCGCGCCACGCTGGCGCGGCATCTGCACGTGGTGCAGCGCGCCATCGCCAAGCACTTCCCCGCTGGCACGCGGGCCACGCAGCCGGAGGGCGGCTACTTCGTGTGGCTGGAGCTGCCACCGCAGGTCGATGCGCTGGCGCTGCACCGGCTGGCGCTGTCGCAGGACATCAGCCTCGCGCCGGGCCAGCTGTTCTCTGCCGACCGGCGCTTCAGGCATCACGTGCGGATCAATTTCGGGCATCCCGATCATCCAGGATTCGAGCAGGCGCTCAAGACGGTCGGGACGATCGCAAGCGCACTGAAGCGATAGCTTGAGCACGTAGTGCGCCCGCACTACACTTCGCGCATGAAAACCGCCGTCATTCCGCAAGTGCGCGTCGAGCCTGAGTTGCGCGCCGATCTCGACGCCGCGCTGCTGCCCGGAGAGACCCTGACCGATTTTGTCGAGACCGCGGTTCGCAACGCCGTCGAATTCCGGCGAATGCAAACGGACTTCGCTGCCCGTTGCGACGCCTCGCTGGCCAACTACGAACGCACCGGGGTTTCCGTCGCGTCGGATGTTGTCCTGTCGAAGCTGGAGGCGAAGGTCGCAGCGCGGGTGAAACAGCTGCGCAAATGACGTTCAAGGTCGAGTTCACCCCCGAGGCGGATGCCGATCTGGATCGTCTTTTTGACTTTCTGCTGGCGCGTGCCGAGACGGTGGAGGAGGCCATGCGCGCTCAAGACGCCATCGAGGTGCTCCGCACGGTTGCCAACACCCACCTCTCGACCACGCCCTACAGCTACCGCAAGGTGGGTGCACGCCCATCGTTGCGCGAACTCATCGTGCCCTTCGGCGCCACTGGATACGTCCTTCGCTTCGACATCCGCACCCCGGAACTGGTCCTCGTGATCGGTGCGCGTCACCAGCGCGAAGAGGACTACCACTGACCCTTGCGGGGGCTGCGGCGCATTGCCGGCTCAGTGTGCATCGCCGGTTCAGTAGTAATACTTCGTCTTCCCCGCCCACTCGCTTTTCGGCCACTGCTTGTGCAGCAGCTGGAAGGCGTCTTTCGAGTCGGTGGCGGGGTTGTCCTTGGGGCGCGGGTGGGCGGGCACGCCGCGGCATTCCATGCGGGTGCTGGCGACGAAGAAGTGCAGGGCTTTGGGGGCTTCGGGGTCTGAGGTGTGGCTGCGGGCCCAGGCGAGCAGCGGGGGGCCGAGGTATTCGCTGCGCAGTGGCAGGGCTTGCAGCTTGGCTTGCTCGGCCCGTGCCGCTTCGCGCTCGGCGGCGCTGAGGAAGGCGGGGCCGGCGAGGTGGGTGGCGTCCGCGGTGGTGTCCGTGTTGGCGTAGGTGATGCAGCCCCAGGACTGCTGCAGGCCCTGGTCGTTGACGAGGGCCGGGTCCAGCTCGGGCGTGTTGGCCCAGATCACGACAGCCGCTTCGCGTTTGGCGGCCGGGCTGTTGGCTGCGGCGTAGCGGTCCCACAGCGCCTTGGTGGTGGTGCGCGGTGCGGCGAGCAGCGGCGCCATCTCGTCGGCGCTGGCCCAGTCGCCCAGCAGCGCCGCACGGGTCCAGATGACCTCGGCCAGGTGGGTGGTTTCGGTGCCCGGCAGCGCCGGGGCGCGCTGGGCCAGCTTCAGGACTGACAGCGGCAGGTTGCGGTAGAGGCGCAGCGGGAAGTCGTCGGCCGGTTGGAACTGCGGAGCTGGCGCTTCAGCCTTTGAGGTGCCTTTTTCGACGGCGCGGTCCGCGTCGATGATGGGCTGCCCTGCTTCCTCGGTCAGCACGCGGCGCGGCACCGCGGCGAGGAAGCCGGCCAGCGTCGGCGCGCTGAGCATCTTCAAGCCCAGCCAGCGGTTGCGTGTGGGCGTGCTCATGGGCTGCTTCGCATCGGCCAGCATCGCGCTGATGCCGGCATCGGCCGCGGCGCCCTGGCCTTGCTCGATCTGCAGCCGCGCCAGGTGGTAGCGCAGGTGCTGGTACAGCGGCGAGCTGGCCGGCACGGCGAGGGCTGCGCGCTGTTCGGCTTCGGTCAGCACACGCTCGGGCGGAACGCCGGCACCGGCCGGCCGCGCCAGCGCCAGCAGCGGCGCGAGCCACAGGCCGGCGGGAGCCTTGCTGTCCTTGGCCACTGCCTGGCGGGCCAGATTGGCGGCCAGGCGCTGCAGCGCGCCGCCTTCCAGCGCGCCGCGCGCCGCGGCCTCGCGTTCGGTGGCCGGGTCCCCGGCCGGCTGCGGGGAGATCGCGTCCACGCCGGTGCGGCTGTCCTGGCTGGCCTGCATCAGGCCGATCCATCGGGTCATGGCGTCGGGTGACTCGGCCAGTTGCTGCGGCGTGAGCCCGTCCAGCAGGCGCAGGTAGTCGCCCAGCGCGGCGGCGGTCTGCCGGTTGACCGGTGCGCCGGACAGTTGCTGGGACAGCTCCTGCGCGCGCTCGCGCGGCCGCAGCCGCGCGTCGACCCAGCCGACCAGCGCGGCAGCGGCCGGCTGCGTGGGCGCGAGCGCCAGCAGCTCCTGGCGCGCGGTGGCCAGCGGCTGGCGCCAGCCGGTCTCGCTGCGGTCGGGCTGCTTGTCTGCCCCGGTGGCCAGCGTGGCCTGGCGCACCAGCGCGCGCGCCGCGAGGTAGGCGCCCAGCGGCTGCCAGGGCGAGGCGCCGTCCTTGGCGATGGCCTGGAAACCGGCGCGCGCGGCCGGGTACTGGCCGGCGTAGAACTGTGCGGCGGCGAGTTGATAGGCACGGTCCTTCGCGAGCCACGCGGGTGCGCCGTTGGCCAGCGCTGCCGGCAGGCGCGGCGGCGGCGCGGGCTGGCCGGGGCGGGCATCGTCCGGCGAGCAGTTGGCAAAGACCTGGTCCTGCTGGGCCAGCCAGGCGCTGCCCCAGGCTGGCCAATCCGGCAGGCGGCGGCGCTCGGACAGGGTCTGTGTCGCACGGGCAAAAGCGTCGGCCGGGCAGTTCAGGTAGCTGCTCCAGTCCTCGGTGCTGCGCTCGGCGCCGATAGGGGCTGGCGGGGCTGGCCGGCTCGCCGCAGGCAACGCGGCAGCGGCCGCGTCCCGCGCTGCCTGCCAGCCCTTGAGCATGCTCTGCGGGTCGTCCGTCTCCACCGAAATGCCATGCGACCAAGGGCCCACGCGCCACTCGTTCAGGTCCAGCGCCTTGACCTCCTCGGCGCTCAGCGGGTGGCCGTTCGCGGCCCGCCAGGCCAGGAACAGGAAGACGCGCCAATGGCTGCCCGGCAGCACGCCCGACCGGCCGGCCGCAAACGCCGGCAGCTCGCTGGCCGGCACGTGCCACTCGGGGGTCAGCGGGCTTTCGCCAAAGCCGTCGCCACCGCTGGCGTGGGCCGCGGTGGCGCAGAGCAGCGCGGCTGCAAGGGCCAGGTGGCGCAGCGTCAGGTGGGGTCGAGCGGCGCGGCGGCGGGCAGTTGTTGCCATTGTTCTTGCGTCCATGAACGGGGAGAGAAGTAGTAGCGCCGCGGGGTGCGCAGCGCGGGCATCGGCTCGTCGGTCGCGCTGCCGGCGGCGGCCTGGCAGCGGGCGCGCGGGAACTGGCCGCGGCGGGCCAGCAGCGCACGGATCTCGGCGTCGTCGCCAGCCATGCGGAAGGCCATCGGCACGATCTCGTCGGCGGCGGCGTGGGCCAGCCAGGCGTCGCCAGCGCACCAGGAGGCCAGTGCAGTCATCGACAAGGCCACGTCCGGTGGCAGCCGGCGGCGCAGCTGGCTGACGACCTCGGCCAGGAACGGGCGCTGCGAGCGGCCGATCTCGAAGTCCAGCTGCAGCACCTTGGCCGCGGTGCTGCGCTGCAGGTCCAGCGCTTCTTGAATGACACGTTCGCGCTGCTCGTCACTGAAGCGCGGCGGGCGGCGCCAGATCAGGTCCACGTGCAGCACCGGCACCAGCACCGTGCCGGGCGAGACCTGCAGCGCCTGCGCGCGTGGCCGCACGAGGGTGTGCCGGCCGTCCAGCTCGATGGTGCGTGCCAGCCAGGCCACGCCGGTGTCTGCCGGCAGTCCGCGCAGGTCCTCCGGCCGCTCCCAGGCCCACAGCATGCGCGGCGGCAGCGTGGCCAGAGCGGGGTGCAGGTGGCGCGGCCCGCTGCTGGCCGGCAGGCACAACAGCAGCGGCAGCAACACCAGCGCCAGCCCTGGCCGCACGAGCAAGGCGAGGGGCGTGCGGGGCGACATGGCGGGCACTATATCGATGCGATTCGACGTCGCGCTTTGGTCACGGCGTTGTCACGCCAATGGCATGCGGCGCCGGTCCAATCCGGCCACCGTCAAGCCGCCTCCATGCCACCACGCTTCCACCTGCTGATCGCCGCGCAGTTCACCTCGGCGCTGGCCGACAACGCCTTGTTGATCGTCACGATGGCACTGCTGGCCGAGCAGGGCCAGCCGGCCTGGTGGGCGCCGCTGCTGAAGTTCGCGTTCACGCTGTCATACGTGCTGCTCGCGCCCTGGCTCGGGCCACTGGCGGACGCGATGCCCAAGGCCCGCCTGATGGCCTGGATGAACGGCGTGAAGCTGCTGGGCATTGGCGGGCTGCTGCTGGGGCTGCACCCGGTCGCGGCCTACGCGGTGGCGGGCCTGGGCGCGGCGGCCTATGCGCCGGCCAAGTACGGGCTGGTGACCGAGCTGGTGCCGGGGCCGCGGCTGGTCGCGGCCAACGGCTGGATCGAGGTCTCCATCGTGGGCGCGGCGCTGCTGGGCACGGTGCTGGGCGGTGCGCTGGTGGCCGAGCCGCTGCGTGCCAGTGCGCTGGCGCAGTGGGCGCATGCACTGGCCCAGGCCGGCGACTGGCCGCTGGCCTCGCCGCTGCTGATCTCGCTGGGCGGGCTGCTGCTCACCTACGCACTGGCCGCGCTGCTGCAGCTGGGCGTGCCCGACAGCGGCGTGCGCTACCCGCGCGCGCCGCTGCATCCGCTGGCGCTGGTGCGTGACTTCCATGCTGCCAACCGCCGGCTGTGGCGCGACAGCGCCGGCGGCCTGTCGCTGGCCGTCACCACGCTGTTCTGGGGCGTGGGCGCCACGCTGCAGTTCGCGGTGCTGCGCTGGGCCGTGGAACGGCTGGGGCTGCGGCTGGACCAGGCCGCCTACCTGCAGGCCGTGGTGGCGCTGGGCGTGGTGGCCGGGGCCGCGCTGGCGGGCCGCTGCGTGCCGCTGAACCAGGCCATGCGCGTGCTGCCGGCCGGGGTGGCGCTGGGCGCGTTGATCGTGCTGATTGCGCTGCAGGACACGCTGCTGCCCTCGCTGCCGCTGCTGGCGCTGGCCGGCGCGGTGGGCGGCATCCTGGTGGTGCCGATGAACGCGCTGCTGCAGCACCGCGGCCATGCGCTGCTGACGGCCGGCCGCTCGATTGCGGTGCAGGGCTTCAACGAGAACCTCAGCATTCTGGTGATGTTGGCCGGCTATGCCGCGCTGATCGCAATAGAGATGCCTCTTGTGCCGCTGATGAGCGGCTTCGGTCTGGCGGTCTCCGCGGCCATGGGCTGGCTGATCTGGCGCGGCCGACGCGCCGAGGTGCACGCCGCGCGCAGCAGCCTGCTTTGATCGTGTCCCCAAGGGCCGGGCTGCGCCCGTCCCGGCGTTTCCTCAGGCGCCATGCGCTCAGCGGCTCAGCCGCTCAGGCGCGCAGCGAACCGAAGCCGGCCGGTGGCAATGCGGGCACGGTTTCCAGCGGGCGCTGCAGCAAGCCGTGGTACATCGTCTCGATGCTGGCCACGATGCGGTCCCAGCCCAGGGTCTCGGTGGTCAGCCTGGCCTGCTGGCCCATCACGCGCAGGCCTTCGCGGTCGGCCGCGAGCGAGGCCGCCATGCGCACGAACTCCGGCGCGCTGCTCATCGGCGCCAGCAGGCCGCTGATCTGCGGGCGCACCAGCTGGCTGGCCGCGGCGTAGTCGTAGGCCAGCACCGGCAGGCCGCTGGCCAGGGCCTCGGGCGTCACGTTGCCGAAGGTCTCGGTGAGGCTGGGAAACAGGAACAGGTCGCCGCTGGCGTAGTGGGCGGCCAGGTCATCGCCATGGCGCATACCGGCGAAGATGGCCTGCGGGCAGCGCGCCTGCAGGTCCTTGCGCGCCGGGCCGTCGCCCACCAGCACCAGCTTCGCGCGTGGCTGCACCTGGCGCATGGCCTCGAAAGCCTGCATCAGCGTGCCCAGGTTCTTCTCCGCCGCCAGCCGGCCCACGTGCACCACCACCAGGTCGCCCGGTGCCGCGCCCCAGCTTTCGCGCAAGGCCTCGCTGCGAAAGCGCGGGTGGAACAGCTGCGTGTCTACGCCGCGCGCCACCACCATCACGTTGCGAAAGCCGTAGCCGGTCAGCGCCTGACGCAGGCCTTCGTCCGGCGTCATCGTGCACTGCGTCAGGTTATGGAACTTGCGCAGGTAGGCCATGATGGGCTTGTGCAGCCAGCCCACGCCGTAGTGCTTGCTGTAGGCGTGGAAGTTGGTGCGGAAGTCCGAGCACACCGGCAGCTTCAGGTGTGTGGCGGCCTGCAGCGCGGACCAGCCCATCGGCCCTTCTGTTGCGATGTGCACCACGTCCGGTCGCCGCACCGACCACAGCTTCACCAGCGTGCGCTTGGAGGTCAGCCCCATGCGCAGCTGCGGGTAGCGCGGGATCGGCAGGCCGCGCATCAGCACCTCGTGGAAACCTGGCGCGTCGCTGCCCTGTTCGCCGCGGCGCTGGCCCGGGCGGATCAGCTGCACCGCATGGTTGCGCGCGCGCAGGCCTTCGACCACGCTGGCAATCGTGCGTGCCACGCCGTTGACTTCCGGCGGGTAGGTCTCGGTCACGACCGAGATGCGCAGCGAGCGCCGTTCGGGCGGGTAGTCGTCCACGACGATCTCATCGGGCGCCATGTCCAGTTGCGCAGCCAGCAGCTTCTTGGGGGTCATCACGCACGTCTCCATCGCAAGATGTTGCGATGGCAATGCAACAGCGCGATGACGGCGCCACGGCAGCACCGACACCGTGCTGTCACGCGCGTTTCACGGCCGCTTCATGTGTCGGCCGCATGCTGCCGCACCGTCAAACTAAGGAGTGCATGTCCGTGCCTGTCATCCGCGAGTTCCTGGAGACCCTGCGCGTGCAGCGTTGGGATGACCACCGCTACTACCACCACAGCCGCATCAACCAGTCGCTGCACCTGCTCAGCGCCTGCAGCTTCGTGGTCGCCTATGCGCTGCTGTTCATCGACCCGGCGATGGCTGCGCTGCTGGCCTGGGGTGTCTCGATGACCAGCCGCCAGGCCGGCCACTTCTTCTTCGAGCCCAAGGGCTACGACCAGGTCAACCAGGCCACGCACGAGCACAAGGAAGAGATCAAGGTCGGCTACAACCTGCGCCGCAAGGTGGTGCTGATGGCCGCATGGGCACTGGCCCCGGTGCTGCTGTGGTTCACGCCTTCACTCGGCGGCCTGATCGAGCCGGCGACCGACACCGCAGGCTACATCCACGACGTTGGCATCTTCTGGCTGGCACTCGGCGTCGGCGGCCTGATCTTCCGCACCGTGCACCTGTTCTTCCTGTTCAACGTGCAGACCGGCCTGGCCTGGATGACCAAGATCCTGACCGACCCGTTCCACGACATCCTGCTGTACTACAAAGCTCCGCTGGCCCTGCTGCGCGGCGAATGGATAGACCCGCATCACGCGCAGCACCACGCCCAGCAGTCGCGCTGAGCTGAACTGAGCGGCGGCGCCGGCCGCCCGGAATTTGCGCCCGCGCAAGGCCGGGCGGCCGCTGGCGGCGCAGCATCTCGCCATGCATCCGCAGCAGCGCATCCTGATCATTCAGGGCCATCCTGATCCCGCCGGCGGCCATTTCGGCCATGCGCTGGCCGAGGCTTATGCCAGCGGCGCCTGCGCCGCGGGGCACGAGGTGCGGGTGATTGACGTGGCGGCGCTGGACTTTCCGTTGCTGCGCACCAAGCACGCCTGGGAACAGGGGGCGCTGCCGCCGGCGCTGCTGCCCGCGCAACAGGGCGTCCAGTGGGCCCAGCACCTGGTGTTCTTCTTTCCCCTGTGGCTGGGTGGCATGCCGGCGCTGCTGAAGGGCTTTCTCGAGCAGGTGGCCCGACCGGGCTTTGCGCTGGCCTTGCCCGGCACGCCCGGGCCGCGGCAACTGCTCAAGGGCCGCTCCGCCCGGGTCGTCGTCACGATGGGCATGCCGGCCCCGCTGTACCGCTGGTTCTTCGCGGCCCACGACGTCAAGGCGCTGGAGCGCAACATCCTCGGTTTCGTGGGCATCTCGCCGGTGCGCAGGAGCCTGATCGGCATGGTGGAGGGCGACGCGAAGCGGCGGCTTGCGTGGCTGCAGCGCCTGCGCAGCCTGGGCGAGAAGGCCAGCTGAATGCGCGCGGCCGGCAATGGCCGCGCCTGGGCACTGCGGGCGCTGGGCGCCGGGGCGGTCAGGCCTGGCCGGAGCCGGCGGCGGGCAGCATGGGTAGCTGGACGGTGAGCGTCGCAACGCGGCCCCGGCCGCGGCTGGCCGCCATGTGGCTCGACCGACTGCCGCACCAAAGCCAGGCAGGGCAAGCCGATGAACTGCCTCGGCGCGCTGGAGGCGATATGGGGAAAAGGCGCGCGGGGACAGGCGCTGCCTCATGCCAACGGGTTTCCGGCAACGCCATGGCCCTTCGCCGGGGAGGCGAACGGGGGCCGCAACCCGGCGCCAGCGGAGCCGGGATGGCGGTGCGTGGCCCACGGCGGTCCGGCCCTGGGTGTCACAGCCAGCGGTGCAGCATCTCCTTCAGCATGCCGCGGCGAATGCCCTTGTTGGTCTGGCCCGGCGCCTGCCACCACCAGCCGTCGGCCTGCATGGCCAGCGCTGCGGCGACGAAGCGTTCGCTGATGCGCTCGAAGTCTTCGTCGGTGTGGGCCAGGCTGAAGATCAGCCGGCCGGTGCCGACCCAGCTCAGCAGCAGGCCCTGCTCGCGCAGGTAGAACTGGAACATCCAGTGGTAGCGCGAGGGCTGGGTGTAGGTCACGGTCCAGATGGTGGACAGGTTGGCCACGCGCACTGGTACGCCCGCCTGCGCCAGGCGCTGGTTCAGCGCGGCGGCGCGGCGGTCCTGCTTCGCGTCCAGGTCTTCGTAGAGCGCCTGGGTGGGGGGCAGCGCGAGGTGGTCCAGCAGCGCGGACATCGCGCCCATCACGTAGGGGTGGGCGTTGAAGGTGCCGCGGGCGAAGCAGATGTCGGCCGGGTGGTCCTCGCGGAAGCGCTTCATCAGCGCGCGCTTGCCGCAGACCACGCCGACCGGCAGGCCGCCGCCCAGGGTCTTGCCGTAGGTCACCATGTCGGCCCGCACACCGAAATACTGCTGCGCGCCGCCCGGTGCCAGGCGGAAGCCGACGAAGACTTCGTCGAAGATCAGCACGATGCCGCGCTCGGTGCAGACCTCGCGCAACTGCTGCAGCCAGCGCGTGTACGCGGCGCGGTCATAGTGCGCGCTGCGCGAGCCGTCCACCAGGGATGAGTCGCCAGGCGCCGCGCGGTTCGGGTGCAGGGCCTGCAGCGGATTGATGAGGACGCAGGCAATGTCCTTGCGCTGGCGCAGCACCTGCAGCGCGCGTTCGCTCATGTCCTGCAGCGTGTAGGTCTCGCGCGGCGGCAGCGGGTTGCCGGGGCCGGGCTGCACGTCTTCCCACCAGCCGTGGTACGCGCCGCAGAAGCGCACCAGGTGGCGCTTGCCGGTGTGGTAACGGGCCAGGCGCACCGCCTGCATCACGGCCTCGGTGCCGGACATGTGGAAGCTGACCTCGTCCAGCCCGGAGATGGCCTGCAGCCGCGCGACGTTGTCGGCCACGCAGGGGTGCAGCGTGCCCAGCACCGGGCCGAAGTCGGCCACCATGGCCGCGCCCTGGGCGATGGTGCGCTTGTAGACGTCGTGGCCGAACAGGTTCACGCCGTAGGAGCCGGTCAGGTCTTCGTAGGTCTGGCCGTCCAGGTCGGTCAGGGACACGCCATGTGTGCTGGTGCCCACGCTGCCCAGCTTGAGGTGCTGGCGCAGGTAGGGGCTGAACGGGAAGGGCACGCGGTAGGCGCCGGTGAACTGCAGGTCCGACAGGCCGCTGCGCAGCGCGTCGGTCCAGGCGACGGAGCGCGCGTGGCGCTCGCCGAGCTGGCCGGCCAGCGCGTGGAAACCGGCGCGGCGGCGGGCCAGCACCTCGGCCGGCGCGTCGTCGCAGGCGAAGAAGCGCTGCTCGTCGTAGGCGTAGCCCGGCAGCAGCCGTGCCACGCGTTGGGCCATGCGCGAGTGGCCGGTCAGCGAGCGGTGCTTGGCGCGCGACAGCGAGAGCCGTTGCCAGGCCCGTGGCGCCAGTGCCAACACGGCAGCGCCGGCCAGTGCGCTGGTCAGCAGCAGGGAGGAAGAGGAGGCGAGCAGGCTGGGGATCATGGGCGGGTCGCGCGGACAGGAATGAGGGAAGGGCGAAAGCGCTATCTGTAACCGCTGCCTTTGACACCCGCGTGAAAAAGCCGGATGTCCCCTGAATGCGCTGCCGGTGCCGCCGCCCCTGTTCCGGCCTGGCGGCTTGCACTAGGCTGCTGCCCGCAGCGCCACGGCGGTTCAGTGAACCTGCACGCATTCATTCACTTGGTCTGGAGGACGGCGAGATGCAGGCATCGAACAAAGGCAGGCGCCGCGGCGGCGTGCGGTGGTGGCAAGTCGGTTTGCTGGCGCTGGCGATGGGCAGCGCCGGCGCGGCGGACCTGGCCGCGCAGCCGCCGGCCCCGCTGGTGGCGGTGGGCCGACACGGCATTGCCTACGACTTCGGCCACCAGCCCACGGTGACCTCTGTCGCCGCGGGCGATTCGCGGCTGGTCTTCGTGGCCGAACCGCTGGGCCAGGCGGTGGCGGTGCTGGACCGCTACACCGGCCAGCAGCTCGGCACACTGCCGGCGCCACCGGCCGGCTGGCTGTTGCCGTTTTCGCTGCGCGTGCCGCGCGAAGGCCACGTCGTGGTGCTGGACTCTGGCGGCTTCCCCAGCCCCACCGTGCCGTCCATCGCACGGGTCTACGACTACGACGTGCAGTACGACGAACGCAGCCACCAGCTCACCGCCACGCTGACGCGAACCGTCAGCTTCGAAGGCCTGCCGCTGGTCTTCGCCGAAGACGTGGAGGTCACGTCCAGCGGGCTGTACGTGGTGTCCGAATCCATCATCGGTGCGCTGTGGGTCATCGGGTTGGACGGCACGATCAGCTATGGCGCGTTCCCCGTCACCGGCGTGCCCATTCCCGCGCTCGCGCCCTGCGAGTTCCTGCCGACCACGGTTGGCGGCATCCCGTTTGCTACCGCCGGCAACTTCGGGCCCGGCGTGGTCGGCCTGGCCGAGCGCGGCGGGCAGCTGTATTTCTCCACCACCTGCAACGGCGGCGTCTCGCGCATTCCCATGGCCTCGCTGACCGACACCACGCGCGACCCGCAGGCCCGTGCCGCTGACATCGTGCCGGTCTCGCCGCGCGCCGCAGGCGTGGCCGCCGAAACCCTGCACGGCCTGGCCTTCAACCCTGCCAAGCCCGGCGAACACTGGCTCTACGCGGTCGACTCGCTGCAGCTGCGCGTGGTCCGCATCAACACCGATAACGGCTCGCGCCAGGTCGTCGTCGGGCCGGACCCGGTGCTGTTCAACTTCCCATCCAAGCTGCAGTTCCTGCCGCCGGTGGGCGGGCGCTCGCCGCTGCTGGTCGCGTCGGACCAGGAGCACCGCCTCCCATCCATCAACGCTGCGATCACCGAGGACCTGACGCAGCCGCCATGGCTGGTCACGCGCATCCATCTGTTCCCTTGATGACCGCCCCTCGGCCGGCGGGCGTCAGCCGATCCCCCGGGGGATGGCGGGCCGGCTTGGGGCGGCCCTGTGCTCGCCCCGCGGGAGCCCGCATGGGGAGATCTGTCACACAGCCTGGCGACACTGCCGGGTTGTCGTGTCGCCTGTTGACTGCCCATGAAAGCTCGCCGCTGGCGTGACCTGCTGCTGCAGCAGGAAGACCTGAATTTCCTGCTGACCAACCGCATCCCGCGCAGCGCCGCCACCTGGCTGATGGGCTGGTTCAGCCAGATCGAGTCGCCCTGGTTGGCGCGCCTGTCCATCGCGGTGTGGCGCCAGTTCACCAAGCTGGACCTGGGCGAGGCGAAGGAACAGCAGTTCCGCAGCCTGCACGCCTGCTTCGTGCGCGAGTTGAAGGACGGCGCGCGGCCGGTCGAACAAGACCCCGCCATCCTCATCTCGCCCTGCGACGCCATCGTCGGCGCCTGTGGCCGCGTGCAGCAAGGCCAGCTCTGGCAGGCCAAGGGCTTCCCGTACAGCGCGGCCGACCTGTTCGGCAATGCCGCCCGCGCCGCGCCGTTCGCCGAAGGCAGCTTCGTCACGCTGCGCCTCACCTCGGCGATGTACCACCACTTCCACGCCCCGCACGACGCGACCATCCATCACGTCACCCACATGGCCGGCGACACCTGGAACGTCAACCCGATCGCGCTCAAGCGCGTCGAGCGGCTGTTCTGCAAGAACGAGCGTGCGGCCGTGCACCTGAAGCTCGCGCAAGGCGGCCACCCCATCGCGATGATCCCGGTCGCCGCCATCCTGGTCGCCAGCCTGCGCCTGCATTTCCTGAACCTCCTGATACCGGCGCGCTACCCGCAGCGCTACAGCGGCCCGAACGAACTGCCCTGCCAGGTACAGGTGAAGAAAGGCGAGGACCTCGGCTGGTTCCAGCACGGCTCGACGGTGATCGTCTTTGCACCGCCGGGGTTTGCGCTGTGCGAGGGGGTGGAGACCGGGGTGCAGGTTCGCATGGGGCAGGGGTTGATGCGCTTGCCGGGGTAGCGGTTCACTTGCTGCAGCATCGCGCGCTTGCGCGGCATTCGAGGGGGGCCATCTGCGGTCAGAATCAGGTCTCGGCATGGCCGGTTCCCTCGACCCTCACGCGCTGCGCAAGCGGCGGATTGCTTCATGACCTCCAAGCGTGCGCTGATCCTCTTCTTCATTGCGGTGGTGGTTTATGGTGCCCTGGGCGGCTACTTCGCCTCCGTCAATGCGCCACTGCCAAAGCCGCTGGAACTCTTGTTCACGATCGGATTGGCGGTGCTGGTGTATGTCTGGTACTACCTGGACGCGGCTGAGCGGCGATATAAGCGCTCGGTCCTGCTGGGCGGGGCGGTGATTGTGCTGTCCGTGGTGGCGGTCCCGTACTACCTCGTTCGCAGCCGGCCGAAGGGCCAGCGCATCAAGGCCCTGCTCGGCTTTGTCGGGTTCTTGGTGTTGGCTGTGATCTTGTTCGTCGGTGCAGGCCTCCCCTTCATGGTTGGCGTTCCATGAGCCAAGCCGCCCCATCCGACAAACTGCCCGACTGGGAGCTGTACCGCGCCTTGCGTGAGCAGTGGACCCACGAGGACAATCTCATCAACCACCGGCTGATGTGGCTGATCCTGTCGCAGGGCCTGCTGTTCACCGCCTACGGCACCTTGTCGACCGCCAAGCTGCACTGGCTGGTGCTGGGCTTCCCGTTTTTCGGCATCGTCGTGGCCGCCGTGATCGGCATCAGCATCTTTGCGGCGCTGACGGCCATCGAGGTCGTCAACACGCGCTTCGAGGCTGCCGGGCTGGACGCGCTGTGCAGCCTCTCGCCAGGGCGCACCAGCGGCAATTACGGCAAGCTGGCCGCGCAGTCCTTGCCTTTTGTCTTTGGTGCGCTGTGGCTGCTGGCCATGGCGGGCGCGTTCGACCACTGAGGCGGCCAACCGCCTGTTGTGAGCGGGCGGCCTGAGAGCGCCTCAGACCTGCTGCTTCGCGTCGGGCCGCCCTTCGCCAATTCCGTCACGGAGCGGGGCGAGAGTGGTGGTGCGGTGGCCCATGCGCCTGGCTGCGAGACGAACGTCGCGCGTTGCGGGACACTTCGCACCTTGCATGAAGGCAGGGACAACGGCTGCTCTTTCACCAGGGAGTCCTCATGAACACGCGCGACACGGTGTCCCGGATCGACGGCTTCCTGGCCAGGTACACGCCGGAGATCGAAGCCCAGTTGCGCGACGCGCGCGCCAGGTTGCGCGCCCACTTCCCGCGCGGCTTCGAGCTGGTGTTCGACAACTACAACGCGCTGGTCTTCGGCTTCAGCCCCAGCGAACGCTCGCGCGAGTCCTTCCTCTCCATTGCCGGCTATCCGAAGTGGGTCACGCTGTTTTTCCTCTACGGCACGGCGCTCGACGACCCGCGAGGCCTGCTCGAAGGCAAAGGCAAGCAGGTGCGCGGCATTCGGCTGAAACAGGCGGAAGACCTTGATGCGCCGGCCGTCGTGGCACTGATCCGCCAGGCCATCGCCGCCCACGAAAGCGCGCTGCAGGCCGCGCCGCCGCTCAGCACCGTTGTCAAGGCGGAGGTCGACAAGCAGCGGCCGAGGCGACCCGCAGCGCCAGCGTGAACTTTTGTCACGCGCACTCGGCACCAGCGCCTATGGTCGTTGCCGGGATCGGTGCTAGTGTTGGCCGGATGGCAACTGTCAACTCCGATGAGCTCGCGTCCGATCTGGACGCGCAGCTGAGTCGCTGGGAGGCCGAGGTTTACCGGTCATTGATGTGGGTCATCCCGGCCTGTGACGAGATCGCGGCGCAGGCCGATGCGCTCGGGCTGGTGCCGCAGGCGATCCGCGCGCGTTTGCTGGCCAGTGACGTTCGCAGCCGCCAGGGCATGGCCGAGGCGGCGCGGGTGGAACAGCTGGCCTTGCATGAAGCCGCACAGGCATGGCCCGCGCTGGCCAGGCATGCCGCCACCTACCTGGTGTCTTCCTGCGACCGCGTCGGCCGCCGGGCCGAAGCGATGCGCTGGGCGGAGGCATCGCTGCGCGGGGCGTCGAGCGAGGACCTTTCGGCCTGGCATGCCGAGGCGTTGATGGTGGCGGCGCTGTTCTCGACCAGCCGCGCCGGGGCCGACTACACGCTGGTGTACCAGGCCATGGCTGCGGTCCGCGTCGCCGGCTTGCCGGCTCTGGTGTCGGCCACGGCAGCCAACTTTGCCGAGGTCGCCGCCGAGTGTGGCGAGCTGGGCATTGCCAGCCATTTCACCGATGAAGCCGAGGCCATGATGCGGCGGCACCCGGAGGCCGCCGCCGCGCTCAGCTGGGAGTCCGTCGCGCGGGCGCGGCTGGCGCTGTCGGAGCTCGCTGCCGCAGAGCGCGCCTGCAAGGAGTCCCTGTGGCTTGAGAAACAACTGGGCTGCTGTGATGTCAACGGCGATCCCTGGCTGAGCTGCGCCGAGGTGGCGCTGGCGCGCGGCGATGCGGCTGGTGCCCTGGCGATGCTTGAACACCCTCGGCGCCTCGCCCGCGCCAGCTCCGCCTGGACCAATGCGCGCGACCTGGGCGTGCGTGCGCGGGTCATGGCCGGGCTGCAGCGTTGGGAAGAGGCCTACCAATGGATGGTCCGCTATGTGGCGGCATACGAGCAGATCCGGTCTGTGGAGGGCGACCGGGCGGTGGCCGAGTCCAGCCAGGCCGTGGCGGTGGACGAGGCGCGCAGGCAGTCCAGGCACTTCGAGCAACTGGCCATGACGGACCCGCTCACCGGCCTGCCCAACCGCCGCCATGCCGAACACTGGCTGGCCGAGCACGCCGACGTCCCGCTCTGCTTGGCCATTGCCGACCTTGATCATTTCAAGCGCATCAACGACACCTTTTCGCACGCGGCTGGCGACCTGGTGCTTCAGCGCTTCGGTGCGATGTTGAACGAGGTGTTCAACCGGTCCGACAGCGGGCCGGGCACGCCGATGCTCGCGGCGCGGCTCGGGGGCGAGGAGTTCCTGCTGGCCTGGTGCGGCATCCCCTGCGACGCCGCGATGGTGCGCGGCGACGAGATCCGCAAACGGTTGCGCGCCACCTCGTTCGCCGACATTGCCGGCGACCTGCCCGTGACCGCCAGTCTCGGCCTGGCCTTCGGCACCCCGCCGGTCAACCCCAGCGAGCTGCTGCGCACCGCGGACCTGCACCTCTACCAGGCCAAGCATGCCGGCCGCGACCGGACCGTGGGCCCCGTGCAGCGGCAGGACATGGCGGGATGACCCCGCGGCCGCGCCGTCCTTATGCGCTCAGCGATGAAGGAATCGCTTTTTGAGTTGTTGGTGTTTGGGGGCTGGATTTTCAATAATGCGGAAAACGTCTGATCACCCGCTCCTGCTGCTGTGTTTCGCCAGCGGCTCACAAAAATCATGAATTTCCAGCAACTGCGCTCTGTGCGCGAGGCCGTGCGCCGGGGTTTCAACCTGACCGATGTGGCCGAGGCGCTGCACACCTCGCAGCCCGGCATCAGCCGGCAGATCCGCGAGCTGGAAGACGAGCTGGGTGTGGAGATCTTCGTGCGCGCCGGCAAGCGGCTGACCGGGCTGACGCCCGCTGGCGAGCGCGTGCTGCCCTGGGTCGAGCGGCTGCTGCTGGACGCCGAGAACCTGCACCGCGCCGGCGAAGACTTCCGCCTCGGCGAGGTTGGCATGCTGAGCATTGCCGCCACCCACTCGCAGGCCCGCTACGCGCTGCCCGGCGCAGTGCATGACTTTCGTTCGCTGCATCCCAAGGTGCAGCTGCAGATGCACCAGGGCTCGCCGGACCAGATCGCACAGATGCTGCTGACCGGCCAGGCCGACATCGGCATTGCCTCGCATGTGCTGGCCGACAACCCTGAGCTGGTCGCGCTGCCCTGCTACCGCTGGACCCACTCGGTGGTGGTGCCGGTGGGCCATGCGCTGCTGGACCAGCCGCTGACGCTGGAGCGCCTGGCCGAGCACCCGGTCATCACCTACGAAACCGGCCTGACCGGCCGTGGCAGCATCGACGATGCGTTCAGCCGCGCCGGCCTCGCGCCGCGCGTGGTGCTCACCGCGATGGACGCCGACGTGATCAAGACCTACGTCGAGCTGGGCCTGGGCGTGGGCATCATGGCCTCCATCGCCTACGACGAGGCGCGCGACACGCAGCTGCGGGCCATCGAGGCGCGCAGCCTGTTCTCGATCAACACCACCAGCGTGGCGGTGCGGCGCGGCGGCCTGCTGCGCAGCTACGCCTACGACTTCATCCAGACCTTCGCGCCGCATCTGCAGCCCGACGTGGTGCGCCAGGCCCAGGCCGCGCCGGTCGGCACGCCCGAAGCGCCGCTCTGAAATCGGCTGTCCTGATGCCGGCACTCACGCCGGCAACGGGTCCAGCCCCTTGGTGCGCTTCAGGAAGCCGGCGAACTCATCGAAGTTGGTGACCTGGTTGAAGGCGACGGCGCGGTAGATGTCGCCCGAGAAGAACCAGTCACCGGCCTCGATGTACTTCCAGTTGTGCCGGCGGTAGCGCGGCGAAGCCAGGCTTTGCCGCTTGATGTCGACGATGGCCTGCGCAGTGGCCGGTGCCAGCAAGGGCTTGAGCGTGGCGTTGTACTTGCGCACGCTGGGCAGCATGGCCGTCGGGATGATGCCGATGTCCAGCTTCCACTCCACGCCCTCGAATTCGGTGCTGAGGTCCAGCAGCACCATGTCCTTCAGCGCGAAGCGGGGCGCGTGGTCGACCTGGTTGATGATGTGGATGTCGCGCAGCGCCAGCGCTTCGGACAGCGTCTGCGTCACCGCGCAGGCGGTGGCCACGCTGGGCGGGTCCACCGCGAGGAACACGTCGATCTCCGGCCAGACCATCAAGTCCAGGTCGAAGCTGCCGTGCACATAAGGCTCGCCCAGCGGCTGCAGCCTGGCCACCAGCTCGGATTGCGCCAGCAGGCGCTCGGCGGTCTGCTTCAGTGAGTTCATGGGCTTTCAGTTCGACAGCGGCCGGCGCCAGGCCTGGGCCAGGGTTTGCTGTGGGGCGCTCAGCAGCGCCTGGACCAGGTCCAGGAAGCGGCGCGGGGCGAGGTGGTCGGGATCGAAGTGGCGGCGGGTCAGGAACGGGCCGCGCAGCAAGCCGTCCACCGGCCGCAGTTCCAGCGCGAAGCCGGCACCCATCGCGCGGCCGGCCGCCAGGTTCAGCAGGCGGAACTGGTGGCGCTGCTGCACCTCCTGTGTCGCGGTACCCACCTGGATCGCGAACCAGCTGCTGGCCAGCGGAATGCGCTGGCGCAGCAGTTCGGGGAACAGCTCGCGCACCACGCGTGCCGCCGGGAACGCGCCGTGCCGGTAGGCGGCGGTGGCTGCGTTGCGCAGCGCAGCCAGGTTGTCCAGCAGCGAGCGCTGCGGGTCCATGCGCTGGCGCACGATGACCGGGTTCACGAAGCAGCCAATGGTCTCGGCAAAACGTGCCGGCCGGTTGCGCGTGGGTGTCGAGGTCAACACGTCCAGCTCGCCATTGCCCGCTGCCATGGCCCACTGCATGCAGGCCAGCAGCAGCACATGGGTCGTCAGCCGGTGCGCGCCGGCCAGCGCGTCCAGCCGCTGCACCACGTCCGCCGGCAGCGCAATCTCGGTGTGCCGCACCTCGCCCTCCTGGCCGAGGGACAGCGCCGCCGCAGCAGCATCGTCCGCGGCCACGCCGGGCGGGTTGGCCAGGTAGTCGCGCCAGAAGCCTTGCAGCGTGGCCAGGCGCTCGCCCTGCAGCGTCTGCCGCTCATGTTCGACGAAGGCGGGGTACGGGTCGAAGCGGGCCTGGATGCCGGCCTGGCAGGCGGCAGCGTCCTCGGCTTCGAACAGCTCGATCAGCTGGCCGAACAGCACCGCAGCCGACCAGCCGTCGAAGATCGCGTGGTGCACCGACAGCGCCAGCGCGGTCACGCCGTCCTGCGTGTGCAGCAGGCTGCCACGGGCCAGCGGCGGCGGGCCGAAGGGGTCGATGCCGGGGTGAAGCTGGTCGAACAAGGGCCCATGGTTCAGCGCCTGCACCAGGTTGTCGGCGCTGCCGTCAAAGGCCTGCTCGTCCAGCTGCAGGCCGCCTTCGGGCTGCACATGCTGGAAGAAGGTGAACAGGTCGGGGCCACGTTCGAACGAGGTTCGGAAAGCGTCCTGCAGCTGGCTCACCTGTGCGAACACCTGGCGCAGCCGGTCCAGGTCCACGCCGGCCGGCAGCAGGCAGACCGAGCGCTGCAGGTGCGGCGCGAGCTGTGCATGCCTGGCCTCGGCCGCGAGAAAGCGGCGCTGGATTTCCGAAACGCCGAAGGTGGTGATGGAGTCGTTGCGCATCAGGTGGTTTGCCGGGCTTGCAGCGTGGCCGCGAAGAAGGAAGACAGCTCGGCCGCCGCGCATTGCCAGGCGGCCGGGTGGGCAAAGATGTGGCCTTCGCCGGGCAGCGTGAACAGCCGGCGCCCGGCCGCGGCCTGGCCGCGCACGAAGGCGGCCGAGTGGGCATGCGGGGTGACCTCGTCGCGCTCGCCGTGCAGCAGCAGCAACTCGCAGCGGCCCGTGGGCCAATGGGCCGGGAAGTCCGCCTGGTGCGCCGGCGCGCCGTCCAGCACGGCCGGGGTGTAGACCGGCGCCACCAGCGCGCAGGCGGCCACCGCCTCGGTGCGGCCCAGTGCCTGCAACAGGCCCAGCGTGCCCAGGCTGGCCGAGACGACCCCCAGCGGGCCACCGGCTGCATCGGCCAGGGCTTCCAGCGCGGCAGCCGTTTGCGAGGCCAGTGCGCCCAGATCGTCCAGCCCCGCCGCCTCGCGGTAGGCCTTGCCGGCACCGGCGCTGCCGGGCACCTGCAGCAGCCCCACATCGAAGCCCTGCTGCTGCGCCAGGTCGGCCACGCTGCGGGTCAGGAAGTCCTGCAGGAAATTGGTCTGCAGCTCGGGCGTGACGACCTTGTGCAGCCCCGGCAGCACCACCACCAGGGGCCGGCCCGGTGTGGCCCCGCCACGGCAACGCCAGCCGCCCTTGGGCGCGGCGGACCAGACCGGCAACGCCGGCAGCGTGCGCCTGGCCCAGCGGTCCAGCGGCCGCACCTGCGTCTGCGTGTGGTCCTGGCTGTCCACGCAGGCCTGGAAGCCGGGGCCAGTCGCCTGCACAAAGCCCAGGTTGCCACCCTGCAGGCCAAAGGCCGGCGCCACACCCTCGTGCTGCGACAGCCGCGGCGCACCGGCGAGCAGCCCGCGCCAGAGTCTCAGCGTGCGCCCCTGGCCAGGCGCGGCGGTGGCCTGGCTCAGGCAGGCCAGCGTGTCGTGCGCTGCGTCGGCATCGAAGTCCAGCACCTCGTCGCCTGCGGGCGTCAGCCTTTGCAGCGGGCCGCCATCGGCCGGCAGCAGGCAGACCGCCATCTCGTCGCCCGGCTCGGCCAGCGTCAGCACGCCCGCCTCGCCCCAGCCGACCAGCGGCAGCTTGCGCAGCCCGGCGTGGCGCAGCGCCGGCAGCGCGAGGGTGGGCAGCGCGCGCGCGTCGGCCAGCGCATGGCGGTGGATCACCGCGCCCTGGCGGCCGGTGTGAAAGGCAGGCTGGGCCATGACCCAGGCCAGCCCGGCCGACAGGCACAGCGACAGGCGCTGTCCTGGCACGCTGCCCAGTGGCAGGCGCTGCCGGTCCCGCCCGTCAAAGCGCACCAGCTCGGCCAGCCCGGCTTCGTCGCGCTCAATCCAGGCCGCACCTTCGGAACTCAGCGTGAAGGCCGCAACGCGCGAGGCGACCGGCAGCGGCTGGCCCGGCGTGTCGGCCGCGGCGCGGTACAGCCGCTGGCCTTGCAGCAGCCACAGCGCGTCGTCGCCCGCAAATTCGGCGGCCGACACGCCGCCCAGCGGCAGCCGCGCCACCGGCCCGTGGGCGTCGAACAGCTGCACCTCGCTGCCGCTGACGATGGCGAAGCGTTGCTGGCCGCAGCGCAGCCACAGCGGGCGGATGGTCGGCAAGGCCATCAGCTCGCGCGACCCATCGTCGGCCAGGCAGCGCACGCGCAGCGCGGGCGCTTTGTCTTCCGGGCCGGCCGAGACTTCGACCGTCAGCAGCCGCGCCGGCCCCCACGGTGCCACCGCGACGGTGAAGGGCTGGGTGTAGCGCAAGGCAGGCGAGGTTGGCATGGGAGGCTCAGGCCTTGAGCTTGTAGCCGGTGTGGAAGGTCCACGCGACCGTGGCAGTGGCCGCGGCCACGCAGCCCAGCGCCACCGCCAGGCTGGTCCACAGGTGCACATCGCCCTGGCCGTAGAAGCTCCAGCGCAGGCCGCTGATCAGGTAGACCAGCGGGTTGAACAGCGCGAGCTGCTGCCAGGCCGGCGGCAGCATCTCCAGCGCGTAGAAGCTGCCGCCCAGGAAGGTCAGCGGCGTCAGCACCAGCTGCGGCGCCATCTGCAGCTTCTCGAAGCTGTCGGCCCACAGCCCGATCAGGAAGCCCACCAGCCCGAAGGCCAGCACCGCCAGCAGGCTGAAGACCAGCATCCACACGGGGTGCTGGATCTGCAGCGGCACGAAGCAGCGCGCGGTCAGCAGGATCACGCCGCCGACCAGCACCGCCTTGGTCGCGGCCGCACCGACAAAGCCCAGCAGGATCTCGTAGGGCGACACCGGCGCCGACAGCAGCTCGTAGACCGTGCCGGTGAAGCGCGGGAAGAAGATGCTGAACGAGCCATGCGACAGGCTTTGCGACATCAGCGCCATCATCAGCAGCCCCGGCACGATGAAGGCGCCGTAGCTCACGCCGGCCACCGTCGGCACCCGCGCGCCGACGATGGCGCCAAAGACGATGAAGTACAGCGTGGTGGTGACCACCGGTGCGATCAGGCTCTGCGTCAGCGTGCGCCGCATGCGCCGCAGTTCATGAAAGTACATGGCCCTCACGGCATGGCGATTCATGCCCCGGTCTCCTCGACCAGGTCGATCACGATGTCCTCCAGTGAGCGCTGCGCCGTCTGCAGGTCCTGCACCGCAATGCCGTGTGCGGCCAGGCGCTGCAGCAGCGGGCCGATGCCGGGCCAGCCCTCACGCGGTGTGCAGTCGCAGCTCAGCTGCATCGCATCGGCCGAGCGTTGCAACGCCAGGTCGGCCAGGCCCGCGGGCAGTTCGACCAGCGGCTGCTGCAGCTGCAGCGTCAGGCGTTTGCCGCCAAGCTCGCGCATCACCTCGGCCGTGGGCCTGACCAGCACCAGTTCGCCGCGCCGCAGCACGCCAATGCGGTCGGCCAGCGCCTGGGCTTCTTCGAGGTAGTGGGTGGTCAGGATGATGGTCACGCCCTGTTCGCGCAGCTGGCGGATGGTGGCCCACATGTCGCGCCGCAAGGCCACGTCCACGCCGGCGGTGGGCTCGTCCAGGAACAGCAGCGAGGGTTCGTGGGACAGGGCCTTGGCGATCAGCACCCGGCGCTTCATGCCGCCCGAGAGCGCCTTCATCGGGCTGCGCCGCTGGTCCCACAGCGACAGGCTGCGCAGCACCGCTTCTATGCGGGCCGGGTTCGGCGCATGGCCGAACAGCCCTCGGCTGTAGGCCACGCCGGCCTGCACCGTGGTGAAGGCATCGCTGGGCAGCTCCTGCGGCACCAGGCCGATGCGGGCCCGCGCCTGGCGGGCTTCGCGCACCGTGTCGAAGCCCTCGACCTGCACCGTGCCGCCACTGGCGCGCACGATGCCGCAGGCGATGTTGATCAGCGTGCTCTTGCCGGCGCCATTGGGACCCAGCAGCGCAAACACCTCGCCGCGCGGCACGCTGAGGCTGAGGTCCTGCAGCGCGACAAAGCCGCTGTCGTAGACCTTGCGCAGGCTGGCAATCTGAAGCGCCAAGGTCATGACAAACCCAGCTCGGCCGGACCGGCCAGCCCCAGCACGAACGACAGCTCGGCCACCCGCTGCCCGTCGACCATGGCCTGGCCGCTTACCGAGACAAAACCCGCCGTGGCGCGGTCCACCGCCAGCGTGAAGCGCACCTGCTGGCCTGGCAGCACTGGGCGCAGGAACTTGCAGCGCTGGATCATCGCCAGCACGCCCAGCTGGCCACCTCCCGCGGCCTGGGCCTGCGGCTCGCTGGCGCGCAGCGCGGCGCCGGCAATCTGCGCAGCGGCCTCGACCAGGTGCACCGCCGGCACGATGGGCCGGCCCGGGAAATGGCCCTGCATCGCCGCCAGCTCGGTGGACCAGCAGGCGCTGCCGGCAAAGCGGCCTTCGCCCAGCACTTCGGCGCTGTGCACAAGCAGCGCATCGCCGCGGTGCGGGATCAGCTGCTCGATCGCGTTGCGGTCCAATTGCAGCGGTGGCAACGGTGCCGCCACGGACTGAAGCAGCGCACTCATGCTGGCGCCCGCGTGGCGATCAAGGACACGTTGCTGCCGCCGAAGGCAAACGAGTTGGACATCACCGCGTCCAGCCGCTGGCCGTGGCGTGCGCTGCCGGGCACCACGTCCAGCGCGCATTCGGGGTCCTGTTCGCTGAGGTTGGCGGTCGGCGGGATCGAGCCGCTGGCCAGCGCATGCACGCTGATCGCGAACTCCAGCGCGCCGCCGGCACCGATCAGGTGGCCGTGCATGGACTTGGTGGCGCTGACCGCCAGGTGGCTGGCGTGCGCACCAAAAGCGTCGTGAATGGCCTGCGACTCGACCAGGTCGCCCAGCGGCGTGGCCGTGCCGTGGGCATTGACGTAGCCCACCACATCGGCCGGCAAGCCGGCGTCGCGCAGCGCGGCGCGCATGGCGGCGGCCTGGCCTGGCCGCGAGGGCTTGGTGATGTGCTGCGCATCGGTGCTGTTGCCGTAGCCGGCCAGCCGCGCGTGCATGCGGGCGCCACGGCGGCGCGCGAAGTCCTCGGCTTCCAGTACCAGCGCGGCGCTGCCCTCGCCGAGCACAAAGCCCGAGCGCTTCAGGTCGAAGGCCTTGTGGCTGCGGGCCGGGTCCTCAGCATCTGGCGTGGCCAGCACGCGCAGCGCCTGCCAGGCGGCGTAGGAGCCGGGCGACAGCAAGGCCTCGGCACCGATGACGACGATGGCCTCGGCATAACCGTGCGCAATGCAGCGCATGGCCTCGCCCAGCGCCACCGCCGAAGAGGCGCAGGCCACGCTGTAGCTTTGCGTGGGGCCGTGCAGGCCCAGCTCGATGGCCAGCCAGGCGCACAGCGCGTTGGGCATCATGCGCGGCACCGTGAACGGGTGCACCAGGATGGGCCCGTGCGGGCCGCGCTGGGCCTTCTTGGCCTCGACGTCGCGCATCGTGGTCTCCAGCGTCAGCAGGCCGCCCATGCCAATGCCGGTGAACACGCCGATGCGCTCGCGCTGTGCTTCATCCGGCGCCAGCCCGGCATCCGCGACGGCCTCGCGGGCAGCGGCCAGGCCCAGCAGCGTGACGCGGTCGTAGCCCGCCTCGGCCGGCGCGATGCGCGCGGCAAACCCCTCCGGCACTGAGGCGGCAATCGCCGTGGGCGCCGACGCCAGGATGGGCGCCGGTGCGGCGCGCACACCGCTCTGCCCGGCCAGCAGCGCGGCCATGCTGCTGGCGAAGTCCAGCCCCAGCGGGGTGACCGCGCCCAGCCCGGTGATGGCCACCGCGCGCCGCATCACGAAGCCAGCGGCAGCGGCAACGGGTCCAGCCCCGGCTGGCCGCGCTGGCGGTGCTGCTCGGCCAGCGCGGCGACCATGTCGTCCAGCGTCATGTCGCGCAGCGCTTCGGTGCGGCCGATGGTCACGCCGTATTGCTCCTCCACCATCCACAGCATCTCGACCAGCGACAGCGAGTCGATGTTCAGCGCGGAGAGCTTGACCGCGCCGTTGGCCAGCTCCTCGCGCGGGACCTGCGCGGTGTTGACCAGGTAGTCGATGGTCAGGGCCTTGATGCTGTCGATGGGGGTCATGGCATTCCTCCGGGCGTGTGGGAAAGGCAAGTTGGGATGGGCAAGCGGCGCCGCTCACAGCAGCGCATACATCAGGCCGCCACTGGCGGCCGCGGCAATCAGGACCTTGGGAATGAACATGCCCTGGTCGCCGCGGTAGTTCAGCGCGGCCAGCAGCAGCAGCGCCAGCAGGCCGGCCGGCAGCAGCCACAGCGCGCGGGCGGCGCCCAGGCTGTAGAGCAGCGCCAGCGCCAGCGGCAGCAGCGCCAGCAGGCCCAGCAGCTGCAGCACCAGCAGGCCGACCTGCATCGTGGCCCGCGGGCTGATGCCCTGGCTGGCATGCAGCGCGGCCATCGGCGCATGCAGCTGGCGCAGGTCGAAGGCCCGGCCCGCCAGCGCAAACAGCAACGGCACCAGCAGCATCAGCAGCACGTAGTGCACGACCACCGCCTGCACGCCCAGCCGCGGCAACAGCCAGCACAGCAGCACCGGCAGCCCGGTGGCGGTCAACAGGCCGAGCTGGCGCAGCAGCTGCGCAGGGGCGAGCAGGAAGCGCAGGTCCAGCCGCAGCAGGTTGGCCCGCGGCGCCTGCTGCGCATTCATGCGCAGCCAGGCCGGTGGTGGCAGCGGGGCGCGCGGCCGGCGCTGGCGAACCGCATCCGGCAGCCACAGCGCCGCGGCGCTGGCGGCCAGCAGCAGCAGCGCCAGCCAGCCGCTGCCCAGGCCCAGCGCGACCGCCAGCAGCGCCAGTGCCTGCGTTGCCAGCAGCGGCAGCAGCGCCCGCGAACGCTGCAGCCCCAGCAGCTGGACCAGCGGCAGCTGCGCGGCCAGCACCAGCGTGGCCGCCAGCCGGGCATGGCCGGCCGGGCCGGCCTCGTGGTGCAGCGTGTACTGGGCGGCGAAAAACGGCAGCAGCAGCGGCAGGTCGGCCACCGCCAGCAACGCCAGGTCGACCCGGCGCGTCAGGTGCCTGGGCAGCGGCAGCGTGCGCAGGTAGGCCCAGGCCGGGCCGCCGCTGAGCAGGCCCGCCTGCAGCGCGCACCAGCTGGCCGCCAGGCTCAGCATCAGCAGCCACACGCCCAGCGTGGTGGCCGGCGCGCCGGGCTCGGTCAGGCGCAGCACTGGCGTGCCCAGGATCTCGAGCTGCTGGGCCAGCGGCATCAGCTTGGGCGAGACCATGAACAGCACCAGGATGGCCGCCTGCCAGCGCCGCGTCAGCAGCCGGAAGCCGACGCTGGCGACATGGTGCATGCGCCACCAGAACAGCTTGCGGAACGTGGTCTGCCCACTGGGCGAGGGCGCGGTCGAACGCTTGCCCGAAGGCAGGCGGGCAGGCTGCGGCTCGGCGGGGCGCTCGGCCCGAGCCATCTGCGTGGGCGCCGGCATGGACTCGGTCGGTTTCACGCTGGCACCGCCTCCAGGTCCGCCAGCTCGACGGGGCGCACGCCCAGCAGCTGCTGTTGCTGCGTGTCGTGGCAGGTGAGCACGACCAGGCCGCGGCTGCGGCGCTGGTCCAGGCAGTCCTTGAAGACGGCCAGCGAGCGGGTGTCCAGGCCGTTGGTCGGCTCGTCCATGATCAGCACCGGCGCGTCGCTGGCCAGTGCCGAGGCCAGCAGGAACTTGCGCGCGGTGCCCAGCGACATCGCGCCGAAGCGGGTGTCCAGATGCGGCGTGATCTGGAAGCGCGCCACCAGCTCGTCGCTCGCGGCCGGGCTGCTGCCGTGCACCGAAGCGGCAAAGGCCAGCCATTCGCGGCCGGTCAGGAAAGGGTAGATCGGGCAGCCGTCCGGCACGAAGGCCAGCTGGCGTGCAGCCTGTTCGCGCGAGCGCGCCAGGTCCAGGCCTTGCAGCAGCACCTGGCCGGCATCGGGCAGCGCGGCACCGGCGAGCATGGTCAGCAGCGTGGTCTTGCCGGCGCCGTTGGGCGCGCGCACGCAGACCAGCTCGGGCCGGGCCCAGGCAAAGCTCAGGCTGCGGAAGATCACGCGGGCGCCCAGCTGCTTGCCGAGCTGGTTGACCTGCAGCAGCGGCGCCGTGGCAGCGGTGTTCAGCATGCGGGCTCCGCCATCAGCGAAGAAAAAGCGGCCTGGTAGGCGGCCACTTCGCGCTCGGCCTGGGCAGTGGCAGGCGGCTCGCCGCTGGCCGTCTGCAAGCGCGCGAGCAGCGCTTCCTGGAGTGTCTTCATGCGCAAGACCTTGGCATAAGGCATGCGATCAAAGGTGATCGCGGAATAGCTGGGCAGGAACACGCCGGGAAAGCGCGTGGCCAGCCAGGCTTCCAACTGCTTCTGGCGAGCATAGGCGGGGGTGCGCGTCTCGACCATCATTTCCTGCAGGTTGCGGGTGGACATCTGGCCCAGCGCCTGCGCGTCCTCGCGGCGCTGCTGGTAGAAGGCCTGGAAGGCGGGCGCAAAGCCGCTGGCCTGGTCCAGGCAGTCCAGCAGCAGTTCGCAGTCTTCCAGCGCGCAGTTCATGCCCTGGCCGAGGAAGGGCGTGACCGCATGCGCGGCGTCGCCTACCAGCAGCACCGGCCCGTCGCACCAGGGCCCTCCTTCGATGGTGCTGATGCGGCCCAGCGGGCGGCTGCGCAGCGCCTGGGCTTCGCCGGCGGGCAGCTGCAGGTCCGGGAACAGCGTGGCAAAACGCTGCTGCAGCGCCGCCGCGTCCAGGCCGAACCAGGCAGCCTCGGCGGCGCGCGGCAGGAACAGCGTGCCGTCCAGCTCGCCGGCCTGGCGGCCGGGCAGGCCGATCAGCATCACCTCGTCGCGCGGCCAGATGTGCAGCCCGTCCTGCCCGGCCGGACGCGGCGCCACGCGCAGCCGCACCTCCTTGTAGGCCTGCTCGAAGTCGACCCGCTGGAAGGCCACGCCGCGCTGGCGTTCCAGCGTGGCGCGGGTGCGCGAGTCGGCGCCGTCGGCACCGAGCAGCGCGTCGAAGGTGGCAGGCTGCGCCAGGTGGTCGAAACGCACCTGGACCTGGCCGTCTTCGCCATGCGCCCAGTCCCGCAAGCCCTGGCCGAAGCGCAGCGTGACCAGCGGTTCGCGCCGCGCCGCCTCGGCCAGCAGCTCGTACAGCTCGGCCCGCTGCACCGCCAGGATGCGGCCCTGGCCGGTCGGGTCGTAGGCCGAGAAAGCGAGTTCGCCGGAGGCCTGGTGGATGACCCGGCCGAGCATGCGCCGGCCGATCTCGCTGGCCCGGGCTTCCAGCCCCAGGCTGCGCAGCGCATGCAGGCCGCGGTGCGACAGCGCCAGCGCGATCGAGCGGCGTTTGGCGTCTTCCGTCAGGCCCAGTTCGGAAGCCTCGCGCCGCTCGTGCAGCTGGACCGCGATGCCGCGGCGGGCCAGCGCCACCGCGAGGTAGAGGCCGGCCAGGCCGGCGCCGGCAATGCAGACGCGTTTCACAGCAGTTGCTCCAGGGCTTGGGCCAGCGCGCGCACGTCGTCGGCGTCGTTGTAGAGCGGGCAGAACGAGACCCGCAGGATGTCGGCGCCACGCGCGTCGCAGACCACGCCGTGGCGCAGCAGCGCGTGTTCCATCGCCACCGCCTGGCCCGGCAGGTCCAGCGACAGCTGGGAGCCCCGGCGCACCGGTTCGGCGGGGGTCAGGATGCGCAGCGGCGGGCGGTCCAGCGCCTCGATGTGCTCGCGCGCCAGCGCGGTCAGCGCCAGGCTGCGGGCGCGCCAGGTGCTGGCCGGGAAACGGTCAAACAGTTCGAGCGATGCGACCAGCGCCGCCGCCGCCAGCACCGGCGGGTTGCTCAGCTGCCAGGCGCCGGCGCCGGCCTCCCGCTCGCGCGGCTGCTGGCCCCAGGCAAAGCGCGAGCTGGCGGCCTGGCCCCACCAGCCTTCGAGGCGCTGCAGCTGTGCGTCGTCATGGAAACGGCGGTGCACATAGGCGCCGCCCAGGCCGCCCGGACCGCCATTGAGGTACTTGTATCCACACCAGACGGCGAAGTCCACGCCGTCTTCGCTGAGCGCCAGCGGCAGGTTGCCGATGGCATGCGCCAGGTCGAAACCGACGCGGGCACCGGCCGCCTGCGCGGCGCGGGCCACGCGGCCAATGTCCACCACTTCGCCGGTGGTGTAGTCCACCGCGTCCAGCCAGACCAGCGCCACGCGCTCGCCGTGGCGGTGCAGTTCGCGCAGCACCGCGTCCGTCATCGACACGCCTTCGGTGGCCTGCGCCTCGACCAGGCAGACCGCGGGGTCCAGCCCGTGCAGCCGGCATTGCGACTCCAGCGCCAGCCGGTCCGAAGGAAAGGCGTTGCGGCCCAGCAGCACGCGCGAGCGTGCGCCCTGCGGCCGGAAGAAGCTGAGCAGCAGCAGGTGCAGGTTGACGCTGAGGCTGTTCATCGCCACCACCTCGCCGACCGAGGCACCGACCAGCCGTGCCAGCGGCGCGCGCAGCGGCTCGCTGGCCAGGGCCCAGGGCGTGTCGCCACGGTCCGCAGCTTCGAAATGGCCGCGCACGCCCAGCGTGGCCCAGCGGTGCATCTCGTGCGCCACGCGCTCGGCCGCGGCGCGTGGCGCCAGGCCCAGCGAATGGCCGCAGAGATAGCTCAGCGGCCGGCCGTCTGCGGCCAGCGGGCGGCAGAAGGCGTCGTGGGCAAGGGCGGGCTGCAACGTCATGCAGGCACCTGGATGCCTGGCCGGGCGGCCCACTGGCGCAGCGTGCGCAGCGCCGAATGCGGCTGCGCGGCGGCATTGGCGCTGAGGTAGCGGTGGCCGCTGCTGCCACCGGTGCCGGGCAGCTCGTCCAGCAGTTCACGCACCTGCTCGGCATGCAGCAGGCGCCAGCGGTGCAGCTGCTGCTCGAGCTGGCACAGGCGGTCCAGCGCATCGTCGATCAGCCGCTCGCGCGGCTGGCTGCGCGAGCGCGCCAGCAGCGCCGCCAGCGCGGCCGCGCGCGGCAGCCGGGCAAAGGCCGCCGGCAGCGCGAGTGCCGGCCAGCCCTGGGCGGCCTCGCGTTCCGTCAGTGCCTGGGCCCATTGCGCGTGGCAGGCCTTGGCGGCCGGTGTGGCCTGCTGGCGCTGCCATTCGGCGGCCAGGCCGCGTGCCAGCTGGTCGTGCAGCGTGGGCTGGCGGCAGGTGGCCAGCACCTGCGCGTTTTCGGCCGGCGTCATCATCGTGCAGGCCTGCGGCGCGCGGGCTTCGTCCAGCGTGCCCAGCGTGGCTTCCAGCAGCACGAACTGCAGGCTCTGGCTGCCCGAGGCGCTGCCCAGCAGTGGGCGCATGGCCAGGAACTGCAGCGGGTCCAGCGTGGCCAGCAGGCCCAGCTGCTGGTTCAGCAGCGCCTGGATCTCGGCCATGCGGTGCAGCTTGGGCAGTGCGTCGGCAAAAAAGCCGGGGGCCTGCGCATCGGCCTGCAGCACCGCGGCGGCTTCGACCAGCCACTGGCGGAACCACAGCTCGTGGGCCTGGTGCAGCACGATGAAGAAGTGCTCGTCGTGGATGGGCTGCGCGGTGTCCGCGCTCAGCGGCGCCTGCGCGCCCAGCACCTGGTCCAGCCGCAGGTAGCCTGCATAACGCAGGCCGGCATGCAGCCCGGCCTGCGCTGCGCCACCCCTGCCCAGCGGGCAGGCCTCAGCAGTCATACGAGAACTCGGTCAGCGACTGCTGGCGCAGCTGCTGGCGCTGCACCTTGCCGGCCACATTGCGCGGCAGCTCGGCAATGAACTCGACCTCGTCCAGGTGCTTGTGCGGGAAGTCGGGCCAGCGCTGGCGGGTGTGCTCGATCAGCGTGGTGATCAGCGCTTCGGAGACCGGCGTGTTCGGCGTGGTGACCACAAAGGCCTTCAGCCCGATCACGCCGGCCGGCGTGCGGCTGCCGACGACCGCGACCTCCAGCACCGCGTCCAGCTTCATCAGCGCGTCTTCCACCTCGTAGGGCGAGACCCATTCGCCGCAGCCCTTCTTGACCATGTCGTCGGCCCGGCCAACGTAGGTGTAGGCGCCGTCGCGGCAGGTGAACAGATCGCTGCTGATGTGCCATTCGCCGTCGAAGCTGGCGGCCGAGCGCTCCGGGTCGTTCAGGTAGCCGCTGGCCACGCTGGGGCCGGCAATGCACATGCGGCCCGAGGTACCTTCGCTGACGGGCTGGCCATCGTCGCCGATCAGCTTGACGCGGAACTCGGACAGGCAGCGCCCGCAGCTGTCCTCGCGGATGTCGCTCACCGAGTTCGACAGGAAGATGTGGCCGACCTCGGTCGAGCCGAAGCCGTCGATCAAGGGTGCGGCCAGCCGCGCGCGCCAGGCCTGCAGCACAGAAGGCGGCAGCGGCTCGCCGGCCGAGGTGGCAATGCGAACGCTGTCCAGCAGCGCCTCGGCGCCGGGGCTCTTCAGCAGCTCGGCGAGGATGCGCGGCGTGGCCAGGAAGACCGAAGGCCGGTGGCGCTCGATCTGCTCGGCGACCATGGCCGCGGTCGAGCGCAGCGGAAAGACCACCGCCGCCGCGCCGGCCACGCCGGCAAACAGCAGCGAGCCGCCCAGCGCATAGCCGAAGGTCAGCTTGGGCACGGCGACGATGAGGTCGTTTTCGCCCATCGCCAGGATGTCGTCGCCAAAGGCCCGCGTGCAGTGCAGGATGTCGCGGTGGCGGCGCGGAATCGCCTTGGGCTTGCCGGTGGTGCCGGAGCTGAACAGCACGTAGGCCAGCGCGTCGGCTGCGGTCTCGGCAATGGGGAAGACGCTGGGCTCGCCTGCCGCGGCACGCTCCAGCTCGCCGCGCTCGGCGGCGCCGTCGCCGCACTGCAGCACCTGCACGCCCGCTTCGCCGACGGCCTGCGCCTTGGCGCCAATGCCCTGGTGCATCACCGCAAAGCGGGCCCCGGCATGCTGGGCCATGTAGACCAGGTCGGCCGGCGGCAGCAGCGGGTTGGCCAGCACGGCGACCGCGCCCAGCGCCAGGATGGCGTAGAAGCTGCTGACGAAGGCCGGGCTGTCCGGCACCACCAGCAGCACCCGGTCGCCGGGCTGCACGCCGTGGCGCTGCAGCAGGTTGGCGCTGCGGGCCATGGCCTGCTGCAGGTCGTCGTAGCTGAGCCGGCTGTCGTGGAACAGCAGGGCCGGCCGCGCGCCGCGGCCCTCGCGCATGTGGCGTTGCACCAGGCAGTCCGCCAGATTGATCTGCGGCTGCGCCAGCAGCTCGGTCCAGTCGATGTGGTTCATTTTTCTCACCCTGGTTTGTGGGGTTTTGGAAAACCCTTTTCGGGATCTCCTGCGCGCCGATTGCACACCGCGCGAATCCGGCTCGATATCCCACGTTGAAGGGGGTTGGTTATTCTCGGAATGGAAATATCCGATATCCGGGCAGGGTGTATCTGTAACGCCTTGAAAGCAGCACTTTCGAATATCTTTCGGCCCTGGTATATGCGCGCTGACGCGTGCGGCGCGCCATCGCGCGCACACCCCTAGCGCAGCAGCGCAAACGCTGCGTTAGGCGAGCATTAGGCGAAGCTGAGAAATGTGCATGGATGTAAGCGGCGTGCCCGGCTGTGCGGCAGTGAAACTGCAGATACAAATAGATTCAGATCGGTTTCCTGGTGTTACGCGGGTTTGGTTTTCAGTCGATCGCCATTGTTTTGAATAACCCCCCATGTCAGGGGATGTCGGAAACAGGGCGATGGCATGTAAAAACCCGCCACCCAGGCATGTCCATGCCGGGGTTTTTCTTAACACTCAAGGAGAGAAACTATGAGCATCGAAACCACCGTGATCTCGGCCGCTGACGTCGCGCTGCTGCAAGAAGTCGACGCGTTCGAAATCGTCGACACCCAGAGCGTCGACGCCGTGGCTGCCCAAGCCGTCGGCTGCCTGAGCTGCTCGTGAGCTGTTGACGGACGCGGCCCGGGCGGTTTCGCCTGAGCCCCGTCCAGGCACCTTGGTGCGGCATGTCAACAGCGTGCCGGGTCGGGGTGCCCCTGTTCCGAGGTCCGAGCTTGCGGTTTGCTCGGCGAGTTCCTTGACGCTGCACCGGCGAGTGCTTCGCGTGCAGCGGGAGCCGTGCATGGCACTGACCACCCTGATCCAAGGCATCAACGACGCGGTTGACCGGCACCTGTCGCCGGCCGACGTGGTGCACGCGGTGCGGCCCATCGTCGGCAGCGCGATGCTGGACGAGCGCTTCGTGCTCGAATGCGCCGAAGCTACCACCGACAAGGCCGCCCGCTGCCTGCTCGAAGGCGCGCCCTACGAGCCGCTGCACATCGAGCACGGGCGCTGCTGGCGCATGGCCTTGTTCCTGTGGGACCCGGGTTTCACCAATGCGCCGCACCAGCACAACACCTGGAGCGTCAGCGGCGTGATGCACAACCGGCTGGACGTGGCGCTCTACCAGCGCGACGCCGCCAGCCAAACGCTGAACCCGACCCAGCGCTTCGTGGCCGCCCGCGGCCAGACCGGCTTCCTGGTGCCGCCCTGCATCCATGCACTGGGCAATCCCGACACCACGGCGCCCAGCGTCACGCTGCATGTCTTCAACGATTCCGAGGACAGGGCGCAGCGTGCCAACGACACGCTGTGGTTCGACGACGAGGTCAACCCGCTGGACTTCTACCGCGACCCGGCCCGGCCCTCGCGGCGCAACCTGCAGACGGTGCTGGTGCTGCTGAAGGCGCTGGCCCGGCCGGCGCCGGCCGGGCTACTGGCGCGCATTTTCGAGCTGGGTGATGCGCGCATCCGGCTGGAGGCCTACAAGCAGCTGGTGCGCGCCGACCTGGCCACCGCGCTGGCCTGCGGCGACCGGCTGGCCGCCTCGCTGGGCCCGCAGGACCGCAGCCGCTTCATGCAGCTGCACCAGCGCCTGCTGGCCGCCCACGCCGCCACCGCCCCCATGGCCGACAGCGCGCGCGCCGAGCCCAGCGACGAGCAGGCCGAATACCTGCTGCAGCAGGCGGTGGCCCGGCTGGTCTGCAACAGCGGGCTGCTGGCGCGCTGCGTCAGCGAGGGCGCAGCCGTCACCTTCGGCGACCTGCCGGCCAAGGCGCTGGCGCTGCTGGCGCCCACGGTGCAGCGCAACAGCCGGCGCCTGAAGATCCTCGCCAGCATCCTGGACCAGCGGCTGATGGACCAGGTGCTGCGCGCCCTGCCGCTGAGCGCTGCGCTGCTGTCGCCCGAGCAGGCCCGCCAGCTGTGGCGCCGCTACAAGGACGCGCAGGTCGACACCACCACGCCTGCAGTGGCCGAAGCCTGCCGGGCCTTCTGCGCTGCCTGCGTGGCCGAGCCCGGCCCGGCGCTGGCAGAGGGTGACCCGGTGCTGGACGTGATGCGCTACGAAGAGGCCTTGCTGCGCATCAGCGACCGCGCGGCGCGCCACGGCAAGTCGGCGCCGGTGTCCCCGCCTTACCTGGGCCCGGCCCTGGTCACCAACAGCGAGACCCTGCATTTCAAGCGCGCCATCTCGCCGCTGGTCCGCACGCTGCGCGCTGCCGTGCTGCAGCCTGCACAGACACGCGAGCCCGCGCTGGCCGCCTGGCGCGACCAGGCGGCGGCGGTGCCCGCGCAGGACGAGTTGCTGCTGTTCTATGAAGCCTGGCAGGACACTCAGGTGCGGGTGCTGCGCATCACCGCGCGCACCCTGCTGCTGCTGTCGGCCTGCGATGGCCGGCGTTCGCTGGCCGACCTGCCGGACCACCTGCGCAGCCAGGGCTACGCGCTGTCCACCCCGCAGGCGCTGGCCGCCACGCTGGACAAGCTCGCCGAGGCCGGCGTGATCGCGCCCCTGGTGTTGTCCACCCCTTCCGTCTCCCCTCCTGAACAGGACCCGGCATGCCCAAGCGTGACTGCAATCCCCACTGCCTCGGCGTCGGACTGAACCACCGCCACGAGATCGAGGCCGAGATCATCGACCGGCTCGACGAGCTGGACCTGCTGGAGGTCATCTCCGACAACATCCTGCAGGACGAGCAGGTCGGCGAGCCGCTGCGCCGGCTGATGCGCGACAAGCCGCTGGTGCTGCACGGCGTCAGCACCTCGCTGGGCACCGCCGCGCCGCTGGACCCGGACCACCTGGCCGCGACGCTGCAGGCGGTCGAGCGCTGGCAGCCGCTCTGGTTCAGCGACCACATCGCGTTTTCGCGCGTGGGCGAGCTGGACGTGGGCCACCTGATGCCAGTGCGCCGCAGCCTGGCCAACCAGCAGCGCATCGCCGCCAAGATCCGCCAGATCCAGCAGGCCAGCGCCACGCCTTTCCTGGTCGAGAACATCACCTACTACTTCGAGCATGGCGACGAGGAGATGGACGAGCTGAGCTTTGTCAACGGCATCCTGCAGCAGGCCGATTGCGGGCTGCTGCTGGACGTCAACAACCTGCACATCAACGCCCAAAACCACCGCTTCGACCCGTATGAATACCTGGCCGGGCTGGACCTCGGCCGCGTGGTGGAGCTGCACCTGGCCGGCGGCTTCGTGTGCGACGAGCTGCTGATCGACAGCCACGGCCACCGCATCGGCGAGCCGGTGTGGGAACTGCTGCGCCACGTCTGCGAACGCGCCCAGCCGCGCGCCATCATCATCGAGCGCGACATCAACTTCGACCTGGCCGACATCTTCGACAGCGTGGCCCGGGCGCGCGAGATCCTGCTGCAAACCGAGGCGCTGGCCGCCTGAACCGGAGAACGCCCCATGCGCGTGTTGCTGCTGTGCATTCCCGGCCGTGGCCGCTTCGAAGTGCTGGCGCCGCTGGCCGCTGCGCTGCAGCAGGCCGGCCACGCCGTGCGCTTCGCCGCGCCGCCGCGCTTCGCGCAGCATGTGCGGCGCATGGGCTTCGAATGCCTGGAGGCCGGTGCCGAGACCGACGAGCTGAACGCCTTGCTGGATGCCCAGCTTGGGGGGGCCGAGCTGCCCGCCTCCGAGCGCGCCGCCACCATGTTCACCCGCTTCTACCCCGAGCGCCTGCTGGCCACGCTGCTGCCGCAGCTGCGCGACTGGCGGCCGGCGCTGGTGCTGCATGAGGAAGGCGAATTCGCCGGGCCGCTGGTGGCGGCGCTGGTCGGCGCGCGCTGCGCCACCGTGGGCTGGCCGGTCGCGATGCGGCCGCTGCAGGTGCTGCAGAACGTCACCCAGCGCATGCACGCCCAGTGGCAGGCCCAGGGCCTGCAGCCCCCGCCTTACGCCGGCCTGTACCAGCGGTTCATCGACACCTGCCCACCCACGCTGCAGACCGAAGCGGCCGCTGCCTTCCCTGGCGCCTGGGCCTTGAGGCCTGAGCTGGTGGACGGCCCGCCCGGCAGCGCGGCCGATGCCCTGCCCGAGGCCTTGTTGCAGCCCGGCGAACCCGTGGTGCACATCACGCTGGGCACGGTGGACGCCTACAACCAGGCCCCCGCGCTGCTGCTGCGCCTGCTGGACGGCCTGCAGCGCGAGCCGGTGCGCGTGGTGCTGACGACCGGCGCGGCGCTGCAGTCGCTGGACTTCAGCCGCTACGCCAATGTGCACGCCAGCGCCTTCATCCCGCACCGCCAGCTGCTGCCGCATTGCGACGCGGTGATCTGCCACGGCGGCGCCGGCTCCACCATTGCCGCGCTGGCCCATGGCCTGCCGCTGCTGATCGTGCCGCGCGGCGGCGCCTCGCAGTACCGCAATGCGGTGCATTGCGAGCGGGTTGGCGCCGGCCTGCACCTGAGCGAGGAAGCGGCCACCGCGCAGGCCGTCGGCCCGGCGGTCGCCGCCTTGCTGCACCAGCCCGGCCACCGCGAGGCGGCGCGCCGCCTGCAGCAGGAAATTGCCGCCATGCCGGCTCCGGCCGATTGTGCCGAGCGCCTTCTGGCCTGGCTTCATTGAACTGACCCGCCCCACGACCCCATGACCATCCCCCAATTCGAACGCGACCTGTTCTGCCTGCAGACCGCCGGCTTTGTCGTGCTGCCCGGCTTTGTCAGCGACGACCAGCTGGCCACGCTGCTGCCGCCGTTGAGCGCTTTCGAGGCCGAGGTCGAGCACTACGCCAAGACCGCAGGCAAAGTGAACTTCACCCATGGCTGGCCACTGCTGACCACGCGCTGCGCCTACTGCGTCTCGGAGGAACTGCAGGCGCTGGCCATGTCGCAGCGGGTGCAGGCGATGGCGCAAACCTACCTGGGCGGCGCGGTGATCCGCGACTGCCTGCTGCAGACCAACATGCCGGACCCGCGCAGCCAGGCCCGCGGCCTGGGCGGCCGGCTCAGCTACCACCGCGACACCTTGTGGAAAGACGGGCCCATCCTGCCCAGCTACCTGCATGCCTTCGTCCTGCTGACCGACCTGACGGCCGAGAACGGCGCGACCTTTGTCGTGCCCGGCAGCCACCGCCTGCGCGAACCCGGCTATTACTTCAAGCACACCGAGGCGGGCGTGCGCGAGGAAGGCATCAACTACCTGGTCTATGACCAGGCCTACTTCCCCAGCGCGGTGCAGATCCTCGCGCCACGCGGCTCGCTGGTCTTCCTGGACCCGATGGCCATCCACAGCCAGGGCATCAACGTGACCGAGCAGCGCCGCACGCTGGTCAACATCACCTTCCGCGCCGCGTCCATCGTCGGCAACCCGCCGCTGCTGAACGCCCGCAAGCTGGCGCTGGAAGCCGCCCGCGTGCCGCTGCGGCCGGACTTCCTCGCGCTGCTGGAAGACCGGGCCGAGCTGCCCGCCCACTTCGGCCCGCTGGGCACCGCACCCGAAGCGCAAGCCGAAGCCGCGGGCCAGCCGGTGTGGGAACGCGTGGTGGTCTGAACGGACTGAACGCGTGCAATCGCCCAGCCGATAACCAAAGCCGATAACCAAAGCCGAAAACCTTCCTTCGCCCTGCGCAGGGTGCTCGTTATCGTGAACACGCTGGCTGCATGGTCTCCCGCAGCCAAGCTTGTTTCACGCATATCGCCTGCAGCGGTCTCGCCCGCTGCAGGTGCAGGGTCGAAGGCAGGTCATGAACATCGTCGGCATCGCGGGCAGCCCCACCAGCCCGTCCCGCTCCACTGCGCTGCTGCGCGCCGCGCTGGCCTCGCTGGCCCGCCCCCAGGGGCCCGGCACGATCGAGATCGAAGTCCGCCTGCTGCCGGCCGTGCCGCTGCTGGCGGCTGACGCGCGCGACCCGCTGATCGCCCAGGCGCTGGCGCAGGTTGCCGCGGCCGATGTGGTGCTGGTCGCCACCCCCATCTACAAGGCCGCCTACAGCGGCGCGCTGAAGGCCTTCCTGGACCTGCTGCCGCAGGACGGGCTGCGCGGCAAGACGGTGCTGGCGCTGGGCACCGGCGGCAGCATCGGCCATTTGCTGGCGCTGGACTATGCGTTGAAGCCCGTGCTGTCGGCACTGGGCGCGCGCCATGTGCTGGACGTCGTCTACGCCGAGGACACCCAGTTCGAGCGCGACCACGCGCTGCAGCGCCACATTCCTTCCGAAGCGGTGCTGGACCGGCTGGGCCGCGCGCTGGCGCCGCTGCAGCCGCCGCTGCGTGTGCAGCCTGCCGCGCTGGCAGCGCTGGCTGCCGTTCCGCAGCATTGAAAGAGTCCTCATGTTGTCCTTGTTGTCCCGCACCCGCCGCCACATGCTTGCCGCACCGCTGGCCTTGTCGATCGGCCTGAGCGCGGCTGGCGCTTTCGCCGCCGCGCCGGCCTCGCCGTCTGCGCTGCGCATCGGCTTCCAGAAATCCGCCAGCCTGCTGACGCTGCAAAAGGCCCAGGGCACGCTGGAAAAGCGTTTGCAGCCGCTGGGCGTGGCGGTGCAGTGGGTCGAGTTCCCGGCCGGGCCGCAACTGCTCGAAGGCCTGAACGTCGGCGCGATCGACGTCGGTTTTGTCGGCGAGGCGCCGCCCATCTTTGCGCAGGCGGCCGGCGCCAACTTCGTCTACATCGGCAACGACCCGGCCGCACCCGAGGCCGAGGCGCTGGTGGTGCAGAAGGATTCGCCGATCAAGAGCGTGGCCGAGCTCAAGGGCAAGAAGGTCGCCCTGAACAAGGGCTCGAACGTGCACTACCTGCTGGTCAAGGCACTGGAAAAAGCCGGCCTGAAATACACCGACATCCAGCCCGTGTTCCTGCCGCCGGCCGATGCGCGCGCCGCCTTCGAGCGAGGTGCTGTGGACGCGTGGGTCATCTGGGACCCGTTCCTGGCCGCCGTCGAGAAGCAGAGCAATGCCCGCATCCTGGCCGACGGCAAGGGCCTGGTGAGTGACTACAACTTCTACCTGGCCGAACGCGGCTACGCACAGAAGTACCCCAAGGTGATTGCCGCGCTGTTCGAGGACACGCAGGCCCAGGGCCGCTGGCTCAAGACCCACCTGGACGAGGCCGCGGTGCTGATCGCGCCGCTGCAGGGTCTGGACGTGGAAGTGGTCAAGCTCAGCCTGCACCGCTACCAGTTCAACGTGCAGCCGGTGACCCCTGCCATCGCCGCCGAGCAGCAACTGATTGCCGACAGCTTCTATGGCCTGAAGCTGATCCCCAAGCCCATCCGCATCGTGGACGCATTGCCTGGCGCTGCCAGCGCGACCCGCGTCGCCACCGAGCGCTGAAAGCGCCGTCTCCTCTTTCACCGCACAAGGAAGCCGCCATCATGAAGATGCTCTGGTTCATCCCGACCCACGGCGACAGCCGTTACCTCGGCACCTCGCACGGCGCGCGCGTGGCCGACCTGAACTACTTCAAGCAGGTCGCCATCGCCGCCGACACCATGGGCTACGAAGGCGTGCTCATCCCCACCGGCCGCTCCTGCGAAGACCCGTGGACGGTGGCCTCCAGCGTGATGGGTTTCACCCAGCGGCTGAAGTTCCTGGTCGCGCTGCGCCCGGGCCTGATCACGCCCAGCCAGTACGCCCGCATCGCCGCCACCTTCGACCGCCTGTCCGGCGGCCGGCTGCTGATCAACCTGGTCACCGGTGGCGACCAGGCCGAACTGGAAGGCGACGGCCAGTTCCTGCCGCACGGCGAGCGCTACGCGCAAGCCTCGGAGTTCATGCAGCTCTGGCGCGACATCATGGCCAAGAGCCACACCGGCGAGTCGCACGACTTCGACGGCAAGCACCTGCAGGTCAAGGGCGCGCGGCTGCTCTACCCGCCGGTGCAGCGCCCGTACCCGCCGCTGTTCTTCGGCGGTTCGTCCGCCGAGGCGCACGAGCTGGTGGCCCAGCAGATGGACACCTACCTGACCTGGGGCGAGCCGCCCGCGGCCGTCGCCGAAAAGGTCGAAGGCGTGCGTCGCCGCGCCGCCGAGCTGGGCCGCACGCTGAGCTACGGCATCCGGCTGCACGTGATCGTGCGCGAGACCGAAGAGGCCGCCTGGGCCGCCGCGGCCGACCTGGTCTCTTACCTGGACCCTGAAGTCGTCGCCCGCGCGCAGTCCACCTTCGCCAAGATGGACTCCGAAGGCCAGCGCCGCATGGCCGCGCTGCATGCCGGCAAGTACAACCCGGAGAACATCCGCGAAGGCCTGGAGGTCTCGCCCAACCTGTGGGCCGGCGTGGGCCTGGTGCGCGGCGGTGCCGGCACCGCGCTGGTTGGCAACCCGCAGCAGGTGGCGGACCGCATCAAGGAATACGCGGCGCTGGGGCTGGACTACTTCATCATGTCCGGCTACCCGCACCTGGAAGAGGCCTATCGCTTCGCCGAGCTGGTGTTCCCGCTGCTGCCGCTGTCGGTGCGCGAGCGCCTGGGCCAGCCCTCGTTGACCGGGCCATTTGGCGAGATCGTCGCCAACAACCATGTACCCAGTGCCAACACTGCGGCCAACAGCACCGGGAAGACCGCTGCCGCCAGCGAGCCTTCGGTGCTCGCGCGCGCCGCCAGCTGAGACGGGAGCAGGTGCTGTCGCCATGACCACGCAAGCTGTTCCTTCTTCGTCGGCGCCAGCGCCCGTTGACATCCCCGCCAAGGCCGGGTCGCAGGCCTGGCGCCGCGTCACCCGCCAGGCGCTGCCGTGGCTGGTGCCACTGCTGCTGCTGGTCGCCTGGGAGCTGGCCTCGCGCAGCGGCAGCCTGTCCAGCCGCGTGCTGCCGGCGCCGGACGCTGTCGCCAGCGCCTTCTGGCAACTGGCCCGCTCGGGCGAGCTGTGGCATCACGTGGCGGTCAGCAGCGGCCGCGCGATGGCAGGGCTTGCCATTGGCGGCGGGTTGGGCCTGGTGCTGGGCCTGGCCACCGGCAGCTTCCGGCTGGCCGAGACGCTGCTGGACACCAGCTTCCAGATGCTGCGCAACATCCCGGCGCTGGCACTGATCCCGCTGGTCATCCTGTGGTTTGGCATCGACGAAAGCGCCAAGCTGTTCCTGGTCGCGGTGGGCGTGTTCTTCCCGCTGTACCTGAACACCTTCCACGGCATCCGCAACGTGGACAAGGGCCTGATCGAGATGGCGCGCAGCTACGGCCTGTCGGGCTGGTCGCTGTACCGCGAGGTCATCCTGCCCGGCGCGCTGCCGTCCATCCTGGTTGGCCTGCGGTTTTCGCTGGGGCTGATGTGGGTGCTGCTGATCGTCGCCGAGACGATCTCGGCCCAGGCCGGCATCGGCTACATGACGATGAACGCCCGCGAGTTCCTGCAGACCGACGTGGTGCTGGTCGGCATCCTGCTGTATGCGCTGCTGGGCAAGCTGGCCGACGAGGTGGCACGCGGGCTGGAGCGGCTGTGCCTGCGCTGGCACCCGGGCTATCAATCCGCTTGAAGCACACGCATGAACAGCGCCGAACCTCGCAACCTTCCTGGAGCCGACACCATGTCCTACCTTGAGCGCAATGGCGGCCAGGCCCGCGACTGGCTGGGCGCCGAAGCCCATGTGACCGTGCCCGGCGATCTGGACCCGCTGCCGCGCCGCGTGCCGGCAGGTGCACAGCCGCCGGCCGATGCTTCGCGCGCCCACGGCCTGGCCGTGCAGGTGCGTGGCCTGACCAAGCAGTACGCCGGCCGCGCGGTGCTGCGCGACGTGAACCTGGACATCGCGCCGGGCCAGTTTGTCGCCATCGTCGGCCGCAGCGGCTGCGGCAAGAGCACCTTGCTGCGCCACGTCGCCGCGCTGGAGCATGCCGACCGCGGCAGCGTGCAGCTGGACGGCCAGGTGCGCAGCCAGATCGACAGCCGCGGCGACGTGCGCATCATGTTCCAGGACGCGCGGCTGCTGCCGTGGAAGCGCGTGCTGGACAACGTGGCGCTGGGCGTGGGGGGGCCCAACCCCAAGGAACGCGCGCTGAAGGCGCTGCGCGACGTGGGCCTGGCCGACCGTGCCAACGACTGGCCGGCGGTGCTGTCCGGCGGCCAGAAGCAGCGCGTGGCGCTGGCTCGCGCGCTGGTGCACCGGCCGCGCCTGTTGCTGCTGGACGAGCCGCTGGGCGCACTGGACGCGCTGACGCGCATCGACATGCAGCAGCTGATCGAGCGGCTGTGGAAGGAACAGGGCTTCACCGCGCTGCTGGTCACCCATGACGTGAGCGAAGCGGTGGCGCTGGCCGACCGCGTGGTGCTGATCGAGCAGCAGCACATCGCGCTGGACCAATCGGTGCTGCTGGCCCGCCCACGCTCGCGCGGCGCGGCAGGCTTTGCTGCACTGGAAGACAGGGTGCTGCGCCGCGTGCTGCAGCAGCCCGAGCTGCCGAAGATCGAGCCGGTGCCGGTCTCGTCCTGGTCCAGCGGCCCGCGCTTCGCGATCTGACAGCGAAGCGACAGCGCGCTTGCGCTGCGTGCGGTCAAGCTGGGTGCATGATGCCGGTCGGCGGCCGCTTTCGCAGGCCGCAAAGCCGCGCCCATGCCCATCACGCTGAACACCCGCAAACCGGCTGACGACCTGTCGGCTGAAGACCTGGCCGCGTTCCCGATCTGGGAATACGCCTACGACGAAGAAGGCGACCCCGGCCGCGAGGACCAGGACGACACCTGGGTCCGCCCAGTGGACGGCAGCGAGCTTGGCGAGCTGCTGGATGGCACCTCGGCCGCCGCCCGCTTCGAAACCGCCTCCGGCCAGCCGCTGGACGGCCTGGTGGAAGTCAGCAGCACCATCGAGCTGGAATTCGGCCCCGGCGCAGTGTTCCTGAACGGCCAGCACCTGTTCCTGCCGGGCCCGGAGCATCTGCGCCCCATCAAGCCGCGCCGCGAGCTGGCCGCGGCGCTGGGCCAGTCGCTCGAACAGGTCTTCCCGCTGAAGTTCACGCTGAAGGTGCGGGTGGCCGGCGAGGCCGGTTTCCGCAGCGGCGTCTTCGAATAGCCCGCCTGCATCCACCTCGCGAGGGGCTGCGTATCACTGTCGTCACCGTTTCACGAAACGACGGCAGCATCGCCCCATGCGCTCGGTCTTCCCCCCGCTTTTGCAATCCTTGCGCCGGTCCCTGCACCGGTGGCTGGTGTTGCTGCTGCTCGCCGCGGTGCCGCTGTACGGCACTTCGGGCGTGCTGCTGAGCGTGGTTGGCCCTGCGCACCGGCACGTGCAGGTCCGGTCTCCGGTGCCCCCTTCGCATGAAGACCGGGGCGACTGGCTGCAGCAAGGCCTTCGCAGCCTGATCGGCGACAAGGCTGCCGCGTTGCTGGCCACCGCGCAGCTGCAGGCCAGCCTGCACGACGAGTCGGTGCCGCATCACCACGGCCTGTTCGAGCACCACCACCACGCGGCCGGCGACGCCAGCGTGGAGCTGCTGGGCGCCAGCGATGCCTCGGTGATGGTCGACCTGGCGGCGGTTGGCAGTGCGATGCTGCCCTTCCTGCTGGTGGGCGTGCACACCGTGCCGGCGCCGCAGGGCCGACACCTGGCCTGGCCGACAGCCGTCTTGGCTGCATGGGCCAACGCCGTGCCCGTGCCGCTGGAGCGCCCGCCCCACGCGTGAGCGCCGGGGTCCCGCCCAGGGGCCCGGATTCCCGTCTCCGCTGTCCTGGTGCTGCCGCGCGCAGCCTGGGCCGATGCGCCTGCATGCCTGCCACTCGCTGCGTCGCGTGGCGGCCAGGCGTTCGCCTTTCTCTTCCCGACCCGCCTGTTGGCACCACCAATGTTGTCTTCCCTGCACCTCGTGGGCATGTCTTGCCCTGTTTCCGCTCGTCGCTCCGCAGCGCTCGGTCCTGCCTGCCTGGCCTTGTGCTGCGCTTTCCAACTCGCCAACGCGCGCGCCGAGGACGCAGCTGCCGAGGCGCCTCAAACCGTGGAGGTCACCGGCCGCCACTACGACAACGCGGTGGGCAGCAGCGACGCCGCCTCGCAAGGCAGCATCCGCGCCGAGCTGCTGAAAAGCCGGCCGGCGCTGCGGCCGGGTGAAGTGCTGGAGTTCGTGCCGGGCTTGATCGTCACCCAGCACTCGGGTGACGGCAAGGCCAACCAGTATTTCCTGCGCGGCTTCAACCTGGACCACGGCACCGACTTCGCGACCAGCGTCGACGGCATGCCGGTCAACATGCCCACGCACGGCCACGGCCAGGGCTACTCGGACCTGAACTTCCTGATCCCCGAGCTGGTGGACCACATCGACTACCGCAAGGGACCGTACTTCGCCACGCATGGTGACTTCGCCTCGGCCGGCGCCGCCGACATCGCCTACAAGACCCGGCTGGACGCGCCCTTCGTGCAGTTCACCGCCGGGCAGAACGGCTACCGCCGCGCGGTGGGTGCCGTCAGCACTTCGCTGGCCGACGACACCAGCGCCTTCGCGGCCGTCGAATGGATGGCCAACGACGGCCCGTGGACCGTGCCCGAGAACCTGCGCCGCAAGAACGCCGTGCTGAAGCTCTCGCAAGGCACGCGCGCGCAGGGCGCCAGCGTCAGCCTGATGGGCTACGACGCCAGCTGGACCTCGACCGACCAGGTGCCGGAAGAGCTGATCACTGCCGGGCGGTACAACGGCAAGCCGTTCTCGCGCTGGGACTCGCTGGACCCGACGGATGGCGGCAGCACCTCGCGCTACAGCCTGGCCGGCGAATGGCACCGCGTGGGCGACGACAGCGAGACCCATGTCTCGGCCTATGCGATGCGCTACCGCCTGAAGCTGTTCTCCAATTTCACCTACGCGCTGGAGCGGCCGGACACCGGCGACCAGTTCTCGCAGCAGGACGCGCGCAGCGTCTTCGGCGCCAAGGCCTCGCAGGCCTGGAACCACATGCTGGGCAGCCTGGAGGCGCGCAGCGAGGTGGGCGCGCAGGTCCGCCACGACAAGGTCCACGTCGGCCTGTTCGACACCGAGGCGCGCCAGGTCATCGGCACCACGCGCGAGGACGAGGTGCGCGAAACCTTGGCCGGCCTCTACGGCCAAAGCAGCGTGCAGCTTGTGCCGTGGCTGCGTGGCATTGCCGGCTTGCGCGTGGACCGCGCCAGCTTCGACGTCGACAGCCGCCTTCAGCCGGCCAACAGCGGCAAGGCCGATGCCACGCAGTGGTCCCCCCAGCTCTCGCTGATCGCCGGCCCGTGGCAAAAGACCGAGCTGTTCTTCAACGCCGGCCGCGGCTTCCACAGCAACGATGCACGCGGCACCACGGCCCACATCGACCCCAAGACCGGCGACGCGGTGGACCCGGTGCCCGGCCTGGTTGCCTCGCGCGGCATGGAGCTGGGCCTGCGCACCGAAGCGCTGCCCGGCCTGCAGAGCTCGCTGGCGCTGTGGCAGCTGCGCTTCAACTCCGAGCTGGTCTACGTGGGTGACGCTGGTGCCACCGAGGCCAGCGACGGCAGCCGCCGCCACGGCATCGAGTTCAACAACCGCTGGACGCCCAACAAGCACTTCCTGCTGGACGCCGACTTCGCGTTCACGCACGCCCGCTTCGACAACGGTGAGCGCATCCCGAACGCGGTCGACAAGGTCGCCTCGGTGGCCGCCACGTTGCAGGACATCGGCCCCTGGTCGGCCTGCCTGCAATGGCGCTACCTGGGCAGCGGCGCGCTGGTGGAAGACAACAGCCAGCGTTCCGACCCGGCATCGACCTTCAACCTTCGCGTCGGCCATGAGCTGAAGCGCTACCTCGGTCGCGATTCGGCGCTGACGCTGGACGTCTTCAACCTGTTCGACCGCAAGGTCAACGACATCCAGTATGTCTACGCGTACCAGCTGCCCAACCGCGACGCAACCGAGGGCCGCATCGTGCACCCCGCCGAGCCGCGCAGCTTGCGGGTGAGCTTCCGGACCGCGTTCTGAGCGTGCGCTTGGCCACGTCTTGAATTCGGATGGGTGCTGATCTCGACTCCAGGGAAGGGGAAGTCGATGTTTAACGGTCCTGACATCTTGGCTTCCTACATTGCTGGCATGTGCCGTCGCCGCATCGGCGTCGGCGTCTTCTTGATCGAGCCAACGCCAGACCGATGACCTCATCCCCCTTCCAGCCCACCCGCCGCAGCCTCGTCAAGATGATGGCCGGCATGCCCCTGCTGCCGCTGGGCAGCGCCCTGGCCTCCGCCGGCCTGCTCAGCGCCTGCGGCGACGACGACGACACGCCGTCTGCCAAGCTGACCGGCGTGAGCTTCAGCGCGATGGCCGCGCCTTCGCTGGCCAATGCCGCAGCGATGGCCACGACCACGGTCGGCTCGACGCTGGTCGCCAGCTTCGACGACCAGAGCACCCAGAGCTTCACGCTGGGTTACCAGCCGTTTTTCATCACCGGCACCGCGGTGCCCGACGGCACCGGCGGCACGCTGGTCGCTGGCGGCTACTACGACATCGACAACCAGCCCATCGTCGACAGCTCGGTGCCCGGCTCGGAGCGCCAGTTCTTCTCCGACTGCCCGGACGGCACCTCGCTGCTGACGGTCAGCGGCGCCAGCGTGGCCGGCGTCAAGGGCAACACCGTGTTCGCCGTGGTGCAGTTCGAATACGCCACCCGCAACCAGGCGCTGGCTTCGATGTACGGCCTGCTGCCGTCGCCGATTGCCGTGCTCACGCTGGACCAGGACAAGGACACCGGCAAGCTCAGCCTGGTGAAGTACCACAACGTGGACACCTCGGGCGTCAAGGGCCTGTGGATCACCTGCGGCGCCAGCCTGTCGCCCTGGGGCACGCACCTGTCCTCCGAGGAGTACGAACCGGACGCCTTCGACCAGGGCGCGCTGGGCCAGTCCCTCGCTGTGCTGCACGGCTACAGCCAGAACGTCTTCGGCGACACCACCACTGCCAACCCCTACGACTACGGCCACCTGCCTGAAGTCACGGTGAAGGCGGACGGTACCGGCACGATCCAGAAGCACTACTGCCTGGGCCGCATCTCGCACGAGCTGATCCAGGTCATGCCCGACAACCGCACCGCGCTGATGGGCGACGACGCGACCAACGGCGCGCTGTTCATGTTCGTGGCCGACAAGGAGAAGGATCTCTCGGCCGGCACGCTGTACGTGGCCAAGTACACCAGCGAGCTGAACGCCACCGCCAGCGCCAGCATCAGCTGGATCAAGCTGGGCGCCGCGACCAGCGCGGAAGTGAAGGCCCTGGTGGACGGCGGCATCGTCGCCACCGACATCATGGACTCGCTCACCGCCGATCCGGCCGACAGCAGCTACACCCAGGTCGTGCTGAACAAGAAGACGCTGTGGGTGCGCGTGAAGGCCGGCCAGGAAAAGGCCGCAGCCTTCCTGGAAACCCACCGCTACGCCGCGCTGAAGGGCGGCAGCATGGCCTTCACGAAGATGGAAGGCACGACGGTCAACATCCAGGACAAGAAGGCCTACTCCGCGATCTCGGCGATCAAGGACTCGATGGTCACGGGCAAGACCGGCTTCGTCGCCGCGCACAACGTCGTCTTCCCCGCGGCGATCAACTCTGGCGGCGTGCTGGAGCACACGCTGGCGGCGGGCCAGAAGGACAGCGAAGGCAACGCCATCAACAGCGATTGGGTGCCGGCCAGCTCGCAGTTCATCCTGCTCGGTGAAGACCTGGCCACGGCCGACGCGCTCGGCAACCTGGCCAATGCCGACAAGATCGGCAACCCCGACAACCTGAAGTACTCGGAAGCCATGCGCACGCTGTTCATCGGCGAAGACAGCGGCATGCACGTCAACAACTTCCTGTGGGCCTACAACGTCGACACCAAGGCGCTCAGCCGCGTGCTGAGCTGCCCGTCGGGCGCCGAGTCCACGGGCCTGCAGGCCGTCGACGAGATCAACGGCTGGACCTATGTGATGAGCAACTTCCAGCACCCGGGCGACTGGGAGACGCCGCTGCACGACATCGTCAAGCCGACGCTGGACCCGCTGGTGCGCGCCAACTACGACGACCGCTTCGGCGCCGCGGTGGGCTACGTGACCGCGACCAGCACGCAGATCAAGCTGGAGGCCTGACAGCGTCACCTGAAACGAGGCCAGGCTCGCTGCTGCGCGGCGAGCCTGGCCTGTGCATGCACCGTCCGGTGACCCAGATGCCGGACCGATGGGGTCCTTCCCTCGCTCGTGTTGGGGAAATCCACAGCGGTAGACTCGCCCGTCAATAACGAGGCAACGCCGTGGACCTGCAAGATCAGAATCACAAGGAACTGGTGAAGGTGGCGGTTCTGGGTGGTTCTGCGGGCAGCATCGATGCCTTTGGCACGGTGCTGTCCGGCCTGCCGGACCGGCCGGGTTTTGCGCTGCTGGTGGTCAGCCACCTGGACCAGTCGCAGAAGAGCGAGCTCGACGAGATCCTGCGGCGGCGCACCTCGCTGCCGGTCGAGCGGCTTACCCACCTGCGCAAGATCGAGCACGACACGGTCTACGTGCTGCCCGAGGGCGCCAACGTCACCGCGCTGGACGGTCACTTCCGGCTCGGCCAGCGGCCGCCCGGCGTGCACCGCCCGATCGACATCAGCCTGGCTTCGCTGGCCCAGGACCCGGACATCGAGGCCGCTGCCGTGATCCTGTCGGGCACCGGGAGCGACGGCGAGGCCGGTGTCATTGACCTGAAGTCGGCCGGCGGTTTTGTGCTGGTGCAGGCCCCAGGCTCGGCCGACTACGACGGCATGCCGACCGCGGCGATCAACACCGGGCTGGTCGACGAGGTGCTGCCGGTCGAAGAGATCGCGGCCCGCCTGGTGCAGCGCTTCGGCAATGCGCCGCCAGCGCCGGGCGACGACTACGACGAGGCGCTGGGCGCCGCGCTGGCCATCGTGCAGGAGCGCACCGGCACCAACCTCGGCTATGTGAAGGACACCAACCTGAAGCGGCGCTTCCTGCGCCGCGTGCTGCTGCAGAAGGACCGCGACGTGGCCGGCTACCTGCAGCACCTGCGCACCGACCCCGGCGAAGCCGCTGCGCTGCAGGACGACATCCTGATCGGCGTGACGGCTTTTTTCCGCGACGCGGAATTTGTCAACGTGCTGCGCCTGACGGTGATCCCCAAGCTGATCGAGCTGCGGCACGACCCGATCCGCATCTGGGTGCCGGCCTGCTCGACCGGTGAGGAGGCCTACACCATCGCGATGCTGCTGCGCGACGCGCTGGACGCCAGCGGCCTGGGCACCAAGGTGCAGATCTTCGGCACCGACATCAACGAGCGTTCGATCGAGACGGCCCGGGCCGGGCTCTACGCCGCCGCCGCCGTCGAAAGCCTGCCTGACACCTACCGCGCCAAGGCGCTGGTTCAGACGGCCGGCGGCTTTGCGATCCGCAAGGACATCCGCTCGATGTGCGTGTTCGCGCGCCACAACGTGATGACGCACGCGCCCTTTCTGGGCATGGACCTGATCAGCTGCCGCAACATGCTGATCTACCTGCGCAAGGAGGCGCAGGAGCATGTGATGAGCGTGCTGCACTACGCGGCGCGGCCGGACGGCTACGTGCTGCTGGGCCGGGCCGAGGCGGCCTCGGTGGACCAGGGCTTCGAGCATGCCGGCGCGCCACACTTGTACCGCAAGCTGGCCGGCAAGCGCCCGCGCCGCGCCTGGCCGGTGGAGGCCATGCTGCCCTGGGCCGAGCCCCGGCCGGACGCCAGCGTGCGCGCCAGGAGCCACGCCGAGCAGATCGAGCAGGCCGTCACGCGTTGCGCGCTGGAGCGCTACGTGCCGCCGGGTTTTGTCGTCAACGAGGCGGGTGACGTGGTGCAGTTCCGCGGCGATGTGGCCGAGTTCGTCGCGCCAGCCACCGGCGAGGCGACGCTGTCGCTGTCGCGCCTGTTGCGCGCGGAGCTGAACGTGCCGGTGCGCACCGCCTTGCTGGAAGCCAAGCAGTCGGCCGCACCGGTGCGACGCGAGCGAGTGCCGATCGGCGAGCGCAGCTATGCGCTGGAAGCCTTGCCGCTGACGGTGGGTACCGAATCGCGGCACTTTCTCCTGACCCTGCAACTGCAGCCCGACGAGGCCGTCACTGCCGGCGCCAGTCGCACTGACGGCAACCCGACCCGGGAAAGCGACCTGGAGCGAACGGTGCTGACCTTGTCGGCCGAGCTGGAGTCGGCCCAGGCGCAGCTCAAGACCATGGTGCTGGAGTTCGAATCGGCCAACGAGCAGCTGCGCACTTCGAACGAGGAGATGCTCAGTGCCAACGAGGAAATGCAGAGCGCCAACGAAGAACTGCAGAGCGCCAAGCAGGAGCTCGAATGCGCGAACCAGGAGCTGCATTCGCTGAACGAGGAAATGAAGGACCGCAACGACCAGCTGGCGGTCGCCAATGACGACCTGAGCAACCTGGTCGAAGGCATTCCGCTGCCCGTCGTGCTGCTGGACCGGCACCTGCGGCTGCGCCACTTCACGCCGCAGGCGGCCACGCTGTTCGGCCTGCCGGCCGATGGCGTGGGCAAGGCCATGCCGACGCTGAACAACCGCTTTGCAGTCAGCGACATCGAGGAGATGGTGAACGCCGCGGTGCGCGGGCTGGCCTCGGTCAAGCACGAGTACCAGGACGCGGCCGGGCACTGGTGGCTGGTCAACGTGCGCGCCTACCGCACCGCGGACGACCGCATCGACGGCGCGGTGATCGCCTTCCAGGATGTCAACGACCTGAAGCAGGCCGTCTCGCAGGCCCAGCTGGCGCGCGGCGAGGCCGAGCATGCGAATGCCGCCAAGGACGATTTCCTGGCCCTGGTCTCGCACGAACTGCGCGCGCCGCTGAACGTCATTTCCGGCTGGGCCGCGGTGCTGGCGCGCTCCCACGCCAGCCGGGGCGACATGCCCGAGGCGCAGGTGCGGGCCGTCGAGACCATCCTGCGCCATTGCAAGGTCCAGGCGCAGCTGATCGACGACCTGCTCGATGCCTCGCGCATCACCTCCGGGCGCTTTGCCATCGAGACGCGGCCGGTCGACCTGGGTGCCTGCATCGCCAGCGTGCTGGAAGGCCTGCAGCCCACCGCGCAGGCCCGCCAGCTGGTGCTGACCGGCAGCGGGCTGCAGGCCGGCCACCTGGTCAATGGCGACGGCCGGCGGCTGCAGCAGATCGTCAACAACGTGGTCGGCAACTCGATCAAGTTCACGCCGGCCGGCGGGCGCATCGAGGTGGTCATGACACGGCTGGACGGCTTGCTGGAGCTGTCCATCTCCGACACCGGCATGGGCGTGTCCGACGAGCTGCTGCCGCGGCTGTTCGACCGCTTCTCCCAGTCCAACATGCACCGCACGCGCGAGTACGGCGGGCTGGGGCTGGGGCTGTCCATCGTCAAGCACCTGACGCTGGCGCACGGCGGCACCGCCACCGCGCTCAGCGACGGGCCGGGCAAGGGGCTGCGCCTGATCCTGCGCTTTCCGGCGCTGGACCTGCCGGCCATGGACCACGCCCCGCAGCCGCAGGCCAGGGCGCTGCTGCCTGCCCAGGACCTGCAGCTGGACATCCTGCTGGTGGACGACGATGACGAGGCGCGCAAGGCCATGCGCGAGCTGCTGCAGCTGATGGGCGCGCGGGTGCAGACGGCGGCCTCGGTTGCCGAAGCGCTGCAGCAGCTGGAGCAGCAGCCTTTCGACGCCATCGTCAGCGACCTGGCGATGCCGGGCCGCGACGGCTTCGAGCTGCTGCGCCTGGTCCGCAGCCGCGAGCTGCAGGACGGCAGGCCCCGCAGCTATGCCATCGCGCTGTCCGGCCTGGCCTCGCTGCAGGACCGCGACACCGCGCTGGCGGCCGGCTTCGATGACCATGCCGCCAAGCCTGTCGACGCAGGCGCGCTGATCGAGCGGCTGACGGTCGCCTCGGCGCGGCTGAGCGCGCCGCGCTGAACGCCCGCCGCCAGCGGCAGGGTGTCGTTGCCGGCGGATTCAGCGCCGCTCGTTGCCGATCAGCGCCAGCGCTTCCTCGAACGAGTAGGCGGTGCGGTGGGCCAGGTCGGCGGTGATCGGATCGGCCGGCGCCTGGCGCTGCAGCGCCGGCAGCATCAGCACGATCCTGGCCTGCGGCATCGCCGCCAGCACTTCGTTGAGCAGCTGGTTGTCCGTGCTCACCGCCTGGTCCATCGCCGTGCCGACGACAAACACCGAGCCCACGGTTTCGGGCCTGGCTTCGTCCGGCGGGTCCGCCAGCTCGGCAATCGTCACGTGGCGTGCGTCCAGGTGCTCGGCGCGCATCACCCGCACCAGCAGCTCGGTGGTCAGCTGGGCCTGGTCGCCGGCCATGCTGATGCACAGCGTGACCGAGCCCGTCGGCACGTCCAGCCGTCCCTGCCAGCGCCCCTCCGTCTGCATGCGGCCCTGGCGCAGCGCCATGCCGAGGTTGGGCGCGTCCAGCACCGCCACGCGCGTGCCCCGCGCGCGGCGCGGCTCGTGCGCCAGCTCGCTGAAGGTGCGCGCGATCACCTGCTGGCCCATCAGCCGCTGCTCGTCGCTGATCAGCCCCAGCTCCAGGTCCACCGCCGCCAGCTCGAAGGCCGGCATGACGATCTTGTCGCAGTAGGCGGCGAGCGACTTGCGCTTCAGGAAGGCCCGCGCATCGGCCAGGATCTCCACCGAATCGCCGCTGATGCAGCGCTGGTAGAAGCGCTGCGACAGCGTCAGCGCCGGCGTGTCGCCGAACAGGATGTCCAGGAAAGCCAGCGCCGGCACATGGCGGCCGGCCACCACCAGGCACAGCGTCAGCGGCGTGGACAGCAGCAGTCCCACCGGCCCCCACAACGCACCCCAGAAGATGGCCGCCACCACCACCGAAAACGGCGACAGCCCGGTGGTGTGCCCGTAGAGCTGCGGCTCCACCACGTGTGCCACCACCAGTTCGACCACCAGGTAGACCATCAGCGTGGCCCCCATCAGTTCCCACCCCGGCACCACGGCCGCGGCAAAGGCGCCAGCGCACACGGCGGCCGCCGGGAAGCCCACATAGGGGATGAAGCGCAGCAGGCCGGCCAGCGTGGCCCACACGGCTGCCTGCGGCACGCCGATGGCGGCCAGCAGCAGCCCGATCACCAGGCCCACGCCCAGGTTCACCGAGAACTGCGAGGCGAAGTAGCGCGACAGCCGCTGGCCGGCGTCGTTGAAGGCGCTGGTGGCGGCGCGCACGTCCTGGCCGCCCGTCAGGCGGATCAGCCGGTCGCGCAGCGAGTCCTGCTCCAGCAGCACGAAGATCAGCACCAGCAGCACCACGCCGGTCGTGCCCAACGGCGCCCAGATCGACGAGACGAAGCGCAGCAGCAGGCTGGAAGGTGCGCCGTCGGCCTGGGGCGTGTCGGCCCCGTGGTCAGGGTCGGCCGCAGGCGCCAGGTTGCCGATCAGCCGGCCGGCACGGCCCTGCGCCTCGGCCAGTCGCCCCAGCGTGGCTTCGCGCAGCGTCGCGATCTTGGCCTGCACATGGGCCTCGTAGCGAGGCATGCTGTCGGACATCGTGCCCAGCTGCACCAGGATCGCCATCGCCACGCCGGCAGCGGCCAGCCCGGCGACGATCAGCGCCAGCATCGCCGCGGAAGCCTGCCCCAGGCCCAGCCCGCGGATCTTCTTCACCAGCGGCGCCAGCACAAAGCCCAGCATCGCCGCCAGCGTGATCGGCACCAGCACCCCGCGGCCCAGGTACAGCAGCCCCAGCACGGCCGTGCCGGCCAGGATCTTCAAAGCCAGTGACGAGGTCCAGGCCTCGTGGGGTGCCGTCGGCGTCATCAGGGTGCCCGGGGAATGCAGCGAAGCGGCAAGTATCGAGGCTGCGGGGCTCAGTTCGCCGGCCGCAGCCTGGCCAGCCAGGGGCCGCCGAACACATTGACCAGCAGCCCGAGCATCAGCAGCGCGCCGCCGGCGAAGTGGATGGGCTGCAGCGCCTCGCCGAACACCAGCCAGCCGGTGCTCAGGCCCACCAGCGGCACCAGCATCGAAAACGGCGCCACGCGGTTGGCCTGGTAGCGGCCCATCAGGTAGGTCCACACGCCGTAGCCCAGCAGCGTGGCGGCCCAGGCCAGGTAGGCCACCGCGCCGAAGGACTGCAGGCTGAGGTTGCGCAGTGCGGCGCCGATGGCCTCCGGGCCTTCCAGCAGGTACGACAGCGCCAGGAAGGGCAGCGGCGGCACCAGGCTGGCCCAGACCACAAACGCCGTCTGGTTGAACGGCGCGTAGCGGTTCAGCGAGCGCGTGACGATGTTGCCGCAGGCCCACATCACCGCGGCCGCCACCGTCAGGCCAAAGCCCACCAGCGGCATGCTTGCGCCGTGCGCGCTGCCGATCAGCGCCAGCCCGCAGGCCGCCAGCAGCAGCCCCACCAACTGGTTGGCCTGCCAGCGTTCCTTCAGCCAGACGGCGGCGAAGAACATCGTGAAGAAGGCCTGCGACTGCAGCACCAGCGAGGCCAGCCCCGAAGGCATGCCCAGGTGGATCGCGGTGAACAGCAAGGCAAACTGGCCAACCGAGATCGTCAGGCCATAAGCCAGGTACAAGCGCAGCGGCAGCTTGGGCGGCCGGAACACCAGCAGCGCAGGAAACGCCGCCAGCGCGAAGCGCATCGCGCCCAGCAGGAACGGCGGCACGCCCGCCACGCCGACCTTGATGACCGCGAAGTTGACGCCCCACACGACGATGACCAGCAAGGCCAGCGCGAGGTCCGCGGGCCGGAGGGAAGCCTGTTTCACGCCGCCGCGCCCACCCCGATGGGTGCCGGCGCAGCGACGGGCGTCGTTGCGCTCGGGGCGACCGGGCGCCAGTGCGCCGCAATGGTCAGGATCAACGCACTGCCTCGCTCATACCAGTCCGGATCCGGTTCAAACGGGTAACCCATGGTCTTGACGTCGTAAGGGCTGACCGGACAGTTGGTCCGCGTCAACTGATCCAGTGTTTTCCGGGCACCGGCTGGCAACACGACAGGGAGACCGGTGAGCACCGCCAGTTGCTTCAACATCTCGAAGAACACCACGTTGGTTGGGTGGTTGTGCGTCAAGAACAGCCTTTGTCGCCGTGCGAATTTCTTGATGTAGCCAGTGACTCGCACGTCGCAGCCCTGCTGCCGCAGCTTCATTTGGGCATGGCTTTCGGCAAAGCGTTGTGCGAGCCTGAAGTCGATACGGCCCTCACGATAGCGGTCCAGAATCTCCGCGACCGTCAAACCCTCTTCCAGCAGCCCGGTGATGATTTCTTCGCCAAAAATCGCACCATAGTGCTTTCCAGCAGCCTGTGGCGCATGGCAAAGAGAATAGGCGCCGCTGTTATAAAAATACGGAAACGAAGCCGACTTTGCGCCAGGCTTCAATTGCCGCACCAGATCTGCCGTGCACAACCGGCCATGCTTCTCGGTCAGCGGTTGATAGATGAACACGTCGCTCTTCAGGATGCCCGCAACAATCTCGTCTGCCCGCTTCATGCCACCTGTGCGGCCATTGTTGGAGTAGCTGGAGATGCGGTAAGTGTCCGACGGCAGGCATTTGCCGAGCAGGTACCCCAAGTGCTGCCCCTGGCAATTGCCGAATATGACGATGTGGGTCATGGAAAGCAGCCTCCCCGCTGCACCACAATTATCCGCGGGCCGACAGCCATCACGATGGCCGTGTCAGCCTCCGCCGGAATGAAAAAAATCCTGCGTTGCGGCCCGGGCTCGTTCAGGGGGCGCGGCTCAGGGCGGTGGGCCTGGCGGGGGGCTTGCGTCTATATGCTCATTTCAATCCAAGCTTATGCCGTTTCGCGTATGAGCTTATGCAGCAATCTGCGTTCACGCCAACCCGGCGGCGCGCGAGCATGCGGGCATTCACCACCCATCCAGGCGGCCACGAGCTGCCGCGGGAGCCCGGCGCATGGACCTCAGCAGCATCAGCAACGACAGCAACATTCCCTCGAGCGGCGAGGCCGGCATCGCCATCGTCGGCCTGGGTTTCAGCGGCGTGGCCACCGCGCTGCATCTGCTGCGCGGCCTGCCGCCCGGCGCCACGCTGCATTTGCTGGAGCAGGGCGACAGCGCCGGCCGCGGCGTGGCCTACGGCACGCGCTGTGACAGCCATTTGCTGAACGTGCCGGCAGGCCGGCTGGGCTGGGACCCGGCGGACGAGGCCAGTTTCCTGGCCTGGCTGAACGAACGCGGCACCACTGACCCGCAGGGCCAGCCGCTTGCAGCGGCCGATTTCGCACCGCGCCGCCTGCTCGGCAGTTACCTCGAACATGGGCTGACCCAGGCGATTGACGCGGCTCGCGCCCGTGGCGTGCGGGTGCGCAGCGGCCTGCCCGGCGTGACCGGCCTGGTGCGCCAAGGCCCTTGTTGGCGCCTGCAGCTGTCAGACGGCAGCACGCTTTCAGCATCGCAAGTCGTGCTGGCCACCGGCCACCTGCCGCCGGCCCGCCCGCCGGTGACCGACGCCGCCAGCGGCGACAGCGCCTGGCAGGCGTCCGGCTGGTTTGCCGACCCCTGGGCCCAGCCCGCCTGGTGCGAACTGCCGGCCGAGGCCGACGTGCTGCTGCTGGGCAGCGGCCTGACCGCCATCGACATGGTCACCCAGCTGCGCGACCAGGGCCACCGCGGCCGCATCACCATGCTCTCGCGCCGGGGCCTGCTGCCGCAGCCGCACCGGGTGCTGGAAGCCCGACCGCGGCCTGGCCTGTCGCCCATCTCCGAACTCGGCCCGGACCTGAAGCTGCGGCTGGTGCTGCGCGCCGTGCGCCGCTGGGTCGCCGAAGCGGAAGCCGATGGCCGCGACTGGCGCGACGTGATGGCCAGCCTGCGCAGCTGCACGCCCAAGCTCTGGCAACGCCTCACGGTGCGCGACCGGCGCCAGTTCCTGCGCCACGTGCAGCCCTGGTGGGACACCCACCGCCACCGCCTGGCGCCGGTGCTTTGGCAGGCGCTGCAGGACGACATGGCCGCAGGCCGCGTCGCCAGCGTTGCCGGCCGGCTGCGCCACGCCGAACAACTGGCCGACGGCAGCTGGGCCCTGCAATGGCAGCCCCGCGGCAGCGCCGAGATCCAGGGCACCGAAGTGCACGCCATCATCAACTGCACCGGCCCGACCAGCTCGCTGCGCCACGCCACCGACCCGCTGCTCGCCTCGCTGCGCGAGCGCGGCATGCTCAGCGCCGACGCGCTGGGCCTGGGCCTGCTGACCGACACCCAGCACCGCCCGCTGGACAGCAGCGGCGTGGCCGTCGAAGACCTGTTCTACATCGGCCCGATGCTCAAGGCCCAGCACTGGGAAGCCACCGCCATCCCCGAACTGCGCCAGCATGCCGCGCAGACCGCGCAGGCGGTGCTGGCGGAATACGCTGTTCGCTGCCAGGTGGAGCGGGCGGCGGCTTGAGCCACGGCCGCCGGCATTTCCGCTGGCCGTGTCATGGGGTGATGTAATTCGGGCGTGAGCCGCACCCCGAACCGAGCTTTTGAAGACGCCCCGGCCTGGCTTCGCAGCCTGTGGCCGGCCGAATCCGCCGTCGGTGCCGCCGAGCGGCTGCGGTCCTGTGCTGGCGCGCTGGTCGGCATCCTGCTGTGCGGGGCATTGAGCGCCGTGCTGCTGGGCCAGTCGGCACAGGCCTTCTGGCTGATTGCGCCGATGGGCGCGTCGGCCGTGCTGCTGTTCGCGGTGCCGGCCAGCCCGCTGGCGCAGCCCTGGTCCATCGTCGGTGGCAACCTCTGCGCCGGGCTCATCGGGGTGTGCTGCGCCAAGCTGATCGCCGTCCCGGTGGCGGCGGCCTGTGTGGCGATTGCGCTGGCGATTGCCGCGATGTTCGCGTTGCGCTGCCTGCATCCGCCCAGCGGTGCGGTGGCCCTCACGGCGGTGCTCGGCGGCCCGGCCGTGCACGCGGCCGGCTTCGGCTTCGTGCTGGTGCCGGTGCTGCTGAACAGCCTGCTGCTGCTGGCCGTGGCCCTGGTCTACAACCGCGCGCTGGGCCGGCGTTACCCGCATGCGCAGCGCCTCGCGCCCCCGCCTTCGCATGCCACGGCAGACCCCGCGCCCACTGCCAGGCTGGGCTTCAAGCCGGAAGACCTGCTGGCCGTGCTGAAGGGCCACGGCCAGGTGCTGGACATCTCGGTGGACGACCTCGACACGCTGTTCCGCCGCACCGAGCAGCAGGCCTTCCGCCGCCGTTTCGGCGAGACCCGCTGCCGCGACCTGATGTCGCGCGACGTGCTGACGGTCGACTACGCCACCGAGCTGGCCGATGCCTGGCGCCTGATGCACACGCACCAGGTGCAGGCCCTGCCGGTGGTGGACCGGGCGCGCCGCGTGATCGGCATCGTCACCCGCGGCGACTTCCTGCAGCACGTGGACCTGGGCGACTACCGCAGCGTGGGCAGTCGCCTGGGCGCCTTCCTGCGCCGCACCGCGCACAGCCACTCCAGCAAGCACGAGGCGGTCGGCCAGATCATGCACACGCCGGTCGTCACGGTGCCGCAGGACACGCCGATCGCCGAACTCGTGCCGCTGATGGCCGGCGCCGGCCTGCACCACCTGCCGGTGGTCGACGACGCGCGCCGCCTGGTCGGCATCGTCACCCAGACCGACCTGGTCGCGGCGCTGTACGAAACCAGCCTGGCCGCATTGCGCGAGCCGGCGGCGGCCTGAGCATGCTGCAGCCCATCACCGGTTTTCACCAGGACGAGGAAGGCCATTGGGTGGCCGAACTGGCCTGCGGCCACAACCAGCATGTGCGCCATGACCCGCCCTGGCAGAGCCGGCCGTGGACGCAGACGGTCGAAGGCCGGCACCGGGTGCTGGGGCAGGTGCTGGAATGTCGCAAGTGCGATGCCGGCGCACCGCCGGACCTGCCAGGCGGCTGAGTGGTGGCCTATGCGGGACCTGGCGCGCCGACCTGGATCCAGTACTCGGCAATGCGCCCGTCCACCACGTGGTAGACCGCGCTGGCGATCTGTTCCCTGACCGGGGTCAGGCCCGCTGCCGAACGCTGGCGCCAGCGCAGATGGACCTTGTCTCCCTGTGCCAGGCACTCCTCCAGCTGCAGCTCGAACGGGCCAAATTCGTCGCGGATCTCGATCACGTGTTCGGCGTAGGCCTGCGGACTGCGCCGCAGCGTCTGCGCCGGCCCCGGTTCGCTTTGATGGGCCAGCACTTCGGGCTGCAGGAACTCGGCCGCGCGGTGCAAGGCGTGGCCGCTGCGGATGTGTTCGAAGAAGCCGCGCACCGTGGCCTCGGGCGAGCGCCCGCTCATGCCGCACCCGAGATGCGCAGCAGCAGCTTGCCGCGCGTGGCGCGCGACTGCAGCAGCCGGTGCGCTTGGGCCGCCTCGGCCAGCGGCAGCCGGTCGTGCACGTGCACCTGCAGCGCGCCGCTGAGCACCCGCTCGAACAGTGCCGCGGACTTGGCCTGCAGCACGCCCGGGCCGCCCAGGTAGTGCGGCAGCACCGGGCGTGTCACCGTCAGCGACTGGCCCATCAGCGCCGGCACCGACAGCGTGGGCACCGCGCCGCTGGCCGAGCCGTACAGCACCAGCCGGCCGCGCCGGCGCAGCACGCGCAGGCTGCCCTCCAGCGTGTCGGCCGCCACGCCGTCCAGCACCAGGTCCACGCCCACCTCGGGCTCGGCCGTGCCGGCCGGCGCCAGCGCGCGGCAGGCAGCGCGCAGCGCGTCGGGCCACGGCGCGTCCGAACCCGGGCCGTAGCGCAGCGTCAGGCCGCCCAGTGCCGCCACGGCCGCCGCCTTCTCGTCGCTGGACACCGTGCCCCACACCTCCGCGCCCAGCGCCCGCGCCCACTGCAGCGCCAGCGCGCCCACGCCACCGGCAGCTGCATGCACCAGCACCCGCTCGCCGGCCTGCACGCGGCCCACGGTCTCGACAATCATCTGCGCCGTCAGCCCCTGCTCCAGCACCGCCGCGGCCGTCGCCAGCGGCAGCGCGTCCGGCACCCGCACCAGCAGCGAAGGCGCGACCGTGATGGCCTCGGCATAACAGCCTTGCACCGGCGCGACCATCGCCACGCGGTCACCCGTCGCGAAGCCGCTGCCGGGCAGCGCCGCCTCCACCACGCCCGCGGCCTCCAGGCCCAGCCGCCAGGGCAGGGCTGCGCCCGGGTAGCGGCCCTCGCGCTGGTAGGTGTCCACGTAGTTCACGCCGGCCCAGGCCAGGCGCACGCGCACCGGCCTGTCGGCATCGGGTTGCGGCTCGGGCAGCTCGGCAAGCTGCATCACCTCGGGTCCGCCGAAGCGGGTCAGTTCAAAGCCTTGCATGGTGTTCGCGCCGGAGCGCGTCGAAGCGGAAATAGGCTTCATCGTGGGCCGAAATCGGGCTCGGCGCCATCGAATCCAGGACACGATGATTCATCGATCGGCTCACAATCTCTGCATGCCGATCTCAAATCCCCGCATGCCGCCATTGCAGTCCCTGCAGGCCTTTGAAGCCAGCGCGCGACACCTCAGCTTCTCGCGCGCCGCCGAGGAAATGCACCTCACGCACGGCGCCATCAGCCGCCAGGTGCGCGGGCTGGAAGCGCTGCTGGGGGAGCGCCTGCTGGCGCGCGTCGGGCCGCGGCTGTCGCTCACGCTCGCCGGCCGCGAGCTGCTGGGCCGGCTCGGCGAACCGCTGCTGCAGCTGCGCCAGGCGCTGCAGCCCGAGGCACCGGCCAGCGAGCGCCTGGAGCTGGCCACGCTGGCCTCGTTTGCGTCACTGTGGCTGGCGCCGCGGCTGCCGGCATTGCGCGAAGCCTTGCCTGGCTTGCAACTGCGCGTGGAGACGCACTACGCGCTGGCCAGCTTCCCGCCAGACCGGCCACGCCTGGGCCTGCGCTACGGCAGCGGCCGCTGGCCCGGCCTGAAGGCCACGCCACTGATGCAGGACAGGCTGGTGTTGCTGGCCACGCCGGCCGCGCTGCGCCGCCACGGGCGCGACCCTGAGGCGTGGCCAGCGTCGGCCTGGGTGCGGCACGAAGGCACGTCCTGGGAGGACTGGCAGCCGCAGTCGCCTGAACCGGAAGGGCACCGGAACGCTGCGTTGGTTTGGAACGATGCGGCGGCGATGGTGCAGGCGCTGGTGGCCACGGACGGCGTTGGCCTGGCGCGGCTGTCGCTGGCCGCGGGCGCGTTGGAGGCCAAGAAGTTGCGGCAGGCCGATGCGCGACTGGCGCCGGCGCCGATGGCCTACTGGCTGGTCACCCGGCCGGAGTACGCGCGGCATGCCGGATTGAAAGCCTTGGCGGCGCAGTTGCAGGTGATGGCAGGGGCGTGGGGGGCGCAATGGCTGCCTGCATAGCCTTGTGTGCCATCCGGAAGAAGCGCAAGCCGACAAGCAGCCGGCCAGTTCAGAAGAATGGCCGATCCCCCAGGATCGTCGCCCTGTGCATCACCCGCCGATGCGGCAGGTAATCCGCCGTCGCGTAGTGCTGCGTCAAGCGGTTGTCCCAGAACGCGAAGTCGTCCTGCTTCCAGCGCCAGCGCACCGTGTACTCGGGTCTCGCCACATGCGCAAACAGCAGCTGCAGGATGGCCGCGCTTTCCTTGTCGCTCAGCTCGTGGATGCGCGTCGTGAAGCCCTGGTTGACGAACAGGCCGCGGCGGCCGGAGACGGGGTGGGTGCGGATGACCGGATGCGTGACCGGCGGGTTGGCGCGCTGCGCGGCTTCCCAGCGGCCACGCTCGGCGGCGGTGCGGGCGAAGCGGTGGGCCGGAAAGGACAGCAGCATGTCGTGCTGGGCCGTGAGCCCGTCCACGAGCTTGCGCAGCGGTGCGGAGAGCCCTTCGTAGGCCGCAATGCCGCTGGCCCACAGCGTGTCGCCGCCAGACGGTGGCAGCTGCTTGGCCGAGAGCAGCGCACCCAGCGGCGGCTGCGGGATGAAGGTCACATCGGTGTGCCAGTTGTCGTTGTCCGGCAGGTTGTCGTTGCTGGTGTCCAGCACGATGATCTCCGGCACGCCCTCCACATGCGGGTAGATCGGGTGGATGTGCAGCTGGCCGAAGCGGGCGGCCAGGTCGCGCTGTTGCTTCGGCGTGATCGGCTGCTGCTCGAAGAACAACACGTGGTGCTGCAACAGCGCGGTGTGCAGTGCGTCATGGTCATGCTCGCTGAGCGGCTCGGCCAGGCGAATGCCGCTGACCACCGCGCCAATGGCGGGACCCAGGGCTTGGATGTGAAGGCTCATCGGAAGTCTTGTGATCGGAAAAAAGACGGGGCAGCGCTCAGCCGCGGCCCTTCCACGGCACCAGGCGGCGCTCGGCCCAGCGCATCAGCAGGTCGAAGGCATAGGCGACCGTGCCGATCACCAGGATGCCCATCACGACGATGTCGGTGCGCAGGAAGTTCGAGGCGTTCAGCACCAGCTGGCCCAGGCCCAGCGACGCGGCCACCATCTCGGCGGCGACCAGCGTGGTCCAGCCAAAACCCAGTGCGATGCGCATGCCCACCAGTACCTCGGGCAGCGCGGCGGGCAGCAGCACATGGCGCACCACCTGCCAGCGCGTGGCACCCATGGACGCCGCGGCATGCAGTTGCTCCGGGCTGGCCGAGCGCATGCCCGAGCGCGCGGCCAGCGCCAGCGGCGCGAAGCAGCTCAGGTAGATCAGCAGCACCTTGGGCGTTTCGTTGATGCCGAACCAGATGATGATCAGCGGCAGGTAGGCCAGCGGCGGCAGCGGACGGTAGAACTCCAACGGCGGATCGAAGATGCCGCGCGCCCCGCGCGAGCTGCCCATCGCAATGCCCACCGGTACGGCGGTGAGCACCGCCAGCGCGAAGGCCAGCAGCACCCGGCCCAGGCTGGCGCCCAGGTGGCTGAGCAGCGGCTGGTCATTGGCCTGGCCGGTGGCGTAGGCAACAAACTGCTGCCACACGGCTTGCGGCGACGGCAGGAACAGCGGCTTGATCCAGCCCGCTGCCGTCACGCCCCACCAGAGCGCCAACAGCACGGCGATGGTCACTGCGCTGATCCAGCGGCTGTCGCCTTCGCCCGGCGCGTGGAAGGTGCTCGCACGCAGCGGGGCGACGGGTGGCGGGTGAGCCGATGCTGGCTCGGTCTGGGCACCGATGGCGGCGGCGTCCAGCGCAGGGGCTTCAAGCATGGGCGGCCTCCGGCGTGACCGCGGCGTCGCGGTGATGGATCAGGCTCAGCACCTCCTCGCGCAGCGCGATGAACTCGGGCAGCGACTTGATGCGCCGTGCATTGCCCTCGGCAATGAAGCGGCGCGAAAACGGCAGGTCCTCGAACGTGCGCAGCACGCGGCCTGGCCCGGGGCTCATCACCACCAGCCGGGTGGCAAGGAACAGGGCTTCCTCGACCGAATGCGTGATGAAAAACACCAGCTTGCCAGTGCGCGCCCAGACCTGCAGCAGCGTCTCCTGCACCTGCTCACGCGTGAACGCATCGAGCGCGCCCAAGGGCTCGTCCATCAGCAGCAGCGCCGGGTCGTTGGCCAGCGCACGGGCAATGCCCACGCGCTGCTGCATGCCGCCGGACAGCTCCCACACGGCGCGTCTGGCTGCATCCTTCAGTCCCACCAACGCCAGCGCCTCTTCGGCGCGGCGTTGCCGGTCCGCCCTGGCCAAGCCGCGCAGCCGCAGGCCCAGCGCCACGTTGTCGCGCACGTTCAGCCAGGGCATCAGCGCGTGCTTCTGGAACACCACGCCACGTTCGGCGCCGGGGCCGGTGACCGGTCGGCCATCCAGCAGCACCTGGCCCTCACTGGCCGGCAGGAAGCCGGCGATGCAGTTCAACAGCGTGGTCTTGCCGCAGCCCGAGGCGCCCAGCGCAACGACGAAGTCATCGCCCTGCAGCCGCAGGTTCACGCCGGCCAGCGCCTGCACCAGGCCGCCGCGGCCGTCGGCATAGCGAACGCCCAGGCCGCGGATGTCCAGCGTGGCCATGGCGGGCTCAGGGCGCCAGCGCCTTGCGCACGTAGGCGGCGATGATGAAGGCGCTGTAGTCCGGCTTCACTTCCTGCACCCGGCCCTGTTCCTTCAGGAAGGCCGAGGTGTTGGCCAGCGCCTGGGCCGCGCCGCCGCCCAGCCAGGCGGCCGACAGCTGCTCCTGCGGCGTGGGGAAGCGGTACAGCGCGGTGGCGGCGGGCACGTCCTTGGCGTCGGCCTTGCTCCACTTGGCAATGGCCTTGACCTGCGGCGTGTCGGCGGTCCACTTCGCACCCTCGGCGCGGTACTGGGCGTCAGCCTTGGCCACGGCCTTGACCAGCGCGACCATGAAGGCCTCGTTCTCGGCGGCCCACTTGGCATTGACGACCAGGCCGTCGAAGGTCGGGTGGCCTTGTTTGCCGATGGAGCCGGAACTAGCGATCACGGTGCCGCCGGCCTTGGCCTTGGACAGTGCCGGGTCCCAGATGAAGGTGGCATCGATGTCACCGCGCTCCCAGGCCGCGGCGATTTCCGGCGGCCGCAGGTTGACGACGTTGACGTCCTTCGGGTTCACGCCATTGAGCTTCAGGCCGACCAGCAGCTGGTAGTGCGAGGTCGAGACAAACGGCGTGGCGACCTTCTTGCCCTTCAGGTCGGCCCAGGTCTTGATGCCGCTGCCATTGCGCACCACCAGCGCCTCGGCGTCGGCAATGTCGTCGAGGATCCAGAACAGGCGGATGTCCTGGCCCTGGCTGGCCGCCGCGGCGATGGGGCTGGAACCGGCTTCGCCGATCTGCACGTCACCCGAGGCCATCGCGCGGATCACGTCGCCACCACCGCCGAACTGGCGCCAGTTGATCTTGTAGCCGGTCGCCTTCTCCAACTCGCCGGACTCGATCACCGTGCGCAGCGGCACCAGCATGTCCTGGTACGCAAACGTCACCTCCTTGGTCTGGGCAAAGGCGGTGGCCGACAGTACGAGGCCGGTCAGGGCCAGCAGGCGGGGAATGGCAAGGAGGCGCGAGCGCATGGGTGGGGACAGCAAAGCCGGGTGATGAAGAGGTGGCGATGCTAGGCAGCGCAGTGCGCGATGGGAACGACGCTTTTCGCAGGCGTTCGCAGGAAATGCGCATGAGGCGCGGCTAGATCGCGCGCACCGCCTGCAGTGCGTGCAAGACCTCGGCGCGGGACTGGGCCAGCGCTGCGCTGTCCCGGGCGCGGGGTCTCGAAAGCGGCACCTCAATGTCGGCTGAGAGGCGCCCCGGCTGGCTGTCCAGCACCCACACGCGGTCGGCCAGGTAGGCCGCTTCGTCGATGTCGTGCGTGACCAGCAACAAGGTGCTGGCATGTCGCCGCGCCAGGCCCAGCAGCAGGTCCTGCAGCCGCATGCGCGTGAAGGCGTCGACGGCAGAGAAGGGTTCGTCCAGCAGCAGCACACGCGGCTGGCTGAACAGGCCGCGGGCAATCGCCACGCGCTGGGCCTGACCGCCGGAGAGCTGCTTGGGCAAGGCGCCGCCCAGGCCGTCCAGCCCGACCTCGGCCAGCAGCCCGGCGACGCGGGGATCGCCGGCGCCGCGGCGGCCGATGTCGAAGGCGACGTTCTCGGCCACGGTCAGCCACGGGAACAGCCGCGGCTCCTGGAAGACGAAGCCGATCTCGCGGCTCAAACCGTGCTGTGGCTGCCCCGCCAAGGTGATGCGGCCTTCGAAGCCTGTTTCCAGCCCGGCGACGATGCGCAGCAGCGTGCTCTTGCCGCAGCCACTGGCGCCAACGATGGCGACGATCTCGCCAGCCTGCACCTGCGTGCGCACACCTTGCAGCACGCAGCGCTCGCCAAAGGCGTGCCGGCGAACGTCGATCTGCAGCAGTGGTTCGGGCTTGCTCATCGCACTGCGCCGCCGTGGTCAAAGGTGTCGCGCCAGGCCAGCAGCCGGCGCTCCAGCGCCTGCATCAGGCGGTCGCTCAGCTGGCCGAGCACGGCCAGCAGCAGGATGGCGGCCAGCACGATGTCGGCCCGGCTGGTTTCGCGGCCGTCGGTCAGCAGGTAGCCCAGGCCTTTGCTGGCGGCGATCAGCTCGGCCGCGACCATGAACATCCAGGCCAGGCTCAGGCCGTTGCGCAGCCCGGTGAAGACCGCCGGCATCGCGGCTGGCAGCAGCACGCGGCCGACCAGCGCCAGCGGCGACAGCCGCGCCAGCCGCGCGACCTCGACCAGCTTGCGGTCCACGTCGCGAAAGCCCGAGGACACGCCCATGTAGACCGGGAAAAACGCGCCGATGGCGATCAGCACGACCTTGGGCGCCTCGTCAATGCCCAGCCACAGCAGCAAGAGCGGCACCCAGGCCAGCGACGGGATGGCGCGCAGCGCCTGGCAGCTCGGGTCCAGCAGGCGTGCGCCCAAGGGAGACAGGCCGACCAGCGCACCGGCCAGCACCGCCAGCGCCGCGCCCAGCGCAAAACCCGCGGCCACGCGCGCGGTGCTGGCGGCGATGTGCGCGGCCAGGCCTTGCGGGCCCATCGCGATCAGCGTCTCCAGCACGGCGCTGGGGGGAGGCAGCAGGTTGGCGCTGATCCAGCCCAGCCGCGGCGCGGCCTCGGCCAGCAGCAGCACCAGCGCCGGCAGGATCCAACCGACCGGCCAGCGGCGCGCCGGCCGTGCAGGCGCGGCTGCTGCCGCAGTGGGCGCTGCAGCGGCGTCCAGCATCGTCGGGTCGGCGGCCATGTCCGAAAGCCTCAGGCCTTGATCAGGCCCTGGGCGAAGCGCGTGTCGACCAGCGCCTCCACCGCCTTGACCAGGTCGGTGCCGGGCTTGACCAGCTGCTCTTCCAGCAGGATGGGCGCGGCGGCCTGCAAGGCCTTGATGTGTTCGGTCGACGGCTGCGGCTGGCTCAGGTCGGTGCGCAGCTTGAGCTGCAGCAACGCGACCTGCAGCGAGACCCTGGCCTCCTCGCTGAGGATGCGCGCGGCCTCGCTGGTGTTGGCGATGGTCCACAGCCGGGCGCGCTCGTAGGCGGCGATCACGCGCTTGACCAGCGCCGGCTGCCTGGCCAGGAAGTCCTCGCGCACGTTCAGGAAGCCGTAGGTGTTGAAGGCCACGTTGCGGTAGAGCAGGCGCGAGCCGGCGTCCAGCTCGCTGGCAGCCATCATCGGGTCCAGCCCGGCCCAGGCGTCCACCCGGCCCTGCTCCAGCGCGGCGCGGCCGTCGGCATGCTGCAGGCCGATGTGCTCGATGTCGCTGCGATGCAGCTTCACGGTCTGCAGCGCGCGCAGCAGGAACAGGTACGGGTCCGTGCCCTTGGTCGCGGCGATCTTCTTGCCCTTCAGGTCGGCCAGGGTCTTGATCGGCGAATCCTTGGGCACGACCAGCGCGGTCCACTCGGGGCGCGAGAAGATGTAGGGTGTGCGGATCGGGTTGCCATTGGCCTTGGCCAGCAGTGCGGCCAGGCCGGCGGAGGAGCCGATGTCGATGCTGTTGGCATTGAGGTATTCCAATGCGCGGTTGCTGCCGGCGCTGAAGACCCACTTGACGGCGATGCCATCGCGCTTCAAGTCTTCCTCCAGCCAGCCGAACTTCTTCAGCACCAGGCTGACGGGCGAGTAGGTGGCGTAGTCCAACCGCAGCTCGGTGAGGGTGTCGGCGGCGTGGCCCAGCACGGGAATCACCGCGGGGGCCAGCGTGGCGCCGGCCAGCGAGAGAACGGAGCGACGTTGCATCGGGTACTGCTTTCGTAGAGGCGTCAGGATGTCGTGGTGCCCAGCTTCACCTGCCGGCCGGCGTGCCCGGCCGGCAGCCGGTCGCCCTGGGCAAACAGCTTGTGGCGCAGCGAGCCGGGCGTGTAGGCCGTGCGGTAGCGCCCACGGCGCTGCAGCTCGGGCACGACCCAGCGCACCACGTCTTCCATGGTTTCATGGCTCAGCGCGTAGGTCAGGTTGAAGCCGTCGATGCCGGTGCGGTCGATCCAGTCTTCGAGCTGGTCCGCCACCTGCGTGGGGCTGCCGACGAGGACCGGCCCGCGCCCGCCCAGGCCGACGAACTCGGCCGCTTCGCGCACGGTCCAGCGGCGGCTCGGGTCCGCCGCGCTGAACGAGGCCAGTGCGCTGCGGCCGGCTTCGGTGTCCATGTACTCGATGGTCGCGTCCAGCGGGTAGCGGCTGAAGTCCACGCCGGTCCAGCCGGAGAGCAGCGTCAGCGAGGCGTCGATGTCGATGTAGCGCTGGTAGTCGGCCAGCTTGTCCTGCGCCTGGGCTTCGCTTTCGCCGGTGATCACCAGTGCCTGCGTGAAGATGCGCAGCGACCCGGGCGGGCGGCCAGCCTCGGCCAGCGCACTGCGCAGGCTGTCGACCTGGCGCGCGATCACCGTCTGGCTCGGGCCGCTCATGAAGACGCATTCGGCATGCCGCGCGGCAAAAGCCTTGCCGCGCGACGAGGTGCCGGCCTGGTACAGCACGGGAGTGCGCTGCGGCGAGGGCTCGCAGAGGTGGATGCCGGGCACCTGGAAGCGCGGGCCGTGGTGGGCGATGGCATGCACCTTGGCCGGGTCGGTGAACACGCGGCCGGCCTTGTCCAGGCGCACCGCGTCGTCGTCCCAGCTCTGTTCCCAGAGCTTGTAGACGACCTCCATGTACTCGTCGGCCAGGTCGTAGCGGTCGTCGTGCGCGAGCTGGCGGCCCAGCCCGAGGTTGCGCGCGGCGCTGTCCAGGTAGCCGGTGACGATGTTCCAGCCGACGCGGCCACCGGTCAGGTGGTCCAGCGTGCTCATGCGGCGGGCGAACGGGTAGGGATGTTCGTAGGTCAGCGCGCACGTCACGCCGAAGCCCAGGTGCGTGGTGGCCTGGGCCATCAGCGGCACCAGGGCCAGCGGGTCGTTCAGCGGCACCTGCGTGGCATGGCGCAGCGAGGCGTCCAGGCTGCCGCGGTAGACGTCGTAGACGCCTAGCACGTCGGCCAGGAACACGCTGTCGAACAGGCCGCGCTCCAGCAGCTGCGCGAGTTCGACCCAGTGCGCGGCTTCGCGGTAGTGGTGCGAGCGGTCGCGCGGGTGCGCCCACAGGCCGGGCGACTGGTGCCCTGCCGCGTTCATCTGGAACGCGTTGAACCTGATCAAGTTCCCAGCCATGCCGGCGCTCACTTGGTGGTGGTCTGCAGCGCCTGCTGGTAGTCCGTCTTCACGAAGCCGGCGAAGCGCTGCTCGGTGACGGCCAGGAATTCGCGCGAGCGGTAGGCCTCGGCAATGTCCTTGACCCAGGGCTTGGCCAGGTCCTCGGTGCGCACCGCGACGACGTTCTGGTAGGTCGGGCCGGTCTTCTCCAGCGCCAGCGCCTCGGTCAGTTTCAGGCCGGAAGCCAGCGCGAAGTTGCCGTTGACAAACGAGTAGTCGGTGTCGTCCAGCGAGCGCGGCAACTGCGCGGCTTCGAGCGGGATCAGCTTGATCTGCTTGAGGTTCACCGCCACGTCTTTTTCAGACGCGCGGATCGGGTCCACGCCCTCGCGCAGCTTGATCCAGCCGATCTCCTGCAGCACCATCAGCGCGCGGGCGGCGTTGGTCGGGTCGTTGGGCAGCGCCACGGCGGCGCCGGGCTTCACGTCCAGCGTCTTGTGCTTGTGGCTGTAGATCGCGATGGGGGCGGTCGGCACCTTCAGCAGCTCGCTGATCGCCAGCTTGTTCTCGGTCGAGAACTTGGTCAGGTAGACGATGTGCTGGAAGGCATTGGCGTCCAGCGCGCCCTGGGCCAGCGCGAAGTTGGGCTGGATGTAGTCGTTGAATTCGACCACCTTGACGGTGTAGCCCTTTTTCTCCAGCAGCGGCTTGATGCCCCACTTGACCTGGTCCGCATACGGGCCGGCGGTGGCGCCGATCGTCAGCGTCTTCTTGGCTTCCTCGGCCAGCGCAGGCAGCGTGGCCAGGCTGCCCAGCAGCAGCACGGCGGTGGCACCCAGCAAGGGACGGCGGGCGAGGGTCATCGGAACATCCTTCTTGGCGAACACGGGCGCGGCGGCCCGGAAAAAGCGACGTGACGGCCGCTGGTGGCAAGCGGGTCAGCGCTTGTCCAGCCGGCGCGCCACGGTGTTGCCGGTGAACTGCAGCAGTTGCACCAGCAGCACCAGCAGCGCGACGGTGAAGACCATCACGTCGGTCTGAAAGCGGTAGTAGCCGTAGCGGATCGCCAGGTCGCCGATGCCACCGCCACCGACCACACCGGCCACCGCCGAGTACGACAGGAAGCTGATGGCCAGCACCGTGAGCGCCAGCACCAGGCCCGAGCGGGCCTCGACCAGCAGCACGCGCAGGACGATCTGCAGGTCCGATGCGCCCATGGCCTGGGCCGCCTCGATCACGCCGCGCGGCACCTCGCGCAGGTTCTGCTCGACCAGGCGCGCGAAGTAGGCGATGGCCGCAAACGACAGCGGCACTGCCGCGGCGACCGGCCCGATGGAACTGCCGGCGACCACGCGGGTCACCGGCGCCAGCGCGACCAGCAGGATGATGAAAGGAAACGAGCGCACGGTGTTGACCAGCCAGCCCACCAGGCCGTGCAGCCAGGGCCGCTGCAGCGGCTGCCCCGGCCCGAGCAGGAACAGCCAGATGCCCAGCGGCCCGCCCAGCAGCACGGCAGCCGCCAGCCCCAATGCCAGCATCAGCGCGCTCTGTTCCAGCGCGGTGCCCAGATCGGGCAGCAGCGCGGCAATGTTGGGCGTCAACAGCTCGGACAACATCTCAGGCAGGTGCTCAGGCAAGCGCAGCCTCCGGCCAGGCCAGCCGGGCCAGCGCCGCTTCGCGTGCGCGCAGCTGCTGCAGCTCGCGGCCCAGCCGTGTCACCGCCGGTACGCGGCTGTCGCCCACCGCAAAACGCTCGGCGATCTGGCCGTCTTCAATGACGGCGACGTGGCGGCACAGCGTGTCGATCACCGCCAGCTCATGGGTCACGATGACGATGGTCACGCCCAGCTGGGTGTTGATGTCGCGCAGCGTGGCCAGCAGCGATTCGGTGGTCTCGGCGTCCAGTGCCGAAGTCGGTTCGTCGCACAGCAGCACCGCGGGCTGGCTGGCCAGCGCGCGGGCAATCGCCACGCGCTGCTTCTGCCCGCCGGAGAGCTGGGCCGGGAAGCTGTGCTGCTTGTCGGCCAGGTCGACCAGCGCCAGGCATTCGTGCACGCGCCTGGCAATGCCCGCGGCCTTGCCGCCCTGCAGCTTGTGCAGGCGCAGCGGGAAGGCCACGTTGTCGAACACGCCGGCGTTCTGCAGCAGGTTGAACTGCTGGAAGATCATGCCGATCTGCTGGCGCGCGTCGCGCAGCGCCGGCTTGCTCAGCGCCGTCAGCTCGCGGCCGGCCACCCACACGCGGCCCTGGTCCGGCCGCTCCAGCAGGTTGATCAGCCGCAGCAGGGTGCTCTTGCCTGCGCCGCTCTTGCCGACCAGGCCAAACACGTCGCCGCGCTGCACTTCCAGCGAGGTCGGTTTCACCGCGTCGAAGTGAGCACCGCCGGGCAGCAGAAAGCGCTTGGCGACGTTTTCCAGGCGGATCAGCGGCTCGGGCGCCGGGGCGGCCACAGCGGAAGGCGTGGCGGAAGCGAGCGACAGCAGGCTCATCGAATGATCCTCGTGGGCACAGCCGCTCACACTCAGGCGTAAGGGCTGGGTTCGGGCGGGCGGCCATCGAGCCGGAAGCGGCCGATGTCGCGCTGCTTCAGGTCCACCGGGTCGTGCAGCGTGTGCACGCGCGCATTGCGCCAGAAGCGGTCCAGTGCCAGGCGCTGGCTGGTGGCGCTGGCGCCGGCCAGCTCGAAGACGTCGCTGCCGATGGCCATGGCCGCGCGGTGCGCCAGCACCTTGGCCTCGGCCACCTCCACGGCCAGCTCGCCGCGCTGCGCGGCGGTCAGCGCGTCGCCGGCGTCCAGCGCGGCCTGCAGCTGCTGCGCGGCGGCGTCGGTCACCAGCTGGGCCGGGCGCAGCTGCAGCCACAGCTCGCCGTAGCGGTGCTGCACCAGCGGCTCATCCGCCAGGCTCGCTGCATTGCCGCCGAGCCAGGGGCGGGACTTTTCCAGCGTGTGGCGGCGCCCGGCCTCGAAGGCGGCCTGCGCCAGCCCGAGGTAGAGGTTGGCCATGATGAGCTGCGAGACCAGCGTGCGCAGCGTGGCGCGTGGCGTGGGCGGCGTGTCGGGGCCTTGCAGCAGGTCGCGCTGCGGCACGAACACGTGCTCGAACAGCACGGTGCCGCTGTCGGTCTGGCGCTGGCCGAAGCTGTCCCAGTCCTCGCGCACCGTGACGCCGGGTGCTCGCGTGTCCAGGTGCAGGATCAGCCGGCCCGCGGGCGGATGCTGGGTTTCCATCTCGAGGTTGCTGCGCGGCGCCACGGCCGAGACCACCAGCCGGTCCGAGCCGACCGAGCCGGAGGCATAGCTCTTCTGCCCGTCCAGCTGCCAGCCGCCGGTCACCACGGTGGCCACCAGCCGGGTGTCCAGCGGGTTCAGCGCATTGCCCCAGAACCAGCCTTCGGACTGCGAGCGTGGCAGCAGTTCACGCTGCTGGGCCTCGCTGCCGTAGAGCAGCACGGTGGCGATCTGCAGGTGATGGAAGGCGAAGACGTGTGCCAGTGCGCTGTCGGCCTGCGCCAGCCGCCGCACCACGCCGTAGAAGGTCGGCCAGTCCGCGCCCAGGCCGCCCGCGCTGCGCGGAATCGTCAGCCCCAGCAAGCCACTGTCGCGAATGGCCACGCGCTCCGCAGCGGCGTGTCCGCCGCTGCGGTCGCGTTCTACGGCGGTGGCCTCCAACCGGCGCGCCAGGCGCTCTGTGGTGTCGGCAACGGAGATGACAGCGTCCATGCAACACAGTGTTGCGTGACGCGCGGTGCCGGCCAACGAACGTTTCCGCTTGTGCTTGTTGCGAAACCGAGCAGAGGCAGCGCCGGGTCGGGCGGCGCCCAAATGCAGAACAGGCCCCGCAGGGCCTGTTCAATGGCTTGTTGGCCCTGCCGTCAGAAGGTTTCCCAATCGGCCGAGGCATCGGCCGTCACGGCCGCTGGTGCGGGCTTGGCAGCGCGCGGTGCCGGGGCGGGCGCGTGGCTGGGTTTGGCCGTGGCGTGCGGCGCTGCGTGCGGTTTTGCGCGCGGCGCCGCGGGGGCCGGCTTCACCGGTGCAAAGCTGTGCTTGGGCGCAGCGGCCTGTGCCTTCGCCGGTGCCACCGTCTCGCCATGCCTGAGCTTGAACACCGCAACGGCTGCCACCAGTTGCTGGGCCTGCTGCTTCAGGCTCTCGGCGCCGGCAGCGGACTCTTCCACCAGCGCGGCGTTCTGCTGCGTGGCCTGGTCCATTGCGGTGACGGCCTGGCCGACCTGGGCCACGCCTGCGGCCTGCTCGCGCGAGGCCGAGCTGATCTCGCCGACGATGCTGGTCACGCGGCCGATGGAGCGCACCACCTCGTCGATGGTCGCGCCGGCCTGGTCCACCTGCGCGGTGCCTTGTTCCACCCGCTCGCTGCTCTGCGTGATCAGGCCCTTGATCTGCTTGGCCGCCTCGGCCGAGCGCTGCGCCAGGCTGCGCACTTCGGAAGCGACGACCGCAAAGCCGCGGCCTTGCTCGCCGGCGCGAGCCGCTTCGACGGCGGCGTTCAGCGCCAGGATGTTGGTCTGGAAGGCAATGCCGTCGATGGTGCCGATGATGTCGGCGATCTTCTTCGAGCTTTCGCTGATGCCGCGCATGGTCTCGACCACCTGCTGCACCGCCACGCCGCCGCGGCCGGCCACGTCGCTGGCGGTCGCCGCCAGTTCGTTGGCCTGCTGGGCGTTGTCGGCATTGGCGCGCACGGTGGCGCCCAGTTCGTCCATCGAGGCCGCGGTTTCTTCCAGCGCGGCGGCCTGCTGCTCGGTGCGGGACGAGAGGTCGCTGTTGCCCGAGGCGATCTGCGCCGAGCCGGTGGCCACGCCTTCGGCGTTCTGGCGCACGTGGCCCACGATGTCGGCCAGGCGTTGCTGCATTTCCTTCAGCGCGCGCAGCAGCTGGCCGGTCTCGTTTTCGCCGCTGGCGTCGAACTCGGCGGTCAGGTCACCTGCCGCCACCCCACGCGCCACGCGCACGGCTTCATGGATGGGCCGGGTGGTGCTGCGCACCGTCCAGACGCACACCGCGACGGCCGCGGCCAGCGCCAGGCCGATCAGCGTGCCGACCATGGCCAGTGCGCTGGCGACTTCCTGGTCCGCGTCCGCGCCGGCCTGTTCCATCAGCTTGCCGCCCAGCGTCACCATCTCTTCGACGGCGCTCATGTAGGCCACCTGGCGCGGGCGCACCTCGGTCAGCAGCACGGTCTTGGCCTCTTCCAGGTTGCCCTGCTTGAGCAGGCCCAGCACCTTGTCACGCGGGCCGCGGTAGGCGGCGCGGGCGGCGGCCAGCTTCTCGAAGCCTTCCTTGCCCTTGGGCGTGGTCATGATGCTCTTCAGCACCTCGAACTGTTCGGCAGTGCGCTTGCTGACCGCGTCGATGTCGTCGTACAGCGCCTTGGCGTCGGCAGGGTCGGTGACGATGAACAGCTCGCGGATGTTGCGGGCCACCGTGGCATTGGCTTCCTTGATGGTCAGGAAGCGCTGCACCTTGGGATAACGGTCCCGCACCGCCAGTTCCAGCTTGGCATTGATGGCGTTGACCTTGAGGATGGAAATCGCGCCCAGCACCGCGACCAGGATCGCCATCATGGTGAAACCCAGCACCAGCCGGGTGGAAATCTTCATGTCTTGAATCCGCATCGGGCACTCCGAGTTCGTTGCTCGGTCATTTATCGGCCGCCTTGTGGATTGCTGAAGGATGACGTAAGCGCGAGCGCGGCGCTGCCCTCGAAGTCGTGGCCTTATCCTCGGTGGACTTCGGAGGAGGAACTGGTGAAAGAACTGACCGAGCTGATCCAAAGATGGCGTGCCGCAGGGCTGGCGCTGCATGCGCCCGCTGAGGCTGCAATCGTGCGCCAGGCGTTTGCCCATGTTGGGTCTCGGGCCACATCCGACGTGATCGCGCTCTACGCCCGGATCGGCGGCATGGATGACATGGACGAGGAGTTTTGGCGGCTGTGGTCGCCCAGCCAGATCGTTGAAGAGAATGGCGCATGGTCACCGGTGGGCGTGCTGTTCTCTGACTACATGGCCAGTTGCTGGTGTTACCGGCTTCAACCGAACGAAGACGACACCAGCGCCGTCTTCATCGACCACTTCAACGGCGAAGCGCCGGTTCGCATTGCCGACACGCTCGCCGGTTTCTTCGCCTCCTACATCAAAGATCCGACGGCGCTTCTCTTCGGCGTGCCATAGGACGGCAAGGTAGAGTTGCCGCCGATCATGACGACCCCTCATCCCCTGAATTCGCCGGGCGATTTCTATGTCGAGGACGGATGCTGCATGTCCTGTGGCATGCCAACTACGGAAGCGCCCGATCTCTTCGCCTATGTGGAAGGCGGTGGTCACTGCTATGTGCGCAAGCAACCCGTCACACCTGAGGAGCACGACCAGATGGTGGCGGCGTTCCGGGTGCAGGACGTCGGCTGCATTCGCTACAAGGGAACGAACCGGATCATCCAGATTCGCCTGATCGACACGGGCGAAGGCCCGCAGTGCGATGACCTGGACATGGAACTGGCGGACCGAAACCACAAAGTCCAAGCCGCACGAGAAGAGGCGCGCGAAGCCGTTCGCGCGGAAGAGCGTGCGGCAGCGAAGGCTCGCATACTGGCTGCGCGAAGCAACTCGCTGTGGGCGCGCTTCGTGCGCTGGATCCTTGCCGAGCCATCTTGTTGAAGACTCAAGGTCGAGCGAGCGGTCTTCCTCTGGTCTGAACCCTTACCGCGCCAAGCATCGAGTTTGCCTACAACGCGCCGTGCCTTGGCGGCAGCTTGTCGTTGAGCACATGGTTGCCGACCGCGTGGTATTTCCAGCGCACCGGGTCGTGCAGTGTGTGGGTGCGGGCGTTGCGCCAGAAGCGGTCCAGGCCCAGGTTGCCCAGCGTGGCGGCGGTGCCGCAGAGTTCGAACAGGCGGGTGCTGGCGTCCAGCGAGAAGGTGGTGCTCAAGGCGCGGGCTTCGGCCACGGCGATGGAGGCTTCGGCGACGCTGCGTTCGGTCGGGCGCAGCTGGGCGGCATCCAGGAAGCGGGCGGCGCGGCGCAGCAGGGCATGGGCTGCGGCCTGCTGGACCTTCAGCTCGCCGATCTGCTGGATGGCCAGCGGGTCGTCGGCGGCACGGGCCAGGCCGCTGTCCATCCACGGGCGGGCGTGTTCGCGCAGAAAGGGCAGCGTGGCCGCCAGCGCGCCCTGGCCGATGCCAAGGTCGATGGCGGCATGCAGGATTTGCGCAAACGGGCCGATGGTGGACGGTTGCTCGAACGAGGCCTGGAAGGGCACGACCCAGCCGGGCTCGACTTCGGTGTTGTCGAACACCACGCTGCCGCTGCCGGTCAGGCGCTGGCCCATGCCGTCCCAGTCATCGATGACGGTGACGCCTGGCGCATCGCGCGGTACGAAGGCCAGGTACTGCACTTCGCGGCCCTCTTCCTCGGTGACCACCAGCGTGGGGATCCAGTGTGCATACAGCGCGCCGGTGCAGTAGAACTTGCGGCCTTCGATGCGCCAGCCGCTGCCGGCGCGCGTGAGCCGTGTGCGGCGCTTGAAGTCCTTGTGGCCGATTTCGGCCAGCGCGTTGCCAAAGCGTTCGCCGGCCATCACGCGGTCGTAGAAGAAGCGCTGCTGCGAACGGCTGCCGCCCACGCGCAGGACTTCCAGCGCGTAGAAATGGTTCTGCGGGATCTGGCCCAGCGAGCCATCTGCGGCCGAGATCAGCGCAGTGACCTCGGCCAGCGTGGCGCTGCTGGCGCCCAGGCCGCCATGCTCGCGTGGCACGCTGATGGCCCACAGGCCGCTGGCGACAAAGGCGTCCAGTTCGGCCCAGGGCAACGTGCGCGACTGGTCGCGGGCGGCGGCGCCGGGGGCAAATTCGGCGGCCAGCTGGCGCGCGGCGCGCACGGCGGCAGCGTCGTCTGGTAGACGGGCCGGGCGCTGCAGCGGCGGGTCGGCCGGCTTGAGCTGGCGGGCTGGGGCGGGTGTGGGCGTGAGCAGCAGGGACATGGGGGAAGTCGGGGCTGACGAGGCTGACGGAGCGCTCAATTCCACGAGTGGCGCGCCGGCAGCACGCCATTGAGATGGTGGTTGCCAATGAGCTGCAGCTTCCAGCGCACCGGGTCGTGCAGCGTGTGCACGCGGGCGTTGCGCCAGTGGCGGTCCAGGTGGCGCGAAAGCCGGGTGGCGGACGAGCCGGCCAGCTCGAACAGCTGCTCGCTGGCGGCCAGCGCGGCGCGGGTCGTCATCACCTTGGCTTGCGCGACGGTGACCGAGGCGTGCGCGCTGGCCTCGGCGCTCAAAGGCGTCCAGCAGCCTTCGGCATCCAGCGCGCTGGCCGCCAGTTCGTCCAGCGTGCTGGCGGCTTCTCGCAGCAACTCGTGGGCTGCATGCAGCGTGATTTGCAGCCGGCCGACCTCGGCGATCAGATGCGGGTCGTCACTGGCGCGTTCCAGGCCGGAGTCGACCCAGGGGCGGGCGCGTTCGCGCACGTAGATGAGCGCGTCGGCCAGCGCGGCCTGTGCAATGCCCTGGTCGATGGCGGCCTGGATCAGCTGCGACACCGGGCCATAGAGCCCGGGCCGCTCGGCCAGCCGCCACAGCGGCAACACGTCTTCCGGGTCCACCTGCACCTGGTCGAAGCGCACGCTGCCGCTGGCGGTGGTGCGCTGGCCAAAGGCATCCCAGTCGTCGATCACCTGCACGCCGGGCGCGTCAGCCGGCACCCAGGCCTGCACAGGGCGGCCCTTGGCGTCCAGCGCGCGGGTGGGAATGCGGTGGGCGAACAAGGCCCCGGTCGAATAGAAGCGCTGGCCGTTCAAGGTCAGCCCGCCATCCTCGCGGGGGACCAGCTTGGGGCCGCCGCGCAGGATGGTGGGCGCTTCGGCGGATTTGCGCTCCGGCCCGGCATTGCCCAGCCGCAGACCGTCCAGCGCCTCGGCGTAGAAGCGCTGCTGCTGCGCCTGGCTGCCGGCTTCGCGCAGCACGCCCAGCAGCGCGAAATGGTTTTGCGGGACCTGGCCGAGGGCTGGGTCTGCGGCGCACAGCGTGATGAAGACTTCGGCCAGCGTCAGGCACGAGACCTGGGCACCGCCGAAGCGGCGCGGCACCGTCATGCCGCCCAGGCCGCTCTCGGACCAGCGCTGCAGCTCGTCCCACGGCAGCCGGCGTTGGTGGTCGCGCTCCGCGGCCCCGGTGGCGAACTCTGCGGCCAGCTGCCTGGCGACTTGCAGGGCCTCGGCGTCGTCACGGATGCGGTGCACACGCTCTGGCTCAGGGCGCGGCGGCGATGAGCGAGGGGGCGCAGAGGCGGGTGTTCCATCGGCGACCGCCTCGTGAGCGGAGGCCAGCGCGGGCGCGGTGATCACGGTCATGTTGCTGGCATTGCAGCGCATGGCCTCGCGCGCGGCCACGAAGAAATTCGGGTTTGCTTATCCGGTGGCCGTGCCCTTCAGCAGCCCGCCGCTGGTGAAGAAGTTGCCGCCACCCAGGTGATGCAAGGCCCGCTGCGGCTCGGGCAGGTCCTGCCAGTGCCCGTCCTTGAACGCGAAGTCCTCCGCCCAGGCGGCGACGACTTCAGCGAGGAACAGGTCGTAGGTGGCTTCGTTGTGCGGCTCGGGGTAGACCTTGCATTCCAGCCAGGCCAGGCAGCCTTCGACCAGCGGGGCAGGGACTTGCGAGGCCGGTGTGGTGGCAATGCCGTAGGTGGCGAACTTGTCGCGCTCGCGGCCGCTGGTGTTGCCGACGGCGACCACCATGTCGAGCTGTGCGGCGTTGGGCACCGAGAGCACGAAGCTGCCGGAGGCGGCGATCAGCTCGCGCGTGAAGGTGGCCTTGTCGATCACTACCGCGACCTTGGGCGGCAGGAAGTCCAGTGGCATGTTCCAGGCCGCGGCCATCACGTCGCGCCTGCCTACGCTGTCGCCGCTGGCGACGAGCACCGTGGGGCCGTGGTTGAGCAGGCGGCTGGCGTGTTTCAGTTCGACGGGGATGCGCATGCGGCGGATGGTATCGCCCACTGCCGCATGCGAGGCGTGCTCAGGGGCGTGCAGGCCCCTGACGCAGCGTCGCCTGGCTGACGAGTGCGCCGGCCGGCACGTCGTCGGTCAGCCAGACGTTGCCGCCAATGCGGGCGCCCTGGCCGATGCTCACGCCGCCGAGCACGGTGGCGCCAGCGTGCAGCACCACGTCGTCGCCCACCGTGGGGTAGGCCAGCAGCGTGGTGCTGCCGGGCTGGCGCGGGCTGTCGCCAGCGTCCAGCGTGACGGCCTGGTGGATGCGCACCTGGCGACCGATGCGCACGCCTTCGCCGATCACGACGCCATTGCCGTGGTCGATGAAGCAGCCGGCGCCGATGGTGGCGCCGGGATGGATGTCGATGCCGGTGCGGCTGTGCGCCAGGTCGGCCACCATGCGGGCCAGCAGGCGCGCGCCCAGGCGGTGCAGGCGATGGGCCACGCGGTGGTGGATCATGGCCCGCACGCCGGGGCAGCAGAGCAGGATCTCGTCGACATTGCGGGCGCTGGGCTGGCCGTGGAAGGCGGCGGCGACGTCGCTGTCCAGCAACGAGCGGATCACCGGCAGCGAGCGCGCCAGGTTGTTGACGACCTGGCGAGCCAGTTCGGGCAGCTCGCCGCGGTTGCGTTGCTCGTCGTCCAGCAGGCGGGCGTCGTGCGCCAGCTCCAGCCGCACCTGGCCTTGCAGGAACTGCAGCGTCTGGCCCAGCGTGCGGCGCACGTAGATGTCTTCTTCCTGCGGGCGCAGTTCGGGCGGACCCAGGCGCATCGGGAACAGCACGCCGCAGAGGTCGTCCATGATGTGGGCGACGGTGTCGGGCGAGGGCAGTTCACGGCCGGCAGGTTCGCGCGAGCGGCCGCTGGCTTCGCGCCAGCTCAGGCGCACGGTGCGCAGCGAGGTGACGATCTGGTCCAGGTCGAGCTGGGCGTCGGCCGGGCTCAGTGTGTCGTTCACGGGTTCCAGTTGAACGGGCGTGGGCACGATGGGGCCGTGGGGGTCAGGTGCGCCCAGCGGCTGCATGGCAGCCGGGCGGGTGAGCGATTGCAGCAGATCTGTGGCGTTCATGGCGGGCTCGGCGGTAGGCGTTGAAGATCAAAGACAAAGCAAGGGTTCTCAGCGAATGGCTTCAGCGTAAGGGCCGGGCTGCGACGACGGAACGAATCAAAGGGCCGCTGCTTATTCGGTTTGTGATTTCGGCGGGGCCGGGCTCAGGCGCTTTGGGCGAGCGGCAGCACCTTGTCGTTCGGTCCGTTGTACAGCGCGCCATTGCTGGCCAGCTCCGGATGCTGCAGCTCGGGCCGGCTCAGGCCCTCGCGCAGCAGCTCCTTCTGCAGCTCGGCGGTGACGACTTCGCGCGTCAGCGGCGGCGCGAAGGCGCGGATGAACTCGAACACGATGTCGCGCAGCGGCTCGCCGCGGCGCACCGCCAGCCGGGTCAGGTTGGGCGCAAACAGGTGGCGAGCGTCCAGCGCCACCATGTGCTCGTTGTCCCGCTCGGGCTGGTGCGCAATCGCCGCGACGATGCCCACGCCCATGCCCAGCTCGACATAGGTCTTGATCACGTCGGCATCCATCGCTTCCATCGCCAGCTGCGGCGCCAGGCCGGCTGCGGCAAAGGCCTGGTCCAGCGAGGCCCGGCCGGTGAAGCCGCGCTCGTAGGTGATCAGCGGGAAGCGCGCCAGGCGGGCCAGCGTCAGCGGCTTGCCGTCGGTCAGCGGGTGGCCCTTGGGCACCAGCACCAGGTGGGTCCAGCTGTAGCAGGCCAGGGTCAGCAGGCCTGCATGGCGGGCCAGGCCTTCGGTGGCAATGCCGATGTCGACCTCGCGGCGCAGCAGCTGCTTGGCGACCTGGTCCGGCGAGCCCTGGTGCAGCGTCAGGCCGATGTGCGGATGCTGGGCGCGGAAGGACATCACGGCCGGCGGCAGCGCGTAGCGGGCCTGCGAATGGGTGGCGGCAATCGTCAGCTGGCCGGAGGCCTCCCTGGCGTAGTCGCGGCCGACGTGGCGCAGCTTCTCGGCATGCACCAGCATGCGCTCGACGATGGGCAGCATGCGCTCGCCCGGCGGCGTGAGGCCCACCAGGCGCTTGCCGCTGCGGGCGAACAAGGCCAGGCCCAGTTCGTCTTCCAGCTCGCGGATCTGGCGACTGACACCTGGCTGCGAGGTGTGCAGCACCTGGGCCACTTCGGTGAGGTTGAAACCCTGGCGCGCGGCTTCGCGGACGGAACGCAGTTGCTGGAAGTTCAAGGCAATGTCCCCTGGTTGAGCGCGGCGAGCCAGTGGCCCACGCGTCGCTTGGTGTCAGGGGATTTTGGGGAGCCGGCCCTTGCCTGCGAAGGAAGCTTTCCGCCTTAACTCATGACCGGCGTGCACAGCCGATGACACGTCTGCTCACCAATGAAAAAGGGCTGCCGAAGCAGCCCTGGGTGACACGGGGGGAGGTACGGGTGGCAAGGAAGCGCTCAGACAGGCCCCGCAAACCGCGTCACGCGGCGCGGCTTCAGGTGCACGCGGCAGCCGTTGATCAGGTTCAGGCGGTCACGCGCGTTGATCCAGGCTTCGCGCGGCAGCTCCACGTCCACGTAGCTGCCGTCGTCGTCGCGCTTGAATTCGATGCGGGTGTTCGGGCCGACGGTCAGCGTCTGCGCCAGCGTCACGGCCCAGGTGTCGGCCTCGGCCGTGGCGACGATCTCCAGCTCGTGCGGGCGCACGTAGCTGACGTCGGCCTCGGCCTTGCCTGAAGCATTGCGGCCGTGGAACAGGTTCACGTCGCCGAGGAACTTCAGCACGAACGGCGTGGCCGGGTTGTCGTAGACCTCGTCCGGTGCGCCCTGCTGCTCGATGCGGCCTTCGTTCATCACGACGATGCGGTCGGCCACTTCCATGGCTTCTTCCTGGTCGTGCGTGACGAAGACGCTGGTGACGTGCATCTCGTCATGCAGGCGGCGCAGCCAGCGGCGCAGTTCCTTGCGCACCTTGGCGTCCAGCGCGCCGAAGGGTTCGTCCAGCAGCAGCACCTTGGGCTCGACCGCCAGTGCGCGGGCCAGCGCCACGCGCTGGCGCTGGCCGCCGGAGAGCTGGTGCGGGAAACGCTCGGCCATGGCGTCCAGCTGCACCAGCTTCAGCAATTCAGCGACCTTTTTCTTGATCGCCGCTTCGGACGGGCGCGTCTCGCGCGGCCGCACGCGCAGGCCGAAGGCAATGTTGTCGGCAATGCGCATGTGGCCGAACAGCGCGTAGTGCTGGAACACAAAGCCCACGTTGCGGTCGCGCACATCGGAGAAGGTGGCGTCGGCACCGTGGAACAGCACGCTGCCGGAGTCGGGCTGTTCCAGCCCGGCAATCATGCGTAGCAGCGTGGTCTTGCCCGAGCCGGACGGGCCCAGCAGCGCGACCAGTTCACCGGAGGGAATTTCCAGGTTCAGGTTGTTGCAGACGGCGAGCGAACCAAAGCGCTTCACCAGGTTTTTGACTTCAATCGACATGATGAATTTCTCTCGGTTTTCAGTGAGCGCCTTGGGCGGCCGACGATTCACGCTTCACGCGCTGCTCGACGATGTACTTCAGCACCAGGCTGACCAGCGCCAGGCCGGCCAGCAGCGAGGCCACCGCGAACGAGGCCGCGAACTGGTATTCGTTGTAGAGGATCTCGATGTGCAGCGGCATGGTGTTGGTGAAGCCGCGCACATGGCCGGACACCACCGAGACCGCGCCGAACTCGCCCATGGCCCGCGCGTTGCACAGGATCACGCCATACAGCAGCGCCCACTTGACGTTGGGCAGCGTGACGCGCCAGAAGATCTGCCAGCCCGAAGCGCCAAGCACGCGCGCGGCCTCTTCCTGTTCCTGGCCCTGCGCCTGCATCAGCGGGATCAGCTCGCGGGCCACGAACGGGAAGGTCACGAAGACGGTGGCCAGCACGATGCCGGGCACTGCGAAGATGATCTTCAGGTCATGGTCGCGCAGCCATTCGCCCCACCAGCCCTGCAGGCCGAAGACCAGCACGTAGATCAGGCCGGCGATCACCGGGCTGACCGAAAACGGCAGGTCGATCAGCGTCAGCAGCAGGTCCTTGCCGCGGAAGTCGAACTTGGCGATCGCCCAGGCCGCGGCAACGCCGAACACCAGGTTCAGTGGCACCGAGATGCCGGCGGCGATCAGCGTGAGCTTGACGGCGGCCAGCGCGTCCGGCTCGACGATGGCGGCCACGTAGACCTCCCAGCCCTTCTTGAAGGCTTCGACGAACACGGCCACCAGCGGCACGAACAGGAACAGCGACAGGAACAGCAGCGCGATCAGGATCAGCGTGGTGCGGACCCAGGCCGGCTCTGTGGTGGACGACAGCGCGGAGCGTGCGCGCGTGCCTCGCTGCGAAACGGGTGCGCCGGGGGGCGCCGGCTGCGGCGTGGCCGCGTCGGGCAGGGGAATCTGGGCGGTGGTCATGCGAACCTCGGCAAAAACAGGGATTTGGGGAGGCTCAGCGGCCCTGGCGCTTGCGGGCCCAGGCCTGCAGCAGGTTGATGACCAGCAGCATCGTGAAGGCAATGCTCAGCATCACGACCGCGATGGCGGTGGCGCCGGCGTAGTCGTACTGCTCCAGCTTGGTGATGATGAGCAGCGGCGTGATTTCCGAGACCATCGGCATGTTGCCGGCGATGAAGATCACCGAGCCGTATTCGCCCAGCGCGCGGGCAAAGGCCAGCGCGAAGCCGGTCAAGAGCGCCGGTGCCAGCGAAGGCAGGATCACCTTGGTGAAGGTCTGCAGCCGCGAGGCGCCCAGCGTCGCCGCCGCTTCTTCGAGTTCCTTGGACAGGTCTTCCAGGATGGGCTGCACCGTGCGCACCACGAATGGCAGGCCGATGAAGGTCAGCGCGACGAACACGCCCACCGGCGTGAAGGCGACCTTGAACGGCACGTACTGGCCGATCCAGCCGGTCGGCGCGTAGAGGGCCGTCAGCGCGATGCCGGCCACCGCGGTGGGCAGCGCAAACGGCAGGTCCACCAAGGCGTCCACCACGCGCTTGAACGGGAAGGTGTAGCGCACAAGCACCCAAGCGACCAGCATGCCGAACACGCCGTTGAGCAAGGCCGCGGCGAACGAGGCGCCGAAGGTCAGGCGGTAGGACGCGACGACGCGCGGCGACGCCACCGCGGCCCAGAAGCCGTCCCAGCTCAGCGTGAAGGTCTTCAGGAACACGGCCGACAGGGGGATCAGCACGATGATGCTGAGGTACAGCACCGTCATGCCCAGTGCCAGGTCGAAGCCGGGCAGCACGCTGCGGCGGCGCAGCAGCAGGCGCGACAGCCAGGGGCCGCGCGCCGGACGGCTGGCGGGATGGGCGGCAAGGGAGGCGGTGGTCACGGCGGGTCCTGGGGTGGGTGGTTCGGCTGTCTGGGGGCTGTCCAAGCAGCCTTTGCGCATGTGTTCATGCGTGAAGTGATGCTAGGCAGCGGCATCAAGTCGAGGAACGAAGCAAAACGCGCTTGCTTATGAGAAACGCGGCGGAAAGCCGCGCCCTGGCAGGAAAACCGCGCAAGCGCGGAGGCCGGGCACCCGCGCGCAGCGGTGCCCGGCCGCAGTCATCACTTGTTGACGTAGATGCTGTCGAAAACGCCACCGTCATTGAAGTGCGTCTTCTGGGTCTTGGCCCAGCCACCGAAGGTGTCGTCGATGGTGAACAGCTTCACGGCCGGGAATAGCTTGGTGAATTGCGCGGCGGCCTTAGCGTCGACCGGGCGGTAGTAGTTCTCGCCGGCAATCTTCTGGCCTTCGGGCGAATACAGGTACTCGACATAGGCCTGGGCCACGGCACGCGTGCCGTGCTTGTCGACCACCTTGTCGACCATGGTCACCGGCGGCTCGGCCAGGATGCTGACCGAGGGCACGACGATCTCGAACTTGTCCGGGCCCAGTTCCTTGACGGCCAGGAAGGCTTCGTTTTCCCAGGCGATCAGCACGTCGCCGATGCCGCGTTCGACGAAGGTGGTGGTCGCGCCGCGGGCGCCGGAGTCCAGCACCGGCACGTTCTTGAACAGCGCGGTGACGAAGTCCTTGGCCTTGGCGTCATTGCCGCCCGGCTTCTTCAGCGCGTAGCCCCAGGCCGCCAGGTAGTTCCAGCGGGCGCCGCCGGAGGTCTTGGGGTTGGGCGTGATCACCGAGATGCCCGGCTTGATCAGGTCATCCCAGTCCTTCACGCCCTTGGGGTTGCCCTTGCGGACCAGGAACACGATGGTCGAGGTGTAGGGTGAGCTGTTGTGCGTCAGGCGCTTTTGCCAGTCGGGCGGAATCAGCTTGGCCTTCTCGCCGATCTCGTCGATGTCATAGGCCAACGCCAGCGTGACGACGTCGGCCTCCAGGCCGTCGATCACCGAGCGGGCCTGCTTGCCAGAACCGCCGTGCGACTGCTTGACCGTCACGGTGTCGCCGGTCTTGGTCTTCCAGTAGGCGGCGAAGGCCTTGTTGTAGTCCTGGTAGAGCTCGCGGGTGGGGTCGTAGGAGACGTTCAGCAGCGTGACGTCCTTGGCGATGGCGGCGGCGCCGGTCAGGGCGAGCAGCGCGGCGGCGGCAAACTGGGCAATCGTGGTACGGCGGGACGGCATCGGAGGTTCCTCGGGGCGTTGTTGCAATCTGGAACCAGATGCTAGAAATCGCGCATCGAACGAGGAACGAATCAAAACGAGCTTTCTTATTCGATTTGTGCGGGGCAAGCGGCCTTGGCCAATGAAAAACGGGCGGCTCATGGCCGCCCGTGGGATGTGGCAACAGGCCTCGCCAGGTCGGCGCGGCCCGGGCCGATGGGGTCAGAGGGTCGCGATGGACACCTCGGTCGACTTGACCAGCGCGACCACGTCGCGGCCCACGCGCAGGCCCAGCTCGTGCACCGAGCGGGTGGTGATGACCGAAGTCACGACCAGGCCGGACGGCATTTCCACGTCGACCTCCGAGACCACCGGGCCCTCGATGATTTCCTTGACCCGGCCACGGAACTGGTTGCGCGCGTTGACAGCGAGGATGCTCATGGTGATTTGCCTTTTCTAATGACAGCGTTGAGTTCGGATGGGAGTTCGGGAGACCGTCAGGCCGCAATGCGGAAGCTGCAGGCTTCGTCGGGCTGCAACTGGGCCAGCGCCTTGGGCACATGCACCTGCAGCGCCACGCGATGGCCGAAGGCGTCTTCGACCCAGGTGCAGCCGTGGGCCAGCAACTCGGCCGCCAGGCGGCCCGGCTCGACCCGGTAGCCCGCCACGCGCAGCTGCTGGGTGCATGCCAGCAGGGCCGACACGTCGCGCGCTTCCAGCGCCTGGCGCAGGGCCTGGCCGGTGACGGGCAGCTCGACCGGAGCGTTGGCGATGTGGCTTGTCATGGCAGGTCTCCTGCGTGATGGAATGCCTTGATCATGGGCGCCGCCCCGGCTTGCGTGAACGAAGGCTTTCAGCTATCCATAGCCTGCCACCGCATAAAAGACCGGCTGCAAACACGTTCAGCGTGTTTCAACCCGTGTCCCGGCTGGGCGCGCCAGCACGCAGCTGCTGATGCGATGCGCCAAGCGCGCGTGCTAGCGTCCGGTGCATGAACATGGCCCGCGTGCCTTCCGAAGCCTCCGTGGCGCCCGCTGCTGCGCAGCCGCATGGCTTGCGGCTGCTGATGCGGCCGCATCCGGCATGGGGGCTGCTGATCTGGGGCCTGGCCGCTGGGCTGATGGCCTGGCTGGACGGCCATGTCGACCTGGCCGGGCTGGCCATGCTGCCGGTGCTGGCCGCCGCGCTGGCCGCGCTGTGCCTGCCGCTGGGCGTGTCGCTGGCGCTCAGCGCGCTGGCGGTGCTGGCCTTCAACTGGTGGTTCGTGCCGCCGCGCGGCAGCTTCCAGGTCGACCTGCGCCATCACGCCTTGCTGCTGGGCGCGATGCTGCTGGTCAACTGGATCGTCACGTGGCTGATGGTGGCGCAGCGCCGGCTGGCCGCGCAGCTGGCCCGCCAGGCCCGCCATGCACACCAGCTGCGCGAGCTGGGCGAGGCGCTGCGCGCGGTGGACGATCCGCTCGAACATGCCGGCCTGCTGTTCAGCCACCTGGCGCGCGAATTCCAGGGCGCGCCGGTGCTGATGCTGCTGCAGCAGCCCAAGCTGCCGGCGACCGATCTGCCCGAGGCCGTGCGCTGGTTCGGCGAGCCCGACGACGACACGCGCGTCGGCCTGTGGCTGTGCCTGCGCCAGCCGCGGGCGATGGGGCCGGGCACCGGCCGGCATGAAGCGCTGCGCCAGTGGCTGCTGCCGCTGCGCGGCCGGCATGGTGCGCGTGGTGCGGTCTCGCTGCCGCTGGACGAGAACTGGCTCAATGCGCTGGCCCAGGCCGTCGGCACCGGCGACAGCCCGGCGCTGCCCGAGGCCATGCGCGCCCATGCGCAGGCCTTGTGCGACCAGATGGGCGCGGCGCTCGAACACGCCCAGGCCGCGCGCCTGACCACGCAGGCGCGCCAGCTGGCCCAGGAGCATGCCACCCGCAATGCCTTGCTGGCGGCAATCTCGCACGACTACCGCACGCCGCTGGCCACCATGCTCGGCGCCGCCTCGTCGCTGCACGACCAGGGCGACCGCCTCTCCGCCGCGCAGCGCCGCACGCTGCTGGCCACCGTGATCGACGAGATCGGCCGGCTCGGCGAGTTGACCGACAACACCTTGCAGCTGGCCCGCCTCAGCTCGCCCGGCGTACAGCTGCGGCTGGACTGGGAATCGGCCGAAGACATCGTTGGCGCCGCGATGCGCCGTGCCGGCCAGCGCCATCCGCAAGGTGCGCTGCGCGCCCGCGTCGAGCCGGGGCTGCCGCTGCTGCGCTGCGACGCGCTGCTGCTGGCCCAGCTGCTGGACAACCTGATCGCCAACGCGCTGAAGTACGGCGGCGACAGCCCGGTCGAACTGCTGGCCCGCGCCCAGCCCGGCCACTGGGTACTGGCCGTGCGGGACCGCGGCCCCGGCGTGCCACCCGAATGGCGCCAGCGTATCTTCGACGTCTTCCAGCGCGGCCCGGTGGACCTGGCCGCCACCGAGCGTGGCGGCCGCAGCGGTGCGGGCGTCGGCCTGGCCGTCTGCCGCGCGATCGCCGAGGCCCACGGCGGCACGTTGCGCCTGCGCGCCCGCGGCCACGGCGGCAGCAGTTTCGAATGCTGGCTGCCGCTGGGCGAGGCCGCGCCTGCGCCTGCAGAGGAGGCCGAGACATCATGACCCTGAGGGTTTTGCTGGTCGAAGATGACCGGGAGCTGCGCGCCACGCTGAGAAGCGCGCTGGACATCGAAGGCTACGAAGTCTTCACCGCCGCCAGCCTGGCCGAAGCCCAGGCGCTGACCACCCACCTGGCCGACGCCGTGCGCCCGGCCGGTTTCGACCTGGTGCTGCTGGACCTGGGCCTGCCCGACGGCGAGGGCCAGCAACTGCTCGGCATGCTGCGACGCAAGCACAGCCTGCCGGTGTTGGTCATCTCCGCCGCGCAGGACGACGGCCAGAAGATTCGCCTGCTGGACGCCGGTGCCGACGACTACCTCGTCAAGCCCTTTGCCGTTGGCGAGCTGCTGGCCCGCATGCGCGTCACGCTGCGCCACCGCGGCACGCGCATCGACGCCGCCCTGACCCACTACCGCAGCGGCGGCCCCATGGGCCTGGAAGTGGACCTGGGCACTCGCAGCGTCAAAGTTCGCAACGAAGCCTGCCACCTCACCCCCACCGAATTCAAGCTGCTCGCCCGCCTGGTCCGCAGCGCCGGCCAGGTCGTCACCCACCGCCAGCTGCTCAGCGACGTCTGGGGCCCCGACCAGACCGAACAAACCCACTACCTGCGCCTCTACATGGCCCAGCTCCGCGCCAAGCTGGAGAGCCAGCCCGCGAACCCGCGCTGGCTGCTGACGGAGCCGGGGGTGGGTTATCGGTTGGTGGAGGCGGAGGGCTGAGTGTGCTGCCGGGCTCAGCAATGAATCAGTCAGTGAGGTGAACGAGGTTCGCGACTTTCAAGCATTGACGCGGCTGGCTCAGCCCGCTCGAGCTAGTGCCCTGCACGGCCAGCGCCGCCTTGAGAATTACGTCGTCGGCCTTGCAAATCAGATAAGCCGTTGTCATAGAACGACTTTCGGGTGATTTCTGATGGTGCCAGCTCCCGGGAATGAATCCAATGGACATTGGTTTCTGGGAGTTTGGGAGTCCCCACCGATGGCCACCGACGACTTCTTCCGTGCCCGGCTCGATCAGATGATCGACCTGCGCCACGCGCTGGCGGTGCTGGCCACGCGAATGCCCTGGGCGCAGATCGAGGCCTCGCTGACGCCACTGTTCGCGCACCGTGATCGCAAGGGTCTACGGGTTGAGGGCGCTGATCTGTTTGGCCCCAGCCCGGCGGTGGCAGGAGCGGGTGTGAGCAATGCCGGTCGTCCCCGCCTGCCGATCCGCCTGATGGTGGCGCTGCTGTACCTCAAGCACGCCTACAACGAGAGCGACGAGTCGGT
>NZ_JBYTAI010000020.1:0-106005 GCF_058788035.1 Ideonella sp. FW305-24 | reverse complement strand
CCTGGACGTGATCTGACATGGCGGCGGCATCTCTTGACCTTACGGTCGAGCTGACCGAGGTCGAAGCCATGGCGCTCGCCCAGCTGGTCAAGCGCCTGTGCTGGTCGGACATCCGCGGTTGCGCCGTGGATGACGAAGAGGCCTACGTGATCCGCCAGGCGGTTGATCGCCTGCGCGTCGCCCTCGGTCAGGCCGGTTTCGCGCCCCGCTGACCATGGCCCGCCCGAATCTCCAGCTCCTGCACGCGCGGTCGCAGCAGGCCCGGCAGGAGGCCTTGGCGGCCGAATACCGCGCCCGTGCCGACGCCATGCAGGGCCTGGGCTATCGGGCCAGCGCTGAAGTTCTCTTCGCCAAGTGGCAGTCCGCGCAAGACGCCGCGTTGTTCTGGGCGCAACAGGTGGTGACCCTGCAATGACTGTTCACCAGCTTGCCGACGCGCGCACCGCAGTGGTGCATTCAGCCCCGCGCAGCGGAAGGGCGCTAGTAACACCTTCCGGAAGTCTCACGGGTGAGACTTTCGGGGTAGCTCGCCACACCAAAAGCCGTGCCGCGCCTTCAGCGCGCGGGCTCGTCGAAACCCCGTTTTTCGTGGACTGGATGACGGTCAGCCAGGAGCACGCGCAGCCGCTGCCCGTGGTGTCTGCCGGCGTGGTCTGGTCTGCCGGCCCTGATGGCCAAGTGGAGTGGAAGACCACCAAGCGCGTCGAGTTCAAGGGCTCGCACGAAACCACGGTCAACGTGAAGTGCGACGGCCACCGGGTCGAGTTCAGCGGCAACGTGAGCCGCTTTTGCCGGCCGGACAACCTTTTCGGCTTCGACCTGTGGGAATGCCTCGGCCGGGTCAATTCCATCCTGAACGCCTACGGCCTGCCGCCATTCACGCCAGGCAAGCGCATTGAGTTGACCAGGCGCGACGGTGACGCGGACTACCGATACAGCGGCGCGCGCATCAGTCGCCTGGACCTGACCGCCAATTTCGAAGCCGGCAACGCCGAGAACGCTCACGCCTTCATGGCCTGGCTCGGGAGCCAGCACGCCGGCCGCCAGAGCGGCAAGACGCTAGGGCAGGGCGAGACCGTCAGCTTCGGCGGCGGCAAGGGCTCACGCCAGTACTGGAAGGCCTACATCAAGCACCTCGACGTGGCGCGCCACGGAGGGGAGGGCACAGAGGTTTACGAGCACTGCCGCGCCGTCGGCATCGTGCGCTTTGAAGGCACGGTCAGAACCAAGTGGCTGACCGACAACGGGTGCGCCTGGTTGGGCGACTACGAGAAGGGGAACGCCATGGGCAAGCTGATTCAGCTGTACGAAGAGAAGGCGGCCGTGTTGGGCCGTGCAGAGCGCTGCACCGATGACCTCGATCATCTGCCGCGCCATTTCCGCGCTACTGCGCGTGACTATTTGGCTGGCGGTGACTGCAAGGCCACCATGAGCAAGGCCAGCTTTTACAAGCACCGTCGCGAGCTGCTGCCCTACGGCATCGACATCGCCATCCGCAACGTGAAGCCTTTCCAGCCCCGCGTGCGCGTCATCAACCTCCGGCCGGCCGCGATGCCTGCCTGGTACTCGCTCGCGGCCTGATGTACCCGCCTACCGATTTTCTCGGCGCCTTGAACGCGTTGGACCCCTACGGTGAATGCCTCGGACTTGTGTTCTTCGGCTTCATGGTGGCGTGCTTCGTCCCATGGCTCGCCCGCTCGCTCGCCGACTACCTGGCAGAAATGGACATCCCATGGCCTTGCTGATCATCATCGCCCTTTGCGGGTACCTCAATGCCGCCGACAAGGCCCCTTTGGGCGACCGGATGCAAAACCCGCCCGTGGTGTCCGCTGACTCCGTTTCGCCCGTCCTGAAGGCACCGGATGTTGTGCGCTGAGTTCAACCAGTCCGGCCAGCTTGTGCTGGCACAGGCGCAGCCCGTCGAGCTGGCCCAGTGCCAGGCCGTGGTGCTGCAAGGCGCCGATTTGCCCATGCTCTCGTTCCTCTCGCAGATGCCAACGCCTGCTGATGGCGCGCAAGCCTTCGCGATCGCCTGCGCCACGCCCATTTCGTTTTGGCTGCTCGGCAGAGCGATAGGCGCTGTCGTCGGCATGTTGCGCTGATTTCCTCCGCTCGGACGGCTGGTGTACCGGCCGGGCTTCTTCAATCCGCACCATGGAGATACTCAAATGGATTTCACGACCCTGATTGCCGCTGTCGATTTCGAAACCGCCGCGACCGCCGTTCTCGCGATCGCCGCCGCCATGGTGGTGGTTGACCTCGCCAAGACCGGCGCCAAGAAAGTGATGGGCATGCTGCGCGGCGGCTGATCGGCCTCGGGCTTCCCGGGCCGGGCTGCGTGAGTGGTCCGGCTCTTTTTTTTGTGAGGTGCTCGTGATGTGGCTGCTGCTGATCTTCTTCCTTGGCGTCGTCTGTGGCGCCGCCTGCGTGGTGGGGCTGTCCCGTGGTTAGGGTTGTGCGCGCCGCGCTTGCCGTGCTGCTTTCTGTCTTTGCCTGTGGTGTGTTCGCTGACGGCATCGTTTCGCGCTTGCCATCGTCCGGTAGTCAGTCGGTGTGGCAGGTTCGATTCGCGCAGGCAGGTGGAAGCTACACCAAAGGCATTTGGTCTGAGTCTGGATCTGATGCTTGCGCCAGCGTCAATCCTTGGGAGGCAGGCCGGCCCCTGCGCCTATATGACGCGAACTATCAAGCTTCCAACGGCTTCGGTAGTTGTCGTTTTTGTACCTCTGCCGGTTCTAACTGTGTGAGCTCTACGCGCGAGACAAAGCAGGTGACGCAGACCGTCCCCGGCGCCTGTCCCGCAAACTCAAGCGATGTTTCCGGGTCCTGCGTGTGTGCTGCCTCGTACAAGCCCGACGCAGCCGCTACCTCGTGTGTGCCTGCTTGTGTGGCGGGGAAGCTGGCCGCAGAAGGATTTTTCGACGTTGGCATAGCACCTGGCGGTTCCCCGCCCATCTATCCCTGTTTCAACGGCTGTACCGCCACGTTCGATGGCGTGTCTCCGGCCGGATCTTCCGTTGTTGAGGGCGTGCTGCATTACTACGCCCAGGGTTCGTACTACTTCGACGGCAAGACCTGCACGCCGCCCACGCCGGAGCCCGACACAGGCGATCCCAACAAGCCTGACAACACTTGCGCTGCAGGCCAGGCAGCCGGCCAGGTGAACGGCCGTTTCGTGTGCATCGACCAGAACACCGGCAATGTGGTTCCTGGCAGCGTTCCACCTCCGTCAACGACCGTCACGACCGAGGGGCCTGCAACGCAGAATCCCGATGGTGGCAGCACTACAACGACCACGACCACGACCACGAATCCTGACGGCACGGTGAGCACCGGCACCATCGTTAAGACATGCGACTCTGCCGGCAACTGCACGACCACGGAAACCAAGCCGGACGAGGCGCAGAAGGACCAATGCGAGAAGCTGCCGTCTAGCGCTGGCTGCGGCGGTGTTGCCGCTCCGACCGGCGCGCTCTACACCAAAGGCACGTCAACCTGGGGCACCATGCTGACCGCCAAAAAGGATGCGATGCTTGCAACGCCTTTCGGCAGTGCGACAGCAAACTTTTTCACCGTGAGCGGCGGCGGCACCTGCCCCGTGGTCCCGCTGTCCATCCCGTACCTGCATTTCTCTGGCACCTTCGACCATCTGTGCCAGCCTTGGGCGCTCGCGATCTATCCCGCCATCAAGGCGTGCTTTCTGATCGTCGCCGCCTTCCTCGCTTTCCGCTTCGCGGTGCTCTGACATGCTGGCCGAATTCACTGCTTGGCTCGGCGGCGTCATCAAGGCGTTTCTTACGGCGCTGATCGACGTTGCCAGCGATGCCGCCATGTCCATCGTTGGCGGGATCATGGACGCCATCGTCGCCTTGTTCTCGCTCATTCCTGTACCTCAGGCGCTGTCGCAAGGATTGCAGTCGCTGTTCGGCGCACTGGATTCCGGCGTGCTGTTCTTCGTGAGCGCCTTCGGTCTGCCTGAGTGCCTCGCCATGCTCGGCGCGGCTGTCGTCTTCCGGCTCATCCGCAAGGTTGTGACCCTGTTTCAGTGGTGACGCAATGATCATTTATCACGCCGGCCTCCCTCGCTCTGGCAAGTCCTTTGAATGCCTGGTCCGCCGCATCATTCCCGCCCTCAAGGCAGGGCGCCAGGTGGACGCCTACGTTGAGGGCTTGAACTTCGAGCGCATCGCCGAATGCGCAGAGCTGCCTGTTGAGCGTGTGCGCGAGCTGCTGCGCCAGGTCACTCGTGACGAGGTGCCGCAGATCCACACCATCGCCCGCGATAACGCCCTTGTCGTCATCGACGAGGTGCAGAACTTCTTCGGCCAAAAGGCCAAGCTGGACGCCGGTATGACTCAGTTCGTGACTGAGCATGGCCACCGCGGCATGGACATTGTGTTGATGGGGCAGGACGTGCGGGACACCCATGTGCTGTTCCGTCGTCGCATCGAAATTAAGCAGAGCTTTCTGAAGCTCTCGGCCGTCGGCGCAGAGGGCTTTTATCGCGTGGTCACTGAGCGGCACGAGGGCAATGACAAATACGTCAAAGTCGGTAGCGAGCGCTGCCGCTACGACAAGGCGTATTTCGGCACCTACGCCAGCCACACCGGCAGCGACATTCAGACCGCCAACTATCAGGACGCCCGTGCGAACGTGTTCGGCGGCGCGTTCTGGATTCGAGCCGTGCTGCTGGGCTTGCTCGCCATTGGCGCCGCCTGGTACGTGGTGCGGTACTTCTCAGGCGGTGCCATTGCATCGGCGAAGAAGCACGGCGCAACCGCCCAGGCTGTGCCCGAGAGCGTTGATGGTGTCGCGCCCGTTCGCTACGTCGCATCCAAGGTCGTGCCGCCTGTTGCTGGTGCCTCTGCGCCTGGCGTGGCTACGGCCACCGCTACGGCCGCTGTAGGCGCCGCGTCCGCTCCGTTGGACAGCATCCAAGCCAGGCTTGACCAGCTCGGCCACGATGGGCAGATCAGGCTGGCCGGCCTGATGCAACGTCAAAGCGGCGAGTGGGTTGGCGTGGTCGAGTGGGTGGAGCGCGGCGGTCGAGTGCTCCAGCGCCTTACCGTGCATCAGCTCGAGAGCCTGGGTGTGAAGGTGCGCCAACAGGACGGCATGCTGTATCTGGACCGTGGCACCTGGTCAGTTGTCGCCATGATGTGGCCGGTCGAGCCCGTTGACGGCCAGATCACCCAGCCATGGCGCCAAGCCGTGGCCGGGAAACAGCCAGGCTAAGCGCTTCCGCCCTTACCGAAGGTTCGTTCGGCTGTCTGAGGGCCGTGCAGGCCCTTTCCGCCGGTGCCTGGCAAGCGCCCGAAGGGCCGGCCAGTCGCCAACCGTCCAAGCAAGCACGCGCCAGCGGGTTCGCGCGGCAAAGCTGCCGCCTGCGGGCGCCAGCCGTTACCCAGCCACCAAGGGTGACACCGCGTTCTCAAAGCCGTATTCAGTCCCCGGCAACCATCGGCACCACCGAGCGAAGGCGAAGCGCCCCGGACCGAGGCTGTAGACCGACCTCGTAGACCGCGCCCGTAGACCGACCCTGTAGACGTGAGGACGTAGACCGCGCTCCGTGCGCCGACAGGCTGGAGCGAGGACGCGCGGACGTTGCCAGCAGCCAGGCGCAGCCGGACCGAGCATCGAGCACCGACGGATGTGCACTGAGGCCTGAAATGGGGGTGTGCGCCTGCGCACACCCCCATGCAGGCCGATGGCTCAGACGGAGAGGCCGATGCGCAGTGCCTGCGCGCCAGGCTGCGGGACATCGCCTCGACCCGCAGGCCCTGCCGGAGTGGCTCGGGGCAAGTGCGAGCCGCAGCGCGAAGGGGAGAGCGAGGGCAAGTGCGAGAGCGAGTGCGAAGCCGAGAGCCTGGGCGCGTAGCCGCAGCGGGCCTCACCACGCCGACCGATCTGTGACCTGGCGTTACAGTCGAGAGCGTGCGCTTGCCGGTCCGTTTGGGGGCCTGCGAGTTCGGCTTAGAAGAGCGAGGGTAGGGATGTCTAACGGGTCAATCTCGGATGAAGTCGGGGCGTCAGAGTCGTCCGCACCGCCACCTACATGGATGCGGCCGCAACCCAGCCCCGCGCTGTTTTGGCAAATTGCGGCCGGAGTCTCTGTTGGCATCGTGGCTGCGGCTTTCCTTATCGTGACTTACCTCAAGTGGTCTGCTGAGCGGGAGTTGCGTGCCGCCTCCGAGCGTGCCAGTGCTGAGCTGGCGCGTATGCAGGTGGACATACGGGCCCGCTCCGATGCCGAGCGGCGCCGCCAGGTGGTTCTGCGCCAGATGAAAGAGGAGCAGGAGCAGGCCAAGTCAGACTTGGCGCGCTCTCAGGCTGCTGAGCGCGCCCGAAAGGACGCTGCTTGGGGGCGGTATTACAAGGTGCCGGCTGCATGCGCCGGCGTTGCTTCGGTTGACTGTGGGAATGACTACATTCGCGCTCGCCGCGCCTTCGAAGCGTCGTACAGCGCCGGGGCTCTCTGAGCGGACATTTGCGTGGCGTCGTTTGCTGCGCCGAAGTCGCCAAGCCTTAGCAGCCGCTGGATTTCGCGCTGCAGCGCTGCCATTTCATTGGCTCGCGCACCCGCGAGGCCACGGTAAAGCGCCAGTGCGTTGTCGGATTCGCATTGCAAAGTGTCGAGTCCTTGCAACGAAATCGACCAAAGTGCGAGCCTGACGGCCACAGGTGCGCCGTGGTCTTTCCAGCGTCTGAACGTGCGTTCGCTGACGCCGAAGCGCTTTGCAAGCTGGGTATTTGTGAGCTGGCCAAGCAGTGCGTCGGTCAGCAATTCGGACAGCTCTGGAGGCTGATTCGGAAAGCGGTTGAGCATTCAAGATCCCTGAAAGTGCGGGCCAAAAAAAAGGCCCCGAAGGGCCTGGATCATTGCGATAGCTCGCTGACGTAAACGTCGGAAAAGCCCACCTGCACGATTTGACATAATATACAGTGTCACGCATTCATGGCCGTTGCCTCGCGGCAAGGCTGCCGGTCTGGCAGCAAGTTGCTGAAGGTGCCGGCGTGGCTCGTCAGGCGAGCTGGCCTCCAAGCTTCGAGATGGACAGTCTTGCTTGACTCGGTGAGCAGCGATGCGGATACTGTATGAACATACAGCATCAGGCATTCACCATGCAAACCCACTACCGCGAGAACTACCGCCCCGCACGTTCCATTCGCTTGACGCGCCTGGCTTACCTGCTTTGGGGATGGCTGTAGTCGCCATTGGTGATCGTTGGCAGCACTTGCTTGCCAACGGTGGCAGCCTGTCGCTGTGCGGCGGTTCAGGCCAGCCGGACGCCACCAGTCCGTCCGTTCGTTTCACGCTGCAGCCGGGGCTGCGAGCCGTGGTCAGTCAGCCAGGAACTCGTCGCTCAGTTCCATGTCGGGTTCGTGGTCGATCTCTGCGTCGAAGTCGGCCACGCCGCCGATCTTCGGGATCAGTGGGCGGTCCAGCGGGCGGCACACGCGGCGTTGCAGGCGGTTCAGGCGGTCTGAACGTTCGATGGCCTGGAGGATGACTTCCGGGTCGGTCATCATCATGAACGGGTTGCTCAGGCTCTGGATGTCGCGCATGGTGGTGGGCTCTCTAGGCGGGCTCCGGTGTGGAACCCATGGAACGCACTGTAGGGCGACGCTTGTCAGGACATAAGTCGGAGCGCCGACAAAGCCTCTGTCGGTATTCATCTGACAAGGGTGTCAGCGGAGCCGGGCGGCGGTGGTGAGGAAAGGACCCGAGCGCCGCCTGTTTTCGCAGGCTCAGCCTGGCTTCGCCGCCAGCGCTTCGAGGTCCTTGGCCAAACCTTCGTGGCCAGCCTTGCGTGCGTAGTCGCTGGCGTGGCGGTCGCCCCCATCCACCAGTTTCGGGTCGGCGCCACGGCTCAGCAGCAGCCTGGCACTGTCTATCGTGCCGTAGCCTGCGGCCATCATCAGCGGCGTGTTGCCATTCGGCCCGCGGGCTTCCAGCTCGGCGCCATGGCTGAGCAGCAGGATGATGGCGGCCTGTTGCCCGCCCGAAGCAGCGTAGTGCAGCGGCGTCCAGCCCTTGCGGTTCACGGCAGCACCCAGCGCGATCAGTTTTTTCATCGCGTCGATCTGGCCCTTCATCGCGGCCATCATCAGCAGGGTTTCGCCCTGGGCGTTGGTGCCTTCAGGGTCCAGGCCGGGCCAGCCCAGCAGCAGCTCGGCAGCCTTTTCCGAATCGTTGCGGAAGGCCATGTACAAGCCGTGCTGGCCCTTGGGGTTGCGGGAATTGACGTCGAAACCGGCGCGCAGCAGCTTTTGCAGGCCCTCCGGTCGATCCAGCTCGATGTAGAGGAAAAAGTCGCTGTAGCTGTCGGCCCGGGCGCCCTGCCCGACCATCAGTCCGGTGGCGGCCATCGCGGCAAGCCCACCGTGCTTCAACAATTCGCGCCGCTTCATGCCGTGGTGCCTCGACCTTCCTTGTTCACCGGCGCCACCGAGACGCCGAAAAGGCGCTCGAAGTTGACCCGGGTCGCGTCCGCGATCTGCTCGACGCTGCATTGCTTCTGCCTGGCCAGCTCGGCCGCCACATGCGGCACCAGCGCAGGCGTGTTGGTCTTGCCACGGAACGGCACCGGTGCCAGGTAGGGGCTGTCGGTCTCGATCAGGCAGCGGTCCAGCGGCACATAGCGTGCGACCTCGCGCAGATCTTCGGCATTGCGAAAGGTCAGGATGCCGGAGAACGAGATCAGGAAACCCAGGTCCAGCGCGGCGCGGGCCACGTCCATGGTTTCGGTGAAGCAATGGAACACGCCGCGCGGCGCGGGCTGGCTTGCGCTGGCGGCTTCGCGCAGCAGCGCCACCGTGTCCTCGCTGGCCTGGCGGGTGTGGATGACCAGCGGCAGGTCGGTGGCCTGCCCCGCGCGGATGTGCACCCGGAAGCGCTCGCGCTGCCAGGCCATGTCGGCAATGCTGCGGCCGTTCAGGCGGTAATAGTCCAGCCCGGTTTCGCCAATGGCGATGACCTTGGGATGCGCGGCCCAGCGCAGCAGCAAGGCTTCGTCGGGCTCGGTCTCGCCTTCGGTGTCGGGGTGCACACCGGCACTGGCCCACCACTGCGGGTCGGTCTCGGCCAGCGCCACGACCTGCTCGATCTCCTCGACACGGGTGCTGATGCACAAGGCCGCGCCGACCTGGGCTTGCGCCATCGCGGCGCGGATTTCCGACAGGCGCTCGCGCAGCTCAGGAAAGATCAGGTGGCAGTGGGAGTCGACGAACATCCGGATGGGAAACGGTACGAGGCGGGAAGTCAGATGGTCTGGGTCGGCTTGGACGACGAGATCGAGGTGCCGAGGATTTCCTCGATGCGCACCTTCAGCATGCGCGTCTTCTCATCACTCGGGAAACGCACACCCACCCCCTGGGTGCGGCCGCCGGAGGTGTTGGGCGGCGTGATCCAGCCGACCTTGCCGGCAACCGGGTAGCGCTGGGGGTCGCCAGGCAGCGAAAGCAGCAGGTAAATGTCATCGCCGAGCTGGTAGTCGCGGGTGGTCGGCACGAACAGGCCGCCATCGGAAAACAGCGGCACATAGGCGGCATACAGCGCACCCTTTTCGCGGAACACCAGCTGGATGACGCTGGGGCGCCCGCCTCCACTGGTGCTGGGGGTGGCAGGCACGGCGGGCAGCGAGGCAGATCCGGGGGGAGTCTGCGGGCTGCGGCTGTCAATGTCGCTCATGGGGCTAGTGTAGGCAGGTTTCAGACGGGCCAGGGCCGGGATGTGGGGTCAAGCCCGGCTCGCGCGTTTGCGCAGCAAGGGCTGCAACTGGCCCAGCAGGGATTCCAGCACCAGGCCGGCCTGCCACGGGTGGTCTTCATGGCGACGCACGCGCTGCAGCTCGCGGCTCCATTCGGACAGCGCCGCCCAATCGGCCACCGCCGGCAGGGCTTCGGTGGGGAAATAACGTGGCACGCCGCCACAGCTGCGCGCCATCAGGTCATGGCACAGGCACTGCAAGGTGTGCAGCGCCTGCGGCAGCGGCCAGCTGGCCAGCATCGCCCAGTCGCCTTGCGCCAGTTGGCGCGGCAGGCCGGCCCAGGCGTCGCCGGACAAGCCTTGCGAGGCCAGCTCCAGTGCGCCCAGCGGCTGGCCTCCGGCGGCGCGCAGCAAGGCCTGCGGCTGCGCCAGGCCTTGCTGGCCCAGCCAGGCCAGCGCGCTGGCTTCATCGGGCGGCGCCAGCCGCGAGCGCTGGCAGCGGCTGCGCAGCGTGGGCAGCAAATGCTCCGGGTCTTCGACCGCCAGCAACACCTTCGTGCCGGGCGCCGGTTCTTCCAGCGTCTTCAGCAAGGCATTGGCGGCCACTGCGTTCATTGCATCTGCCGGGAACAGCACCAGCACCTTGGCCTGGCCACGGGCATTGCTGGTGTGGCTCCAGTCGATGGCCTGGCGCACTGCCTCGACCTTGATCTCGCGGCTCGGTTTCTTCTTGCTCTTGCTGCCATCTTCCGCCGCACCGCCCTCTTCCTCTCCCGACCATTCCAGGCGCTGCTGCCAGGCCTCGGGCATCAGCACCTTCAGGTCCGGGTGGGTGTGGGCCAGGGCCAGGTGACAACCGGCACATTGGTCGCATGGCCCGGGTGGCTGTTCGCACAGCCAGGCCTGGGCCAGGCGCAGCGCAAGTTCCAGCAGGCCAGCGCCAATACCGCCTTGCAGGATCAGCGCATGGCCGCGCTGGCCGTCGCGCAGCTGGCGCAGCGGCTCGGCCAGCCAGGGCAGGTCTTTTTCGGTGCGCATGGGTCAGCCTACCTTGTCTGCCACGGCCTGCAGCACCTGGGCACGCACTGCGTCCATGGCCTGCGACGAGTCAATGCGCGCAAACCGGGCCGGCTGCTCTGCGAAACGCTGCGCATAACCTTCGCGCACACGTTCAAAAAATGCCAGGTCCTCGCGTTCCAGCCGGTCTGGCGCGCGGGCCGCGGCGCGGCGCGTGGCGGCCACGTCCGGCGGCAGGTCGAACCACAGCGTCAGGTCCGGTTGCCGGCCTTCCTGCACCCAGGTTTCCAGCTGGCGCAGCACCGCGAGGTCAAAGCCGCGGCCGGCGCCCTGGTAGGCGAAGGTGGCATCGGTGAAACGGTCGCACAACACGGTTTCGCCACGCGAGAGCGCCGGCAGTATGCGCTGGCACAAATGATCGCGTCGCGCCGCGAACACCAGCAAGGCCTCGGTCAGCGCATCCATCGACTGATGCAGGAACAGCGCGCGCAACTGCTCGGCCAGCTCGGTGCCGCCGGGCTCGCGGGTCAGCAGCACACGGTGGCCGCGCTGCAGCAAGGCCTCGTGCACGGCTTCGATGTGGGAAGACTTGCCGGCGCCGTCAATGCCTTCGAAGCTGATGAAAAACGCGCCTGAAGAAGTCACCGGCTGCCGCCTCGCTGAAACTGGTTCACCGCCCGATTATGGTCGGCCAGGCTGCCGCTGAAGACGCTGCTGCCATCGCCTCGGGCAACGAAGTACAGCGCGTCGGTCTTGTCGGGCCTGGCGGCGGTCAGCAAGGCACGGGCGCCAGGCATCGCGATGGGCGTGGGCGGCAGGCCGCGGCGGGTGTAGGTGTTCCACGGCGTGTCAGCCAGCAGGTCGGCCTTGCGCAGGTTGCCGTCGAAGCTGGCGCCCAGGCCGTAGATCACGGTCGGGTCGGACTGCAGCGGCATGCCGATGCGCAGCCGGTTGTTGAACACACCGGCGACCAGCCCGCGGTCGCTGGCCTGGCCGGTTTCCTTTTCGACCACCGACGCCAGCACCAGCAGCTCGGCGGGGGACTTCAACGGCGAGTCCGGTGCCCGCTGTTCCCAGGCCTGGGCCAGGCGCTGCTGCATCGCGGCGCGGGCGCGCTTGAGCACCGTGATGTCGCTCACGCCCTTGCTGTAGGCATACGAGTCGGGGAACAGCCAGCCTTCGGGCGTGTTCTCGGACAAGCCCAGCGCGGCCGCGGCCTGCGCGTCGCTCATGCTGGCCAGCGTGTTGCGCAGCCCGGGCGCCTTGGCCACTGCCTCGCGCACCTGGCGCAGGTTCCAGCCATCGATGATGCGCAACAGCTCCAGCACCTGCTCGCCGCGCACCATCTTGTCCAACAGCGCTTTCGGGCTGACCCCAGCCTCGATCTCGTAGCTGCCCGCGCGAATCTTGCGCGACTGGCCGGACCAGCGGAACCATTGGTAGAGCAACTCGGCGGGCACGTCCACACCGGCCTGCACCCATTGCTCAGCCACTTCGCGCGGCGAGGTGCCGGGCTCTATCGACAGCTCGACCCGCGCGCCGCGCAAGGGCAGCGGCTGCTCGGTCCACCACCAGGCGGCCCCGGCGGCAGCCAAGCCGGCGAACAGCAGCAACGCCAGCAACTTCTTCATCAGTTTCATGGGTGAGGCGCAAACCCTGGCGCTTGCTCTGGCATGGGCGCGCATGATAATCGTCTGCATGACTGTTGCTGCTTCGCCCCCCTCTGAAACAAGCCCCGCCGCCGCTGCGGCCCTGCCTGCCTCGCTTCGCACGGGCGGTGCGCTGCCACTGGCCGACTGGGGCCTGATCCGGGCCCGGGGAGCCGACGCGCTGAGTTTTCTGCAAGGCCAGTTGACCAACGACTTGGCGCTGGCCGGAGCCGACCAGGCCCGCCTCGCCGGCTATTGCTCGGCCAAGGGCCGCCTGATGGCCAGCTTCGTGGCCTGGCGCGCCGCGCCCGATGAATGGCTGCTTGCCTGCAGTGCCGACCTGCTGGCGCCTACGCTCAAGCGGCTGTCCATGTTCGTGCTGCGCGCCAAGTGCCAGCTCAGCAATGCCTCGGCCGAGTTGCCGCTGTGGGGCCTGGCAGGCGACGCAGCCAGCGCTTGGCTGGGCAACGCATTGCCGCCCCAGGCCTGGGGCGTCGCGGCGATGGCTGATGGCCAGGCAGTGCGCCTGCCGGATGTAGACGGCGTGCCGCGTTGCCTCTGGGCTGGGCCCGCGGTTTCGGCACCCGCCGGACTGGCGCCCTTGTCGGCTGATGCCTGGCGCTGGCTGGAAGTGCAAAGCGGCGTGGTGCGCATCGTCGCTGCCACGGCCGAGGCCTTTGTGCCGCAGATGGTGAATTTCGAGATCGTGGGCGGCGTGAACTTCAAGAAGGGCTGCTACCCTGGCCAGGAAGTCGTTGCGCGCAGCCAGTACCGCGGCACGCTGAAGCGCCGCGGCGCGCTGCTCGCCGGCAGCGCTGAAATGCAGCCGGGCCAGGAAGTCTTCCATGCCGCCGACCCCGGCCAGCCCGCCGGGCTGGTGGCGCTCAGCGCCTCGCTGGGCGGGCAAAGCCTGGCGTTCGTCGAACTCAAGCTGGCCGCGCTGACGGCCGAAGGCGCGCTGCACTTGGGCGCCGCCGACGGCCCGCTGCTGCAGCCGCAAGCCCTGCCGTACCCCTTGCTGCAGGATGAAAGCTGAACCGGCGGCCGCCGGCGCGCCACCGGCCTGGTTCATCTATTACCGCCTCCCGGAAACCGAGCTGGCCACTGCCAGCGCGCTGGTGCATGCCTTCCAGCAACGCCTGCGCGGCGACTGGCCCGGCTTGGCTACCGAAGTCATGCGGCGGCCAGAAGCCAACGACGGCTGCGTCACGCTGATGGAGGTGTACCGCCTGCTGCCCCAGGTCTCGGCAGCGGACGCTGCTGGCCTGCCGCAGGCCATCGAAGCGGCAGCCAGCGTGCTGGCGCCGCACCTGGCCGGCCCACGCCACACCGAATGTTTCGTGCCATGTGCCTAGCCGCCATTGCGCTGGATCAGCACCCGCGCTTTCCGCTGGTGGTCGCGGCCAATCGCGACGAGTACCTGGACCGTCCGGCCAGCACGTTGGACTGGTGGACACCGCCTGGTGACGGCCCGGCCGTGCTGGCCGGCCGCGACCTGAAGGCCGGTGGCACCTGGCTGGGCATGACGGCCGCTGGCCGCTTCGGCCTGGTGACGAATGTGCGCCGGCCCATGCTGACCGAGCCCGGCGCACCCTCTCGTGGCGAGATCGTGCTGCGCTGGCTGGGCAGCACGGCGCGAGCCGACCGCTTCTGGCCGTCGGTCGCGATGGCCGGCTACGCGCCCTTCAACCTGATTGCCGCGGACTTCCAGCGCGGCGAATGCTTCTGGGCCAGCAACGAACACAGCCACCCTCGCCGGCTGGACCGTGGCGTGTTTGGTCTGAGCAATGCCGCACTGGACACGCCCTGGCCCAAGGTCCAGGCGCTGAAGGCGCGGCTCACGCAGGCCTTGTCGCAGACCGGCCCGGTCGAACAATTGCGCACCCAGCTGTTCGCCGCGCTGGCCGACAACAAGCAGGCACCCGACGCCTCGCTGCCGCAGACCGGCGTGCCGCTGACGGTTGAGCGCATGCTCTCGCCCGCCTTCATCCACAGCGCAGATGGCCGCTACGGCACACGCTGCTCCACCGTGCTGATCACCGAACGCGTCGGCACCCGGCTGATCACCCAGGTCTTTGAACAGACCCACAGCCCCGGCCAGGCCAGCAGCCCGCCGGTGCAGCGCCAGTTGCTGGACTGGCCGCCGGTCCAGAGCAGCTTCGCGCCGCTGCTGGTGCCGATACAGCACTGACGGCGAGCTGCTGCTTCAGCGCAGCGCCCGCACCATCTCCACGTGCTGGATGCCGGCTTCCTCGAAGACCGGCCCACGCGGCGTGAAGCCGGCCCGGCTGTAGAACGGCGCGGCGCTGGTCTGGGCGTGCAGCATGACCTCGTGGTCGCCGCGCTGGCGGGCGGCCTGCATCAGCGCGTCCAGCACGGCGCGACCGACCGCGCCACCACGCACCGGGCGGCGCACCGCCATGCGGCCGATCTTGGCCACGCCGGGCACGTGCTCCAGCAGCCGGCCAGTGCCCAGCGCCATGCCCAGGCGGTTGTAGGCGACCGCGTGCACACAGTGCGCATCGCCATCGTCCCATTCCATCGCCGCCGGGATGTTCTGTTCCTGCACGAAGACTTCCTGGCGGATCTCGCTGGCAGCCTGTCCCAGCGTGGCCCAGTCGCCCACCTGCACCTCCACCATGGCCTCGCCAGCCTCGAAGCCGCGCAGGATCTCGCGCAGCGTGGCGGGCACGGCCAGCGGCGTGCGGGCCTGCGCGTCGGCAAACACATAGACCAGCTCAGTCGTGACCAGCAGTTGCTCGGCACGGAACACCGCGGCAGTGAAGCCCAGCGAGCTGTTGCCGGTGCGCTCGTGGCGCACGCCGACTTCCAGCAGGTCATCGAAGGTCGCCGCGGCGTGGTACTCGACCGTGGCCTTCTTGACGAACAGGTCACCGCCCAGCAGTTGCATGGCGGCCTGGTACGGTAAGGCCAGCGCGCGCCAGTAGGTGCCGACGGCGGTGTCCACGTAGTTCAGGTAGTGGCCATTGAAGACGATCTGCTGCATGTCCACTTCGGACCAGCGCACGCGCAAGCGTTCGAAGCAGCGGAAATCGGTGCGTTGCAGGCGGGGGGTGCTCATGATGAAAACGCCTCTTTCAGGGCAAGGCCTGCGGCGGCCTGGGCAGCATCGGCTTCGCGGATCTGCCGGCCGAGCTTGATGAAGTCGTGGGTCACGCCACGGTACAGCTCCAGCGCGACCGGCACGCCTGCCAGCCGCAGCCGGTCGGCATAGGCCACGCCTTCGTCGACCAGCGGGTCGCACTCGGCGAGGATCATGCAGACGGGCGCCAGGCCTTCCAGCTCCGGCGCCAGCAGCGGCGCGAAGCGCCAGTCTTCACGCTGCGCGTGGGCGATGTACTGGTTGAAGAACCACTCGATGCTGGCGGCGTCCAGCAGGTAGCCTTCGGCGAAGCGGCGGTGCGAATCGGTGTTGGCGTAGGCGCCGGTGCCGGGCGTGATGAGCAACTGCAGCGCCAGCGTCAGGCCCTGGTCGCGTGCCATCAGCGCACAGACGGCCGACAGCGTGCCGCCGGCGCTGTCACCACCCACCGCGATGCGCGAGGCATCGAGACCCAGTTCGGCAGCGCCCGGGCCGGCCAGCCAGCGCAAAGCGCCGAAGCTGTCGTCCACGGCGGCAGGAAAACGATGTTCGGGCGCCAGCCGGTAGTCCAGCGACAGCACGGCGGCACCACTGCGCAGGGCCAGCTGGCGGCACAGGCTGTCGTGCGTCTCGATGCCGCCGATGGTGAAACCACCGCCGTGCAGGTACAGCAGCACCGGCAGCTTCTCGGCGCTGGGCGCGTAGAGCCGCGCGGCACACTGCACGCCAGGCGCTACAGGCACCTGAATGTCTTCGACCCGCGGCAGCGGCGCGCGCGGCAGGTCCAGGATCTCGGAGCCAATGCCGTAGGCCAGGCGCGCATGCTCTGGAGACAGCGTGTGGAAAGCCGGCCGGTTGGCGCGGCGGATGCGCGCCAGCAAGGCGCTCATCTGCGACGTGAGATGAGGGACTGTGGGTGGCTTGGAATGCAGTGTCATCTCGGGGACAGGAACTCAAGGTTTGTCTTGTGGCACGAGGCGTGCGGCCGCCAGCATACTGGCTGCACCCCAACCTTTCCTGATGGCAGGCCATGGCGCGCATCCTCTACCTGACCCAGATCGACATCGACTTCGGCGTGCTCTCGCTGCTGCAGTCCGAATGCGAGCGGCTGGGCATTGCCAAGCCGCTGGTGGTGACAGACCCCGGGGTGCGCGCTGCAGGTGTGCTGGACCAGGCGCTGGGTGCGCTGGGCACCCTGCCCCACGCGGTGTTCGACGCCACGCCGCCCAACCCGACCGAGGCTGCCGTGCGCGCCGCGGTGGCGGTCTACAAGCAGCATGGCTGCGACGGCCTGGTGGCCGTGGGGGGCGGCTCCAGCATCGACCTGGCCAAGGGCGTGGCGATCGCCGCCACGCACCCCGGCCCGCTGAGCCAGTACGCCACCATCGAAGGCGGCGCCGGGCGCATCAGCACGGCCGCGGCGCCGGTCATTGCGGTGCCGACCACCGCGGGCACCGGCAGCGAGGTCGCGCGCGGCGCGATCCTGATCGTCGACGATGGCCGCAAGCTGGGCTTCCACAACTGGAACCTGATGCCCAAGTCCGCGCTGCTGGATCCGGCGCTGACATTGACGCTGCCGCCTTCCTTGACGGCAGCCACCGGCATGGACGCCATCGCCCATTGCCTTGAGACCTTCATGTCCGGCGCGGTGAACCCTCCCGCCGACGGCATTGCACTGGACGGCCTGGCGCGCGGCTGGGCCCACATCGAACGCGCCACCCGCAACGGCCAGGACCGCGACGCCCGCTGGGCCATGATGAGTGCCAGCATGCAGGGCGCGCTGGCCTTCCAGAAGGGCCTGGGCTGCGTGCATTCGCTCAGCCACAGCCTGGGCGGCAAGAACCCGCGCCTGCACCACGGCACCTTGAACGCCGTCTTCCTGCCGGCCGTGATCCGCTTCAACGCCTCGGCCGACTCGATGCGGCGCGAGAACCGGCTGGCTCGCATGGCGCACGCCATCGGCCTGCCCGGCTGCGACAGCCAGGGCACCGAGCTGGCCGAGGCTGTGCGCGAGCTGAACGCCCGCCTGGGCCTGCCGACGGGGCTGGCGCAGATGGGGGTGTCGCCCGAGATCTTCGAGGCCGTGATCGACGGCGCGATGGTCGACCATTGCCATGCAACGAACCCTAGGCTCGCAACCCGCGAAGACTACCTGCAGCTGCTGCACGACTCGATGTGAAACCGCGGCTGTCTGCGGTCGAAACGTCCTGATACAGGTCTGATACTTGCTTGGAAAACAGGTATCACTAAACCTACAGGACGTTGTTGATGCAGTGCGCAGTGACGGGGCGGCGGCTCAAAGCCGCCGGGGTGGGCGTTGCCTGCTGGGCAACAGCAAGTGCATGGGCGCAGGCTGCTTCGGACGCTGCCGCGACGGCGGCTTCCGGGGTGGCATCGGGTGCCGCTTCAGCGCCTGAGGGCGTGGCCGCCGCGTCGGGTGCGGCCGCCAGCGCGGTCGCCACCGGCGTGCCCCTGCTGACGCCGGTCGCCCAGATCAGTGCCGGCGACACCGCCTGGATGATCAGCGCCACCGCGCTGGTGCTGCTGATGACGATCCCCGGGCTGGCGTTGTTCTACGCCGGCATGGTGCGCAAGAAGAACGTGCTGGGCACGATGGCCCAGGTGCTGGCGGTCTGCGCGCTGGTCTCGCTGCTGTGGTTTGGCTGGGGCTACAGCCTGGCCTTCATGCCCGGCTCGCCATGGCTGGGCAGCGGCATCGCGACCTTTCTGTCCACGGTGCAGTTCCACAAGATGGCAGGCCTGGTCACCACTCATCCACTGGCGCCGACCATACCCGAGTCGGTGTACGTGATGTTCCAGCTGAGCTTCGCGATCATCACGCCGGCACTGATCGTCGGAGCATTTGCCGAGCGCATGCGGTTCGCAGCGCTGCTGTGGTTCATGGGCCTGTGGTCCATCCTGGTGTATTCGCCGGTGGCGCACTGGGTCTGGGCGAGTGATGGCTGGCTGGCCCAGCGTGGTGCGCTGGACTTTGCCGGTGGCACGGTGGTGCACATCAATGCCGGCATTGCAGGGCTGGTGGCGGCCTTCATGCTGGGCAAGCGCAAAGGCTACGGTCAAGTGGCGCTGATGCCGTCCAACCTCGCGTACACGGCCATCGGCGCGTCGCTGCTGTGGGTGGGCTGGATGGGCTTCAACGGTGGCTCGGCCGGTGCTGCGGACGGGCGCGCCGGCATGGCGATGCTGGTCACGCAACTGGGCGCCGCAGCGGCAGCGCTCGCCTGGATGCTGGCCGAGTGGATCGTGCGGCGCACGCCCACCTTGCTGGGCCTGTGCAGCGGCGCGGTGGCCGGCCTGGTGGCCATCACGCCGGCTTCCGGCTTTGTCAGCCCGAGCAGCGCAGTGCTGATCGGCGTGGCCGCCGGGGTAGGCTGCTACTGGGGCGCCACCGGCCTGAAGCGCCTGCTGGGGGCGGACGACTCGCTGGACGTGTTTGGCGTGCACGGCGTGGGCGGCATCATCGGTGCGCTGATGACCGGCTGGCTGGCCGATCCGGAAATCGGCGGTGTCGAAGGCAGCGTGCTCACGCAGGGCCTGGCGGTGCTGGCCACGCTGGTCTACAGCGGCCTGGCAAGCGCACTGATCCTGAAGCTGGTGGACTGGGTGATCGGCCTGCGCATCACCGAGAAGCAGGAATCCGACGGGCTGGACCTGAGCCAGCACGGCGAGCGCGTCGAGTGATCCGAAGGTGGTTCACGAGCGCGCAGCAAGGCAGTTTTCTTCTTTTGACGACAACTTAGCCGGAGGTGTGAAGATGCTGGAGAGCGAAAAGCTGGCCATTGCCGCCCACCTGCATGTGGTGATGCGGCGCAAGGTGGGCCGTGTCACCGACGTGGAGTGGCTGGTGCGCAGCCCCGAGTACGCCCGCGAGATCATCCGCGTGGCGCTGGCCGAGGTGGCGCACCCGGAGCTCGTCGAATGGGGCCAGCGCTTCCTGGCCGCCATGTTCCCGCCGCCAGCCGAAGTGCGGCCGCAGCCCACCCGCAGCATGGCCGAGCGCCATGCCCCCTCTGGCTTCGGCGAGAGCCGTTTCGGACGCAGCACCAATGCACCCTCCGCCCCCAGCGCGCCGCCGCCGGCCCGTTACGTGGGCAGCCTGCGCTGACAGGCCCGCGCTGACGAAAAGAGGCCCGGTTGCTGTTTGGCAACCGGGCCTTTTGTTTGGCTTGACGACCTTGACCGTCGTCACCGCAGCGCGGCCGGCGCCGAGCCGCCTCAAGGCAGCCGCGCCAACCCGCCCGGCGGGTGGTTTGCCGTACCCGGCGAACCGGGTGCCCCATTCTTAATGGAACTGCTCTTCTTCCGTGGAGCCGGTCAGTGCCTTGACGCTGGAGCTGCCGCCCTGGATCACGGTGGTCACGTCGTCGAAATAGCCGGCTCCCACTTCCTGCTGGTGCGAGACGAAGGTGTAGCCTTGTTCGCGGGCCTTGAATTCGGGCTCCTGCACCATGTCGACGTAGTGCTTCATGCCTTCGCCGTTCGCATAGGCGTGGGCGAACTTGAAGGTGTTGAACCAGTTGATGTGGATGCCGGCCAGCGTGATGAACTGGTACTTGTAGCCCAGGGCCGACAGTTCATCCTGGAAGCGCGCGATCGTGCGGTCGTCCAGGTTCTTCTTCCAGTTGAAGGACGGCGAGCAGTTGTAGCTCAGCAGCTTGCCCGGACTCTTGGCATGCACGGCCTGCGCGAACTCACGGGCGAAGCCCAGGTCCGGCGTGCCGGTTTCGCACCACACCAGGTCGGCATAGGGCGCATAGGCCACGCCGCGGCTGATGGCCTGCTCCAGGCCGTTCTTGACGCGGTAGAAGCCTTCCTGCGTGCGCTCGCCGGTCAGGAAGGGCTTGTCGTTGGCGTCGTGGTCGCTGGTGATCAGGTTGGCGGCTTCGGCGTCGGTGCGGGCCAGCACGATGGTGGGCACGCCCATCACGTCGGCAGCGAAACGCGCGGCCAGCAGCTTCTCGATGGCTTCCTGCGTCGGCACCAGCACCTTGCCGCCCATGTGGCCGCACTTCTTCACGGCCGCCAGCTGGTCTTCGAAGTGCACGCCGGCAGCGCCCGCGGCAATCATGTTCTTCATCAGCTCGAAGGCGTTCAGCACGCCGCCGAAACCGGCTTCCGCGTCGGCCACGATGGGCAGGAAGTAGTCGACGAACTGCTCGTCGCCCGGGTTGATGCCGCGCGACCACTGGATCTCGTCAGCCCGCTTGAAGGTGTTGTTGATGCGGCGGACCATGGTCGGCACCGAGTCGTAGGCGTACAGCGACTGGTCCGGGTACATGGTCTCGGAGGTGTTGCCGTCGGCGGCCACCTGCCAGCCCGACAGGTACACCGCTTCCAGGCCGGCCTTGGCCTGCTGCATCGCCTGGCCGGCGGTGATCGCCCCGAAGGCGTTCACATAGCCCTTCTTGGCACCACCGTTGATCTTGTTCCACAGCGTTTCGGCGCCGCGCTGGGCCAGCGTGTACTCGGGCTGCAGGCTGCCGCGCAGGCGCACCACGTCAGCAGCGGAATAGCCACGCTTGACACCCTTCCAGCGGGGGTTTTCGGCCCAGTCTTTTTGCAGGGCGGCAATCTGTTGTTCGCGGGTCAGCTTCGTCATCGGGAGCTCCATCAGGTAGGTCGAATCGGGGTCGATCGGGTGTCGGAAATTGAGGTCAACAAGGTGACAACCTGGAGACAAGTGTGCGCGCCGAACTCGCTGGCGGGAAGACTTATGTCTTATATAAGACTGAAGTTTGTTTTCAATGAAATCAATGACTTAACTTCAACATATCGCAATGTGAGAGTGGAGATTTCACTATGAAAAATGAAACTCACCTTCGAATCCTCTTGATTCCACATCGTGAAATAGCCTTTTCGCGATGGGAAATCCGCAGCAGTGGATGCCGATGCAAGCCCCCGATGCGTGCGCCGGGCAACGCGATGCTCTTTATGATGGCCGCCGTCGACCTGATCGGCAGGGTCGAAACCCCTTCGGCGATCCCCGTTCAGGTTCCTTAGAAAGCGCTGCCCGATGTCCGGCTTCCCGTTCCTGTCCCAGACCACCTTCCTGCAGGTGCCACCGCTCGCCAAAGGCCACACCTTCGGCTTGGCCGGCGTCGCTTGGGATGGCTGTGTGACCAACCGCCCTGGCGCGCGCTTCGGCCCGCGCAACATCCGCCAGGCCAGCCACATGCTGTGCGACGGCACGCACCCGCTGTTCGATGTGGCGCTGGACGGCTGCGTGGGCGACGCCGGCGACCTGCCCTTACCCAACACCAGCCTGGAAGGCATGCGCGCAGCGATGATGCCGTTGATCCAGCCGCTGATTGCCAGCCACCACATGGCCTGGCTGGGCGGCGATCACTCGATCACGCTGCCACTGCTGCGCGCCTACCGCGCCCAGGTCGGCCAGCCGCTGGCCATCATCCATTTCGACGCCCACTGCGACACCTGGGAAGACCACTTCGGCGAGCCCAGTGGCCATGGCACCTGGGTCTACGAGGCCATCCAGGAAGGCCTGGTGCTGCCCGAGTGCTTCACGCAACTGGGCATCCGCTCGGCCGGGGTGCGCGAAGCCCGCGAATACGTGCGCGACCAGGGCGGCCAGATCTTCACCGCGCGTGACCTGCGCGGCCTGGAGAACCCGACGCAGCTGGCGCCGGTGTTCCGCGCCATCCGCGAGCGCCTGGCCGCACACGGGCACCCGCCCCTTTACCTCAGCCTGGACATCGACTGCCTGGACCCGGCCTTTGCACCTGGCACCGGCACGCCCGAGCCGGCCGGCATGACGACCAACCAGGTCTTCAGCATCCTCGAGGAACTGGCCGACCTGCCCTTCATCGGCATGGACTGCGTGGAGGTGTCCCCGCCTTTCGACCAGAGCGAGCTGACCAGCCTGGCCGCCTCGCAAATCGTCTGGACCTACCTCAGCGGCCAGCGCAGGCGCTTGGGCATCTGACTCGGATTGGCAACGTCGTCTGAGCTAACTTTAGCCCCTAGCCAATCGAGGCGGAGGTCAGTGGTAGTCGTCTTCCAGCTGATGCCGGATGGCGAGCACCTGAACCAGACCTGCATCGACGATCTCGAACAGCGCAACATAGCCGGCCGCACCGAATGGAATCAACAACTCGCGCAGGAAAGGGCTCTCGGCGGCCTTGCGGTAGATGAATGGGGTGCGTCGCAAGCTGTCGATCGCGCTCACGATTGCTTCATAGGCGATGTCAGCATGCGTCAGGTCCTCCACCGTCTCGGCCTTGTCGACCAAATGGTCGTAGAGGCGAATGAGGTCGGCGCGGGCCTGGGCCAGGTAGCGGACTGCGAAGCTCAACCGAGGATCCGCTTTCTGGCGGCCTCAAGCCGGCCTTTCAGTTCTGCGTGCACCTCGTCCGCGGAATACGAGACGCCAGTGCGAGCGAAGTCCTGACGCGCGGCCAAGCCGCGGGCAATGAACTCGGCGCGGTTGCGTCGACGGTCGATGGTCTCTCGCACCGACGACTCGATGAAACCTGACAAGGACTCGCCTTCCTGCAGGACACTTTCGGCAGCTTCGCGAAGCTCGGCTTCGACGCGCAGCGAGGGGAACGTTGCGGACTTCATGGGTGGAATGGATTGCGTTGCACTTGCGACGCAGTGAGTGTAGTCCGTTCCAGGCCCAGCGGTTACAACGGCAAGGCGGTGGTCTTCTTGACCGTCCGCAGCACCAGCATGGAGTTCGACCGCTCCACGCCCGGCAGGTGCATCAGCACCTGGGTGTGGAAACGCTCCAGGTCCTCGGCGTCGCGGTAGGCGAAGCGGATCAGGTAGTCGTTCGAGCCGGCCACGTAATAGCAGTCCAGCACCTGCGGCTCGGCCCGCACAGCCTGCTCGAAGGCTTCGAGCAGGCTGTTGCTCATGGTTTCGAGGTTGATGATGGTGAAGCTGGTGCCTGTCTGGCCCACGGCCTTGGGGTTCAGCAGCGCCACGTACTGCGCGATCACGCCTTCATCTTCCAGTTGCTTGACCCGCCGCAGGCAGGCGGAGGGCGACAGATGCACCCGCTGCGCCAGCTCCACGTTGGTGAGCTTGCCGTCGATCTGTAGCTCCGACAGGATGGCGCGGTCAATGGCGTCCAGATGCATCAGTTGCATGCCAGCCTGTGATGAAAATTGCGGCGATTTGGGGATGCTTCGCATATTGTTTCAATATTGTAGTTCTGCTTCGCATGAAATTGCGCCGCGAGGCCTGGGACCTCGCCAACGCGCAAGCACATTGCGCGCCGGCTTGGCTAGACTGCTCTTCGTTGCTGAATGCCACTTGAAGCAGCGCCGAAGCGTGATGTGGATCACGCCGCCACTGCCAAGTCCTTGAGGAATGACGATGACCGCCGACCTTGACGCCTACTGGATGCCCTACACGGCCAATCGCCAGTTCAAGAAGGCACCGCGCCTGCTGACCAAGGCTTCCGGCATGCATTTCTGGAACGACGAAGGCCGGCAGATCCTCGACGGCGTCGCCGGCCTGTGGTGCGTCAACGCCGGCCACGCCCGGCCGCGCATCGTGCAGGCGATTGCCGAGCAGGCCGCCGAGATGGACTACGCGCCGCCGTTCCAGATGGGCCACCCCAAAGCCTTCGAGCTGGCCCGCCGCGTGGCGGACCTGGCGCCGGGCGACATGAACAAGGTCTTCTTCACCAACTCCGGCTCCGAAGCCGTGGAGACGGCGCTGAAGATGGCCCTGGCCTATCACCGCGTGCGCGGCGAAGGCCAGCGCACCCGGCTGATCGGCCGCGAGCGCGGCTACCACGGCGTCAACTTCGGCGGCATGTCGGTCGGTGGCATCGTGGGCAACCGCAAGATGTTCGGCACCATGCTGAGCGGCGTGGACCACATCCGCCACACCCACGACTTAGGCGCCAATGCCTTCAGCGTCGGCCAGCCAGCCCATGGCGCCGAGCTGGCAGACGACCTGGAGCGCCTGTGCGCGCTGCACGACCCGTCGACCATCGCCGCGGTGATCGTCGAGCCGGTGGCAGGATCCACCGGCGTGCTGATCCCGCCGCAAGGCTACCTGCAGCGCCTGCGCGAGATCTGCGACCGCCACGGCATCCTGCTGATCTTCGACGAGGTCATCACCGGCTTCGGCCGCACCGGCAACCCGTTTGCCGCGCAGACCTTCGGCGTCACGCCAGACCTGATGAGCTGCGCCAAGGGCCTGACCAACGGCGCCGTGCCGATGGGCGCGGTGATTGCCCGCCAACACGTGTACGACGCTTTCATGCAGGGACCGGAACAGGCGATCGAATTCGCCCACGGCTACACCTACTCGGCCCACCCGCTGGCCTGCGCCGCCGGCCTGGCCACGCTGGACACCTACGAGGAAGAAGGCCTGCTGACCCGCGCTGGCGAGCTGCAGTCTTACTTCGCCGAGTCGCTGCATTCGCTGAAGGACGCGCCGCACGTGATCGACGTGCGCAACATCGGCCTGGTCGGCGGCATCGAGCTGACGCCGCGTCCCGGCGCACCGACCGCACGCGCCTTCGACGTGTTCCTGGACTGCTACGCCGCCGGCGTGATGGTGCGCACCACGGGCGACACGGTGGCGTTGTCGCCGCCGCTGATCATCAGCCGCGAGCAGATCGACCAGATCGTCAGCACACTGCGCAACGCGATCAGTCGCGTGGCCTGAGCACTTCCACTCCCATTCTTCCAACCCTGCGGTAACTGACTTTCAGAGGGCTTTGCCTAGCGCCTACCTTATGACCTTCCTCAGCGTCGACCGCGATCTCGCCCGCCATTCGTATTACGCCGCCACCGCCCCGCGCATGCAGGGTTTTGCTGCGCTTTCCGGCGACCTCGAAGCCGACGTGGCCATCGTCGGCGGCGGCCTGGCCGGGTTGACCGCCGCGCTGGACCTGGCCAGGCTGGGCCGCAAGGTCGTGCTGCTGGAGGCCAGGCAGGTCAGTTGGGGTGCCAGTGGGCGCAACGGCGGGCAGGCCATCCACGGCCTGGCCTGCGACCAGACCGAAATCGAAGCCCAACTTGGCCTGGACGACGCCCGCAAGGTCTGGGGCATGACGCTGGAAGCGCTGGACCTGCTGCGCCAGCGCATGCGCCATCACCAGATTGATTGCGACTGGCGCGATGGCTACCTGGGCGTGGCCACCAGTGCACGCAAGGGCGCGGCGCTGGCCGAATGGGCCGAGCGCATGGCGCGGGTCTACAACGCCAGGTTCACACCGGTGCCGCACGAGCGCATTGGCGACTGGATCGCCAGCCCGCGCTACCACTCCGGCCTGCACGACCCGCACTCCGGCCACCTGCATCCGCTCAAATACGCGCTGGGCATCGCCCGCGCCGCGGCCGAAGCCGGTGTGCAGATCTTCGAGAACTCACCCGTCACGGCGATGACGCCCGGCGCCACGGTCACGCTGCACACCGCAGGCGGCCAGGTGCGCGCGCCGCAGGTGCTGCTGGCCGGCAATGTCTACCTGCAGGGCCTGGCCCAGGCGCTGGAGCAGCGCATCATGCCGGTCGGCACCTACATCGTCTGCTCAGAGGCGCTGGAACCTGGACTGGCCGCGTCGCTGGTGCCTTCGGGCTCGGCAGTCTGTGACACCAACTTCGTGCTGGACTACTTCCGCCCGACGGCCGACCACCGCATGCTTTACGGCGGCCGCGTCAGCTACAGCACCGTGACGCCGCCCAACCTGGCCGAGACGATGAGGAAGCTCATGGTCGGCACCTTCCCGCAGCTGAAAGACGCCAAGGCCGAGTTCGCCTGGGGCGGCTTCGTGGACATCACGATGAACCGCGCGCCGGACTTCGGCCGCCTGCCGGACGGCCACCAGAACGTGTATTACCTGCAAGGCTTCTCCGGCCACGGCCTGGCGCTGACTGGCCTGGCTGGCCGGCTGGTGGCCGAAGCCATGACCGGCGACGCCAGCCGCTTTGACGTCTTCGCACGCATCAAGCACCATGCCTTCCCGGGCGGGCGCTTGTTGCGCACTCCGGCCCTGGTGCTGGGCATGGCCTGGTACCAGCTGCGGGACTTGCTGGGTTGAACCCCACTCATTCAGGAACATCGGCATGAACGACATGACCTTGCCCTCCTCGATCACCGCCGCCCACGACGCCGCGGCCGCACCGGCACGCAAGCCCGTGGTGCTGGTGCCCGCGTGCAACCGCATGCTGGGCGAGCACCCTTTCCACATCGCCGGCAAGAAGTACCTGGATGCCGTGCGCCTGGCCGGCGGCCAGCCCTTGATCGTGCCGTCTGCCGAGGCCGATGAGATCGACGCGCTGCTGGATCTGGCCGACGGCGTGTTCCTGACCGGCTCGCCATCCAACGTGCACCCCAGCCACTTCGGCGAAGAAGTGCTGAACCCGGCCCTGCCGCTGGACCCGCTGCGCGACAGCTGGACGCTGCCCTTGATCCGCCGCACGCTTGCGCGCGGCATCCCGCTGTTCGCAATCTGCCGCGGTGCGCAGGAGACCAATGTGGCGCTGGGCGGCTCGCTGCACCAGGCCGTGCACGACGTGGCCGGCCACCATGACCACCGCGCGCCCGATGGCGAACCGGCTGCCGTGCAGTACGGCCCGGCGCATGCGGTGCAGGTGCAGGCCGGCGGCGTGCTGGCCAGCCTGTTCGGCAGCGGCGACTTCCCGGTCAACTCGGTGCATGGTCAGGCGGTGAACCGGCTGGCGGACGGCCTGCGGGTCGAAGCCCGCGCGCCGGACGGGCTGGTTGAAGCGTTTTCAGTCGAAGGCGGCGCTGGCTTCAGCCTGTGCGTGCAATGGCACCCGGAGTGGCAGGCTGCGCAAAACCCGCAATCGGTCGTGATGCTGAACGCCTTTGGCGATGCTTGCCGCCAGCATCAGGCTGCACACCATCCGGCCGCCATTCAACCGGGCGCAAACAAGGCCTGACCCAACAGAACCCCGGGGCCCGCGCGGCCCGGCGCCGGGCGCAGCAGTCTGCCAGGCGACATTCCGCGCGCAATGCAAAAGTCAAAGCAGGTGCCACCATGGCCAGCAGAGAACAATTCAATTTCAGCGAGCTGGAGAACTGGCTCAACCAACACCGTGTCACCGAGATCGAGTGCCTCGTGCCCGACCTCACCGGTGTGGCGCGCGGCAAGATCCTGCCACGCCAGAAGTTCACCGAGGACCGCGGCATGCGGCTGCCCGAAGCCATTGTGGCGATGGGCGTGACCGGGGAATTCCCGGAAGAAGGCCCGTACTACGACGTGATCCACCCGACGGACCGCGACATGCACCTGCGGCCTGACCCGGCCACCGTGCGCATCGTGCCCTGGGCCACCGACCCGACCGCGCAAGTCATCCACGACTGCTACGACCGCGACGGCAACCTGGTGCCGTTTGCGCCGCGCTCGGTGCTGCGCCGCGTCTGCGACCTGTTCGCCGCCGAGGGCTGGGAACCCGTCGTGGCGCCGGAGCTGGAGTTCTACCTGGTCGCCCGCAACACCGACCCCGACATGCCGCTGAAGCCGCCGGTCGGCCGCAGCGGCCGCAGCGAAACCTCGCGCCAGGCCTATTCGATCGACGCGGTCAACGAGTTCGACCCGCTGTTCGAAGACGTCTACGACTACTGCGAGAAGATGGAGTTGAACGTGGACACGCTGATCCACGAAGTCGGCGCTGGCCAGATGGAGATCAACTTCTTCCACGCCCACCCGCTGGGACTGGCCGACGAAGTCTTCTTCTTCAAGCGCACCGTGCGCGAGGCCGCGCTGCGGCACGACATGTTCGCCACCTTCATGGCCAAGCCGATTGCCGGCGAGCCGGGCAGCGCAATGCACGTGCACCAAAGCCTGGTCAGCAAGATGACCGGCAAGAACATCTTCAGCAATGAAGACGGCACTGCCAGCGACGAGTTCTACTGGTACATCGGCGGCCTGCAGAAGTACATCCCGGCGGCGATGGCGCTGTTCGCCCCGTACGTCAACAGCTACCGCCGCTTGTCGCGCAACACTGCAGCGCCGATCAACATCCAGTGGGGTTCCGACAACCGCACCGTCGGCATCCGCTCACCGGTGGCTTCGCCTTCGGCCCGCCGGATCGAGAACCGCGTGATCGGTGCCGATGCCAACCCCTACGTGGCACTGGCCGCCACGCTGGCCTGCGGCTACCTGGGCATCAAGAACAAAATCGCACCGGCCGCCGAATGCAAGGGCGACGCCTATCTGGGCGAATACCAGCTGCCACGCAGCCTGGGCGAAGCGCTGGAACTGCTGCGCCAGGACACCGACCTGGCCGAAGTGCTGGGCAAGGACTTCATCACGGTCTACACCGAGGTGAAAGAGATCGAGCACGCCGAGTTCATGAAGGTGATCTCGCCTTGGGAGCGTGAGCACCTGCTGCTTCACGTCTGATCGACTTCCAGCGGCGTCACTGCCACTCAAAAACACTGCACGGTCGCCTCACGAGGGCGGCCGTTTTTCAAGGAGCCCCTCATGCAAAACAACATCGTCATCCAGGCGCCCGCCGTGGCGCAAAAGCGCACGACGCGCGAATGGCAGCAAGCCGATTCGGCGCACTTCCTGCACCCGTTCACCGACCACCACGGCCTGAGCAGCAAGGGCTCGCGCATCATCACCAAGGCAGAGAACATCTACCTCTGGGACAGCGAAGGCCACAAGCTGCTGGACGCCATGAGCGGGCTGTGGTGTGTCAACGTCGGCTACGGCCAGCAGGCGCTGATCGACGCGGCCACGCGGCAGCTGAAAGAGCTGCCGTTCTACAACGCGTTTTTCCAGACCGCCACGCCGCCGTCCATCGAAGCGGCCGAGCTGATCTCTTCGGTCACGCCGCCCGGTTTCGAGCATGTGTTCTTCACCGGCTCGGGCTCCGAAGGCAACGACACCGTGGTGCGCATGGTGCGCCGCTACTGGGACATCCTGGGCCAGCCGGAACGCCAGGTGATCATCGGCCGCGTCAACGGCTACCACGGCTCAACGATGGCCGGCGCCTCATTGGGGGGCATGAGCGGCATGCATGCACAAGGTGGGTTGCCGATCCCCAATATCGTGCACATCGACCAGCCCTACCAGTTTGAACACGGCCGCGGCATGGACCGTGACGCCTTCGGCCTGAAGGCCGCAAGCTGGCTGGAAGACAAGATCCTCGCCGTCGGCCCGGAGAAGGTTGCGGCCTTCATCGGCGAGCCGGTGCAAGGCGCTGGCGGCGTGATCATCCCGCCGAAGAGCTATTGGCCCGAGATCCAGCGCATCTGCGACAAGTACGGCATCCTGCTGGTGTCCGACGAAGTCATCTGCGGCTTCGGCCGCACCGGCAACTGGTTTGGCTGCGAAACCATGGGCAGCAAGCCGGACCTGATGACCTTCGCCAAGGGCGTGACCTCGGGTTACATCCCGCTGGGTGGCGTGGCCGTCGGCGGGCGTGTTGCCAAGGCGCTGATCGAGCAAGGCGGCGAGTTCCAGCACGGCTTCACCTACTCGGGCCATCCGGTGGCATGCGCAGTGGCCGTGGCCAACATCAAGCTGATCCAGCAACTCAAGCTGGTCGAGCATGTTCGCGACGACGTCGGCCCGTATCTTGCACAGCAGTTTGCAAGCTTGCGCGACCATCCATTGGTCGGCGAAACGGAGACATGCGGACTGATGGGTGCGATGCTGCTGGTGAAGGACAAATCCACCGGCACGACCTTCCCAGGCGAGGTGGACATCGGCATGGTGTGCCGTGGCCATTGCTTCGCCAACGGCCTGATCATGCGTGCGGTGGGCGACCGCATGATCATCGCGCCACCGCTGGTGATGACACGCGCTCAGATCGACGAAATGATGGCGCTGATCCGCCGCTGCCTCGACCTGACGCTGGCCGATGCCACGAAGAACGGCTGGATCTAAGGGTGCCCCCGGGCCTGTCGCTTCGCGTCAGGCCCCCCTGCCCCGGGCGTTACCGCGCCCACGTGCTGCGCCAGCTTTTTTCGTGTTCGCCCGGGGCGTCACTGCCCTGTTCGTCTCCTAGACTGCAAGCTGAAGCTTGTGCACCGCTGCCCCACCGGCGTGTGCCCTGAGTTTGACAACCCGCATCTGTGACCCCCGGAGGAATATCTTCATGAAGTTCAAGTCTGTGCGTTCGGTTCTGTCGCTGGCCATGGCCGCGCTCTCGCTCTCATTGGTCGGCGGCGCCGCCATGGCCCAGGAAGAGGAAAAGGTCCTCAACATCTACAACTGGTCCGACTACATCGCCGAAGACACGATTGCGAACTTCGAGAAGGAAACCGGCATCAAGGTTCGCTACGACAATTTCGACAACAACGAAATCGTCCATGCCAAGCTGGTTGCCGGCAAGACGGGTTACGACGTGGTCGTGCCTTCGTCGAACTGGGCCAAGCTGCAGGCCGAAGGCGGCCTGCTGCGCAAGCTCGACAAATCGCTGCTGCCCAACCTGAAGAACCTGGACCCGGCGATCCAGGCCCAGCTGGCCAACATGGACCCGGGCAACCAGTACATGGTCGACTGGCTCTGGGGCTACACCACCGTCGGCATCAACGTCGACAAGGTCAAGGCCGCGCTGGGCGGCACGCCGATGCCGGACAACGTCTGGGACCTGGTCTTCAAGCCCGAGTACATCTCGAAGATGAAGTCCTGCGGCGTGTCCTTCCTGGACTCGGCGACCGAGATCGTGCCGGCCGCGCTGCACTACCTGGGCAAGCCTTCGTTCAGCAAGAACCCGTCGGACTACGCCGCCGCGACCACGCTGCTGAAGTCCGTGCGCCCCTACGTCACGCTGTTCAGCTCCTCGGGCTACATCAACGACATGGCCAACGGCTCGGTCTGCCTGGCACTGGGCTGGTCAGGTGACATCAACATCGCGCGCCAGCGCGCCATCGAAGGCAAGACGGGCCAGAAGCTCGAGGCCCTGATTCCGAAGACCGGCGGCTTGCTGTTCTTCGACGTGATGGTGATCCCGGCCGACGCAGCCCACCCTGGCAACGCGCACAAGTGGATCAACTACATCATGCGCCCCGAGGTCGACGCCGGCCTGACCAACAAGGTCTTCTACGCCAACCCGAACAAGGAGTCGCTGAAGTTCGTCAAGCCCGAGGTCGCGAACAACCCGACGGTCTTCCTGTCTCCGGCCGACCTGCAGAAGATGGCCGCACCGGACTCGTTGAACAACGACCTGCGCCGCCTGATGACGCGCACCTACACCTCGTTCAAGACCGGTCTGTAAGGCGCCCGCCCGCATCATGACGAACTCCCCCGCCAGCGTCTCTCGCCCGACCAGCCCCGTCGGCACTTCCGCTGCCGACAGCACCTACCTCCAAATCCAGAACGTGGTGAAGGACTTCGGTGGCTACAAGGCCGTCAACAACGTCAGCCTGGACATCGCCAAGGGCGAGATCTTCGCGCTGCTCGGCTCGTCGGGCTGCGGCAAGACGACCTTGCTGCGCATGCTGGCGGGCTTCGAGACGCCGACTTCAGGCCGCATCATCCTGAACGGCCAGGACCTGGCGGGGCTGCCGCCTTACGAGCGGCCGCTGAACATGATGTTCCAGTCCTACGCGCTGTTCCCGCACCTCACGGTGTGGGACAACATCGCCTTCGGGCTGCGGCGCGACGGTCTGCCCAAGGAGCAGGTCGCCGAGCGCGTGGAAGCCATGCTGAAGCTGGTGCAACTGGGCAAGTTCGCCAAGCGCAAGCCGCACCAGCTCTCCGGCGGCCAGCAGCAGCGCGTGGCGTTGGCGCGCAGCCTGGCCAAGCAGCCGCAGATGCTGCTGCTGGACGAGCCGCTGGGCGCACTCGACAAGAAGCTGCGCGAGGAAACGCAGATCGAGCTGGTCAACATCATCGAGCAGGTTGGCGTGACCTGCGTGATGGTGACGCACGACCAGGAAGAAGCCATGACCATGGCCTCGCGCATCGCGGTGATGAGCGAAGGCCGGTTCCTGCAGGTCGGCACGCCGGGCGAAGTCTATGAAACCCCGCAGACCCGCTTCGTCGCCGACTTCATCGGCAACGTGAACCTGATGGACGGCACGGTCGAGGTCGACGAGGCGGACCACGTGATCATCGCCAGCCCGGACTGCAGGCACTACGTCGGCCACGGCATCACCGGCACGCTGGGCATGCCGGTCACGGTGGCGCTGCGGCCGGAGAAGATCGTCATCGACCGCAACCCGCCGCCCGACGAGTTCAACCGCGTGCAGGGCACCATCGAGGAAATGTCCTACTTCGGCAGCTTCACCGTCTACCGACTCAAGCTGGCCAGCGGCGAGATGCTCAAGGTGAGCATGGCCAACACCGTGCGCCAGCGCGAAGACGCGCTGACCTGGGGCGACAGCGTCTGGGCGCACTGGTCGCGTTCGTCCCACGTGGTGCTGACCCAGTGAGCGCCGCCGTGTCGACCCCTGCCGCCGCAACCGCGCCTGCCCGCAAACGGCCCAAGTGGCTGACTGGCCGCTTCGGCGTCATTGCCCTGCCCTACGGCTGGCTGCTGGTCTTTTTCCTGCTGCCCTTCCTGATCCTGGTCAACTTCAGCGTGTCCGAAATGGGCGCGGTGGTGGCCAAGGACCTGGTCAGCTACAAGGACGGCCTGCTGACGCTGACGCTGAAATTCGGCAACTACGTCTTCATCACCGAAGACGAGCTGTACTGGATGACCTACGTCGCCAGCCTGAAGTACGCGGCCATCACCGCCGTGCTGTGCCTGCTGATCGGCTACCCGTTCGCCTACTTCATGGCCCGCGCCAAGAGCACGCTGCAGCCCACGCTGCTGATGCTGGTGATGCTGCCATTCTGGACCTCGTTCCTGCTGCGCGTCTACGCCTGGAAAGGCCTGCTGAGCGAACATGGCTGGGTCTCGGACTTCCTCATCGGCACCGGGCTGGACCAGGTGCTGGCCTGGGCCCACCTGATTCCCGCGCCGGGCAAGCTGATGAACACGCCGTTCTCGCTGGTGCTGGGCATGGTCTACACCTACGTGCCCTTCATGATCCTGCCGCTGTACTCCAACCTCTCGAAGATGGACGTGCGGCTGCTGGAAGCAGCGGCCGACCTGGGTGCCACCGCCTGGGTCGCGTTCTGGAAGATCACGGTGCCGCTGTCCAAGGCCGGCATCATCGCCGGCACGATGCTGGTGTTCATCCCCTGCGTTGGCGAGTTCGTCATTCCCGAACTGCTGGGCGGCCCCGAGACGCTGATGATCGGCCGCGTGGTCTGGGACGAGTTCTTCTCGAACAACGACTGGCCCATGGCCTCCAGCGTGGCCGTGGTGATGATCCTCTTGATCATCGTGCCGCTGGCCTTCTTCAGCAAATACCAGGCAGAAGCCCAGGAGGCCCGCTGATGCTGCGCACCTCTCCTGCTTTCAACCGCGGCTTCGGCCGCGCCTGGCTGGTCCTCGGCTACGCCTTCCTGTACCTGCCCATCCTGGCGCTGGTGCTGTTCTCGTTCAACGACTCGCCGGTGGCCAACGTCTGGCGCGGCTTCACGCTGAAGTGGTACAGCGCGCTGGCCCGCGACGGCGAGATGATCAGCGGCCTGTGGCTGTCGGCCAAGATCGCGTTTTTCACCGCCTGCGGCTCGGTCATCCTGGGCACCTTCGCGGCCTTCGCGCTGGTCAAGTACAAGCGCTTCTTCGGCCGCACGCTGTTCTCCGGCATGGTCAACGCGCCACTGGTGATGCCCGAGGTCGTGGTCGGCCTGTCGCTGCTGCTGATGCTGGTTTCGGTGCAACGCATCACCGGTTTCCCCGAGCGCGGCGCCAGCACCATCTGGCTGGGCCATTTGCTGCTGGGCATGGCCTACGCCACGGTGGTGGTGCAGGCCCGGCTGCAGGAGCTGAACCCCTCGCTGGAAGAGGCTGCGATGGACCTGGGCGCCCGCCCGCGCCAGGTGTTCTTCCTGGTCACGCTGCCGATGATCTCGCAGGCGCTGATGTCGGCCTGGCTGCTGACCTTCACGCTGTCGCTGGACGACGTGGTGCTGTCGGCCTTCCTGTCCGGCCCCGGCTCCACCACCATGCCGCTGGTGATCTTCTCGCGCGCCCGACTGGGGCTGAACCCCAGCGTCAATGCGGTGGCCACCTTGATCGTGTTGGTGGTCTCCATCGGCGTGATCGCGGCCAGCTACCTGATCGCCCGAGGCGAGCGCCGCCGCCAACAGGAGATGGCCGCCGCGGCGCGCAACTGAACCTTTGCTTTTTTCGCCGGTTGGCCGCTGCCTGAGGAGGCACGCCAGCACGGCCCGGATCGGTCCCACCCGGACCTGCAGCTCACGTCGAAAACCCAGATAGAAGGAATCCACGATGAACGTTCTCCGCCCCTCCCTGCTGGTGCTCGCGCTGGCCGCTGCCTTCCCGGCAATGGCGCAGTCCAACGAGGAACTGCTGAAGGAACTGCAAGCCCTGAAGGCCCGCATCGGCCAGCTGGAAGCCAAGCTGGGCGCAACGCCCGCGCCGGCAGCGCCCGCCACGCAGCCGCAATGGGGCATGACGCCCGAGCAGGCGGCCGAGTTCAACCGCATTGCCGCCAAGACCGAAGCCATCCAGGACAACCTGCAGGACAAAGGCTTCATGGGCCTGAAGATCTCCGGCTACATCGAGCCCACCTACGTCTGGAACCAGCGCCAGAACCGGGCAGGCTTCCAGTTCCTGAACCAGCAGTCCGACGGCTACGCCTACGACACCTCGTACTTCGGCGCCGCCTCCATCGACTTCCTGAAGGAAACCGACAGCGGCACCATCTGGCACCTGACGCTGGCCCCGAACCGCGGCGTGGGCGCGGCCATCGACGGCGCCAGCATCGTGCAGGAAGCCAGCGTCTCGGTCGCGCTGACCGACCAAAACACCCGCTTCATCGCTGGCCAGATCCCAGACTGGTCCGGCTACGAGTACCAGCAGCCCACGCTGAACCCGCTGACCAGCCACAACCTGCTGTATGACTTCACGCTGCCTGTCGGCTACACCGGTGCCGGCCTGGACTTGAAGGACGGCAAGTGGTGGGTGCGCACCGCCATCGCCAACCTGAACGCGCCTGTCCACCAGGCGGGCGACAAGTCCGCCGTGTGGGCGCTGCGGCTGGACTACGCCAAGGGCGAGTACGACGGTTGGGGCTTTGCCAGCGTGGTCGGCAAGACCCCGAACTTCAACACCGGCACCAACACGATGTCCTTCATCGCCGAGGCGGATGGCTACTTCACCCGCGGCGACCTGACGCTGCAGGGCCAGCTCGCCTATGGCCAGCAGAAGGAAGGCGCCATCACGCCGGCGGCCGATGGCAGCTGGCGCGACTCGCGCTGGTTTGGCGCTTCCGGCCTGGTCGGCTTCATGTTCACGCCGCGCCTGCAGGGCCTGGTGCGCGCCGACTACATCTACAACCGCAAGAACGGCGGCGGCCTGTTCGGCTACAACGGCTACTCCGGTGCCGACGAAAACGGCGACCTGGCCTATGGCAACGACGGCCGCAACGGCCTGGGCCCGGACCTGAGCGGCGACCTGGACAAGGGTGCCAACCGCTACGCTGTGACCATCGGCGGCAAGTACGCGGTCGACACGGCCACCACCGTGAAGCTGGAATACCGCCTGGACGGCGCCGACCGCCCGGTCTTCGAAGACGTGCGCAACGGCACGTTCAAGAAGACCAACAACATGATCGCCACCTCGGTCGTCGTCGCGTTCTAAGCTGCACAGAGCGCAGGGCGAACACACCGCCTCGCGCCTGCAAGCCATACAAAGGCGGACCACCGCCTTGCCTGCAGGGCCGCTGACTTGGCAGAAAGCCGACGGCGGCCCTTTCTTTCTCGACACTCCGGAGACTTCAGATGAGCACCCCCATCAACTGGACCGAACGCGCCACCTCGCTGCAGTTCGACGGCCGCGCCGTGATCAACGGCCAACGGGTCGCCGCTTTGGATGGCCAGACCTTCGCCAAGCACTCGCCCGTGGACAACCGCCTGCTCGGCGCCGTCGCCCGCGGCCAGGCGGCCGACATCGACGCCGCCGTGAAGGCCGCCCGCGCCGCCTTCGACGACCGCCGCTGGGCCGGCCAGCCACCCGCCGCGCGCAAGAAGGTGCTGCAGCGCTTCGCCGAGAAGATCCTGGCCGCCGGTGAAGAACTGGCGCTGCTGGAGACGCTGGACATGGGCAAGCCGGTGCAGTATTCGCTGGGCGTGGACGTGTCGGCCACCGCCCGCTGCATTGCCTGGTACGGCGAAGCCGTGGACAAGGTCTACGACGAGATCGCCCCGACCGGCGACAGCGCGCTGGCCCTCATCACCCGCGAAGCCATGGGCGTGATCGGCGCCATCGTGCCCTGGAACTACCCGATGATCATGGCCGCCTGGAAGCTGGGCCCGGCCCTGGCCGCCGGCAATTCCGTCGTGCTCAAGCCCAGCGAAAAGAGCCCGTACACCGCCGCCCGCCTGGCCGAACTGGCCGTTGAAGCCGGCCTGCCGCCAGGCGTGTTCAACGTCGTGCCTGGCTACGGCCACGAGGCCGGCGAAGCGCTGGCGCTGCACATGGACGTGGACGCCATCGGCTTCACCGGCTCGACCCGCGTGGGCCGCCGCATGCTGGACTACGCAGGCCGTTCCAACCTCAAGCGCGTCTACAACGAGCTGGGCGGCAAGTCCGCCTTCCTGGTGTTCGAAGACTTCAAGGACATCGCCCGCGCCGCGCAAACCGTTGCCGGCAGCATGTTCTTCAACCAGGGCGAAAGCTGCAACGCACCCTCGCGCGTGCTGGTGCACGACAGCGTGGCCGACGAGTTCGTCAAGCTGGTGGCTACCGAGGCGCCGAAGTACGCCGCGGGCGATCCGCTGAGCGGCAAGGCCGAGCTGGGCGCGCTGGTCGATGAAACCCAGATGCGCACCGTGCTCGGCTACATCGACGCCGGCAACACCGAAGGCGCACGCTGCGTGGCCGGCGGCCGCCAGGCGCGCAGCGAAACCGGTGGCTACTACGTCGAGCCCACGGTGTTCGACGGCGTGACCAACGACATGAAGATCGCCCGCGAGGAAATCTTCGGCCCGGTGATGAGCATCATCCGCTTCAAGACCGAAGCCGAGGCCGTGGCCATGGCCAATGCCTCCAGCTACGGCCTGCAGGCCAGCGTGTGGAGCGACAGCCTGAACCGCGCCCACCGCGTGTCCCGTGCGCTGCGAGCCGGCACCGTGCACGTCAACCAGTACGACGAAGACGACATCACCGTGCCCTTCGGTGGCTACAAGCAGAGCGGCAACGGCCGCGACAAGTCGCTGCACGCGTTCGACAAGTACACCGAACTGAAGACGACCTGGATCCGCCTTGACTGACCTCCACCAGCGCCTTGCCACGCAGGGCGTTCACACGCTGATCGCCCAGTTCGCAGACGTGCACGGCACGGCCAAGGGCAAGTACGTGCCCTTGGCGCATCTGGACGATCTGCTCAAGACGGGCGCTGGCTTTGCCGGCCCGTCCATCTGGGGCACGGCCTTGCCGCGCACTGGTGCGCGGGCCGAGTACTACGCGCGGCCGACCGAGGACAACATCCAGGCGCTGCCGTGGATGCCCGGCTACGCGCTGGCCACCAGCAGCGGTTTCGTGGACAACCAGCCTTTCGAGGCCTGCCCGCGTCAGGTGCTGCAGCGCGCCACCGTGCGGCTGGCCGAGCGCGGCTGGCGGCTGAAGACCGGCATCGAGCCGGAGTTCTTCCTGCTGAAAGCAAAGGACGGCCGCTGGCTGCCGGCAGATGAGGCGGACCGTCTGGACAAACCCAGCTACGACCTGAAGTCCATGCCGCGCCAGGCCGCCTTCCTGCAGGCGCTTGGCCAGGCGCTGACCGACGCCGGGCTGGACGTGCTGCAACTGGACCACGAGGATGCGCACGGCCAGTACGAAGTGAACTTCGCGTTCGACGAAGCGTTGGCCAGCGCCGACCACCTGATGCTGTTCAAGCTCGCCGCACACACGTTGGCCGAGCAGCACGGCACCGTGTTCTCGATGATGCCCAAGCCCTTTGCCAACCAGCCGGGCAGCGGGCTGCACTTCCATGTGTCGCTGTGGGACGAGGCGAACCGCTGCGTCTTCGCGCCGGTGGCGGACGAGCCGGGCGCGCTGCTATCGCCGCTGGCGCGCCACTTCATCGGCGGCGTGCTGGCCCATTCAGCGGCGCTGTGTGCACTGGCGGCGCCCACGGTGAACAGCTACAAGCGGCTGGTGGTTGGCGAGTCACTGTCCGGCACCAGCTGGGCGCCTGCCTATGTGGCGCACGGGCCGAACAACCGCACCGCGGTCGTCCGCACCCTGCCCGGCCGTTTCGAATGGCGGCTGCCGGACGCCAGCGCGAACCCGTACCTGGCAACGGCTGCGCTGATCGCCGCCGGGCTGGATGGCATTGACCGCCAACTGGACCCAGGGCCGGACTGCACCGAGGACCTGTTCGCGCTGTCGCTGGGCGAGATCCGCGCGCGTGGCATCGCGCTGCTGCCGCAGTCGCTGGACGAAGCAGCCGACGCGCTGGCGGCAGACGAGATCGTCTGCGCTGCGCTGGGCCCGGTGCTGAGCGCAGAGTTCATCCGGCTGAAGAAAGCCGAGTGGCTGGCTTACGCCCGCCACGTCAGCGACTGGGAACTGCAGCGCTACGCGACGATGTTCTGATCGCCGCGAAGCGCGGCCGAGCGCAGCCTCACTTGATCGTGCTGAGGTAGGCGATCAGGTCGGCCCGTTCCTTGGCGTCTGGCAGGCCGTCGAACTTCATCTTGCCGCCGGGCACGGCCTTCTTGGGCAGGGTCAGGTAGGCGTCCAGCTGTTCCTGCGTCCAGGCGATGCCGCTGGCCTTCAGCGCGTCCGAATAGGCGAAGTCCGGCAAGGCAGCCGCCTTGCGCTGGAAGCTGCCGAACAACGACGGCCCCTTCTTGTTGCGCCCTTCTTTCACGCTGTGGCACTCGGCGCAGTTTTCGGCGTACAGCTTGCCGCCCACTGCCATGTCGCCAGCGGCCCGGGCGGCCGGCAGCATGGCGGCCAGCGCCAGCATCGCGGCCGGCGCCGCCCATGAGGAGAGATGTCGGGTCATGTTGGCGGCTTTCAGGTCAGAAACTGGTCCAGGCGAACAGGAACAGCGTGTTGTTGTCCGAAGCCTTGCGGCCGCTGCCGTCGTGGTTGCGGGCGGCGCCGTTGTACTCGCTGTAGGCGGTGTACTGCGCACCCAGCCGCAGGTTGGCCCACGGCGCCAGCCACGAACCTTCCTTGCCCCAGGGCGTCCAGTCGGCCTGGAAGGTGGTGCCCAGGGTGTTGGGCTTGTTGTGCGCGTTGGCGCTGTACAGCGTGGCGTCGCTGTCGCCCGTGGTCAGGAAGCGGCCCACCGAGAAGCCCCAGGTCTGCAGCCAGGTGTACGAGGCATTGAGCTTGGTTTCGCGCAGGTAGCCGCCGGCATGGGCGGCCTCGCCGGCGGCGAGCATCGCATCGCGGCTCTGGCGCTCCCAGATGTGGCTGCCCTGCACCGTGAAGATGTGGTCCCGCGTGCCCAGGAACTGATACTGCGCGTCCACGCCCAGGTCGTGATAGCGGTTGGTTGGGCCGCCTGACAAGCGGTCAGGCTGGATGCCGGCATTGAAGCCGAACACACCCGCCGACCAGGCCTGGCGCTTCAGGTCCTGGAACCAGGCCAGGCGCCAGTAGGCGGTGTTGCCGGCCACGCGGCCAGGGTCGTCCGCAGTGCCCAGGCTCATGCGCTCCTGCGCAGTGCGCGAGAGGCCGCGGTAGGCGCCCAGCTCGGCATACCAGCTGTTGTCGTAGAAGGCATAGCCGGTGAGGCCCAGCACATGCTGCTCCAGTCCGCCATTGATCAGCGTGCCGGTCTCCACGCCGCCGAAGCCCAGCGGCGAGCCGGCATACGGGAAGCTCCACACCGGCAAGGTGTTGAACGGGTCCTGCACGCCGGGGTTGTTGTTCAACGTGGCGCCCAGGATCAGGTCCTTGCCGCCAATGTCGGTGGCGTGCGCAAAGCGCAGGTCCATCTGGTCCAGCGAGCTGCTCTTGCCCACGCCGTCGTAGGTGATCTGCATGAACGAGCCCAGCTGGTCGGCCAGCTTGCCGGCGATGAACAGCGAGGCTTCGTCCAGCGTGCGGTTGTCGTTCAGGCGCGAGCCCGGCGCGGGCGCTTCGGCCTGGTCCTTGCCGGTGTGGGTGAACGAGCCCACCACCATGCCGGACAGCGGCACCTTGCCGGACTGGCCGTCGGTATCCGTGTAGCCACCCATCTTGAACTTCACGCCAAACGGCGTGAGCTGCGGGCCGAAGCCGCCGACGTGGCAGGCCACGCAGTCCTGCCCGGTCTGGCGGGCATAGCTGGGCACCGCATGGCTGCTGCCAGCGGCCATCAGCCCTGCAGCCAGGCCCAGCAAGGCCGCACTGCGGCGAAACGAACTTAACAAGGTCATGGAGACTCCCGGAGGTCAGGCAAAAGATGGGGTGGCCTCGGCCTGGGCCGAGGCATGAAGGTGTGCAGTTCGCGCCGACTGCGCAGCCGGGCGCTCAGCTGCGAGCTCGTGCCCAGGGCCACATGGCGCGCAGCACGCCGTCACGCAGCACCAGGTGGTGCCATAGCGCCGCGGCAGCATGGGCGCCAACCATGGCGGCCAGGATCCAGGCCAGCGTGCCGTGCCAGTCTTCCAGCGAGTCGACGAGATCGGGGTCAGGCGCCAGCAAGGTGGGCAGCGTGCCCAGCAGTGGCAGCACCACCGGCTTGCCGGCGGCATTGGTGAGGGCCCAGCCGAGCAGCGGCAAACCCAGCAGGAAGACATAGAGCAAGCCGTGGATGCCCGAGGCCAGCCAGGCCTGCCAGCGCGGCTGATCGGACAGCACCTCCTGCAGTCGCCAACGGCTGCGCATCACCAGCCGAGTCAACGCGAGGGCCCAGACGAGCAGTCCCATGACCCGGTGCAGTTGCAGCCAGGTCGCGCGCACCGCCTTCTCATCGATCGATTCCCGGCCGAGCACCAGCGCGAAGACGGCCAGCAAGGCCAGCGCGGTAAGCCAATGGGCGACCGCCAGCGGACGAGGTTGGCGCGCCAGCGGTGCCGCGGCGGCCCGCTGTTCGGAAGACGGAAAGGCCATGCAGGACCCCTGAATCGGACAGAAGCCCTAGGCTAAGAGGGGCCGCCCTTCAAAAGCCTGACAGTCGCGCCTGCCGCAGGAATGACTCAGTCGTGCAGCGGTGGGAATTCCAGCCGCACCCGCAGGCCGCCCGCGGGCCCGGTCTCGCCCAGCGCCAGCCTGGCCCCGTGCCGCAAGGCCACTTCGCGCACGATGGCCAGGCCCAGGCCGGAGCCGCCCCGGGCTGCCCCCGGTGCCTGGTAGAAGCGCTGCAGCACCCGCTCGCGTTCCTCGGCGGGGATGCCGGGGCCATCGTCTTCCACCACCAGCCAGGCGCCGCCGCCCTGCGCCATGCCGCAGCTGGCGGTGACGCGGCCACCGGCGGGCGCATGGCGGATGGCGTTGTGGACCAGGTTGCCGATCAACTCGTGCAGCATCCAGGCCGAGCCCTGCACCGGCGCAGGCGCGGCGTCGAAGCCCAGGTCAATGCCGGCCTGCAGCGCCGGGTCCAGCCAGATCGAGGCGTCGTCTTCCAGCAGATCGCGCAAGTCCACGCGATGGAAGGCTTCGGGCACTGCGGCCTCAGGGGCCGAGCGGGCCAGGGCCAGCATCTGCTGGGTGGAACGCGCCATGCGCTGCAGCGCGCCCGTCACCGCGGCGAGCCGACTGCGTTGTTCCGGTGTTGCCTCCTTGCCGATCAGCTCCACCTGGGTCTGCACGCCAGCCAAAGGCGTGCGCAGCTGATGCGCGGCCTGCGACAGGAAGGCCTGCTGCGCCTGCGCCGCGGCGCGCACATGCGACATCAGCCGGTTCAGCGCCGCCACCAGCGGGCGCAGCTCCGCGGGCAGCGTGGCCTCGGGCAAGGCGCCCAGATCGTCCGGCGAGCGCTGCCCCACGGCCTCGCTGAGCCGGTCCAGCGGCCGCATCGCCGCGTCCACGCCCAGCCACACCAGCGCCAGCGTCAGGCCCAGCAGGACCAGGTTGGGCATCAGCGTGCCGAGCAGCACCTGCCGGGTCTGCGCCTGGCGGCGCTCGGTGGTTTCGGCCACCACCACCATCACCGGCCCCAGCGCCGAAGGGTGAGGAAAGCTGATCACCCGCACATCGTGGTTGTCCCAGCGCCGGTCGGTGTAGCGTGGCCGGTCGCGCTCGTCGCGTTCCACCAGCGCCGCCTGCGCAGGGTCCCCGCTGATCACGCCACCGTGCTCGTCCAGCACCAGCGCGTACAGCCTGTCCTGGCCGTCAACCCGCTGCATCGCCTGCACCGTGCGGCTCAGGTGCAGGCCCAGGTCGTCGTCACGCGCGTCGTCGGCATCCACGTCCAGCCGTGTGGCCAGCGCGATCGCCACGCGGCGCAGCGCCAGGTCCTGGTTGTCGCGCGCCCGGTTCAGGGCGCTTCGATAGTCATATGCCGCGCTGAGCACCAGCACCACCAGCAGTGGCCACCACAGCAGCCTCAGCAGGCGGCCGCGCAGGCTGCGCGGAGAGGCGGGCCGCAGATTCATTCGGTGTCCATGCGGTAGCCCACGCCACGCACGGTGCGGATCGAGACGCCGCTGCCGGCCAGCTTGTTGCGAACGCGCGAGACGTAGATCTCGACCGCGTTGTCGGTGATCTCCTTGTCCCAGCAGCTCAGGCTGTCGGCCAGCTTGCGCTTGGGCAGCACCCGCGGCATGGCCAGCATCAGCGCCAGCAGCAGGTCCCACTCGCGGCCGGTCAAGGCCAGCGGTGCATCGGCCAGCGTGGCCTCGTGGGTGGCAATGTCCAGCAGCAGCGGCCCGGCGGCCACCCGCGAGCTGGCGGCGGACTGGCTGCGGCGGATCAGTGCCTGCACCCGGGCCAGCAACTCGGGCAGCAGGAAGGGCTTGATCAGGTAGTCGTCGGCCCCATCGTTCAGGCCGCGCACCCGGTCTTGCAGGCCGTCGCGCGCGGTCAGCATCAGGATGGGCACCTTGTTGCCGCTGGCGCGCACCCGGTGCAGCAAGGCCAGGCCGTCCATGCCCGGCAGCCCGATGTCGAGGATGACCAGGTCGTGCACACCGTGGGCCAGCGCGTCGAGCGCGGGCTCTGCCGCTTCCAGGTGGTCCATCTCCATGCCAGCCTGGCCCAAGGCCTCGCGCAGGCCCGCGGGCAGCAGTTCGTCGTCTTCCACCAGCAAGATGCGCATGCCCGGCATCCTATTCCTCCGGCCGCAGGCGCCGCCTTGGCCTGGGTTAACCTGCCGCGCATGTTCCTGAAGTTACCTGTGCGCGCGCTGGCGTACGCCAGCCTGGCGTCCAGCATGGTCCTGGTGGGCAGCTATGTGGGCCTGTCGAAATCCCTGGTCGCCGTCTTTCCCGTGTTCCTGCTGGCCTGGCTGCGCTTTGGCATTGCCGCCGTGGCCATGGCCGGTTGGGTGCGGCGCCCGCACGCCGAGCAGCGGCTGAGCCGGGGCGACCGCAAGCTGCTGTTTTTCGAGAGCTTCCTGGGCAACTTCCTGTTTTCGATCTGCATGCTGTTCGGCGTGCAGGCCACCTCGGCCGTGGCGGCCGGCGTGGTGATGGCGGGCATCCCGGCAGCGGTGGCGCTGCTGTCGCGCTTCTGGCTGGGCGAGAAGCTGCAGCCGCGGGTGCTGGCCGGCATTGCCTGCGCGGTGGCCGGCATTGCGCTGCTGGCGCTGGCTCGCGGCAGCCAGCCGGCGGCGCAGCAGGCACCCTGGTGGGGCTACGCGCTGCTGCTGGGCGCGGTGTTCTGCGAGGCCTGCTACGTGGTCATCGGCAAGCGGCTGACGGCCCAGGTCTCGCCCAAGCGCATCAGCGCGCTGATCAACCTCTGGGGCCTGGTGCTGGTCACGCCGCTGGGCTTGTGGCAGGCGATGCGTTTTGACTTCGCCGGCGTGGCGGCTTCGGCCTGGGGCCTGCTGCTGTTTTACGCGGTGGCTGCCAGCATGGTCACCGTGTGGCTGTGGATGGTCGGGTTGCGCCATGTGCCGGCCCAGCAGGCGGGGGTGTTCAGCGTGATGCTGCCGCTTGCCGCCACCGCGGTCGGCGTGTTGTGGCTGGGCGAGTCGCTGGGCCTTGCCCAGGCACTGGCCCTGGGCCTGGCGCTGGCTGGCCTGCTGCTGGCGACCTGGCCAGGGTCTTCCCCAGGTAGGCGCCAGCCCGCGGGGTGAGGAAACCTGACTGTCAACATTGACAGCTGTGTTCTCCCAGCATGCTCTGCTGTAATAAGGCATGACTTCTACGGGTGCTAGCGCAACACCCAACACCTTGAACGCCAGGTCCGACCCAAGCCTGCAGCCCACTTCGCTGGCCGGCTGGCTGGCCAGCCACAGGGAGCGCCGCATGGCGCTGTCCCTGCTGTGCATTTGCGCGCTGCTGTTCGCTTGCGCGGTGCCGTTTGCGAAGGAGCCGCTGGGGCAGCTCTGGCCCTTCATCCCGGCCTATGAGGCGGCGCTCGTCGTCACCGACCTGATCACCTTCGTGCTGCTGCTGGGCCAGTTCCGGCTGACCCGCTCGCGTGCACTGCTGGTGCTGGCCTGCGGCTACCTGTTCACTGCCAGCATCACCACGCTGCATGCCTTGACCTACCCCGGCGTGTTCAGCCCCGCCGGCCTGCTCGGTGCGGGGCGCCACACCACGGCCTGGATCTACATGTTCTGGCACGGCGGCTTTCCGCTCTATGTGCTGGCCTACGCGCTGCTGCGCGGCAGCCGGCGGGAGGCCTTGCGGCATGGCCGCTCACCGCTGCTGGCCAGCCTGGCAGGTTCTGGCCTCGCACTGCTGGCGGCCGGCCTGGCTGTTGCATGGACCACGCTGGGCCAGGACAGCCTGCCCGCGCTGATGACCGATCAGCACAGCTACCTCTCCAGCCTCACGCTGGTCGTCAGCACCGTCTGGCTGATCTGCCTGGTCACACTGGGCACGCTGATCTGGCAGCGCCGTCCGCTCACCGTGCTGGACCTGTGGCTGGTCGTGGTGATGGCGGTGTGGCTGCTGGACGTGGGGCTGTCGGCGCTGTTCAACGCGGCCCGCTTCGACCTGGGCTTTTACGCCGGCCGCATCTTCGGCCTGATGGGGGCCAGCTTCGTGCTGGGCCGGCTGCTGCTTGAAAGCAATGTGCTCTACACCAAGCTGGCCCATGCCCATGACCGCATGCGCAGGCGCAGCGCCGAGCTGAACGCCTTGACCGAGCAGCTGCAGGCGGCCAACGCACAGCTGGCCGCGGGCAACCGGCAGCTGGAAGAACAAAGCCGCTTCAAGTCGGATTTCCTGGCCAACATGGCGCACGAGCTGCGCACGCCGCTGAACGCGGTGATCGGGTTCTCCGAGATGCTGAAGGCCAGCATGGCCGGACCCTTGAGTGACCGGCAGCGCACCTTCGCCACCCACATCTTCCAGAGCGGCCACCACCTGCTGGCGCTGATCAACGACATCCTGGACCTGTCCAAGATCGAGGCCGGCAAGGTCGACATCGAGCTGGAAGCGGTGCCGCTGCAGGCCTTGCTGACCGAAACCCTGGCGATGGTCGACGAACGCGCCCGCGCCCGCCAGGTCCGGCTGCTGCTGGCCAAGCCCGGCCCGCTGGGCATGCTGCAGGCCGACCGCCGCCGGCTCAAGCAGCTGCTGCTGAACCTGCTGTCCAACGCGATCAAGTTCAGCCCCGATGGTGGCCAGGTCAGCGTGCAGGTGCAGTGGGCCGACGCCGACCGTGCCAGCAGCGCCCTGCCCGGCTTCCGCGAAGGCCTGCGCATGCAGCCGCCGGTGCAGACCGAGGCCGCTCCCGCGCGCCCCACGCGCTATGTCGAGATCTCGGTCACCGACAGCGGCATCGGCATCAGCGCCGCCGACCTGCACAAACTGTTCAAGCCCTTCACCCAGATCGCCAACTCGGTGACCCGCCAAGCGGAGGGCACCGGCCTGGGCCTGGTGATGGTGCACCGGCTGGTGGAGCTGCACAACGGCATGATCGCCGTGACCAGCGAGGCCGGTCGTGGCAGCTGTTTCACCGTCTGGCTGCCGTTGCGGGACGAGACGGCCCATGCGGCGCAGCAAGCCTGGGCGCCTGGAAGCAACCGGTCCAGCGACACGGTTCACCGCCTGGCGCTGGTGGTGGAAGACAACGCCGACGCCGCGGCGCTGATGCGCGTGCAGCTGGAGGAACAGGGCTTCGAGGTGCGCTGGGTCCATTCAGCCGAAGAGGCGCTGACGCTGGCCGCCGAATGCACGCCGGACCTGATCACGCTGGACATCATGCTGCCCGGCATGGACGGCTGGCAATTCCTGGCCCACATGCGCACGCTGCCGGCCTGGGCCAGCGTGCCTGTGGTGGTCGTCTCTGTCGTGGCCGACCATGGCCGCGGCTATTCACTGGGCGCCGCGTTGGTGCTGCAAAAGCCGATTGCGCGTGACGCGCTGGCCCGAGGCCTGGAGCGCATGGGCCTGGCGGCAGACGCCGAGCGCAAGGCCACGGTGCTGGTGGTGGACGACGACCCGATCGCCGTCGAGCGACTGGCTGGACAGCTGCGCCAGCGTGGCTGCGTGGTGCTGCGCGCGCTGGGTGGGCAGGAAGGCATCGAACTGGCGCAGCGCTTCCGGCCGGACCTGATCGCACTGGACCTGGCCATGCCCGAGGTCAGCGGCTTCGACGTGGCCGAGGCATTGAAGAACCACCCGGCCACGCGGCACATCCCGATCGTTGCGGTGACCGCGGGCGACCTGAGCCTGGCCGACCGGCAACAACTCAACGGCCGCATCCAGGGCCTGGTGACCCACGCCGACTTCGCGCATGGCGAGTTTGTCGGGGAAGTGCAGCGGGCCTTGGCCCGGCCGGCACTGTAGAGGTTCTGCCGCGGTTGCTGGGCTTCGACAGGCTCAGCCCGAACGGTGGGTGCTATCCGAACGGGGGACTTTGAACCGTTCGCCCTGAGCCTGTCGAAGGGTAGCGATGAGCATCCACAGCCCCCGCCGCTCAAACAAAACCCAGGGACCTCGCGCTGCCGAAGTTCACCAGGTTCGGCAGGATCTTGTCGAGCTGCGCATCCTTCGCGCCGAACCAGTGCAGCAGCGTCGCGGCGTACTGGTCCACCGAGCTGCTGGGGATCCAGCGGCCTTGCAGTTCCCAGCTGTCCACACCCACGTCGTCCGGTCCGCCCAGCACCAGCTCCGGGTAGCGGCCATAGGCCTGGCCGCCCTTCACCGCCCCGCCCAGCACCAGTTGATGGTTGCCCCAGGCGTGGTCGGTGCCGGCGCTGGCGTTGGGCGCAAAGGTGCGGCCGAAATCGCTTTGCGTGAAGGTGGTGACCTTGGGGCCCAGGCCGATGGCGGTGATGGCCGTGTGGAAGGCCGCGAGTGCCACGGCCAGCGTGTTCATCAGGCCGGCGTGCGCGCCGTCCAGCGAGGTCTGGCCGATCTGGCCGTTGTGGTTGTCGAAACCGCCCTGGGTCACGAAGAAGATCTGGCGGTTGCCCTGCACCACGGCGTTCTGCGCAATCAGCCGGGCCGTCTGGTAGAGCTGCGCGGCCAGCGGTTCGCTGACCACGCCGTTGACCATCAGTGCCGCAAATGCGCTGTCCACCGCCGGCACCGAGTTCGCGTCGCCCGGCTTGGAGGCGACCAGCGTGCCCAGTCGCTGCGAGACCTCGAAGGCATCGCGCTGCTGGCTGCTGTAGGCATCGCGCAGCCCCACGCCGCTGGTCTGCGCGTACAACGCGTCGATGGCCGCCTTGCGCAGCGCGTTGGGCTCCCATGTGAGGTCCGAGGGCTGCAGGCCGTAGGCACCGAAGACGTTGCCCGCCGTGGGCAAGACCAGCGGCGTGCGGGTGTCTTCCACGCCGAAGCGGCCGTTGCTGCCAATGGCAATCACCGGGTTGATGGTCTTCAGGACCTGCGAGCTGCGGCCGCCCCAGCCGGTGCGGTAGTCCGAGTCGCCGGTGCCGGTTTCCCACAGGGCCTGCTGGTCGGAGTGGGAGAACAGGCTGTCGGGAATCAGCGACGAGCCTTCGGGCTCGGCGCGGTACTGGTCCTTGGTGAGCGGGCCCACCAGTGGGCCGACGTTGACCACAGGCGCCAGCTGGCCGTTGGCCCACCAGGGCTGCAGTGCGGCCATGGCCGGGTGCAGGCCGTAGTCGCTGCCGGTCAGCGCCACCAGCTGATCCTTGGGCAGCGCCAGCTTGCCGCGCACGCCAGCGTACTGGTTGTAGCGGCTGGTGTCGCTGGGCACGACCATGTTCATGCCGTCGTTGCCGCCATAGAGGAAGACGCAGACCAGTGCCTTGTAGTCGGCCGCATAGGCCGGGCCCATGCTCAGCAGGTTGGCCACGCTGCCGGCGCCCAGCGATGCAGCCAGCATGCCGCCGGAGCGGCGCAGCCATTGGCGGCGGGCGGGAGAAAAGGAATCGTGATGATCGTGCGACATGGAGGTGTTTCCGGATCGTTGACGGGGCCGGCTCACAGGGCCACCTGGTAGTCGGGCGAGGCCATGATCAGGTAGGCGGCGGCACGCACACGCTTGGACTGCCAGTTCTGGCTGTCGCGCTGCGAGGTCCACCAGCCCACTGCGTCGATCACCTTCTGCCGCGGCGTGGCGGCCAGCGGCTGGCCCAGCATCACCAGCGACATGCGGTCGACCAGCGCGGTCGCGTCAGCGGCGCTGCTGAGGAAGGCATCGACCTTGATCTTGGTGCCGATGGCGTTCGGGATCGTCGCGTCCGGCGTCGAGCCGTCCCAGTCGAACAGGTAGGTCAGGTAGTTCAGGCGGTTCAGTGCGCCATTGGCATTGTGGATGCCGAACTCCGGGCCGACCAGCTTGCTCGTGCCGGCCACCGGGTAGCGCGGCGGGTAGTAGCTGAACACCGAGGGCGGGTTGAACATGTGCTGCTTGAGCGACTCGCCCCACCACCAACTGAGCGACGCGCCGTCGCTGAAACCGTTCATCACGCGCAGCGCGCTGGTGAAGAACAGCGCGGGCGAGCGCAGCTTGCCGCCATTGGCCGGGTTGACCGTGGTGTCGCGCGCCTCCGGGTCCAGCAGCACCGCGGCCACGGTGGCGGCCAGGTCGCCCTTCACGCCAGCGCCGAAGCTGATGGTCTTGTCGCCATCCACGTACTTGAACTTGCCGTTGTTGAAGGCAGTGGCCACGTGCTGCACATACAGCGGCGTCGGGTTGCTACTGACCAGTTGCTGGATCAGCTGCTTGGCCAGGAAGGGGCCGATGTTGGCGTGGCCCATCACGCTGTCGAGCACGCGTTCCAGCGAGGTCGCGGCGTCGGCGCCTGCCGGCACGGCCACGCCACCCAGCAGCGTGCGGGCGCTGCTGTTGCGCAGCGCCGGGGCCGGCACCATGTCGCCGCCGTAGTACTGGCAATTCGCGCCGGTGGGCCAGCAGCCCCAGCTGGCGCTGCCGCCCACCGGGTAGGTCCAGCCGGTCAGGGCAAAGGCGTAGTTGCGCACCATGTCGTTGTCATAGACCGGCTGGCACTTGCCGCCCACGTAGTTGCCGTTTTTCTGCAGCTGGCAGGTGCCCAGCGAAAACAGCTGCAGCATCTCGCGCGCGAAGTTCTCGTTCGGTGCGGTGGGCGAGTTGTTGACGTGGTCCAGGTAGTCGCCCATCACCGGCGACAGCACGACCTTGCGCAGCACGTCGCGGTAGTTGCCGAAGGCCAGCGTCAGGAAGTTGTTCTGGTAATTGCGAATGCCGTAGGTGCCGCTGACCTCATAGCCGCTGACCACCAGGATCTGGTGCAGCGCCAGCGCCACACGCTGGCGCAGCTGGTCCGTCTGGCCGGTGGCGTTGCGGTAGAAGTCCCAGATCAGCGGGTCGGTCGAGTAGTAGTCGCGCCAGCAGTTCGGGTTGCCGGACTGGGCCGGCTGGTCGCAGAAGCCGACCTCGCTGACGTTCTTGTGGATCGCATCGCCGTTGGCAGCGCCCGAGGTGTAGCGCGAGCTGGAAAGCGCCATCTGGTCCTTCAGCCAGCCTGGCAGGCCGCGGCTCTGCAGCGTGGTGATGAGGGCCTCGTTGGCGCCCATCGTCGCCTGCTGGGCGAAGCGGACCGCGTCCAGCTGCGAAGGCGCGGTCAGCTGCGAAACGGCCAGCGCGCTGCGGCGGGCTTCGGCAGCAGCTGCCTCGTTCGAACTGCCCTCGCTGGCACTGCCGCCGCAGCCGGCGAGCCCCCAGCTGATGACGACGGCACCGAGGACGGCGCCGGCGCGGCGCCATGGCAACTTGGAAAGCGCAGGCGAGCGCCGGCACACGCTGGCGTCTACGCCAGCGTGGCGAACAGGAGTCGGCATGTCAAAGTCCCTTCGGGCCGTGCAAAGCAGCCCGTTGTCAGTGGCAAGGTAGGCGGGTCAGGTCACCGGAAAAGCAAACCCGGGCAACAGACAAAATTCTGCCGGGGTCGCCTTCGGGAAGCTGTGAGCAGTTGATGCGCCGATCGCATCAACTGCCCCGCCAATCAGCAGTTTCTGTGCCGTAAGGAAACTGACGGTTTATGTCAGGCCACCAGAACCTCACGGCCCCGTGCTGCCCAGCACGCGGCCTGCAATGCCTTGCAGCTTCGCCACCATCGCCGGGTCGCGCACCGCAGGGGCGGTGATCAGCGCGTGGTCCAGTGCCCGTCGGCAGGCGCATCCCGCGCCGTGGCTGTCGCCGGTGATCTGGCCGGCCAGTGCTGCGACCAGCGAACGTGCCGTGTCGGCGTTGCCCAGCAGCACCTTGACGATGGCGTCCACCGTCACGCTGTCGTGCTGCGGATGCCAGCAGTCGAAATCCGTCACCATCGCCACCGAGGCATAACAAAGCTCGGCCTCGCGCGCCAGCTTGGCCTCGGGCTGATTGGTCATGCCGATCACATCGCAGTTCCAGCTGCGGTACATGCGGCTTTCGGCCAGCGTGGAGAACTGCGGGCCTTCCATCGCCAGGTAGGTGCCGCCATCCGCATGCGGCACGCCTTGCGCCGCCAACTGGCCCAGCACATGCCGGCCCAGCCGTTGGCAGGTCGGCCTGGCCATCGCCGCGTGCGCCACCAGGCCGGTGCCGAAGAAGGACGATGCCCGGCCCACGGTGCGGTCGATGAACTGGTCCACCACCACGAAGGTACCCGGCGGCAGGTCCGCCCGCAGCCCGCCCACTGCGCTGACCGACAGCACGTCCGTCACGCCCAATTGCTTCAGCGCCGCGATGTTGGCCCGGTAGTTCACCTCGCCCGGCGGCACACGGTGGCCGCAGCCGTGGCGCGGCAGGAAGACGAGTTGCGCGCCGTTCAGGCGGCCGGCCAGCAATTGGTCAGAGGGCGCACCCCAGGGCGTGTCGACCGTGACCCAGGCGGTGTCCGTCAGGCCAGGCAGCTCGTAGAGCCCGCTGCCACCCAGCACGCCAAGCACCTGGGCAGTCACGCGGCCTCCGTGGCCAATTCCGGATGTGCAATGCGCAGCACGGCCTCTGGCGTTTCGCCCTTGAGCTTGTGGTCCGACCACACCTGCCGCCAGCGGCGCGCGCCTGGCGTGCCATTCCACAGTCCCAGCATGTGGCGGGCAATGTGCGCCCACGGCGTGCCGGCTTCAGCATGGCGCTCGGCCATGTACAGCGCCATCGCGCGTTCGATGTCGATGCGGTCGCGCTCGGCTGCCGCTTCGCCGAAGAAGCGCCGGTCCCAGTCGGCCATCACCCACGGGTTGTGATAAGCCTCGCGGCCGATCATCACGCCGTCCACGAACTGCAGTTGATGGGCGATCTCGTCCGAGGTCTTCACGCCGCCATTCAGCACGATGGTCAGTTGCGGAAACTCGCGCTTGAGCTGGTGCACCAGCTCATAGCGCAGCGGCGGAATCTCGCGGTTTTCCTTCGGGCTCAGGCCCTTGAGCCAGGCATTGCGCGCATGCACGATGAACACCTCGCAGCCGGCCTCGGCCACGGTGCCCACGAAGTCGCGCACAAACGCGTAGCTCTCTTCCTTGTCGATGCCAATGCGGTGCTTGACCGTGACCGGCAGCGCCGCCTCACCCGCCCGCCGCGGCTGGGCCGCCTCCACCATCGCCCGCACGCAGTCCGCCACCAGTGGCGCCTCGGCCATCAGGCAGGCACCAAACGCGCCGCGCTGCACCCGCTCGCTGGGGCAACCACAGTTCAGGTTCACCTCCTGGTAGCCCCACTGCCGCGCCAGCTCGGTGCTGTATGCCAGCTCGCCCGGCTCACTGCCCCCCAGCTGCAAGGCCAGCGGCTGCTCCGCCGCATCAAAGTCCAGGTGCCTCGGCTGGTCCCCATGCCGCAAAGCCCCGGTCGTCACCATCTCGGTGTACAGCCGGGTGTGGCGGGTCAGCAAACGGTGGAAGACCCGGCAATGCCTATCAGTCCAATCCATCATCGGCGCTGTACACAAGCGCCATGGGCTAAGTTGTTGATTCATATGAATTGATCGTCAGTCTGTCGGTCCAGTTGGAAATGGGGCGGACCACATGAAGTCTTGGACGGCAGGAGGACCATTTGTCCATCTTAATCAATGGGTTGTGCGCAAGGGTTTCGCCAAAGCACGACGTTCGGACGCCCGCTGCTTGATGGACCGCTCAAATACCGAGCAAGGTCCTGAGTGGCACGCGGTCATGGTGGTGACTGCTTTCGTTAGACTGAATCGGCGCGCCGAAGGTCAGCTGAAGTTAAGGCTTGAAAGGCGACGTCGGATGAGGCCGCGGTCAGTCGGCAATGGTCCCCGTTCACAGGGGCCACCACGGGCCGCTGGCGTTGCGCGGCTTCCTGCAAGTACGCGGATTCACGTCCGAACTGTGCAGCCACGCTTCGAGCGCTGCATTGCGGTTGCGTTGGTAGCGGTCGCCCGACTTGGCCTGCCCGCCACCCTCGCGCAATTGCCCTTCCTGCCTCGACCTCACTCGCCAGACCGCGAAGGCATCAATGCAGCGGGAGCTGTCGACCCGGGCCGACCTCCGGACCTTCTCCGCCACTGCTGCCACAATCGAGGTGCGCCAGCCCAGTGCAATACCGTGAACATGCAAATCGTGCCCGAGCGCAGCATCCTGGAGATCGACCCATGAGTGAAAGTCAATTTGCATCTGTCCCCGAATTGATGGCCGAAATCGCCGCCGGCCGTATGGTCGTGCTGGTCGACGACGAGGGGCGAGAGAACGAAGGTGACGTCATCCTTGCAGCCGAGCACGTCACGCCCGAGGCCATCAACTTCATGGCTCGCTTCTGTCGCGGCCTGATCTGTCTGACGCTGTCCCCTGAACGTTGCGATGAGCTGCAATTGCCTCCCATGGTTCGGCGCAACGGCACCAAACATGGCACGGCCTTTACGGTGTCCATCGAAGCCGCGACTGGCATCGATACGGGAATCTCTGCGGCAGATCGCGCGCATACGGTTCGGGTGGCCATCGCGTCTGACTCCACCGCTGCCTCTCTCGTTCAACCCGGCCACGTGTTTCCGCTGCGTGCCGCCAGCGGTGGCGTACTGATGCGAGCGGGCCATACCGAGGCAGGTTGCGACCTGGCCCGACTTGCGGGCAAGAAGCCAGCCGCTGTCATCTGCGAAATCATGAACGACGACGGAACCATGGCCCGCGTCCCCGAACTCGTCGAGTTTGCCAAGCAGCACAACATCAAGCTGGGGACGATCGCCGACCTGATTCGCCACCGCAGCCGACATGAACAACTGGTGGAACTCGATAGCCAGCGCGAGTTGGCGACACCGCATGGGCAATTCGACATGCGCGCCTACCGAGACAAGTTCGGTGGCGCGCATCTCGTGCTGACCACAGGAACATGGACGAGTGACGACATCATTCCGGTTCGCGTGCACGAACCGCTTTCGGTGCTGGATTTTCTAGATGCACAGGCGCAAGACCACTCGTGGCCACTGTCGTTTGCCCTGCGCGCCATTCAGTCCGAAGGGCGTGGCGCGGTACTGCTGCTCAATGCCGGGTCCGAGACTGCGGACGATCTTCTCGCTCGGGTGGTCGGCAAGGACGATTCAGCGCCCACCATCTCGACGTCACAGGAAGCGGAACTGCGCACCTACGGCGTCGGTGCTCAGATCCTGCGGGACCTGAACATCTCGCGCATGAAGATCCTCGGTAATCAGCGTCGCTTTCCGAGCCTGGGCGGCTACGACCTTCACGTCGAGGCCTTCGTTCCGCCGCAGTCCTTTCGCTAGCATCCCAAGGCGGGTTCACCAGCAGACAAAACCGCCGTCGACGATCAGGTCGACACCGGTGCAGAACGAGGCCGCGCGGCTGACCAGGAAGACGGCCGGACCGACCATCTCGTCCACAGTCGCCATGCGACCCAGCGGCGTGTCGCGCTCGAAGATCTTCACCTGCTCGGCCACTTCGGGGCGCGTGTTCATCGGCGTCGCGGTGTAGCCTGGGCTGATCGTGTTCACACGCACGCCGCTGGTCGACCATTCCATGGCCAGGCTCTTGCTCATGTGGATCACGGCCGCCTTGGAGCTGTTGTAGTGGGCCTGCAGCAACCCCCGGTTGACGATTGAGCCGGACATCGACGCGATGTTCACGATCGCACCCTTCTTGCGGGGCAGCATCACGCGGGCCTGGGCCTGGCAACTGAGGAAGACACCATCCACGTTGACCGCGTGCACCTTGCGCCACTGGTCGTACGGCATCTCTTCAGCCGGCGCGGCGTTGGCAATGCCGGCGCAGTTCATGCCGATCGTCAGGGCACCGAGTTGCTTCTCCACCTCGGCCACGGTACGCGCCAGGTCGGAGGCGCTGGTCACGTCGCCCGTCTGGACGATGGCACGCTTGCCGAACGCCCGAATGCGCTCGGCCGTGGCCTCCAGCCCTTGTACTTGCTGCGGCAGATCGAAACACGCCACGTCGGCGCCGGCTTCGGCCAGGCCCACGGCGATGCGCTGTCCGATGCCGCTGCCGGCACCGGTGACGAGGGCGACCTCGCCCTGAAGATTGAAGAGGTCCACGCGTTGACTCCTGGTAGTGGTTGCCCCGCCGGGGCGGGTATCAGGGCTGCTTCAAAAGGCGCAGCCCCGTTTCAAGATCGGTGATCAGGGTGCTGATCCATCCGCCCCGCAAAGCGGCGCGGATCGCTTCGAACTTTCTGCGGCCTCCGGCCACGCCGATGCGCCGCCGGGTGCTCTTGATCTGCTCCGTCGAGATGCCGATCACGCGCTCGTCGAACGAGGTCTTCACAGGGCGACCCGCCGAGTCGTAAAAGCGCATGCAGACGTCGCCCACGGCGCCGACATGTTTGAGATCTTCGAGATCCTGGTCAGTGAACACATTGCCGCTTTCGCGGAGCATGCGCGAGGGCGGGATGGCGCCGATGCCCACCAGCAACGCAGACAGGCTCTCGAAGCGCTCCATCGCCTGCCGGCACGAGGCATCGGCCAGCAAGGCCCGCTTGGCGGCCTGGGTCTCCACAACCCCCGGCGCCAGCATGAAGATGGGTTCGGCCTTGCTCACCTGGGCCAGCCGCTCGGTGAGCCGGGTGGCAAACCGCTGCGCGCTGGGAACACCCACCCCGCCCAGCACCTGCACGATGGTCTTGGTGTCTCCCGGAACCGTCGGTCGCATGGCATTGACGGCAGCCAGCAAGGTCGAGCTCCACGACGAGACGCCGATCGACTCCAGTGACGGGGCCATCAGCTCCAGATAGCTCGCCACGGTGGAGGCCAGCGCCCGGGCCATCGCTTCATCATCGGCAAGCGCGGTCTCATCGACCTCGACAAGAATCACTTCGTCCAGACCGTAGTGCTCTTCGAGCCTCACCTCGTCCTCGGCATGGACGCCTTCCGGCACATGCACCGTGATCTTGACGATGCCGAGTTGTTCGGCCTGCTTGAGCAGGCGCGAGACCCGAGCCTGCGAGAGGCCCAGCTGCTCCGCGATGCGCGCCTGGCCAATGCCGCGCTCGTGGTACATGCTGGCGACGCGTGTGGTCAGCCGAAGGAGGTCGGGGGTGGCGGTGGGCATGGCAGGCATGGTCGCGATTTTCGCTGCTACGCCGACGCGAGGAAGCTCAGCCTCATGCCACGGCGAGTTCCATGACACGTTCGCTCGTCGCTTCCGCCTTGGGAAGCACGCCGCGTGCTTCGCCCCGGGAAAGCACCACCACGCGGTGCGAGAGTCCCAGCACTTCATCGAGATCGGAGCTGACCACGATGACCGCCATGCCTTGCCGCGCAAGACTCGCGATGACCTCGTAGATCTGCGCTCGTGCTCCGACGTCGACACCTCGCGTCGGTTCGTCGAGGATGATCACCCTGGGGTTGCAGGCGATCCACTTCGCAATGACCAGCTTCTGCTGGTTGCCGCCCGAGAGCGACCCGGCCGTCTGCGTGGGCGCCCCTTTGACACCCAGGCGCTTGATCAGCCGCTCGGCAAAGGCGACCCCGCGCGAGGGCGTGAGCCAGCCTTTGGGCGCGACCTCATTGAGGTTGCTGTACGCGAGGTTCTCCCAGATCGAGTGGGGCAGCACCACACCGAGCGCCTTGCGATCGTCGGGCACCATCACCAGCCCTTGGCGGATGGCATCGATCGGTGACCTGGCCTTCAGTGCCGCCCCACAGAGCGCGATGTCACCCGACTCGATCGGGTCCACACCGGCGATGGCACGCATGGCCTCGGTTCGCCCCGCTCCCGCAATGCCCGCGAAGCCGAGAATTTCCCCGGCACGCACCTCGAAGCTCAGGTTCTTGAAACTGCCGTCCGGTGCGGTCAGGCCACGCACGGACAAGGCGATCGGAGCATCGCTCGCGGGCAGCGGCACTTCAGGGAACAGCCGGTCGACGTTGCGGCCGACCATGTCGCGCACCAGCAAGCTCGGTGGGATCTGGGCTGTCGCGTACTCTGCCACCTGCTCGCCATCGCGCAGCACCACGATCCGGTCGCAGATGCGCGCAATCTCAGCCAGCCGGTGGCTGACGTAGATGAAGGACACGCCTTCAGACTTCAGCCGCTGGACCTGCTCAAAGAGGCGGCTGGTCTCTTCATCGCCGAGCGCGGCCGTGGGCTCGTCGAGGATCAGCAACTTGGCATTGAGGGTCAGCGCCTTCGCAATCTCAACCTGCTGCTGCGCTGCAACGCGGAGCAGGCCAACCTTTCGAGTCGCCGAGACGTCCAGCCCCAGGCGATGCAACTGCGCCTGGGCCTTCTGCACCATCGCGTCCATGTCCACCCGGCCGTTCTTCATCAGCAGCCGGCCAACGAAGACGTTCTCGGCGATGGTCAGGTGTGGCAACAGACGCATTTCCTGATGAATCAACCCGATGCCGGCGCGCAGCGCATCGGCGGGAGACAGCGGCGCATACGCCTGCCCTGCCCACCACATCCGTCCACTCGCGTCAGGCTGATGCAGCCCCGCGATCAGCGAGGACAAGGTCGATTTGCCCGCGCCGTTTTCACCCAGCAGTGCAACGCACTCGCCGGGCCGAACGTCCAGATTGACGCCCTTCAGGACCGTGACCGCTCCGTACGTCTTGCCGACGTTTCGCACACGGAGACCCGCGTGCTCGGGTGCAAGATCGTCAGCGTTCATGGCCAGACTTCATTGGAGGACCGAGAGGCAATGTCGTGCAGGCCAGGCGCCCTGGTGCGGGCGCCCGGCTGGCAGCGTCAGGGGTGCTGCTTGATGAATTCGTCGACGTTCGACTTGAGCGTGAGCTTCGCGTCGGTCGGCTGATCCTTCGGAAGCGGTTTGCCCGCCAGCACGGCCGTGACGGCATCGACGGCCATCTTGCCCATGGTCCAGGTTTGCTGCGTCGCGGTCGCGTCCAGCGTGCCGTTCTTCACCGCGATCAGAGCGCCCGGATCGCCGTCGAAGCCCACGACCCAGGCTTTCTGCGGCAGCTTCGCCAGCTTCACGGCCTGAGAAGCGCCCATGGCGATGCCATCGGCCTGGCCGATGATGATGTTGATCGTCGGGTCGCGTTGCAGCATGTCCTGCGCGATGCGGTTGCCTTCGTCGGCCGACCAGCGCTCGGTCCACTGATCCTGGATGATCTTGATGCCGCAGGACGCCAGGCCTTCGGTGAAGCCCTTGGTCCGATCGACTTCGGGCGTGGTGCCGCGCTGGCCGTGGATCATCACGGCCTTGCCCTTGCCGCCCGTCTGCTGGCACAGCCACTTGCCCAGTTCCGTGGTGGCGGCGACGGACTGCCCGTAGATGAAGGTGTCACCCGGGTTGGTGTCGACGTTGCGGTCCACGTTGATGACGGGAATCTTGGCAGCCCGCGCTGCCTTGACCGGCACGGCAGCGGCGGTCGCGCCGGCCGGGATGTAGATCAGCGCGTCGATCTTCTGGGCGATCAGGTCCTGGATCTGGTTGACCTGCGTCGTGGCGTCACCCTTGGCGTCCACCGTGATGACCTTGTAGCCCTTCTCCTTGCCGTAGGCCTCGACGCCCTGCTTGATCATGTTGAAGAAGTCGGCTTGCAGATTGGCCACCGCAAGGCCGATCGTCTTGCCCTGGCCCTGTGCCCAGGCAGCCGGGGCCGCCGCGAGAAAGACGCCAGCAACGACTGCCAGCGCAGTCTTTCGAAACTTGAACATGTGGTTGTCTCCTTGTTGGAATGAATCTGAAAAACGGGTCTCAACGGGACTTGCGCTTGTTGGCGTCGACCATGACTGCGAGCACGATCACGACGCCGACCACGATCTGCTGCACGAACGGCGAAGTCCCGACCAGGTTCAGGCCGTTGCGAAGCACACCAATCGTCAACACGCCCATCAGCGTGCCGAAGATGGATCCGATACCACCCGACAGACTCGCCCCGCCGATCACGACGGCAGCGATGGTGTCGAGCTCATACCCCAGGCCGCCGCTGGGCTGCGAAGAGTCCAGGCGCGTGGACATGACAACGCCTGCAAGCCCCGCCAGCAGGCCGCAGACGGCGTACACCGCAAGCGTCACCCGCTTGACGGGAATCCCCGCGAGCCGGGCCACCTCGCTGCTGCCGCCGATGGCGTACAGCGAGCGACCGCCGGCGCGGTACTTCATGTAGATCCCGGCCACGATGGTCAAGACGATGAACAGCGCGACGGTGACCGACAGGAAGCCGAAGTAGCGCTCGATCGACAGCGCGGAGAACCAGTCGGGATAGCCCACGATCTGGCTGCCATCGGTGATCAGATTGGCCAGGCCTCGGGCGATGGACATCGTCGCCAGCGTCGCAATGAACGGTGGCAGGTTGCCGCGCGTGATGAGCAGCCCCGAAAACGTGCCGCACAGGGCCCCCACCACCAGCGCCGCCATCATCGCGACAGGCATCGGGATGCCCTTCGCATTCGACAACCATCCCATCACCATCATGGACACGGCGAGGACGGACCCCACGGACAGGTCGATTCCGCCGATGACGATCACCGCCGTCATGCCGAGCGCCATGATGCCGAGCACCGTCAGCTGGTCGATGACGTTGACCAGGTTGCGCACGCTGAGGAAGGTGTCTGTCGCCATCGAGAACGCGATGCACAGGGCGATCAGACTGAACAGCGGCACATGGTCGGCCAGGCGTTCCAGCAGCGGCCTCGCTTCGTGCCGCGTGGGCGCGGTCGCGGCGACACTCCCCCGTGGGTTGCTTGTGGGTTCGAGGGCCATGGGAACTCCTGAAGTCACTTGTCGCCCCTGATTTGGTTGACGGTGGCAAGGCGTGCGCGGGCGACGGCCTGCGCCCACGTGCGGCGCGCCGCGCCTGCTTTGTCTGTGGAGGCCGGTACCGGTGTGGTCTGCTGCGCCCTGGGGAGGTCGCGCAACGCATTCATGTCCCAGACCCCCGCACCCACGCCGGCCAGATGCGCGACGCCGAGCGCAGACAGTTCGGGATCGGTGCAGTGAACCACCGGCCGACCGATGTACGAAGAAAGAAGCTCGCGCAGCTTGGCGTTCCGCGAAGGCCCTCCGTCCACCAGCAGCCGCCGCACGCCGGAGACGCTGGTGTCCATGGCATCCAGAACGTCGGCGACCTGGTGAGCGATGGAATCAAGCGCAGCAGCAAGAATCTGGGCCCGATTCGTCGCCAGGGTCAGGCCGCTGATCAAGCCCACCGCATGAGGGTCCCAGTACGGCGCACCCAAGCCGTTGAAGCCGGGCACCAGGCAGAGCCCGGCGGCATCAACTGTTGACGCTTCGGCTGCCGCGGATTCAGCGTCGAGGCCAAACAGATCGGCGGCCCAGCGCAGCGTCGAGCCTGCAGCGCGGATGTTGCCTTCGAACGCCAGCAGGGGGCCCTGGCCGACGTCCCACGCCACGGTCAAGCACAGGCCCGCAGGCATGCGCGTCGCGTCCTGCGTCAGCCCCATGACGGATGAGCCGGTGCCCATCGTCGCTTTGACGGTGCCGGGGGCGTGAGCGCCATGCGCGAACAGCGCGGCATGCGAGTCCGCCATCACCGCATGAACCGGAACGCCTTCGAGCGCGGGGTGGAGCTTCCCGGCATTGCTTCGTGGTGCGCGCGAGGGCACGACCTGGGGCAGGATTTGCTGCGGGATGCCGAACAACCTCAGGAGTTCGTCGTCCCAACTCGCCGTGCGCACATTCAGCAGCTGGGTGCGTGAGGCATTGCCGACCTCGATGGCGTCATCGTCGCCCAGCCTGGCGAGCAGCCATGCGTCGATGGTTCCTGCGCGCAGTTCACCGTTGCGGCTTGCACGTCGATCGGCATCGATGCGGTCCAGCAGCCAACGAATTTTCAGCGCCGAGAACATCGGGTCCAGGGGCAACCCGGAGCGGGCTTGCACGAGCGCTTCGCCGCCGTCTGCGGCAAGCTGGTCGCGCAACTCGACCGTGCGCTGGTCTTGCCAACTCAGCAATGGCGTCAGCGCCCGAGCGTCATCCCTGCGCCAGACCAATGCGGACTCACGCTGCGTCGAGAGGCCGACCGCGGCAACTGAGCTGCCCTGCTGTTGCGACAGGCATTGCGCGACCGCCGATCGCACGCTCGCCCAGATCTCCTCAGAGTCCTGCTCCACCCAACCGGCCTGCGGATAACGCTCGCCGAGTTGCACCGATGCCTTGGCAACAATGCGGCCACCGCGATCGACGAGAACGCACTTGGTGGCACTGGTTCCCTGGTCGATGGCAAGTACGTGGTCCACGGCAATCGTCCCAAATGGCCTTCAATGGGCCCGCAGAAGTTCGCCGGCGGTCCGGGCGATGTTGGCCGGCGTCAAGCCGAAGTGCTCGAACAGGAACGACGCATTGCCGGTGGGGGCAAAATCGGTGATGCCCATGATCCGCATCGGCGTCGGGTGCTGCTGCGATACGAGTTCAGCGACGGCCGATCCCAGGCCGCCGCGCACCATGGCCTCTTCGACGGTGACGATTCCACGCGTCTCCCTCGCTGCGGCCAGGATCGTCTGCGCGTCCAGCGGCTGAACCGATGCTGCATTTATGACCCTCGCGCTGATGCCTTCGCCTGCGAGTTGGTTTGCCGCAGCGAGCGCACGAGTCACCATGGTTCCAATCGCTACCAGCGTCACGTCGTTTCCTTGGCGAAGGACTGTGGCGCGCCCGAGTTCGAACGCACGGCCTTCAGGCATCACAGCCGGCACTTTGGTGCGCCCGATGCGCATGTAGCACGGGCGCGCGGCATTCACCGCCCAACGCATCGCCGATCTGGTTTCTTCAGGGTCGGCCGGAACGATGACGGCCAGGTCGCCGATCGCACGGGTCCAGGCGATGTCCTCGATCGAGTGGTGCGTCGGCCCCAGTTCACCGTAGGCCATGCCAGGGCTCATGCCGCACAGCACGATCGGGAAGTCGGAGTAGACGACATCGGCCTTGATCTGCTCGAGCGCACGTCCCGTGAGGAACGGCGCCGCCGCGCAGACGAAGGGCCGCAGGCCTGCGTTGGCCAGGCCCGCCGCGACACCGACCATGTTCTGCTCGGCGATGCCGACATTGATGAGCCGATCCGGAAATGCCTTGCGGAAGGCCCCGAGGTTGCTCGAACCCACCGAGTCATTGCACACCGCCACGATCCGCGGGTCGGACTGCGCCAGTGTGGCAAGTTCTTCGGCGAACGCCTGCCGGCAGTCGAAGCCGGCGCTGCTGTCTTCCTTGCTCACGCTGCCAACTCCTTGATCGCCGCTTCAACCTGTGCCTTGCTGGGTACCTTGTGGTGCCACTCCACGCCGTTCTCCATGAACGAGACGCCCTTGCCCTTGATCGTGTTGGCGATCACCGCCCTGGGCTTGTCGCCCGGGGCGCGGCCAAGAACATTCAACAGCTCGTCGTAAGAATGACCATCGATCACGTGCGTTTCCCAGCCGAAGGCCGTCCACTTATCGGCCAAGGGTTCGAGGTCGTTGGTGTCGGCCGTGCTGGCACCTTGCTGGAGGCGGTTGCGGTCCACGATGGCGGTCAGGCTCCCCAGGCGCCGCTGTGCCGCATACATCGCGGCCTCCCAGTTGCTGCCCTCCTGAAGCTCGCCGTCCCCGAGGACGACAAACGTGCGCCAGGGCTGCTTCATGATCTGGGCCGCGACGGCGCACCCGACACCCACCGGCAGGCCGTGCCCCAGCGGGCCCGTGTTGGTTTCGACACCAGGCACCTTGCGACGGTTCGGGTGCCCGTTGAGCGGCGACAGCGGGGCCGCAAAGTCGGCCAGGCGAGCGGGAGGGAAGTAGCCCGAAGAGGCCAGAACCGAATACAAGGCCGCAGCGCAGTGCCCCTTGCTCAGGATGAAGCGGTCACGCTGCTCCCATGCCGGTTGAGCGGGGTCGATCCGCAGCACGCCTTCGAACAAGGTGACCAGGATGTCGGTGACGGACAGGTCACCACCGATGTGCCCAAGACCTGCCTTGTCGATCGTCGCGATGATCTGGCGGCGGATGTGGTTCGCGCTCGACCGCAACAGCGGAATTCGCTGCACCGACGTGCCAGCGTCAAAGCTCTCGCGCCTGGCGCGCCAGAGTGCCAGCGCCACCGGATCGCTCACCAGCGCCGCAGACGCTGTGGTGTGTTGTTGTTGTGCTTGCATATTTATTCATGCATGAATGTATGATCACAACTCTAGAAGAATCGGAGCGAAGCGTTATTCGGGCTTTCCCGAATCGAAGGACGGAGCGAGGTGCCGTCTACCTGGCAGTCACCGGCAGTCGAGCCGATATGGACCGGTCATCCACAGCCAACTCCGTACAACCGATGAGCGTTATCGACCAGCACCCGATCCCTGCCAACGAATCGGGTATCCATTCGGCAAGCAGATCGAGCAGATCACCTCCCTTCATCATCGGCCCCAGTCAGCTCGCATGCGTAGCCACAAGACTGCAGGCGAGCGCACGACGTTCCGCGCACAAGGTCCCCTTCCCTACGGACCGAACAGGCTCAGGTTCATCTTCCATCGCAAGGCCAGCGAGGGTATTCGCATCGAGCGCGTCTTGCACAGCGCTCTCGACATCGGCGATGAGGATTTCGATGCGCTTGCGAAGGCTGGGCAGGATTGACCCAGTCCGCGAACACCGCCCCCGCCGGAACAAGGCACAACCGACACAAACGGCGCGCCACCGTCACAGTCTGTTCATGCTGGAAGCGGACAGTCGCCCCATGCAATACAGCCCACCCACGCCTGCGGACCTGCGTCGCTTGAAGGAAGAACTCGGCATGACCGGGGTCGAGATGGCCGAGTTGTTTGGCCTGGCCGGCGGTCAGCAATGGCGCAAGTACACCGGCGGCCAGGCGCCGCGCGGCATGGGCCTGCACATGCTGTTCTTTGCAGCGGCCCGGCTGGCGCTCACGCCTGAGGAACTGGAACGGGTCGCCAGCCGCATGCACGCGGCGGGCGCCGAGATCAAGCTGGGTGCTGCGCCAAGCGCTCAGGCCGAGCCGGCCGCACCTGACACGCCACCCACGCTGGCAGCCCAGCTGGCGATGCTCGCCTGCACCGCGGACTGACAGGGACCGGGTCAGCCGCTCAGCTCCGCCCTTCCCGGTCGTCCGGGTTGTTCTCGTTGGCCCAGGTCATCGCCGCCTGCAGGCCGGCATCTGCCGCCTCTTCTTCGGTGCCATACAGCATGCCGGTGTCGCCGGTGGCCGAGGCGTCGGCCTCGGGGTCGTCTTCGGTGACGCTGAAGTGGGCCTCGAAACGCCCGTCCGGCTGCGCCTGGCTGAAGCCACGTAACGTGAAGTGGCCGAGGTAGCCGGTCTGCAATTTTTCCATTTGACGCTCCCGTTTTGACTTTGGCAGTCACCAGTATGCGACGCCGGTTGGCCCACCAAGGTGACAGCCTCGGCGCCGGCAGGGACGCGTGCCACCGCATGGCCGGGCGCGCCGATTGCCCACCTCCGCCACATGCCTACGGGGAGCCGATCAAGCCATGCACTGCCAGCAAGACCTCGCCATTTCCCGCCGTGACCTGCTGATTGCCGGCGCTGCGTCCACGGCCAGCGTGGTGCCCGCGGCAGACGCCGCTGCCGCACCCACGCCAGCACCCTCGCTGCCCGCCTCCGGCGTGCCCATGTCCAAGGTCAGCTTGCAGGTCAACGGCCAGGCGCGCACGCTGGAACTGGACAACCGCACCACGCTGCTGGACGCGCTGCGCGAGCACCTGCAGCTGTTCGGCAGCAAGAAAGGCTGCGACCACGGCCAGTGCGGTGCCTGCACGGTGCTGGTGGATGGCCGCCGGCTGAACTCGTGCCTGACGCTGGCGGTCATGCACGATGGCGCCAAGGTCACGACCATCGAAGGCCTGGGCACGCCGGAGCGGCTGCACCCGCTGCAGGCCGCCTTCGTAAAGCACGACGGCTACCAGTGCGGCTACTGCACGCCGGGGCAGATCTGCTCGGCCGTCGGCATGCTGGACGAGGTCAAGCGCGGCATGCCCAGCCACGTGAGCGCCAGCCTGACCGAGCGCCCGCTGCTCTCGGCCGAGGAACTGCGCGAGCGCATGAGCGGCAACATCTGCCGCTGCGGTGCTTACTCGAACATTGCCGAGGCGATCACCGAAGTCGCGCAGCAGCAAGGAGGTCAGGCATGAAGCCCTTCACCTACGAACGCGCCCGCACCGCCCCCGAAGCAGCAGCCGCCGCTGCGCACCACCCCAACGCCAAGTTCATTGCAGGCGGCACCAACCTGCTGGACCTGATGAAGCTTCAGATCGAGGCGCCTTCGCACCTGATCGACGTCAACGGCCTGGCGCTGGACCAGATCGAGCCCACGCCCGAGGGCGGCCTTCGCGTGGGCGCGCTGGTCCGCAACACCGACCTCGCCGCCGACGAGCGCGTGCGGCGCGACTACGCCGTGCTGTCGCGCGCGCTGCTGGCCGGCGCCTCGGGCCAGCTGCGCAACCGCGCGACCACCGCCGGCAACCTGCTGCAGCGCACCCGCTGCCCGTACTTCTACGACACTGCCCAGCCCTGCAACAAGCGCCAGCCCGGCAGCGGCTGCAGCGCGATTGGCGGCGTGACGCGGCAGCACGCCATCGTCGGCACCAGCGCGGCCTGCATTGCCACGCATCCTAGCGACATGGCCGTGGCCATGCGCGTGCTGGACGCGACGGTCGACACCGTCCGCCCCGACGGCCAGGCCCGCCACATTCCGATTGCCGACTTTCACCGCCTGCCCGGCGACACGCCGCAGGTCGAAACCGCGCTGGCGCCTGGCGAGTTGATCACCAGCGTCACGCTGCCCAAGCCGCTGGGCGGCCTGCACGTCTACCGCAAAGTGCGCGACCGGGCTTCGTACGCGTTTGCGCTGGTCTCGGTGGCGGCGGTGCTGCAGCCGGACGGCAGCGGCCGCGTGGCGCTGGGCGGCGTGGCACACAAGCCCTGGCGCGTGGAAGCCGCCGAAGCCGCGCTGCCGCAAGGCGCCAAGGCGGTCACCGCCCAGCTGCTCGCCGGGGCAAAGACCAGCGACGACAACGCCTACAAGCTGCAGCTCGCCGAGCGCACGCTGGCCGCGGTGCTGCTCCAGGCCAAACAGATGGGAAGCTGAGCGATGAAATTCGACACCCCTGCGGGCACCAACCCGATTGACCAGCTGAAGGTCATCGGCCGTCCGACCGACCGCATCGACGGCCCGCGCAAGACCACCGGCACCGCGCCGTATGCCTATGAGCGGCACGACGTGGCCACCAACCCGGCTTACGGCTACCCCATCGGCGCCACCATTGCCAAGGGTCGCATCACCGCGATGGACCTGAGCGCCGCGCGGGCCGCGCCCGGCGTCATCACCATCGTCACCGCAGGCAGCGCCGGCCAGCTCGGCAAGGGCAAGCGCAACACCGCCAAGCTGCTGGCCGGGCCCGAGGTGCAGCATTACCACCAGGCCGTGGCGCTGGTCGTTGCGCAAAGCTTCGAGCAGGCCCGGGCTGCAGCGCAGCTGGTCAAGGTCGAATATGAAGCCGCCGAAGGCAGCTTCGACCTGGCCGCCGCCAAGGACTCGGCGAAGAAACCCACGCCCAAGCAGGACCCGGAGCCGGACAGTGCGGTGGGCGACTTCTCTGGCGCCTTGGCCGCCGCGCCTGTTCAACTGGACGCGACCTACCGCACGCCCGACCATGCCCACGCGATGATGGAGCCACACGCCACGCTGGCCGCCTGGCAAGGCGACTCGCTGACCGTCTGGACTTCGAACCAGATGATCGACTGGGGCCGCACCGACCTGGCCGCCACGCTGAAGATGCCCAAGGAAAAAGTGCGCCTGGTCTCGCCCTACATTGGCGGCGGTTTTGGCGGCAAGCTGTTCCTGCGGGCGGACGTGCTTCTGGCCGCGCTGGGCGCGAGAGCCGCCGGCCGGCCGGTCAAGGTGATGCTGCCGCGGCCCTTCATGTTCAACAACACCACGCACCGGCCGGCCACCATCCAGCGCATCCGCATCGGTGCCGGGAAGGACGGCAAGATCACCGCCATTGGCCACGAAAGCTGGTCCGGCGACCTGCCCGACGGCAAGCCCGAAACAGCCGTCAACCAGACTCGCCTGCTCTACGCCGGCGCCCACCGCATGACCGCGATGCGGCTGGCCGTGCTGGACCTGCCCGAGGGCAACGCCATGCGCGCGCCCGGCGAGGCGCCGGGCCTGATGGCGCTGGAAATCGCCATGGACGAAATGGCCGAGAAGCTGGGCCTGGACCCGATCGAATTCCGCGTCATCAACGACACCCAGGTCGACCCCGAAAAGCCGGACCGCCGCTTCTCGCAGCGCCGCCTCACCGAATGCCTGCGCACCGGCGCCGAGCGCTTCGGCTGGGCCAAGCGCTCTGCCAAACCGGGCCAGCGCCGCGAAGGCCAGTGGCTGATCGGCATGGGCGTGGCCGCGGCGTTTCGCAACAACCTGCTGATGAAGTCCGGCGCCAGGGTGAAACTGGACTCGCGCGGCATCGTCACCGTCGAAACCGACATGACCGACATCGGCACCGGCAGCTACACCATCATTGCGCAGACCGCCGCCGAGATGATGGGCGTGCCGCTGTCGCAGGTGAACGTGCAGCTCGGCGACTCGGCCTTCCCCGTCTCGGCCGGCTCAGGTGGCCAGTGGGGCGCCAACAGTTCCACCGCCGGCGTCTATGCCGCCTGCGCCAAGCTGCGCGCCACCCTCGCCACCCGCCATGGCTTCAACCTGGCCGAGGCCTTGTTCACCGACGGCGAGATCCGCGCCGGCGACCGCCGCATGTCGCTGGCCCAAGCTGCAGGCAAAGATGGCGTCGTCGCCGAAGACACGATGACTTACGGCGACCTGGACAAGCGCTACCAGCAGTCCACCTTCGGCGGTCATTTCGTGGAGGTTGCGGTGGACGTTGCCACCGCCGAAATCCGCATCCGCCGCATGCTGGCCGTTTGCGCCGCCGGCCGCATCCTGAACCCCAAGTCCGCCCGCAGCCAGGTTATTGGCGCGATGACCATGGGCGCAGGCGCCGCGCTGATGGAAGAACTCGCCATCGACCACCGCAAAGGCTTTTTCGTCAACCACGACCTGGCCGGCTACGAAGTCCCGGTGCACGCCGACATGCCCCACCAGGACGTCATCTTCCTCGACGAAACCGACCCCATCTCGTCCCCGATGAAAGCCAAGGGCGTCGGCGAACTCGGCATCTGCGGCGTGGCCGCAGCGATTGCAAACGCGGTCTACAACGCGACGGGTGTGCGGGTGCGGGAGTATCCGGTCACGCTGGACAAGTTGTTGGCGGGCTTGCCGACGATCGCATAGGGCATGCGCACTGCAGCGGGCGGGCGCCTTGCACGCCCCGCCCGTCGCAGGTAGGCTGCCGCACCTTCACGAGCAGCCTCACAGACTTTGCGCATCCTCCTCTGGTTCGTCTCAGCGGCGCTGCTGGTCTACGTTGCCGCCTGCGCCGCCTTGTTCTTCGGCCAGCGCAGGCTGATGTACTTCCCGCAGCCGAACAACTTCGACACGCCTTCGTCTACGCAGAAGTTCTCGGTGCCGGGGGCTGATCTGGTGCTGTCGGTGCGGCCACATGCGGGCCCGAAGGCGCTGGTGTATTTCGGTGGCAATGGGGAAGACGTGTCGGCGAACCTGGCTTCGTTTTCCAGCGCCTTCCCGGATCATGCGATCTACCTGATGCATTACCGCGGCTATGGCGGCAGCACGGGCGAGCCCACCGAGGCTGCGCTGCATGCCGATGCACGGGCACTGTTCGACCGGGTGCATGCCGAGCACGCGGACGTGGCCGTCGTCGGCCGCAGCCTGGGCTCCGGCGTGGCGTTGCGCCTGGCCAGTGAGCGACCGGTTTCGCGGCTGGTGCTGGTCACGCCTTACGACAGCATCCAGGAGATTGCGGCAAGGCAGTTCTCGTGGTTCCCGGTGCGCTGGCTGCTGCGGGACAAGTACGAGTCCGTCCTCCATGCGCCAGTCATCCGCGTGCCCACGCTGCTGCTGGCAGCGGAGTTCGACGAGGTGATTCCGCGCGCCAGTACCGAGCGGCTGGGGGCTGCCTTCGCCAAGGGCGTGGCCTCGCTGGTGTTCATTCCGGGCGCAGGCCACAACACGATTTCGGAGGCGCCCGAGTACCTCGCGGCGCTACGGGCTGCGTTGTGAATCAGCTTTGGCTCAGGGTGATGGTTGGCGCCAGGCAGCGCGCGACATTGGCTGAGACGAGGTCGCCGATGGTCTTGCGGGTGGCGCGGCGGACGCCGTTGCTGTCCAGCAGGGACTCCAGGGATTGGGCGACGCCGCACACCTGGTCGATGGTGCGCAGCGCGAATGCCGCGTCCACGTCGCAGGCCTTGGCCAGTGCAAGCAGCGATGCGCGCGATGGGTGGCGGGCCTCGCCCATCACCGATGTCTGGTGGTAGCCGCCAGGGCCCTGGTTGAACGTCATGTCGAAACCGGGAGCCAGCGTCCATTCCAGGGCCGAGTTCATCCTCAGTGCGAAGTTCTTCGCGTGGTCGTCCTTGTTGTTGAAGACGACATTGAACACGCAACGCACGAATGCCTTCTCGACTTCGGGGTAGCTTGCCGTGAAGAGCTTTGTCGCTTGAAGAATGGCCTGGTAGTCGAGAGAGGGGACTCGGAAGTCCGCATGCAAGGCCGCGGCGAAGGACTGCACCGGCACCCGCATGCCCTTGCAGCGGTCGAAGCGCTCGATGCCGAACGCAGCCAGCTTGGCGCTGATCTTGAACAAGTGGGTCCGCGGCAAGTCGATGCCGACCTGCTGCGCCAACTGCGCGTATGCGACTTCGATGCCGCACACCTCGACATGCTCTCCCTGCGCCGGGAACTTGACCAACCAGGGGTCCCCGCCGGCTGCGTCCGCCGTGCTCACCACACCAGTCTCTTGGTCGAATCGTACCAGTGCCTTCGGGCGCGCGCCTTGCGGCGAGCCCCCCAGCAGCGCCAGCGTCTGCAGCGCCGAAGTGTCCCGGCCTTCCACGACCTCGATGGCGGCCTCGGCCAGCTCGCGCAGCGTGATGTCCTCCGGCGTCAACTCGATGTCCGTGCTCGGCTTGAAGCTCAGCGCGCCCATGGCCCGGTCGCCAACGAAGCTCAAACGGTCCAGTGCGGTGACCGAGACGGGGTCGCGACCGGCCTTGCGGAACACACGGTCCATCAGCAACATGCCCCAGCCGTCTGGCAGCGCATCGGCAATGAAGCCGGGCAGTTGCAACAGGTACTGCGGGAACCCTGAGTAGGTTTGCGGCGTCAGCGGCACGTTCAGTCTGGAAAACTCGATCCGCTTCTCAAGGGCAGCCCGCGAGTATTCAAACAAAACCTGGGAGCCGTTTTGCGCGAGCGTGCCCAGCGCCCACTCCTGCCCCCAACCACGGAAGAAGACTTCGACCTTCTTCATTGCGGCCTGGCCTTTCGCACGCGAACACGGGTGGCACCGGCCACCCGCTCCAGCTCGGCAATGGTGACATTTGCCTTCGGCGCAAACGCCTGTGCCAGGTCGCCGATCACACCCAGGGTCTGAGCCACCTTCACCATCGAGGTCATCGTGGTGTTGCCACCCGACTCCAGCGCCTTGACGGCGTTGAGGGCGACGTGAGCCCGCGTGGCGAGCTCTTGCTGGGTCCAGTTCAGGGCCTGGCGCTGCTGCCGCAGCCGCGCGCCAAGCTCATCGAGCACCTGGCCGGCTGAAGCAAGGCGAAAATCGATCATGCTTTGGCCATATATATGGGCCCATAAAGAGGCCCTTATCTTCAAAATATGGCCAATTGTAGACCTTATATAGGCTGCATGGCTAAGGCGAGCGACATTGGCACTCGCCTCGGGCTCACAGATACCTGTTGACCAGGTTCTCCATTGCCTCCTGCCGGCCAGAAACCGGCAGCACGTCCTGGTTGCGGGACAGCACGTGTTCGGACAGTGCCTCCAGCGTGACCTTGCCTTCCAGCACCCGTTGGCCAAACGGTTCGCGCCAGCCGGCGTAGCGTTGGTCGACGGCACCGGCGAGGCGGCCTTCCTCGACCATGCGGGCTGCGATTTCCAGCGCGTGGGCGCAGTGGTCCATCGCGCCGACGTGGCCGTGGAACAGGTCGACGGCGTCGATGGACTGGCGGCGGACCTTGGCGTCGAAGTTCAGGCCGCCTGTGGTGAGGCCGCCGCCCTTGAGCACGTGGTAGAGCGCCAGCGAGGTGTCGGGCAGGTTGTTGGGGAACTGGTCGGTGTCCCAGCCGAGCTGGGCGTCGCCGCGGTTCATGTCCAGGCTGCCGAAGATGCCCAGGGCTTGCGCGGTGGCAATTTCATGTTCGAAGCTGTGGCCGGAGAGCGTGGCGTGGTTGGCCTCGATGTTGACCTTGACCTCCTTCTCGAGGCCGTAGCGGCACAGGAAGCCATAGACGGTGGCGACGTCGAAGTCGTACTGATGCTTGGTCGGCTCGCGCGGCTTGGGCTCGATCAGGATGGTGCCTTCGAAGCCGATGCGGTGCTTGTACTCGACCACCAGGTTCAGGAAGCGGCCGAGCTGGTCCAGCTCGCGCGGCAGGTCGGTGTTGAGCAGGGTTTCGTAGCCTTCGCGGCCGCCCCAGAGCACGTAGTTCTCGCCGGCCAGCAGCTTGGTGGCGTCCATCGCGGCCTTCACTTGCGTGGCGGCCATTGCGAAGATTTCCGGGTCCGGGTTGGTGGCGGCGCCAGACATGAAGCGCCGGTGGCTGAACAGGTTGGCCGTGCCCCACAGCAGTTTCACACCGGTGCGCTGCTGGTGCGCCGCCAGCTTCTCGACCATGCGCTCGAAGTTGGCCAGGGTTTCGCGGGGCGTGGCACCTTCGGGGGCCACGTCGCGATCATGGAAGCAGTAGTACGGCACGCCGAGCTTGCTGAAGAACTCGAACGCGGCCTCGGCCTTCAGCGCGGCCAGCTCCATTGGGCTGCCGCCGCTGAACCAGGGGCGCTGGAAGGTGTCGCCGCCAAACGGGTCCAGCCCGGTCCAGACGAAGCTGTGCCAGTAGCAGGCGGCAAAACGCAGGTGCTCGGCCATGGGCTTGCCCAGCACCAGGCGGTCCTTGTCGTACCAGCGGAAGGCCAGCGGGTCTTCGCTGGCAGGGCCTTGGTAGCGGACGGGCGCCACGCTGGCGAAGTAGGAGGAATCGGTGTTCATGGTGGCTTGCTTTCTGCCCGCGGGCGGACGTGAAGGAAGAAGGACGAAAGGGACGGTTCAGTGCGCCAGCACTGCGGCATGCAGCGCCGGGTACAACGAGGTGAAGCGCGCGTAGCGGGCCAGCAGGCGTTCACGCTCTGCCGGGTCCGGCAACCAACGCTGGGCCACGGGCGGCGCAATGCAGACCTGCGTCTCTTCCCCGCCCGCGGCCAGCCAGCCCAGCCGCGCCGCGCCCAGTGCGCCACCGGCCTCGCTGCCGGCATGGCCGACCAGCGGCAGGTCCAGCGTGGAGGCCAGCATCTGCGCCCACAGCGCACTGCGGGCGCCGCCGCCCACGAGCGACAGCTCACCCACCTCGGTGCCCGCCGCGGCCAGCGCGCGCCAGCCGTCCCGCAGCCCAAACGCCACGCCTTCCATCACCGCGTGGGCGATGTGGGCCGGGCCGTGCTCATGAGTGAGCCCTGTCAGCGAGCCGCTGGCGTGCGGGTTGTTGTGCGGCGTGCGTTCGCCGGAGAGATAAGGCAGGAACAGCGGCGCTGCGGCTTTCTCGGCTTCGGTCAAGGTGGCGGCCTGGGCCAGCAGCGTGGCCACGTCCGGCTGGCCGGTGAGCTTTGCGGCCCAGGCCAGGCAGCTCGCGGCCGACAGCATCACGCTCATCTGGTGCCAGCGGCCCGGCAGCGCGTGGCAGAAGGCGTGCACAGCGGAAGACGGATTGGGCCGGAAGCGGTCATTGCAGACGAACAGCACACCCGAGGTGCCCAGCGACAGGAAGCCCTGCCCTGGCTTGACCGCGCCAATGCCGACCGCGCTGGCCGCGTTATCGCCTCCGCCGCCGGCCACCAGCACGTCCGCCGGCAGGCCCCAGCGTTGTGCCAGCGAAGGCCGCAGCCGGCCGCTGACCTCGCTGCCCTCGACCAGCCGCGGCATGTGGCTGCGGCTCAGGCCGCAGGCCGCCAGCAGCTCGTCCGACCAATCCCGCCGCGCCACGTCCAGCCACAGCGTGCCGGCCGCGTCGGACATGTCGCTGACCTTGTCGCCGGTGAGCTGCAGCCGCAGCCAGTCCTTGGGCAACAGCACGCTGGCAATGCGCTCGAACAACGCCGGCTCGTGGCGCGAGAGCCAGACCAGCTTGGGCGCCGTGAAGCCCGGCATCGCCAGGTTGCCGGCAATGGCCGGCAGCTGCGGCAGCGTCTGCATCAGCCATTCGCACTCGGCACCGCTGCGGCCGTCGTTCCACAGGATGGCCGGGCGCAGCACCATGTCGTTGGCGTCCAGCACCACGGCGCCGTGCATCTGGCCGGACAGGCCGATGGCGCGCACGCGGCGCATGGCCTCGGGCTGGGCGGCGGCCAGGCGCGCCATGGCTGCGTCGGTCGCGGTCCACCAGTCGCCCGGCGCCTGCTCGGACCACAGCGGCTGCGGGCGCGAGACCTGCAGCGGCTCGCTGGCGGTGGCGAGCACCTGGTGGCGCTCATCCAAAAGCAGCAGCTTCAACTCGGACGTGCCGAGGTCCATGCCAATGAACATCGAGGGCTTTCTTAAGGTGCCTGTTTCAGGCCACAGGCACGGGGTAACGAAGTCGTGGGACTCAGGTTCCAGTCGCCAAAACCGGTTGCAGATCGGGGTTGCGCGCGGTGCGGTGCGCCGGCTGGCGGCCGCCGATGATCATGCCCAGCACCTCGTCTTGCGTGACATCGGCCACCGCCTCGGTGCCGACGACGCGGCCGTTTTTCATCACCGTCACGCGGTCGCAGACCTCGAACACATCCGGCATGTCGTGGCTGATCAGGAAGATCCCGATGCCTTGCGCTTTCAGGCGGTGGATGGTGTCGATCACCATGCGGGTCTCGGCCGGACCGAGGGCGGCGCAGGGCTCGTCCATGATCAGGATGCGGGCGTTGAAATACAGCGCGCGGGCGATCGCCACCGTCTGGCGCTGGCCGCCGCTCATGGCTTTCACCGGCCGGTGCAGCTGCGTGAAATGCGGGTTCAGCTTGGCGATGATCTGCCGCGCCTCGTGCTCCATGCGCGGCGTGTCCAGCGTGCCCCAGCGCGTCATCAGCTCGCGGCCGAGGAAGAGGTTGGCGGCGGCGTCCAGGTTGTCGGCCAGCGCCAGGGTCTGGTGGATGGTCTCGATGCCGGCGGCGCGGGCGTCCCGCGGGCTGGCGAAGGCCACCGGCTTGCCTTCGACGCGGAACTCGCCGCTGTCTGGCGCGTACACGCCCGAGAGCATCTTGATGAGGGTGGATTTGCCGGCGCCGTTGTGCCCCAGCAGGCCGACGACTTCGCCCGGCCGCAGGTCGCAGCTGACGTCGTCGACGGCCATCACCCCGCCAAAGTGTTTGCTGACGCGGTCGACCTCGACCAGCCGCGGCAGCCCGGAAAAGTTATCGCGCATCACCGGCTGCTCCTGCGGTTGTAGACCACGTCAAACCACACCGCACCGATCAGCACCAGGCCGATGCAGATCTGCCGCTTGGCGCTGGACACGTCCATCAGCACCATGCCGTTGTCCAGGCTCTGGATCAGCAGCGCGCCCACCACCGAACCGGCAATGGAGCCCACGCCGCCGGCCAGCGAAGTGCCGCCGATCACCGCGGCAGCGATCACGTACAGCTCGGCCATCTGGCCGATGGAATTGGCGCCGGCATTCAGCCGCGCCGTGGTGATGACCGCCGCCAGCGCCGCCAGCGCGCCCATCAGCATGAACAGCGTGAGCATCACGCGCAGCGTGGGAATGCCGGAGAGCAGCGCAGCATCCGGGTTGCCGCCCATCGCGAACACATAGCGGCCGAAGCGGGTGCGCGTGGCAACGAAGCTCATCGCCAGCACCACCGCGATCAGGATCAGCACCGGCACCGCAATGCCCTTGCCCACCCGCTCCTGCTGCGCGTTGAACGCGGTGTAGCTGTTCATCACCCACACGAAGCCGATGATGGCGCCGCACTGCAGCAGCACGCGCAGGCCGTCGGCCCACAGCGCCAGTTGATCGGCGCCGTAAGCCGTGCGGCTGCGCCGCACCTGCACCCGCTGCCAGACCACGAACACGCAGGCCAGCAGGCCCAGCAAGCTGCTCCACAGCGGGCCAATGGCGCCCGAGAGGCCGCCGCCCAGCAACTGGTAGTCAGGCGCCAGCGGGGCCAGCGTCTGCCCGTCTGCCACCAGGAAGGCGGCGCCGCGGTACATCAGGTAGCCCGCCAGCGTGACGACAAACGCCGGCACCTGGCGGTAAGCCACCCACCAGCCCTGGAACGCGCCCACCAGCAGCCCGCCGGCCAGGCCGGCGACGATGCTGAGCGGCCAGCCCCAGCCGGCCTCCGGCGGGAACAGCCGCACCTGGCTGTAGGCGATCAGCATGCCGCTGAAAGCCAGCAGCGAGCCGACCGAAAGGTCGATCTGCCGGGCCACGATCAGGAACACCATGCCGCAGGCCATCACGCCGGTGACGCAGGTCTGGATCGACAGGTTGTACAGGTTGCGTGGCGACAGGAAGGTGCCTTCGGTCATCAGCGCCAGGCCCACCCAGACGGCCAGCAGCACCAGCAGCATCGAGGTGAAGCGCGGGTCGAAGCCGGTCTTCTGGAAAAAGCCCTGCAGCGAGGGCCGCAGGGTGGGCGCCGGTGGGCGGCTCAGCGTGGTCATGGTGGGGTGCGTCTTGCTGGACTTCGCTCAGCCGTTCAGCGGCAAGCCTTGGGGCCGCTGGAAGCGTCCACGCCGCCGCAGACCTGTGCCTTGGTCGCCCAGCCGGCCGAGACCACGTAGTCCAGGTTGTCGGTGGTGATGGCCACCGGCTTCAGGAAGACCGACGGAATGGCCAGCTTCTTGGTGCCGCCGCTCCAGATCGCAGCGCCCTGCACGGCAGCCGGTGCCGTGCCTTTGGCCATCGCCACTGCGAAGCGGGCCGCGGCTTCGCCCAGGGTGCGCGTGTCCTTGAACACGGTGACCGTCTGCTCGCCACGGGCCACGCGGTTCAGCGCGGCGATGTCCGCGTCCTGGCCAGACACCGGGATGCCACGCAGGTTCTGCGACTTCAGCGCGGCAACCGCGCCGCCGGCCGTGCCGTCGTTCGAGGCGACCACCGCGTCCACCTTGTTGCTGTTGCGCGTGAGGATCTGGTCCATGTTCTTCTGCGCGATCTCGGGCGACCAGCCTTCGGTGTACTGCTCGCCGACGACCTTGATCTTCCCGCCAGCGATGGCCGCCTTCAGCACCTCCAGCTGGCCAGCGTGCAGGAAGTCGGCGTTCGGATCGGTGGGCGAGCCCTTGATGAACACGTAGTTGCCGGCCGGCTTGGCCTTCAACACCTCGCGCGCCTGCATGCGGCCGACCTCGACGTTGTCGAAGGTCAGGTAGAGCACGCCGGTGTCCTGGATCAGCCGGTCGTAGGCCAGCACGGGGATGTGCTCGTCCTTGGCCTTGCGCACTGCGGGCAGCACCGCGTCTGCGTCATAGGCCAGCACGATCAGCGCGTTGGCACCGCGCGTGATCAGCCCTTCCACGTCCGCCAGTTGCTTCTCGTTCGAGCCCTGCGCGTCCGCACTGATGTACTTCGCGCCCAGCTTCTCCAGCGCCGCCTTGATGGCGCTCTCGTCGCGTTTCCAGCGCTCTTCCTGGAAGTTGGACCAGGACACGCCCACGACCAAGTCCTTCGCCTGGGCCTGCGCCAGCGCCGAAGCGCCCAGCAGGCCAGCCAGCAGCAGCCGCGCCGCAAAAGTGTTGAGGGTCATTTGTCTGTCTCCTTGACCACCGTCAGCGCGACGGCAGCACGTCTTCGCGAAGCTCCGCAAACGGAGCGCCGATCGGCTCGCTTATTTAGTTTGATCGACGAACAAACAATATCTGCGGATCGTGACCGCGTCAAGACGCGCGGGCTGGGGGTTTTCCGGGGGCATGCCTGGGTTGGGCTTGGCTGCAATGCGGGCGACTCGCAGAATCGGACCTCATGCGCGGCTCGGCTGTCCTGCGAGCAATGCCCTCCCCTCGTTCAACGGAGCCCGACCGATGCACCAAGGCGCTTGCCACTGCGGCGCAGTCCGCTTGACCCTGCCCTCCACGCCGGAGGTGGCCACGGCCTGCAACTGCTCCCTCTGCCGCCGCAGCGGCGGCCCCTGGGTCTACTTCCCGCTGGGCACGGTGAAGATCGAAGGCCACCCCGAGTGCACCACCGAATACATCTGGGGCGACCGCACGCTGCGCAACATCCGCTGCCGCACCTGCGGCGTCGTCACCCACTGGGAACCGCTGGACCCGGTCGCCTGCCCCCGCCAAGGCATCAACCTGGGCAACTTCGATCCGGCGTTGATTGCGGCGGTAAGGGTGCGGCGGTTTGATGGGGCGGAGACGTGGACGTTTGTTGAGGCCTGACAGCCAGCCCCAATCACTCGAGACCGCCCCGCCAATCCACATCGGGATCGACGCTGGATTGATCACATCTGGCCGAACAGACCCGCTCAAATCCTGCGCCGAATGGCAACAACCTCGCCGAATGCCAATGGCAGCAATCGAAGATTGCGAAACACCAATTGAGCGAGATAGATCCAACACTTCGCAAATGCACCGCTATTCGTCACCAATGTTGTGGAAATGCATCCGCAACATAAGCCGGAAATGCTGCTAGTGTCATAGCTACGTGCATCAACGCTCATGCAGGCCAACCATGCTCATACGAACGAGAGACTTCATAAGAAGCAAGCTGGAATATTTTAAACGAAATAAATTTATATTGGATGAAGGTCGCCGCGCGTTTAGCGCGAGCGACGTGTTATTTCTAGAGGCGGCAAATGTCGGAACACAAGAGGATTGGCATTCATTTGTTAGATTCTTGATTATCGGCCGGGTATGGGACCAAAGAAATATTCTGAGGAAACTGATTAAGCACAACTTAAACTCCGGCAGTGAGACTTATGTTACAGAAACAATAAGAGAGGAATTGAAAAAAACCATCAAATATTGGCGCTCACAGAAGGATATAACCTCAGGAATAAAATCGACAATCAAAATATCTTCAAATGAAGATTTTGCTCAATTCATTACTGGACTCAGAGCCAAAGAACTACCTGAATCAATAGCTCACGAGTTAGATCAATCACTATGCATTCAACACCGCCACCGAGTTCTAAGAGGGGTAAATTGGAAAGATAATCAACCAAGAAATAAAGTCTGCCACGAATCATCTTTTTTTGGACTTTCAATATCCGGCGGCGGGATTAGAAGTGCAAGTTTCGCCATGGGCGTGCTTCAGTCGCTAGCGGAGAAAAACCTTCTAGAGGTTTTTCAATGGATATCCTCCGTGTCTGGCGGTGGATATACCGCAAGTTGGCTGATGGCATGGGCGTACCGGCACACCGATGGGATTCAGGGTGTATCAGAAGAATTGCGAACAAACAGCGGCCATGAAATCCCCCCCATCAAGTGGGTCCGAAAATACTCATCCTATTTGGCCCCGCGCCTCAACATGTCTGTTACAGGTGATGCCGCAGGCCTCTTGATAGCATATGCTTCAAACTGGGTCCCGGTATTTCTACTTTTTTGCTCCGCACTGATTGTCTTATTATCAATACCGCATGGACTGCTAGCCATAGCGCAATCCCTTGTGAAACTTCAGTATAATAATAATATTATACTGTTGGCTGCAATAATTATAGCGCTATTTATAGCGTTAATCCGCAGGCTGACTATGTACTACCGCTCACCAGGAAAGGGTCAACGTGAATCCGTCGGATTGCCTGCCATCGTTGTCGCAAGCTCCATATTAACAACGGTAGCACTGTCGACGCTAGGTGCGGTTCTTTTACATTGGGCCAAGCTGAGGTCAGGTAATGATAATCAATTGCTGATTTTTTATAAAATACTGGTTTTTTGGCTATTGGTATATTCCATCTCATCCATTCTAGCCAAATATCTGGCATCACAATCCGCCCAACGGATAATAGACTCCCTCCTGCGGGTCAATAAAAATAATAAAGACTTGCGGGGCAATCTCGCTCAGCTAAACGCACCGTTTGAGAAGAAGGTGATTGCAACTCTCGCAAGTGTATTGTTTAGCAGTGCATTTACCCTTCTCTTGGTCAAGATAGGTCGGAATAACGATAGCGTCGTACATATCTCCGCATTTGGTCCGGCGGTTCTCACGCTATTTATCGCGTCTTCTGAACTTGCCAACGGAGTAATTCTTCATCGATATATGCAAGACACGGAGAAAGCTTGGCTCGCAAAAATGGGAGGGTGGCTATTTACAGGGGCTGTCGCATGGACCGCCGTGTCGTCCATCGCCCTAACAAGTAACGAACTACTCGAACAATTTACATCGATGCAAATATTACCCATGGCGGAGATGGCGGTAGTCGCAGGGCTGCTATCAGCCCTCATCTATATCTATCGAATCTATAGCGCCGCCCATTTTTTTTTGATCTTGATATTTTTATGCACGCTATCTATAACAGTAGTATCGCCCATATTTTCAAATATCAACTCCCCGCTTGAGGCCTGGGGAATTATAGCGTTCATGGCAATCATCGCGTCAGTATGGGGATATACCATTAACGTTAACCGATTTTCCCTTCATTCGATATATAGAGAGGGCCTAGTTCGCACCTTCCTTGGCGCGTCCCGCCGATGTTCTGGCAACAGGAATATATCTGCCCCACCAGACGCCAAAGAAAGCGAATTGCCACAATTCCTTGAAAGAAAATCGGATCCTATTACGAATATAGATAATGATGACAATCCGGAATTATGGCGGCTGCAATCGAGGCTCGCTCGTCGCTTACCGATGTTCCTGCTAAATGCGTCAGTGAACGGCAGCGGCCCGGGAGATGTCACAGGCCGTGTGATCCGCCAGTGGCCGTATACGTTTAGTCCGCATTACTGCGGAAGCCCAGCGACTGGGATTGGATACAGTCCGGCCAAGCATATTTTTAAGTCTAGTGATACGGCAAAGGCATTAAGCCTTGGAACGGCGATGGCGGCATCTGGTGCAGCGATATCTCCAACGGCCGGGCGCACAGGTCATCCGTTGCGAGCCTTTTTGCTGGGTCTGCTAAACGCCAGACTAGGACTTTGGGTAGGCAATCCGAATGATGAAAAAGCTGTTACTCAAGAAAGTCCACCAAGCACCGGATTTTCGGTTTTGGGCGAGCTTCTGGGGATTCATTCAAAATTCATGCGGTGGATTCACTTGAGCGACGGCGGGCATTTCGAGAATTTGGGGATATATGAATTATTGAGGCGAGGCTGTAGTCGAATAGTTGCAATTGATGGTTCATGCGACCCCCTTGATCACCAGTCTGATCTTGCGAACGCTATCCGCAGAGCTCGAATAGATTTAGGAATAATCATTCGCAATGACGACGGAACCGATTTCCTTTTTGAATCAGGCGCAGTCAGCGCCTCACCTACCGACATCGGCCGCAGACATCGTTCCGTGGCGCCACAAAATAGGAGCATGGCGGCTGCGTCGCAGTCTTGGAGGTGGTTTACCATTGACTATGGAAATGGAATGCCATTCGGTCGGATACTATATATTCGGCCAATCGTCTCCAATAGAGGCAACATTCCAATTGAAGTTAGACAGTATTGGAAAGCATCCAAGTCCTTCCCGCACGAAACAACTGCAGATCAATTCTTTACGGAAGCTCAAATGGAGGCTTATCGCTCTTTGGGTCAGGTTTGCGGCACCGAGGCTCTATCGGCGGCTGTGGACATAAACCAAGCTGGTCACGGCAATTTTGACGAGACTTTTGCGGTGGCGATGCTTCGCAGGTCTCGTGCTCTCGCGAAAAGCAAGTCGGGTACACTGAAAACAACTTAAAGTTGCTATTGACTTATGCTTCTTATTGCGTTATAATAAACAACGCTAGCAAGTTGGAGCAAAGACATGACGTCAGCTACCGAGTCCGCAACTGCGCTTGCTTTGAAGTTGATTGCCGCCGAAGAAGGATTATTGCTGCGCCTGCTTTCCGAATTGAGCTTTCTACCGGATACGCGGGCGGCTGACTTTTCGTCAAATCAGCTTGGATTTAGGGCTCCAGCCTTGAAGAAAGACGAAATATTGCGGCGGGCAAGTAAAATTGAATCGGTTGTTCCGAGTAATATTTTGGAGACTGCGGCCGAATTGGGGGCGATCCCCAGGGATCGAATGCTTCTTCCTTTAGTGGAGACCTTGAGGCATGTTGCGATGTTTGCCACATCGGACGGCGGCGCAGTAGAGGAAAATATTAAAGCGGTTCAGCATCTTGTCAGCACCGGCAATGTGAAGATGTTTTCGAATTTATAGCCTCATCCATTTGAGGACCGTATCCATTTTGGAATGGGTGTCCACATGCTGTCTTCGCCCATTTCCTGTCCATAAATTCCGTATTTGCCGACAAGTCGAGTAGCAGCCGCTGGTAACAAGGATTCCGCTGCATCAGCACCATGCCCGCCTGCTGAATCACATCCAGATTCCCCGCCGTGATCTTCCAACTGGTGGGGACGTTTTGACCTTTTCGCGCAGGGCGCGCTGCTCGGGTGTGGCGACGGGGAGCTGGTCGAAGTCGACCATCACGGGGCAGACGCGCAGGCCGATGAAGTTGGGGTCGCCGGTGGCGCCACCGGGTGCGGCGTTGAACCGCTCGACCTCCAGCAATTCGCTGCTTTCCGGCTCAAGGCCCCTCTCCGGGACTGGGTCTAAAGCCGGCCTTTGCCCATCCACCACTTGCAAGAGGATGGTTTCGTCCGGCCCTGCTACGTCAAACGTACCATCCATGCGCTCATGAACCTCGGCAGCCAGAAGTCGAATCACCTTGCCGTCTATGGTCAAAGATGCTTCGAGGATCTCACTTGGACCGTCCTGTCGGAGAAGCTCAACGGCGACTTGACCTACAGGCAGTTCGTCTAGCTCTCTCCATCGGAAGATGCTGCCAGCCTCTGGGAGCGAAGGCCTTTGCATTTCATCGAGTTCAGAAAGAAGAAGGCTGTATGCCTCGCGGTCTTCCGCGGAGTCAAGATTCGCGACGAGTCTGTAGAAACCCCCAGCGCTCACTTCGATGTCAAGACTAAAGAATTGCCGATACGGAATGTCTGGATGTTCCCAGCGCACCGGTGACTCGCCGGCCCATCCGCTTGTCACAGTGTCGTCGGTGACGACCGAATTGCCGCCAGTCAAAGCCATTTCTAGGCCCGCCCAGCGAACGATCATCTCGCCACTGAGTTGAAGCAAGGAGCGAAGCATTTGAGCGCGTTCCGAAGTTCAGTCAACTGACCTTAGCGACCCGGTTCAATCCCATCGGGCGTGACGCGGTTTTGAAGGGCTGCGGGCAAAGACCGGTGCCAGTCTACGGCTGGGCAAGCCGCCTCGATAAAAGTCGTAGTTCAACCATCAGTCACTCGGAAACCGGCACCCCGTCTTCGCCCAGTTCGCATCCACAAACGACGCGGGCGCCGACAAATCCAGCAGCAGCCGCTCGTAGCAAGGATGCCGCTGCAGCAGCACCGTGCCCGCCTGCTGGATCGCTTCCAGATTCCCCGCCGTGATCTTCCAGCTGGTCGGCACGTTCTTGACCTTCTCGCGCAGGGCGCGTTGCTCGGGTGTGGCAACGGGGAGTTGGTCGAAGTCGATCATCACCGGGTAGACGCGCAGGCCGGTGAATTTGGGGTCGCCGGTGGCGCCGCCGGATGCGGCGTTGAACTGGGCCATCAGCACGGACATCTGGCTGGCGATGCTGGTGGTGGCGGAGTCGATGGGCTGCGAGGTGACGGCGCTGATCATCGGGATGATGCCGGGGCGCGTGGCTTGCAGCGCAAGGTCGTTGGCCGGTTCGGCACGTGCGTTGATGACGATGACGACGACGGTGCGCAAGGCGCCGCCGTTGATGGCGGCGAGCAGGCTGCCGGGGGTCATCATGGTGCCGGGCAGCGGGTTGGCGATGAGGTGCGGGCCGTCTGGCGCGGAGAGGACTTCCATCAGGCCGTGCACCGCCAGGTTGTCGGCCATGCCGCCGTCCAGCAGGTAGACGTGGGGGATGCGGCGGCGCTGGGCGAAGTCCGGCGGGTCGCTGGGGCCGGGTGCGTCGTTGGAGCGGCGCAGGTCCACGGCATAGCGGGCGCGCTTGAAGGCTTCGAGGTTGATGAAGGGGCTGTAGGTCTTGCGGACTTCCTTTTCGGGCCAGCTGGATGCCGGCTTCGCGGGACAGCCGGGGCCGGAGAAGTTGGTCAGCGCGATGGGGGCAACGGCGATGGGCACGGCAGACGAAGCCGCCACGCCGACCGAGAGTTTCTGCTCGTCCAGGCTGGCGCAGATGTCGTCGAAGCGGCCGGGCGTGAAGGCGAAGACTTCGCCGGTGGACATCTCGGTGGCGTTCAGGATCAGGTAGGGCTTGCCGGGCTGGTTGACGGCGGCGAAGGTCTTGCCGTGGAACAGCTCGCGGTCGAACATGTCGCGGATCGCATCGGTGCGGGACTCGCCTGCAAACGAGCGGCCGAGGATGGCAAACGGGTTCAGGAAATCGGCGGCGATGATTTCCATGTTGTCGGGCACCAGGAAGTCCTTGCGGAAGTCTTCCAGGCCCTCCTTGCCGGCCAACGCGAAGTGCGCGGCGGTGACGCTGCCGCCGGAGACGGACGAGACCACGCCCACGTCGTCGGCCAGGCTGTGCGGCGCGCCGCCTCCCGTGCTGATGGTCTGATCTCGCAGCTGGCTCAGCACCGTCCAGCCCAGCGCCGCGGCGCGCGAGCCGCCACCGGAAATGGCGACCAGTACCAGTGGGCGCTGCGCGTCGGAAACATCGATGCTGCGTCGCTCGGGGTTGGGCTCGGCGGTGGACAGTGGCGTGTTTTCGAACCGGGTGCTGGCGCAGCCGGTGCAGAGCACAGCCGCGAGCAGCCAGGCGAGGCGATGAGAAGAAGGCCGCAGCATTGCGTCAGGCCTTCTTCGGTGCGGTGGATGCAGTCTTGACGGCGGGCTTGGCCGTGGCGACCGCTGGGGCCGCGGGCTTCGGGGCCGGCGTGGGCGCAGGGGCCGACTTGGCAGCGACCGCCGGCGCAGGCGTGGGCGGCGAGACGGGCGAAGGAGCTGGCGCAGAGGCTGGTTTGGACACAGGCAGTGGCGCCGGCAAAGGTGCCGCAAGCGTGGCCGGTGCGCGGGTGAAGATCACCACGCAGGGCCGCATCAGCGAAGTGCCGGAGAGCACCACGTCCACACTCTCGGGCACGCAACCCTGCGTGTCGACCGTGACGGTGTATTCGTCGGACGGCAGCAGCAGCGTGTGGTTGGTGAAGCCGACGCCGTTGCCGTCCGCTCGGACCGGACATTGGTCCGGGCAAATGACCAGCATGTACTCGATGGACATGGCCTGCTCCCTGGCACCAGAGTGCTGCATCCTGGCACGCGACCCTGGCCATGTCTGCCACCCATGTGGGGGGCTTCGGCAGGAAGGTGTCAGGCGGCTCTCAGGCCAGCAAGGCGTCGTGCAGCACCGCGCCGGCAGCGCCCACCGCGCAGGCGTTCAGCCCGAAGCGGCACAGCCGGACCTCGGTGCTGTGGAAGGCATAGCGGCCTTGCAGGGCCTGGAAGCTGGCGCGGGCAGTTGCCAGATAGGGTGCGCCGAGTTGGCCCATGGGGCCGCCGAGCACGATGACGGCTGGGTCCAGCGCGTTGCAGATGTTCTGCATCAGCATGCCCAGGTAGCGGCCGGCGCGCTCGGTGGCGGCCACGGCCGCGGGCTCGCCGGCATTCACCTTCGCCACCAGTTCGGCAATCGGCAGGATGGGCGCGGTGGCGCCGGTCAGGTCCAGGCTCACGGCGCGCTGCGATACAAAGGCCTCGGCGCAGCCGCGGCTGCCGCAGCGGCACGGCGGGCCGTCCAGTTGCAGGATGGTGTGGCCGACCTCGCCGGCACTGCCGTCATGCCCCAGGTGCAGCCGGTCGCCCAGCACGATGCCGCCGCCCACGCCAATGCCCAGGCTGAGGTAGATCAGCGAATCGGGGTGGATGCCCTCGCCCTCGCCGAACACGTATTCGGACAGCGCCGCGGCATTCGCCTCGTTCAGCACCTTCACCGGCGCTGCGCGAACCCCCGCCTTGGCCAGCAGCGCAGCCAGCGGCGCAGCAATCTCCTGCCCGGCCCAGCCGAGGTTGGGCACCACGCCAATGCGCCGGCCGGCGGCGTCCACCGTGCCCGGAATGCCCACGCCCACGCCCAGCAGCCGCCGGCCTTGCTGAGCCAGTGCCTTGTCCTGCTGGGCCAGCATGGCAGACAGCGCGGCCAGCGTGGCTGGCAGCTCGCCCGGCGCGTAGGGCTGCAGTTGTTCGGCCAGCACGCGGCCCTGCAGGTCGCAGGCGACGACGTTGAGGTAGTCCACGCCGATCTCGGCGCCCAGCAGCGCGAGGCGGCTGTTGTCCATCTCCAGCGGCGTGGGCCGGCGGCCGATGGCGCCGGACACCGGCACCTCGGCCTCGCGGATCCAGCCGTCGTCGATCAGCTCCTGCACCAAGAGGCTGACGGTGGACTTGGTGAGGCCGCTGCGCTTGGCCAGGTCCGCACGTGAAAGGCCGCTGCCGGTCTTGACCAGCCGCAGCAAGGCAGCACTGTTGATGCGCTTGAGCAGGCTTTGGTCGCCAGTGGCGACACCATCGGAGCGGGGCTGGGAAACGTTGGCCATTAATTAGTTCGAATCATAGACTTATTCGCTGGCAGCAAGTGGCAGCGAACGGGCGGCGTGGCCGCGCGCAACGGTAACCGTCTTGTACACGACACGCTGTTGTCAAACACAAGGCCTAGCCTGCGCGCACTTTGCCAACCCTCAAGGCCAGCCACATGACCGAAACCAATCGTCGCCAGTTCCTGCATTTGCTCGGGGCCACCGGCGCCGCCACCGCTGGCGCGCTGCCGCCCAGCATCGCGCGCGCGCTGGCAATTCCCGCCAACAGCAAGACCGGCACGATCAACGACGTCGAGCACGTCGTGATCCTGATGCAGGAAAACCGCTCCTTCGACCACCACTTCGGCACGCTGCGCGGCGTGCGCGGCTTTGCCGACCCGCGCGCGGTCACGCTGCCCTCGGGCCAGCCGGTCTGGTACCAGAAGGACGCCGACGGCAACCTGGTGATGCCGTTCCGCCCGCCGGTGGACAACCTGGGCCTGACCTTCCTGCCGGACCCGCCGCACGGCTGGAACGACACCCACGCCGCGTGGAACCTCGGCCGCCAGGACCAGTTCGTGCCGAACAAAGGCCTCTCGGCGATGACCTACCACCAACGCGCGGACCTGCCGTACCACTACGCGCTGGCCGATGCCTTCACCGTCTGCGACGCCTACCACTGCTCGCTGATGGGCCCGACCGACCCGAACCGCTACCACCTGTGGAGCGGCTGGGTGGGCAATGACGGCGCGGGCGGCGGCCCGGTCATCACCAATGCCGAAGCCGGCTACGACTGGAAGACCTACCCGGAACGCCTGGAAGCCGCCGGCATCAGCTGGAAGATCTACCAGGACGTGGGCGTGGGCCTGAACGCTGCTGGCTATTGGGGCTGGACCAGCGACCCGTACATCGGCAACTACGGCGACAACTCGCTGCTCTACTTCCACCAGTACCAGAACGCGCAAGCGGGCACGCCGCTGGCCGACAAGGCCAAGACCGGCACCAACATCGACGCGCAAAACCGCGACCCGATGCAACTGGTGGTGCAGTTCCGTGACGACGTGGCCAACAACCGGCTGCCGCAGGTGTCGTGGATCGTCGCCCCCGAGGCCTACAGCGAGCACCCGAACCACCCGGCCGACTACGGCGCCTGGTTCATCTCGCAGTTCCTGGACGCGCTGACGGCCAACCCGGACGTTTGGAGCAAGACGGTGCTGTTCATCAACTACGACGAGGAAGGCGGCTTCTTCGACCACATGGTGCCACCCACGCCGCCGATGAACGACAAGCTGGGCGCGTCCACCGTCAGCATCAAGAACGAGATCTTCCACGGCGACGACAGCCACCCCAAGGCGCCTTACGGCCTGGGCATGCGCGTGCCGATGATCGTCGTCTCGCCGTGGAGCAAGGGCGGCTGGGTCGACTCGCAGGTCTTCGACCACACCTCGGTGATCCGCTTCCTCGAAGCCCGCTTCGGCCAGGGCAACCCGGCGCTGACCGAAACCAACATCACCCCGTGGCGCCGCACGGTGACCGGCGACCTGACCAGCGCCTTCAACTTCGCCAAGCCCAACGTCAAGCTGCCGGCTCTGCCCAGCACCACCGCCTACCTGCCGCCGGATCTGGTGCGCCACGACAACTACGACGTGGTGGCACCGACCGACCCGACGCTGCCGGTGCAGGAAACCGGCGTGCGCAACGCGCGCCCCCTGCCCTACGTGCTGCATGCCAGCGGCGCCGTGGCGGCCGATGGCAGCTACCAGGTCGGCTTCAGCAACCTCGGCAGCCAGGCCGCCGTGTTCCACGTGCGCGACGCGCTGCATGGCAAGGACGCACCGCGCAGCTACACCGTGGGCGCCGGCAAGTCGCTGAGCGGCAGCTGGGCCGCCAAGAACGGCCAGTACAAGCTGGCGGTGCACGGCCCGAACGGCTTCTACCGCGCTTTCCAGGGCAGCACAGGTGGCGACGGCAAGGCGCTGCTGCAGGTCGAGGCGCAGTACACCGCGGCCGATGAACAGCTGCTGACGCTGAACATCACCAACACCAGCCCGCGCTCGGTGGAAGTGCGCCTGGCCGATGCCTACGGCCGCAAGAGCCAGAGCCTGAAGCTGCACGCCGGTGCTTCCGGCACGGTCAGCTGGAACCTGGTGAAGACCTCGGGCTGGTACGACGTGAGCGTGCGCGTGGACGGCGACACCGGCTTCCTGGTGCAACTGGCCGGCCACATCGAAAACGGCAAGCCGAGCATCAGCGATCCGATGATGGGTGGGTTGCAGCTGAAGGCTTGAATGGGGCACCCGGCCTCGCGAACACGCGGGGCCATTCAACAAGCACAAGGCCTCGCTGCGATGCGAGGCCTTTTTCGTTCCAGATCAGCCCGGCTCTCGGAGCGGATCCGTTCAAAGACGTGGCAAGGTTGGCGCACAAACAAATGGGGTCAGAGTCAATTTATCTTGAGATACCTCATTGCAGCGCCGCTCGGGTGCCCAGATAAATTGACTCTGACCCCATTTGTTTGAACCACGGTGGGGACCGCTTCCAAGGCTCGCCCCCCTGCCCGTCAATCCAACTCGCGCAGCGGATGCACGTGCGCCGGCCAGGGGCTGGCGAAGAACGGGGCGATCAGCTCGGGCGTCACGTCGGCAATGTGCGGCGGGTTCCAGTGCGGGTGGTGGTCCTTGTCGACGGCCAGTGCGCGGATGCCTTCGACCGTTTCGCTGGCGGTGCCGGGGCGCAGCTGGAAGCAGTGGCGCACGAGGTCGCGCTCCAGGCGCAGGTCATCGGCCAGCGTCATGTTGCGGGCGCGGCGGACGAGTTCTAGCGTGACGGCCATCATCATCGGCGAGCGGTGGTGCAGCGTGGCCAACGTGGCTTTGGCGAACTCGGAGTCGTCTGAGGCCAGCGAGGCTTCGATGGCGGCCAGCGTGGGCAGGCTGAAGTGCAGGTCGATGGCGCTGCGGTGCGCGGCCAGGCTGCCCTCGCCTGCCGTCTGCGCATGCGGCTTCAGCGCGGCGGCAATGCGGGTGGCGATCTCTTCGGTGGTGTGCGGAATGTCGGCCGGGCCGCCCGGCACGGCTGACGGCTGGGCCAGCGCAGCGACCAGGGCCGGCAGTGCGGCGGACGGCACCAGCGCATCCGCCAGACCCAGCGAAATGGCGTCGGCGGCAGTCAGCGTCTGGCCGGTCAGCGCCAGGTATTCGCCGGTGTGGCCAGGGCAGCGCGCCAGGAACCAGCCACCGCCCACGTCCGGGAACAGGCCGATGTGGGTCTCGGGCATGGCCAGCTTGCTCAGCTCGGTGACCACGCGCACGCTGGCGCCCTGGCTGATGCCCATGCCGCCGCCCATGCAGATGCCGTCCATCAGCGCGATGTAGGGCTTGGGGTAGCGGTGGATCAGGTGGTTCAGCGCGTACTCTTCGGTGAAGAAGTCTTCGAGCTGCGGGTTGCCGGCAAGGGCCGCCTGGTGGAAAAAGCGGATGTCGCCGCCGGCGCAGAAGGCCGGCGCCTTGCCGGCGCGCCCTGCGCCCTGCACCAGCACGGCGCTGACGCCGCGGTCCTCGCGCCAGTGCAGCAGCAACGTGGTCAGGTCGCGCACCATGCCCAGCGACAGCGCGTTCAAAGCGTTGGCCCGGTTCAGCGTGATGACGCCGATGTCGCCCAGCTGCTCGGCCAGCACCTGGCCGCCGGAGACCAGCTCGGGCAGAGACGAAGAAGAAGCGGATGCGGTCATGGAACAGTGTCTCCGCGGGCGTCGAGGCCCGTCTTGATGATGCAATGAGGACCCGCCGAGCTGCAGCGGGCAAGGCGGCCATTGTGCCGCCCGCAGGCTCAGGTGCCCCGGCGCGCACGCATTGCCAGTGCCTCGTTGCCGGCGAGCGCCAGCAGCACCATCAGTCCACCGGCCAGCACGCTGGGCGGCGGCTCTTCGGCCCCGCTGACCCAGGCCCAGGCGACGCCGAAGAGGATTTCCAGCAGCCCCAGCAAAGCAGCTTCCGGCGCGCTCAGCACCCGCCCGGCCGCCACGGCCAGCGCACAGGGAATGGCCAGCTGCACCAGGCCCAGGCCGCCAAGCAGGGCCAGGTCATGCGCACCGGCCTGCAGCGGCCAGGCCCAGGGCAGGCAGGCCAGCGCCGAGAGCGTGGCGCCCAGCATCACGGCAGGCCGCATGTCGACCCGCGCGCCGGGGTGCTTGCGCTCGTTGGCCTGCAGCAGCGTCCACATGCTGGCCGCGGCCAGCGGCGGCACCATGGCCAACGCACTGCCCAGCAGGTGGCGCGGCTCGGCGCCGGCCAGCTGCGGGCCGTACATCCAGGCAATGCCGGCGCCCGCCAGCGCGATGGCGCCCCAGGTGCGTCGCGGCAGGCGATGGCCCAGCGTGACACGGCCGATCAGTGCGGCAAACAGCGGCCCCAGCGCTTCGGCCACCAGCACGTTGGCCACCGTGGTCAACGCCAGCGCGACCATGAAGGCTGTGAACATCATGGCCCAGCACAAGGCTGACGCCCACAAGGCCCAGCCGCCTTGCGTGAGCGAGCGCCGCAGCGCCTCACGCCCCATCAGCCACGGCAACAGCACCGCCAGCGACGCGGCAGCACCGGCGCTGCGCCAGAAGGTCTGCTCGGCCGCCAGCCCGGGCGCGTCGAGCTGGCGCGTGACCACGCCGGCGATGCTCCACATCAAGGTGGCCAGCATCATCGTCGCCACGGCTCGGCCGTGACCCATTGCTTGTCTTGGTTCCATCACTGCTACGCGTCAAAAAGAACAAAGCCGCCCGAAGGCGGCTTTCACAGCGAGACCGCAGAGCGGGGCCGGCGTCGGGCCGCCCCAAGGCGGCACCGCCAACCCGCTCGGCGGGTGGTCTCAGGTATTTCCTGGGACCGGGTGCCCCATTCAGCCCCTGGAGGCGCGCTTGCGGTCGTGTTCGCTGAGGTGGCGTTTGCGCACGCGGATGCTCTTGGGCGTGATCTCGACCAGTTCGTCGTCCTCGATGAACTCGACGCCGTATTCCAGCGTCAGGTCGATCGGGGGCGTGATCTTGATCGCGTCTTCCTTGCCGGAGACGCGGAAGTTGGTCAGCTGCTTGGTGCGGGTCGCGTTGACGACCAGGTCGTTGTCGCGGCTGTGGATGCCGACGATCATGCCTTCGTAGACCGGATCGTTGGGCTTGACGAACATGCGGCCGCGGTCGTCCAGCTTGCCCAGCGCGTAGGTGAAGATTTCACCGGCATCCATCGAGATCAGCACGCCGTTCTTGCGGCTGGCGATCTCGCCCTTGTGCGGCTCGTAGCCGTCGAAGATGTTGCTGATCAGGCCCGAACCACGGGTCAGGTTCAGGAACTCGTTCGAGAAACCGATCAGGCCACGCGCCGGGATGCGGTATTCCAGGCGCACGCGGCCACGGCCGTCCGGCTCCATGTTGACCAGCTCGCCCTTGCGCTCGCCCAGCGCCTGCATCACGCCGCCCTGGTGGGTTTCTTCGACGTCGGCGGTGACCAGCTCGATCGGCTCGTGCTTGACGCCGTCCACGTCGTGGAACACCACGCGCGGCTTCGAAACGGCCAGCTCGTAGCCTTCACGGCGCATGTTTTCCAGCAGGATGGTCAGGTGCAGTTCGCCGCGGCCCATCACCTCGAAGATGCCGTCTTCGTCGGTTTCCTTGACGCGCAGCGCCACGTTGCTCTGCAGTTCCTTCTGCAGGCGGTCCCAGATCTGGCGGCTGGTGACGTACTTGCCTTCGCGGCCAGCCAGCGGGCTGGTGTTGACGCAGAAGTTCATCGTCAGCGTCGGCTCGTCGACCTTCAGCATCGGCAGCGGAGCCGGGTTGGCCACGCTGGTGACGGTGACGCCGATGCCGATCTCGTCAATGCCGTTGATCAGCACGATGTCGCCCGGGCCGGCTTCGGTGACCTGCACGCGGTCCAGGCCCTGGAAGGTCAGCACGTTGTTGACACGGCCCTTGGTGGCCTTGCCGTCCGGGCCTTCCATCACCAGCACGTCCATCGCCGGCTTGATCGTGCCCTGGCTGATGCGGCCCACGCCGATGCGGCCGACGAAGGTGGAGTAATCCAGTGCCGAGATCTGCAACTGCAGCGGAGCTTCCGGATCGCCTTCCTGGGCCGGCACGTGGCGCAGCACGGTGTTGAACAGGGCCGACATGTCCGGGCCCCACTGTTCACCGGGCGCGCCTTCGGTCAGCGAGGTCCAGCCATTGATGCCAGAGGCGTAGACGACCGGGAAGTCCAGCTGCTCGTCGTTGGCGCCCAGCTTGTCGAACAGGTCGAAAGCGGCGTTGATGACGGCGTCCGGCTTGGCGCCCGGCTTGTCGACCTTGTTGACGACGACGATGGGCTTCAGGCCCAGCGCCAGCGCCTTCTTGGTCACGAAGCGGGTCTGCGGCATCGGGCCTTCCTGGGCGTCGATCAGCAGCACCACGCCGTCGACCATGGACAGCGCGCGTTCGACTTCACCGCCGAAGTCCGCGTGGCCCGGGGTGTCGACGATGTTGATGTGCGTGCCTTCCCAGCTGACCGCGCAGTTCTTGGCCAGGATGGTGATGCCACGCTCACGTTCGATGGCATTGCTGTCCATCACGGTGTCGATCACCTTCTCGTGGTCGGCGAAGGTGCCCGACTGACGCAGCAGTTGGTCAACCATGGTGGTCTTGCCATGGTCCACGTGGGCAATGATGGCAATGTTGCGGATCTGTCGGCTCATGGGAGAGGTCTTTCTAAGAAACCAGCAAGGCCTGCACCTCGACGGGGCTGAGCAGGCGGTCGGCGATCAATTCGCCAGCAAGAATGTGGCCACTGCCCAAAAAGGCAGCGGAGCAATCGGGGCCAAGAAACCTCGGGAGCGGCCCCTCGGCTCCTTGAGGGCCGTAAACCCGCACGGCCGGGGTGTCTGGAAGCGCCACGCGACGGCGCAATCCGGTGAGAAAACGGGCCGCTTCGGTGTCCGGCAGGCTCAGGGCCGGCCAGTCAGCGAGCAGCGTATCGGGCCGCTGCAGCCTTGCATCGCGTGCATCGGCATCCTCCTCGGCCAATTGAGTCAGCGTGACGGCCTGCGCCAGGCCCAGCCCGCCGCTGTGCGTGCGGCGCAGTGCAGCCAGGTGGGCACCACAGCCCAGCAGCTCGCCCAGGTCCTGGGCCAGCGTGCGCACGTAGGTGCCTTTGGTGCAGCGCACGTCCAGCGTGAGCAACAACTCGTCAGGCTGCCACGAGACGATGTCCAGCCGATGAATCGTGACCCGGCGCGCTGCACGCTCGACCTCGATGCCGGCGCGGGCGTATTCGTACAGCGCCCGCCCGTCCTTCTTCAGCGCCGACTGCATCGGCGGAATCTGGTCGATCGGGCCGAGAAAGCTGGCGACCGCGTGAAGCAGCTGTTCGCCGGTGACATTGACCGACCGCTCGGCGAGGATCTCGCCTTCGCGGTCGCCGCCCACCGTGGTCTGGCCCAGGCGCAACGTGGCCAAGTAGCCCTTGTCGGCATCCAGGCTGACCTGCGAGAACTTGGTCGCCGCACCGAAGCAGATCGGCAGCAGGCCGGTGGCCAGCGGGTCCAGCGTGCCGGTATGGCCGGCCTTTTCGGCGCGGTACAGCCACTTGACCTTCTGCAACGCATCATTGCTCGACAGGCCGATCGGCTTGTCGAGCAACAGCACGCCGTGCAGGGCACGACGTTGGATGCGGGGCTTGGCGGAATTCATCGGCGTTGGCTTGGAAAAAGAGAAAACGCGGTCAGTCCTGCGGACCACCGGGTTCGTCTTCCTTGGCCCGGGTGGCGTTGGCACGGTTTATCAGGCTGCTCAGCTCGGCAGCGCGCGAAGTCGTCTGGTCGAACTTGAAGTGCAATGTGGGCACGGTGTGGATCGCCAGGCGCTTGAACAGGCCGTTGCGGACAAAGCCGGCAGCCTCGTTCAGCGCGATCTCGGTCTCGACCGGATCGCCCACCAGCAGCGAGAACAGCACCTTGGCATGCGCGTAGTCCGGCGTGACCTCGACCGCATTGATCGTGACCATGCCGATGCGCGGGTCCTTCAGGTCGCGGATCAGCTCGGCCACGTCGCGCTGGATCTGGTCGGCCACGCGGAAGCTGCGGTTGGGGATGTTGCGTTTGTGTCGCATCTGGATGTGCTCCGGTTCAGCGTTGCATCAGGCTTGGTCCCCAAGTAAAAACCCCGCCGTTTCCGGCGGGGTTCTAGGGTGAAACCCGACCCCGCTTTTACAGCGTGCGTGCCACTTCCTTGACCTCGAAGAATTCCAACTGATCACCTTCCTTGATGTCGTTGTAGTTCTTGAGCTTGATACCGCACTCGAAGCCTTCCTTGACCTCGCGGACATCGTCCTTTTCGCGCCGGACGGATTCGACTTCGCCGGTGTAGACCACGATGTTGTCGCGCAGCAGGCGGAACTTCGCGTTGCGGCGAACCAGGCCGGAGGTGACCATCGAGCCGGCCACGGTGCCGATCTTGGAGGCCACGAAGACCACGCGGATCTCGGCCGTGCCCAGCGCTTCTTCGCGCTGTTCCGGTGCCAGCATGCCGCCCATTGCCGCCTTCACCTCATCCACGGCGTCGTAGATGATGTTGTAGTAGCGCAGGTCGACACCGCTGTGCTCGGCCAGCTTGCGGGCTTGCGCATCGGCACGGGTGTTGAAGCCAATGATGATGGCCTTGGAGGCAATCGCCAGGTTGACGTCCGACTCGCTGATGCCGCCCACCGCGGCGTGCACGATCTGCACCTTGACCTCGTCGGTCGACAGCTTGAGCAGCGAAGAAGCCAGGGCTTCCTGCGAACCTTGCACGTCGGCCTTGATGATCAGCGGCAGCGCCTGGGCAGCACCTTGGCCCATGGTCTCGAACATGTTCTCCAGCTTTGCAGCCTGGCGCCTGTTCAAGGTCACTTCGCGGTACTTGCCCTGGCGGAAGGTGGCGATTTCACGGGCGCGGCGTTCATCCGACAGCACCATGAAGTCATCACCTGCCTGCGGCACTTCGGTCAGGCCCTGGATTTCCACCGGGATCGACGGGCCGGCTTCGGCCAGGGCCTTGCCGTCTTCGTCCAGCATGGCACGCACGCGGCCGAAGCTGGAGCCCGCCAGGATCACGTCGCCACGCTTGAGCGTGCCGGACTGGATCAGCACGCTGGCGACCGGGCCGCGGCCCTTGTCCAGGCGGGCTTCGATCACGATGCCCTTGGCCATTGCCTGCGCCGGCGCCTTCAGCTCCAGCACTTCGGCCTGCAGCAGCACCTGTTCCAGCAGCTCGTCGATGCCGACGCCGGTCTTGGACGACACGCCCACGAACGGCGATTCGCCACCAAACTCTTCCGGCACGACCTGCTCGGCCACCAGCTCGCCCTTCAGGCGTTCGGTGTTCGAGTCCGGCTTGTCGATCTTGGTCATGGCCACGACGATGGGCACGCCCGCCGCCTTGGCATGGTGGATCGCTTCCTTGGTCTGCGGCATCACGCCATCGTCCGCCGCGACCACCAGGATCACGATGTCGGTGGCCTTGGCGCCGCGAGCCCGCATCGCCGTGAAGGCCGCGTGACCCGGGGTGTCCAGGAAGGTGATCATGCCGCGCGGGGTTTCCACGTGATACGCGCCGATGTGCTGCGTGATGCCACCCGCTTCGCCAGCGGCCACGCGGCTGCGGCGGATGTAGTCCAGCAGCGAGGTCTTGCCGTGGTCGACGTGGCCCATCACGGTCACGACCGGTGCACGCGAGAGCGCCTCGCCGGAGGCTGCGGCTTCTTCCTCTTCCGAGAAAGCTTCCGGGTCATCCAGCTTGGCGGCCAGCGCCTTGTGGCCCATTTCCTCGACCAGGATCATGGCCGTCTCTTGGTCCAGCTGCTGGTTGATGGTGACCATCTGGCCCAGCTTCATCAGGGCCTTGATCAGCTCACCCGCCTTGACCGACATCTTGTGTGCCAGGTCGGCGACCGAAATGGTCTCCGGCACGTGCACTTCCTGGATGGTCGGCTCGATCGGCGCCTGGAAATTCGAGACGTTGCCCATGTCGCGGCTGTCGCCACGGCGGCCGCCGCGCGGTGCACGCCAGCCCGGACGGTTGCTGCCCGCATCGGTGCGCGGCTTGGCCGCGCCAACGCCACGCTTCTTCGCGTCGTCTGCCCAGCTGGAAGACAGCTTCTCGGACTTGACCGACTTCTTGTCGCCCGGCTTCGCAGCGGTGGCGGCCGTGGTCGCGGGTGCGCCAGGCGCGCCCTTGGCCTTGTGGATCGTACCCTTGATGCCTTCCTTGGGCACTTCGACCGGCTTGGGCGGCTCCTCCGGCTTCTTCGCGATCATCACCTTGCTCTTGCGATTCATCATGTCGCGAATCGCAGAGGCTTCGGCTTCGGCTTTTTGGCGGCGCGCAGCCAGATCGGCCATGCGCTTTTGCTCTTCGGCCTCGGTGTCGGCCGCCTTCACCACGCGCAGCGCGGGCTTGGGCGGTGCAACCGGCTCGGCAGCCACCGGCGCCGGGGCAGGCGCAGCCACCACGGCAGGTGCGGGAGCAGGTGCCGGCGCAGGGGTACGGGCGGAGCCCTTGCCGGAAGGTGCCGATGCAGACGCTGCGGCCTTGGCCAGGGCTGCAGCAGCCTTGGCTTCAGCGGCGGCCTTGGCAGCGGCTTCTTCGGCGGCCGCGGCAGCTTCGGCGGCGGCCTTGGCGGCAGCGGCTTCAGCGGCGGCCTTGGCCTCGCGCTCCTGGCGCTCCTGCTCTTCACGCAGGCGGCGCTTTTCGGCCAGCTCTTCTTCCTGCCGGCGAATCTGCTCGGCCTGCAGGCGAGCCTCTTCCTCGCGACGCGAGAGGTCGGCTTCCTCGGCGGCAGCGGCGGCCACGCCGTCATCTTCGACACCGCCCGGCATGTCGTCGCGCTTGACGAAGGTGCGCTTCTTGCGCACTTCGACCTGGATGGTGCGGGCCTTGCCACTGGCGTCGGCCTGCTTGATCTCGCTGGTCGACTTGCGGGTCAGCGTGATCTTCTTGCGGTCGGCGCCAGCAGTGGAGCCGTGGGAGATGCGGAGATAGTCGAGCAAGCGCTCCTTGTCCGATTCGTTGAGCGAATCGTCAGGCGAAATCTTGGCGACGCCGGCCGACTTCAGCTGCTCGAGCAGCGTCCCGGCGGGCCGGTTCAGCTCCGCGGCGAGTTGGGCGACGGTAGTCACAGCCATTCTTGAGTTTCCTTGATCTTGGTGCCGTGTGCGGGACGTGCGGGTAGGCTGGGCGCTCAGGCGTTGAACCAGTGTTCACGCGCCTTCATGATCAGCGCCTTGGCCTGCACGTCGTCCACACCGGTCATCTCGACCAGTTCATCGACGGCCAGGTCGGCCAGGTCATCACGGGTGTGCACACCACCATCGGCCAGTTGGCCGATCAGAGCGGGGTTGAGGCCGTCGAGGTCACGCAGATCCTGCGAAACATCGTCGACCTTTTCTTCACGGGCAATTTCCATCGTCAGCAGCGCATCCTTCGCACGATTGCGCAGCTCGCTGACGGTGTCTTCATCGAAGCCTTCGATTTCCAACATTTCCTGCAGCGGCACATAGGCCACTTCCTCGAGGCTGGTGAAACCTTCCCCGATCAGCATGTTGGCGACTTCTTCGTCCACGTCGAGCTTGTCGACGAACAGCGCGCGGATAGAGCCCGACTCTTCCGCCTGCTTGGCGGCCGATTCCTCGGCCGTCATGATGTTGATGCGCCAGCCGGTCAGCTCGGACGCCAGGCGCACGTTCTGGCCGCCACGGCCAATCGCGATCGCCAGGTTTTCCTCGTCGACCACGACGTCCATCGCGTGCCGCTCTTCGTCGACGACGATGGACTGCACGTTGGCCGGCGCCAGTGCGCCGATGACGAACTGCGCAGGGTCTTCCGACCACAGCACGATGTCGACGCGCTCGCCGGCCAGTTCGTTGGTCACCGCGGTGACGCGCGAACCGCGAACGCCGACGCAGGTGCCGATCGGGTCGACCCGCTTGTCATGCGAGACCACGGCGATCTTGGCACGCGAGCCGCTGTCGCGGGCGCAGCTCTTGATCTCCAGCAGGCCTTGCTCGATTTCCGGCACTTCCTGGGCGAACAGCTCGACCATGAAACCAGGCGCAGAGCGCGACAGCATGATCTGCGGGCCACGGGCAAGCGGGTCGATGCCGGCCATGAAGGCCCGCACGCGGTCGCCGGAGCGCAGGTTTTCCTTGGGGATCATCTCGCCGCGCTTGAGCCGGCCTTCGACGCGGCCCGACTCGACGATGATGTCGCCCTTGTCCAGGCGCTTGACGGTGCCGACGAAGATCTTCTCGCCACGGGCGAGGAAATCATTCAGCAACTGCTCACGCTCGGCATCGCGGATCTTCTGCAGGATGACCTGCTTGGCCGCCTGTGCACCGATGCGGCCGATGGTCACGGACTCGATCGGCTCCTCGATGTGGTCGTCGACCTCGATGTCGGGAATTTGTTCCAGCGCTTCGAACAGCAGGATTTCGGCATCGGGGATCTGCAGGCCAGCTTCATCCGGGACCACGTGCCAGCGGCGGAAGGTCTCGTAGTCGCCGGTGTCACGGTCAACGGTGACGCGGATGTCCACTTCACCACCGTGCAGCTTCTTGGTCGCAGACGCCAGCGCGGCCTCCACCGCGCCAAACACCACATCGCGCTCCACGCTCTTCTCGCGCGAGATCGCGTCCACCAACATCAGCATTTCGCGGTTCATTCTTGTTGACCTCCGTCGTTCGAGTCGCCGTCCGCCGTCTGCGGCACAGCCGGGGTGGCTTTGCCACGCCGCCCCTTGAAATCCAGCACCGGCACCAGCCGGGCCTCGCGCACTTCGCCCAGGCTGAAGTCCAGTACCTGGTCGACCTTGCCATCGTTGAACACCAGCTGCCAGCCGGCTTCATCCGTGGCGGTGGCCTGCTCGCCAGCCGACGGCGCGACCTGCTCGGCCTCCTCGGCTTTCTGCAGCACACCTTCGTATTTCTTGCGCCCCTGGAACGGCAGCTTGAGCGTGATCTGCACTTGCTCGCCAACAAAGCGCTGGTAATGCGCGGCCGTCTTCAGCGGCCGGTCAAGCCCGGGGGAAGACACTTCCAGCCGTGCATAGTCGACGTTCTCGACTTCCAGCACATACTGCAGTTGGCGCGTCACCGCCTCACAGTCTTCAACCGTGACAAACTCATGTGGCCCGGTGGGGTAGGCCCGACCGGGCACCCGGTCGATCAAAACGCGCAGCAACCCGCCTGCCGATCGCTCGACATCAACGAGTTCATAGCCCAATCCGGTCACCGTACGATCAACGGCCTGGCTCCAGCTCATCAGGGTGCGAATACCTTCCAGTAAGAAGCAAAAAGGCGCTTGAAACGCCTGACCGCCAGAAACACGCAGCGGAAAACCGCAGCTGAAAACACAAACGCCAAAAAAAATGGGCTGGAAAAATCCGCCCACTCTTTCTAGCGCTTCGGTGCAATTCTAGCGAAGAGTCTGATTGTAGCTCGAAGGCAGAGCTTCAGCAAGCCGCGGGCCTGACTGCATGCGAGAATTGCGGCAGCATATCGAAGAACACTGCGGAACAGGCATAGCCTGCCGCAACCTTACCGTCCACGGAGACCGCATGGGATTTCTCGCCGGCAAGCGCCTGCTGATCACGGGCCTGCTTTCGAATCGCTCCATCGCCTATGGCATCGCCAAGGCCTGCCACCGCGAAGGCGCCGAACTCGCGTTCAGCTACGTTGGCGAGCGCTTCAAGGATCGCATCACCGAGTTTGCAGCCGAATTCGGCTCCAGCCTCATATTCGATTGCGACGTGGGCGACGACGCCGCAATCGAGCGCCTGTTCACCGACCTGAAAACCGCCTGGCCCGAAGGCTTTGACGGATTCGTGCATTCGATCGGCTTCGCCCCGCGCGAAGCCATTGCCGGCGATTTCCTCGACGGGCTGACCCGCGAGAACTTCCGCATCGCGCACGACATCTCGGCCTACAGCTTCCCGGCGCTGGCCAAGGCCGCCCTGCCCTCGCTGCGTCCGCAAGCCGCGCTTTTGACCCTGAGCTACCTGGGCGCCATGCGCGTGGTGCCCGCCTATAACACCATGGGCCTGGCCAAGGCCTCGCTGGAAGCCAGCGTGCGTTACCTGGCCGCCAGCCTGGGCCCCAAGGGCATCCGCGTCAACGGCATTTCGGCCGGCCCGATCAAGACGCTGGCCGCTTCCGGCATCAAGGGTTTTGGCAAGCTGCTGGAAATCTTCTCGAAGAACGCCCCGCTGCGCCGCAACGTGACGATCGAGGACGTCGGCAACGTCGCTGCCTTCCTGCTGTCGGACCTGTCAGCCGGCGTGACCAGCGAGATCACCTACGTCGACGGCGGCTTCAGCCACGTGATGAGCGGCATGCCGCTGGACGAATAAGCCGGCCCTGCCGGTCCCCACGCAAGCCCGGCCCAGGCCGGGTTTTTTCATGCCCGGCCGTCGCCTTCCGCCGATGGCGCATCCTGCTCGGCCCAGTCTTGGGGCGGCAAGGTACTGGGCGGCTGGGTGTCGATGACCTGATCGGCCAGCGCCACCCGGTTGCGGCCGGCCTGCTTGGCACGGTAGAGCGCCTGGTCCGCCCGGGCAATTGCCTGCGCCAGCGGCTCGCCCGGCCGAGCCTGGCAAAGGCCGAAGCTGATGCTGACAGGCAACAGCGTGGCCGCGCCTGGCAGCCGCAGCGAACGCGCCTGCACCAGCGCCCGCAGGCGCTCGGCCACCATGCGCGCGGCCGGCAGCTCGGTGCCCGGCAGCAGCACCAGGAATTCCTCACCGCCCCAGCGCCCGAGCAGGTCGCCTTGCCGCATGCCGCTTTGCAGCGCCTGGCTGATGGCGCGCAGCACCAGGTCACCCACCTCATGACCATGCTGGTCGTTGACGGCCTTGAAGTGGTCCACGTCGCCCAGCAGCACACTGAGCGCGCTCAGCGGTGAGCTGGCGTCGTTGAGCCGCGCCAATTGATCGTGGGCCAGTTCGGCCAGGCTGCGGCGGTTCAGCAAGCCGGTCAGCGGGTCGAGACTGGCCATCTCGCGCAGGCCGGACTCGGCCCGCAGCACCAGGTTGTAGTAGATGGCCGACAGGCCGGCCAGCATCGTCAGCGTGGCCGCGGCATTGAACATGCGCAGCGCCTGCAGCCAGCCACCCGGCAGTACCTGCGGCGGCGGTCCGCGGTGCGACAGCAGGTCCAGCCCCAGGTAGAGCAGCACGCAGGCGGCGCAGCCCAGCCATTTGGCGCGCCGCGGCATCAGCGTGCTGACCATCAGCGTGGGCAGCATGAGCAGCAGGTAGTAGTGAAAGCCGCTGTCCCAGCCCAGCCAGTAGCAGGCCAAGCAGGCATGCAGCACCACCTCGATGCCGGCCATCGCCTCGCACAGCCGGCGCCAGCGCGGCTGGCGCATCAGCAGCGTCATCAGCAGGTACAGCAGGCAGCCGAAGACGTTGAAGACCGCCAGGCCGGTGACGCCCGCCGCCAGGAACAGGACCACGAAGGCCGCGTGCACAACGGCCGCCATCAGCATGCCCGAAACGATCAGGCGCCCACCCTGTGACAGCGAGGTGATCAGTGCACGCATCACCCGGCCCAGCCCATGCGACCGGTCAGGTCAGCCCGCCAGCAGAAGGCGTCAGATCGCTTCCTGGCGCACGCAATCCACGTAATAGCGGCGTTCACCCTTGTCATTGTCTTCCGCGACCAGGCCGTGTACATCGGTGTCAAAGCCAGGGAACTTGGCATTGAAGGCCTGCGTGAAACGCAGGTAGTCGACGATGCGGCGATTGAAGACCTCGCCCGGGATCAGCAGCGGAATGCCGGGCGGGTATGGGGTCAGCAGCGCGGTGGTCACGCGGCCTTCGAGCTGGTTGATCTCGACCCGCTCGGTCGCGCGGCGAGCGATGTAGGCGAAGGCCTCGCTGGGCTTCATTGCCGGCTCCAGGTCCGACAGGTAGACCTCGGTCGTCAGGCGCGCAATGTCGCCTTCGGCATAAGCCTCGTGCACGGACTGGCACAGGTCCTTCAGTCCCATCTTCTCGTAGCGCGGATGCGCGGCGCAGAACTCCGGGAGGATCCGCCACAGCGGCTGGTTGCGGTCGTAGTCGTCCTTGAACTGCTGCAGCGCGGTCAGCAGCGTGTTCCAGCGGCCCTTGGTGATGCCGATGGTGAACAGGATGAAGAACGAATACAGGCCGGTCTTCTCGACCACCACACCGTGTTCGGCCAGGAACTTGGTGACGATGGACGCCGGGATGCCGGTCTTGGCGAACTTGCCGGACATGTCCAGCCCCGGCGTGATGATGGTGGACTTGATCGGGTCCAGCATGTTGAAGCCGGCCGCCAGGTTGCCGAAGCCGTGCCACTCCTCGTTGGCCTTGAGCACCCAGTCATCGGGCTTGCCAATGTCGTGTGGCGCGAGCTCGTCCGGGCCCCAGACGGTGAACCACCAGTCGGCCGCGTATTCCTTGTCGACCTTGCGCATCGCGCGGCGGAAGTCCAGCGCCTCGCGGATGCTTTCTTCGACCAGCGCGGTGCCGCCGGGCGGCTCCATCATCGCCGCGGCCACGTCGCACGAAGCGATGATGGCGTACTGCGGCGAGGTCGAGGTGTGCATCAGGTAGGCCTCGTTGAACAGGTGCTTGTCCAGTTGCACCGTCTGCGAGTCCTGCACCAGCACCTGCGAAGCCTGGCTGATGCCGGCCAGCAGCTTGTGCGTGGACTGCGTGGCATAGACCATGGCCTCCTTCGGGCGCGGGCGGTTCTTGCCCATCGCGTGGTAGCTGCCATAGAACTTGTGGAATGCGGCGTGCGGCAGCCAGGCCTCGTCGAAGTGGATGGTGTCGACCCAGCCGTCCAGGTGCCCCTTGATCGACTCGGTGTTGTAGAGCACGCCGTCGTAGGTGCTTTGCGTCACGGTCAGGATCTTGGGCCGCACGCTGGCCGGGTCCACGCCCTTGAGCAGCGGATGGCGGGCGATCTTCTCCTGGATCGAGGCCTTGGTGAACTCGCTCTCGGGGATCGGGCCGATGATGCCGTAGTGATTGCGCGTGGGTGTCAGGAAGACTGGCACAGCGCCGGTCATGATGATGCTGTGCAGGATGGACTTGTGGCAGTTGCGGTCCACCAGCACCACGTCGTCCGGCGCCACCGTGTGGTGCCAGACCATCTTGTTGCTGGTGCTGGTGCCGTTGGTGACGAAGAAGCAGTGATCGGCATTGAAGATGCGCGCCGCATTCTTCTCACTGGCCGCGACCGGGCCGGTGTGGTCCAGCAACTGGCCCAGCTCTTCCACTGCGTTGCAGACGTCGGCCCGCAGCATGTTCTCGCCAAAGAACTGGTGGAACATGCGGCCGATCGGGCTCTTCAGGAAGGCCACGCCACCGGAATGCCCGGGGCAGTGCCAGGAGTAGGAACCGTCCTGTGCATAGTCCATCAGCGCGCGGAAGAACGGCGGCGCCAGGCTGTCGACGTAGCTCTTGGCCTCGCGGATGATGTGGCGGGCCACGAACTCCGGCGTGTCCTCGAACATGTGGATGAAGCCGTGCAGCTCGCGCAGGATGTCGTTCGGAATGTGCTCCGAAGTGCGCGTTTCGCCGTACAGGTAGATCGGGATCTCGGCGTTGCGAAAACGGATCTCGCTGATGAAATTGCGCAGGTTCAACACTGCCGGCACCGGCTCGTCGCCGGTCTGGAACTCTTCATCGTCTATCGACAGGATGAAGGCGCTGGCGCGGCTCTGCTGCTGGGCAAACTGCGAGAGGTCGCCGTAGCTGGTCACGCCGATGACCTCGAAGCCCTCTTTCTGGATCGCGTCGGCCAGCGCGCGAATGCCCAGGCCGGAGGTGTTTTCCGAGCGGAAATCCTCGTCGATGATCACGATGGGAAAGTGAAAGCGCTGCATGGCGGCGGCCCCGGGCGGAACAGGAAAAAAACGAAGGGCGAAGTGTAGGGCTGAACGATGACAGCACACGCGAGTTCACTGTCGCGTCGCACGCAGACGACTGCTGTCGTCCTGCTCGCCACCGCCCTGCCACCGAAGCAAGCGACGAACCCGCAGCGCCGTGCGGCACCAAAATCCCACACCGTGCTTTTGAAAACGCCCACAAATCCGCTATGATCGTGGGCTGCCCTGCGGAGGGGTGGATGAGCGGTTTAAGTCGCACGCCTGGAAAGCGTGTGTGGGTTAATCCCCACCGCGGGTTCGAATCCCGCCCCCTCCGCCACGCGAACTTGCTTTGAGCCGTCCAAACGGTTCCCGGTCGCCCCTTTGAGGCACCCGGAAAAGACAATGTTCTACAGATGAACGGCCCTGACGATGTCCAGGGCCGTTTCTTTTTGTGCGCCAGCGCCGCCAGGCCCATCACTGCCATGGCGCCCGGAGCATGACGGCGCCGAACATCAGCAGCAGTTCGAACAGGCCATGGTCTTTTGATCTCAGCCCATCAGCAGCCGCGCGCCGATCGCCAGCAGCAGCGCGGGAGGCATCACCAGCGCCCCCACCTTCAGGAATTGCAGGAAGCCGACATCTTCGCCTTCGCGGCGCAGCGCGGAGAGCCAGAGGATGGTCGCGAGCGAGCCGGTGATGGACAGATTGGGGCCCAGGTCGACGCCGATCAGCAATGCGTCAACAACGATCTGCGGCGGGTGGGCGTGGGCAATCGTCGTGCTGGCAATGAGGCCGGCTGGCAGGTTGTTGACCAGGTTCGAGCCCACGGCCAGCAGCACCCCTGCGCCCGCAGCAGCGCCACGTTCCCCGGCCTGGACGCTGTCTTGCAGCGCCGCGGCCAGCATGGGGGTCACACCGGCCTTGTTCAGCGCCTCCACCAGCACGAACAGGCCCGCCACCAGCGGCAGCACGGACCAGGAGATGTCCCTGACCACAGCCCAGGGCGTTGACCGCCCGCGAAGCAATACCGCCGCAGTGGTGAGCACCCCCAGCAGGCAGGTGGGCAGCCCCAGCGGCTTGTCCAGCAGGGAGACGGCCGTGAGCGCCACCGCCGTCGCTGACAGCCCCAGCAGCGCCGTCCAGCCGCCCGGTGAAAGCGCATCTGGCGGGGGCGCCACATCGCAGCGCTGCTCCAGATGCCGGCGCTGGCTGAACCGCAGTGCCACGTAGGTGGCCGAGATCGACAGCAGGGACGGCAAGGCGAAGCTGGCAAGCCATTGCCCGAGCGGAGGCACGTGATCGCCATACATCACCAGGTTTGCCGGGTTGGAGATGGGCAGGACGAAGCTGGCTGCGTTGGCGATGAACGCGCAGATGAACAGATACGGCAGCGGCTCCGCCCTGGCCTTGCGCGCCGCGGCGAAGACGGCCGGGGTCAACACCACCGCAGTGGCATCGTTGGACAGAAACGTCGTCACGACGATCCCGACCCCGTAGACCAGCAGAAACAGCCGGCGTGGCGAACCCGCCGCATGGTGCACGGCATGACCGGCGACCCAGTCGAACAGGCCTTCGCGCCTGGCCGTTTCAGACAACAGCATCATCCCGGTCAGGAAGAGGTAGACATCGTTCCCGTTGGCAATCGCACGCAGCGCATCGGGCACCGGCAGCAGGCCGAACACCACGATCAGCACAGCACCGGCAGCGGCCCAGACGGCTTCCGGCAGCTTGAAGGGTCGGATCAGCACGCCCAGGGTGGCCAGTGCTGCAATGGTCAAAATGGCAAGGTTGGCGTTGTTCATCGGGCCGGAGGTTTGCGCGGGTCGCTGCGCTTAGGCAGCCATGGGGCATGGCTTCAAACGTTCGCCGACGGTTCCCGCACGGCGAAATGAAAAAGCCGCCCGGAGGCGGCCTTGGACTCGGCGGAAGCCGAGATCAGTGGATGACGGCGATCTGCTCGCGGGCGTCGCCCTTGTAGGTGTACAGCGTCAGGGCGCCGTTCTTGATGTCGCCCTTCTCGTC
>NZ_JBYTAI010000019.1:9829-106616 GCF_058788035.1 Ideonella sp. FW305-24 | reverse complement strand
CTGCACGCCGGCGCTGTCCATTTCGGTCACGCCTGCGAGGTTGATCTCCAGCGCCGCGGCCGAGGCTTGCGCGGCCTGGAGTTCTTCGCACAGCTCGGCTGCGCGGTAGATCGTCAGCTCGCCTTCGATGGCCAGCACCGCTTGCCCGCCGCCACTCATGGCAGCACCAGCTTTTGCACCACGCTCAGCAGCTGCGGCGGGTTGAAGGGCTTGAGGACCCAGGCTTTGGCGCCCGCGGCCTGGCCTTCGGCCTTCTTGCCGCCGGCCGATTCGGTGGTCAGCATCACGATGGGCGTGAACTTGTAGGCCGGCAGCTGCTTGACCGCCTTGACCAGGCTGATGCCGTCCATGTTGGGCATGTTCACGTCGCTGATGATCATGTGGACCTTCTGCCCGGTCAGCTTCTTCAGCGCGTCAACGCCGTCGCAGCCTTCGATCACGTCGTAGCCGGCGCCGCGCAGCGCAATGCCGACAACTTGCCGCAGCGAGGCTGAGTCGTCGACGATCATGATGGTCTTGGCCATGGATGGATTCCCTTTGAGTTCTGAGAGACGAGGTCGGAATGGGGCGGATCAGAAGAAGGTGACTTCTTCTTCGGCTGCGGCGGGCGCGGCGACCGCGCTGCCCGCGTGGCTGCGTTGATGGGTGTTGCGCTCGTCGGCCATCGCGTAGCTGCTTTCCAGCTCGGCCAGCAATGCGGCGCTGTCGACCGCCTGCAGCTCACCAGCCGCCTCGAAGCGGCTGCGGGTGGCGCTCAGGAGCATGGGCAGGCGCTCGATGTTGTGGCGCACATGGGTCATGCGCTGGCTCACGCGGTCCTGGAACTGGAGTTGCACCAGTGCTTCGACGATCTCGCCCTGGATGCCCACGCTTTCGCGCTTGAGCACTTCGGAAGACGCTTCCAGCCCTTCGGTGACGCTGCGGAAATGGCCCAGCACGCCGTTGATCGAGGTTTCGGCCTCGGCCGCCGAGGCCTGCCCGCGCTGGGATGAAGCTTCGGCGCTGCTGCGCGTGGTCTTGATGGCTTCGCTGATGACCTGCACCTTCTCGGCCATGCGCTGGGCGGTCTCTCCGGACATCACCGAGAGCTTGCGCACTTCCTGCGCCAGCACGCTGAAGCCGCGGCCGTTTTCGCCGGCATGCGCGGCCTCGATCGCGGCGTTGATCGCCAGCATGTTGGTCTGCGAGGCGATGGAGGCGACCTCGGCTGCCATCTCCAGCAGTTCGCCGACGAAATGGCCCAGGGACTGCACCTCGGCGTGGATGGCGCTGTTGCTGGTCATGGCTTCGCGCAGGGTGTCCAGCACGCCGTGCAGGTCGCGGTTGCTCTGGTCGAATACGGCGCCCACGCCCTGGTCCCCGTCCTGGGCCGAGGCTTTCAGTGCCTGGTCCAGCCGGTCCACGATGCTGGCAAAACGCTGCGACAGCGCGGCCACGGCATCTTCCATCTGGGCACGCGAGGTTTCGATGTGGGCGCTCCAGACCGGCAGCACGTCCTGCCCCAGCCGATCGGTGCCGGCCACGAAGGCGGCGGCGCTGTCGTGGTCTGACGAGCGGCGGCGCGCGCGCTGCCAGTCGCTCCAGGCGCCTGCGACCAGCAGCGCGACGCCGCCCAGCAGCGGCCCGGCCTGGACACCGCCGGTCAGCAACATGCCGGCCGCGCCGGCCAGGCCCATGCCGCTGCCATGCATGCGGCCGAGCCGCTGGATGAGGGTGGTGGCGGCGCTGGGAGCGACGGGCGAAGAAGGCATGGTGGAAGCAGGCATACGGCCTCACATCGGCGGGCTGGTCCTCGACTTGAGGCGCCATGCCCGAATTTGACCGGGTGCAGACCCGGTGTCACGAACTTGACTATTCCATCGGAGCACCCAGTGGAAAGCGAGACAAAGTGCCATGTTTGGCCCTCATTTCGGAACACTGCAGAGCCCCCAGGCGCTCGAAAGTGCGGTCATCCCGGCGCTTGCGCCCTCTTGGGGTGCCGCATGAAAACGCGGCCACCGTGAATTAGTGACGGCGAGCACACCGCAGGTGGCGAGTCGTGCGCAGTTGCCATCATTCAGTTGGTCGACTGGGTGGCCGAAGTCTCTGTAGACCAAGCAAGCCGCGTTGCTTCCGCGCGGGCCCTTTGCACCACCAAGAAGAGACAGCCATGACACACCGCTCCCTGACGATTCGCGCCAAGCTCACGTTGGCCTTTGGCATCCTCGCCGCCCTTGTGGCCGTCGTGGCTGCCCTGGCACTGAAGGACCTTGGCGATGCCAATGCGCGCTTTGTCCATCATGTTGACGGTGTGAGCGCACGCGCCACGGTGGCCTCGCACCTGCGCATCGCAGTCGACCGCCGCGCCATTGCGGCTCGCAACCTGGTGCTGGTTTCTGCGCCGGCCGACCTGGCTTCCGAGGACGAGGAGGTGAAGGCAGCGCATGCCGAGGTGCAGCGCAGCCTGGCGCAGCTGAAGGCCATGGTCGCGACCAGCGGGGTGTCCGAGGCTGCCCGCCAGCACGTCGCTGCCATTGACCAGGTGGAGCAGCGTTACGGTCCGGTGGCGCTGGCCATCGTGGACCTGGCATTGAAGGGCGAGCACGATGCCGCCATCGCGAAGATGAACACCGAGTGTCGGCCGCTGATCAAGGCGCTGGCCAAGGCCACGACGGACTATGCCGACTACACCGAATCCCGTGCAGCGCAACTGAAGGAAGAAGCCCAGGTCCAGTACGGCCAACAGCGCATCTTGCTGATCGCGGCCTGCTTGCTGGCCCTTGGCGCCGCGGTGCTGGCCGGCTGGCTGATCGTGCGCGGCCTTCGCAAGGCGCTGGGCGCCGAGCCGGCTGACCTGAGCCGGGTCGCAAGCCGCGTTGCCGAAGGGAACCTGACCGACTTGGACGGCGCACACGAGGCACCGCAGGGTAGCGTGCTCGCTTCGCTGGGTGCGATGCAGGGCAGCCTGTCGCGCATCGTCAACGAGGTGCGCCGTGCGGCGGATTCCATTGCCACCGGCACCGAGCAGATCGCACACGGCGGTGCGGACCTCAGCGCGCGCACAGAACTGCAGGCCAGCGCGATCCAGCAGACCGCCGCGACCATGGACCAGCTCGGCTCGACCGTGCGCAGCAATGCCGAAAATGCGCAACAGGCCAATGTGCTGGCGCAAGGCGCATCCGACGTGGCCGGCCGTGGCGGCGCGGTGGTCGGCCAGGTGGTGGACACGATGCGCGGCATCAATGCCAGCTCCAAGCGGATTGCCGACATCATCACGGTGATCGACGGCATTGCCTTCCAGACCAACATCCTGGCGCTGAACGCCGCGGTCGAAGCGGCTCGCGCCGGTGAGCAGGGCCGCGGCTTCGCGGTGGTCGCCAGCGAGGTGCGGGCCCTGGCGCAGCGCAGCGCAGCGGCTGCCAAGGAGATCAAGACCCTGATCACCACCAGCGTGGAGCAGGTGGAGCAGGGCTCGGCGCTGGTGGACCGCGCTGGCGAGACCATGAGCGAGATCGTCGGTGCGATCCAGCGCGTCAGCCACATCGTCGGCGAGATCACCTTGGCCACCGCCGAGCAGAGCAGCGGCGTGGCGCAGGTCGGCCAGGCGGTCGCCCAGCTGGACGAATCGACTCAGCAGAATGCCGCGCTGGCCGAGGAGAGCGCCGCGGCCGCCTCCAGCCTGCGCGAGCAGAGCGAGCACCTGGTGGGTGCCATGTCCACCTTCAAGCTGGCGGCCTCCTGATTCACTCGGGCTGGATGCCCGCGTCCTTGATGATCTTGCCCCAGCGGTCCAGCTCGGCGAGCTGGAAGCTGGCGAGTTCCTGCGGCGAGGTCGGGTGGGTTTCCATGCCGTTCTGTTCGGCGAACTCGCGCAGCGCATCGGTCGCCATCGCCTTGCGCATCAGCTCGTTCAGGCGCTGCACGATGGGGGTGGGCGTGCCGGCTGGCGCATAGAGCGCGTTCCAGTGGTTGGCCACGTAGCCTGGCAGACCGGATTCCGCAATGGTCGGCACGCCGGGCACCAACGGCGAGCGCGTGGGGCTGCTCACGCCCAGCGCGCGCAGCTTGCCGGCCTTGACCTGCGGCAGGCTGGTGGTCAGGTCGACGATCATCACGTCGGTCTGCCCACCGACCAGGTCCATGACCGCCTGCGGGTTGCCCTTGTAGGGCACGTAGGTCAGCTGCGTGCCGCTCATGTGCTGGAACAGCTCCACGCCGATGCGCGCCGACGAGCTGCCGGCGCCAAAGCTCAGCTTGCCTGGCGACTGCTTGGCCAGCGCGATGAATTCGCCCACGGTCTTGGCCTTGGAGGTCGGGCTCACCACCATCAGCATGTAGCCCTGCACCATCTGGCCGATGGGCGTGAAGTCCTTGATCGGGTCGTAGACCAGCTTCTTGAACAGATGCGGGTTGGCGGCCTGCGTGGTGTTGGTGGTGATGAACAGCGTGTAGCCGTCCGGTGCGGCGCGGGCGGTGGCCTGTGCGGCAATGCCGCCGGAGGCCCCGGCGCGGTTGTCCACGATCACCGGCTGGCCGGTTTCCTTGGTGATGACGGCACCCAGCGCGCGCGCCAGGCCGTCCGTCGTGCTGCCGGGCGTGGAGCCCACCATGATGGTGATGGGCCGGCTCGGGTAGGCCTGCGCTGCAGCCTGGCCGCTGCCGAGTGCAGCGGCCAGCGAGCTGAGGGCAATGGCGATGGCGCCGAGTTGCTTGAACTTCATGATGTCTTGTCTCCGGTGTTGTGGTTGAAGCGATTCAGGTCGTCAGGCTCATGGCAGGCCGTTCACCCGCCAGCGCCTGGGCGATGGCAGCCAGCACCATCTCGCCCATGGCCTTGCGCGTCTCGTGCGTGGCGCTGGCGCGGTGGGCCTGGCAGACGACGTTGTCCAGCGCGAGCAGCGCGGGCGGCACATGCGGCTCGTCGGCAAACACGTCCAGCCCCGCGCCGGCAATGCGGCCTGACGTGAGGGCAGCGACCAGGTCCGGCTCGTTGACCAGCCGGCCGCGGGCGATGTTGACCAGGAAGCCGTCGGGCCCGAGCGCGTCCAGCACCGCGGCGTCGACGATGCCTTCGGCCTTGTCCGCGGCGGCAGCCAGCACGAGTGCGTCGCTGCTTCGGGCCAGTTCCTTCAGGTCGGCGATGTAGGTCCACGGCACATCGGTCATCGCGCGCAGGTCGGTGTAGGCGACCGGGCAGCCAAAGCCCGCGGCGCGGATGGCGATGGCGCGGCCCACGCGGCCCATGCCGACAATGCCCACGCGCATGCCGCTGAAGCGCCGCGCCAGGCGGATGGCGCTGGGCTGCGGACGCCTCACCCACTCGCCGCCGCGCACGAAGCGGTCCACCGTGCAGATGTCGCGGCAGGTGGCGATCAGCAGGCCAATGGCCAGGTCCGCGACGTCTTCGGTCAGCGCGCCCAGCGTGGCCGCCACCGGCAGGCCGCGCGCACGGGCGTAGGCGAGATCCACCGCATCGGTGCCCACGCCGTTGACCGCGACGATCTGCAGCGCCGGCAGCTGTTCCATCATTGCCTTGCTGATGCCGGTGTGGCCACCGGTGATGACGCCGCGCATCTTCGCGCCGTGTTCGCGCAGGTAGGCGTCCGGGTCCGCCTGCTCGTAGAGCCGGTGCACCGCGTACAGCGCGTTCAGCTGGTCGTTGATGACCGGGACCAGGATCGGGTTGAGTTGCAGGATGTCAGGTTTCATGGCGTGTGTCCTTTGCTCAGCCGCGACCGACAAACGGCATGTGGCTGGCCATCACCGTCATGTTCAGCACGTTGGCCGACAGCGGCAGGCCGGCGATGTAGCGCACGGCGTCTGCCACGTACCTGACGTCCACCATGGGCTCGGCGGCGATGCTGCCGTTGGCCTGGCGCACGCCCTTGGTCATGCGGGCCGACAGCTCGGTCAGCGCATTGCCGATGTCGACCTGGCTGCAGACGATGTTGAACTCGCGGCCATCCAGCGCCAGGCCCTTGGTGAGGCCCAGCACCGCGTGCTTGCTGGCGGTGTAGGGGCAGCTGAGCGGGCGCGGCGTGTGGGCCGAGATCGAGCCGTTGTTGATGATGCGGCCGCCCTGCGGCAGTTGCCGGCGCATCAGGCCAAACGCGGCGCGCGCGCAGAGGTAGACGCCGGTCACGTTGGTGTCGATCACGTTCTGCCAGGCCTCCAGTGGCAGCTCATCCACCGTCACCGCAGGTGCGTTGACGCCGGCGTTGTTGAACAGCACGTCAAGCCGGCCGAAACTGGTCTCGATGACCTTGAACAGCGCGGTGACGCTGGCGGCGTCGCGCACGTCGGTCGGCACCGCCAGTGCCTGCTGGCCCTGCTGCCTGGCGGCTTCGGCGATTTCGAGCAGCGGCTCGGCACGCCGGCCGGCCAGCACGACGGCAAAGCCGTCTTCGAGTAACGCCAGCGCAACGGCGCGGCCGATGCCGCTACCGGCGCCGGTGACGAGGGCAACTTTTGGGGGCGAGGGATGGGTCATGCGTGACTCCTTGGTTTTGGGTTATGGGGCGGCGCCTCAACCGCCCTGGTGCTGCCGCCTGAAGCTGCTGGGTGACTGGTCGTAGGCCTTCTTGAAGCGGCGCGAGAAATAGGCTTCGTCCGAGAAGCCGCAGTGCTCGGCGATCTGGCTGATCGAGCTGGAGGTGTTGATCAGGTGGGTGCGGGCCAGGCGCATGCGGCGGTCCAGCACCAGGTCGGTGAAGGTGCTGCCGGTTTCCTTGCGCAGCAGGTGGGTCAGGTAGTTGGGCGTGAGGAAGGCGGCAGCGGCGGCGTCTTTCAGCGACAGCGCCGGGTTGCCGATCTGCTCGCGCATGTACTTGGTGACGCGCTCCAGTGCGTCGCGCCGGCCGCGCTTCTCGGCCTTGTCTGCCGCCAGCGCGAGCAGCTGGTTCTGGTACAGGTTGCAGATGCGGCCAATCAGCGCCAGCAGGTGGCCCTTGAGGATCAGTGCGGAGCCGACCTGGCGTGTCGCGCCGATGGCGCGCATCTTCGCGACCAGGGTTTCCAGCTCGGCGAAATCGCTGCTGTCCAGCGTGAAGTCCAGGTGTTCCTGGAAGCGGAAGGGGGCGAGTTCCGGCGCCTCTGCCAGCGGGATGTCTTCCAGGTCCAGCGGGTCGCAGCGGATGTGCTGCACGAAAAATTCCTGGGTGAAGTTGATGACGACGAAGTCGGCATCCACTGGGTGCGGAATGAGGTGCAGCCGGTGCGGCAGGATGAAGGCCACGGTGTGGCGCGGGAACGGGCGGATCGCGCCGCCGATGTGGTGCACCGTGTCGCCGCCGCGGTTGATCTGGATCTGGAAATAGTCGTGCCGGTGCGGCGTGGTGGTGGCTGGCCGCTCGTCCCGGTCGCGGATGTAGAAGTCCGGGCTGTCGCTGCGCTGCTGCATGGCAAGCGTCGGCACGATGGCGAGTTTGGCCATGGCGTTCACCGTGGGGCGATGGTCACGCTGAATGCAGCCACGCCTTCGATGCCGGCTTCGATCACGTCCCCCGGCAGCAGCGCGGCCACACCGGCCGGCGTGCCGGTGAAGACCAGGTCGCCGGGCTGCAGCGTCACCGAGCGGGACAGGAAGCTGATCAGCTCGTGCACCGGCCAGATCAGCTCGGCCAGGTCGGCATGCTGCCGCTGGTCGCCGTTCACCGCGAGCCACACGGTGCCGCTTGTCGGATGGCCGCTGATGTGCGCCGGTACCAGTGGGCTGCAGGGCGCGGAAGCATCGAAGGCCTTGGCGCCTTCCCATGGTCGGCCCGCCTGCTTGGCTTCCAGCTGCAGGTCCCGTCGCGTCAGGTCCAGGCCGGCGGCGTAGCCCCACACATGGTCCAGCGCTGCCTCCGGCGGCACATTCACGCCGGCCTTGCCGATGGCGACCACCAGCTCGATCTCATGGCAGAAATCTTCGCTGAGCGGGGGATAGGCGATGAGGCCCTGGGCTGGCACCACGGTATCGGCCGGCTTCATGAAGAAGAACGGCGCTTCGCGTGGGGTGCCGGCCAGCGTGGCGCTGCCCGGCCACGGGTAGTTGCGGCCAATGCAGAACACCCGGCGGATCGGGAACCGGTCGGTGCTGTTGGCGATGGCCAGCGTCGGTGCTTGCACCGTCGGCAGGGCAGGAATGGGCGGGTTCTTCACGCAGCGGTCCTCAGGCAAAAGGCTTGAGGAAGCATAGGCAAGCGTATCGCCGCGGACTTGGACAGGACTGCGGTTCTTACGGACGGAACAACGCGCGCAAGGGCTTGATCAGGGGCAACCCTGAGGGCCGCGACCCACCGCGGCAGTGCGCCCGCCGCGGCTTTCAGGCCGGGCGTGTTACAACGAAGCCAAGCTGAATCCTGATCGCCATGCACTCTCCTTTTGGTATCGGCAACCTGCCGCTGGTCGAGCTGCTGCGCAGCCTGGACGACACCCCCTGGCACGGCTTCCTGGTGGCCGACAGCGACGATTTTGTCGTGCTGCACCAGGTCAGCAGCCGGCTGGACCTGGACGGCTACATCGTCTTCCGGCGCGAGGACGTGCAGACCATTGCCACGGACTTTTCTCGCCTGGACATGCTGCAGCGGGCGCTGGCGCTGAAGGAGCAGTACCCCAAGCCGCTGCGGCAGCTGGCACTGGGCTCGATGCGCGAGCTGCTGGCGTCGGCCGAAGCGATGTTCGGCGTTGTGGTGCTGACCGAGGAACTGGTGGATCCGGATGCGGTGGAGGTCGGCGCGCTGCGCATGAGCACCGAAGAGGCCTATGCGCTGCGCCGGCTCAGTCCCGAAGCCGAATGGGAGCTGGGTGGCCGCAGCTACCGCTACCGCGATCTCACGCGGGTCGAGTTTGGCACTGCCTATGAGCAGACGCTGCTGGCCGTGGCGCAGCAGCGTGAGCAGGAAGCCGTGCAGGCGGCTGCCAGCGGGCCGGAGGGCCAGGGCGGTTAGCCGTCTGTCGACAGCGCGCGGCCGCAGTGGAAGGGCTGGCGCAGCCGCCCGTCGGCCCCGGCGATGGCCTGGATGTCGATCACCGGGGCATGCGTCTTGACGCCGCCGAAAATGGTTGCAAACGCGGTGTCTGCAGCATCCCGGCCAATGCCAAAGCGCATGAAGCCCATTGGAATGGCGGTGCCCGAAGGGTCGAACATGTACCAGCGGTCGCCGAGGTAGACCTCGACGTAGGCGTGGAAGTCGGTCGGGCCCAGGGCAGGGTCGGCACCGTAGTCGATGCCGGTGGCAAAGCGGGCCGGGATGTTGATCGCGCGGCACAGCGCAATCATCAGGTGCGCGAAGTCGCGGCACACGCCGGTCTGGTCCAGCAAGGTGTCCAGCGCCGAGGTTTGCGAGGTGCTGGTGTTGGACGCGAAGGTGGTGCGCTCGCGCACCCAGTCGCAAATGCTTTGCACCCGGCTGTAGCCCTGCCAGCGGCTGCCGAACTCGCGCATCGCGAGCTGGTGCAGCCGGTCGGAAGGGCAGTAGCGGCTGGGGTAGATGTAGACCAGCGCCTCGGGCGGCAGCTTGGCCACAGGCACTTCCGGAATCAGCTCGGGCGAGCCGATGAAGTGGTGCACGTCCAGCGTGGCCCGGTAGTTGACCTGCAGCTGGCCGGGTGGGGCGCTGAAGCGCAGCAGGCGGTTGCCGCTGCTGGGCTCGTTCTCCACGCGGTAGGCCACCGGCTGGCTCAGCGTGAGCTGCTCGTCCAGCACATGCTGGCGGGCGGTTTGCGCGGCGTGGATGTTGAAGACGAAGTCGCTGCCGGTGGCGGAGACTTCGTAGTCGAGCTGGATGGCAATCTGCAGCCGGATCATGCGACCCTCGCTGCAGCGCGCAGCTGCTTGCAGATGTTCTGGCCGGTTTCGGTGAGCTTGAGCGTGCCGCCAGCCCATTCCATCCAGAACGCGGCCACGTAGGCCTCAATCAGCGATTCGCTCACCAGGTCGGCCCGGCGGCGGTGCAGCGCATCCACCGTGGCCAGCAAGGCGTTGCGCAAGGGGTCGATGCGCACTGGCGCAGGCTGGGATGAGCGTGTAGAGGGCTTCAATGAGCTTCCTGGTTGGCACACCGTAACACCGAATTGGCGATGCCCGCACGCCAGCAAGGGGCAACCCCCAAGGTTGTTTGCGCGGCGCCACAACCAGCCTGCCGCAGGCACCTGGCCGGCGCGGGGTGGATGCCGGAGCCGAGGTGACTGGATGGCGGCCCGCAAGCTCGCTGCCGCCAGCGAGGTCGCAGTAGCATCTCTGCCATGAAGTCCGAACCCGCCACCCCGCCTGCGGTCGCGCTGCCCGCCATCGGCCAGCATGGCCGCGACATGCTCAGCCACCGGCTGCTGGATGCGCCGCCCGAGCGGGTGTTCCGGGCCTTTGCGGACCCCACGCAACTCGCGCAGTGGTGGGGCCCGGCAGGCTTTCGCAACACCTTCGCCGAGTTCGACTTCCGGCCCGGCGGCCGCTGGCGCTTCGTGATGCACGCGCCGGACGGCAGCGACTTCCCGAACGAAAGCGTGTTTGCCCAGGTCGTCGCCCCCGAACTCATCGTGTTCGACCACCTCTCCGGCCACCACTTCGAAATGACGCTTCGCCTGGAGCCGGTCGGCACGCAACAGACCAGGGTGCACTGGCAGCAGCGTTTCGACACCGAGGCCGAATGCGACCGCATCGCCGCCTTTGTCGTGGTGGCCAACGAGCAGAACCTGGACCGCCTGGCCGCGGTACTGGCGGGACTGGCGCCTGACACGTCGGCGACACCTGTTCACGCCGCGTGATGAGCGCGAGCGCGCCTCACCGACCGATGCGCCTGGTCGTGCCGGCGGAGGACGCCGGTTGATTACGCTGGTCTTGCTGCCTGGGCTGGACGGCACCGGGATCTTGCTTGAACCGTTCCTGGCTGCCTTGCCCGCAACTTGCGAAGCGTTGGTGATGCGTTATCCCACGACCTTGCCTGCCGGCTACGAAGCACTGGTCGACCGCGTGCGCGCGCAACTTCCCCGGGATCGGCTGTACGTGCTGTTGGGCGAATCGTTTTCGGGGCCCGTGGCGTTGCTGCTGGCGGCGGAGCGTCCGCCAATGTTGCGTGGTGTCGTGCTGTCCTGCACTTTCGCGTGCAATCCGCATCCCTGGGCCTCAGGCCTGCGAAGCGTCATGCGCTGGCTGCCGATGCGCGCTGTGCCTTCGGCCTGGCTGGGGCGGCTTTTGATGGGACGCTGGACCAGCCCCGCGCTGCAGCAAGCCCTGGCCGAAGCGCTGGCTTCTGTCTCGGTGGAAGCGCTGCGTGCGCGGCTGAAAGCCGTGCTGGCCGTCGATGCCGGCAGCGCTTTGCAGCAGGTGGCTGTGCCGATGCTGTATTTGCAGGCCACGCAGGATTGGGTGGTTCCTGCCGCGGCCGGCCAACGCGTTCGCCAGTTGAAGGCAGATCTGCAGTGGGCGTCGTTCAACGCGCCGCACTTCCTGCTTCAGACACATTCCCGCCAAGCTGCCGAGGCCATTTGCAGTTTTGCCGCAGCGCTGATGGTGGACCCCATGCCTGAGGCATGACTGCTGTCCGGGTGCATGGCAAAGTGCGCGACGGCAACTTGATCGACAGGGAGCAAGACGATGGGCATGGCAAGACTTCTTACAGCAGTTGTGCGGCCAGGGTGACCACATGGCATTCACCCTGCGCCAAGCCATCCGCACCGATCTGCCTGGCATCTGGTCCGTCCGCTACGCCGTCACCGAAAACACCCTGACCCCTGGCCGCATCTCGGACGAGGAGGTCATCGAGGCCATCGAGCAGACCGGCCGCGGCTGGGTGGTGGAGCAGGAAGGCGGCATCGTCGCCTTCGCGATCGGCAATGTGCAGACCGGCAATATCTGGGCGCTGTTCGTGCACCCGAACGCGCAGGGCCTTGGCCATGGCGGACGTTTGCACGACGAGATGCTGGCCTGGCTGCGGTCGGTGAAGTTGCCCTTGCTGTGGCTGACCACCGGCGTGACAACCAGGGCCTGCGGGTTTTACGAACGCAAAGGTTGGCGAAAGGTGGGGGAGCCCGAGGGTGGCGAGTTCAGGTATGAGATGAATCTCGAACCCGAGGCTGCAGAGAGATGAACCGCAACATCGAAATCAAGGCCCGCATCGCCAGCGTCGAGGCGCTGTTGCCGCTCGCCGCGTCAGTCGCCGACGAAGGGCCGACGCTGATCCAGCAGGACGACAGCTTCTTCGCGTGCGCGCAGGGCCGGCTGAAGCTTCGCCAGTTCGCGGACGGCCGCGGCGAGCTGATCTTCTACCAGCGGGCCGACAGCGCAGGCCCGAAGACCAGCTTCTACCAGCGCTCACCAACCGAATCGCCGGACAGCCTGCGCGAGGTGTTGAAGCTGGCGCATGGTGTCGTCGGGCGGGTGCAGAAGCAGCGCACCTTGTTCATCGCCGGCCGCACCCGCATCCACCTGGACTGCGTGCTGGGACTGGGCGACTTTCTCGAACTCGAAGTTGTGTTGGCGCCTGAAGAATCCGAGGCGGACGGCGTGGCCGAGGCGCATGCGTTGATGGGCAAGCTCGGCGTGGCGCCAGACCAGTTGGTGCAGGACGCCTATGTGGACTTGCTGGCCGGCCGTTGATAGCGACCCGGCGCCTCAGATCCCCTCGAAACTCACCACCTCTTCCAGCGGCGCACGCTGCGCCACCAGCGAGTTCACCGGGTGTGCCGTGTTGGCGTAGCCGATGGCCATGCCTGTGAAGAGCATGCGGTCCTCCGGGATGCCGAGGAACTCGCGTAGCGTTTGTGGGTAGACGGCCCAGGCTTCCTGGGGGCAGCTGTCCAGGCCCTCGGCGCGCAGCAGCAGCATGAGGGTCTGCAGCAGCATCCCGGCGTCTGACCATTGCGGTGGGCCGTGGCGCTTGTCCATGGTGCAGAACAGGGCCAGTGGGGCGCCGAAGAATTCGTAGTTGCGGGCGAACCAGCGGCGGCGGGCGGGCTTGTCCTCACGCGGCACACCCATGGTGGCGTACATGTCCTCGCCGACCTGGAAGCGCCGGTCGCGGTAGGGCGAGAGCAGTTCGCGGGGGTAGACGTCGTACTCGGCTTCTTCTGCGGTGCCGGCGGCCAGGCGCTCGCGCATCAGTGCCTTCAGCGCGTCCAGCCGCTCGCCGCCCACCACGTGCAGGTACCAGGGCTGCAGGTTCCCGCCGGAAGGCGCGCGCAGGGCCTGCGTCAGCACCCGGCGGATGGTCTCGCCCGGCACGGGGGTGGGCAGGAAATCGCGCACCGAGCGGCGCGAGGCAATGGCTTCTTGGACTTGCATCGGGACATCCTGAAAGAGGGCCTCAACAGAGGCGTGCATGTTGGCAGATGCCGGGACCGCCTGCCGGCCCGGGCTCGCATTTCCCCGGATTGGCCTGCTTGGCGGCCGGCGCCTCTAAGATGCCTCTTTGCACCGCGAGCTTGCTGTCACCGATGAGACACCCCGCCTGGCGACTCGACCCTGCCGCCTATGCTTGGCACACCACGCTGCATCCGCGCCATGCAGACGTGGACACGCTGGGCCACCTGAACAACAGCGCCGTGATCGGCCTGCACATCGAGGCCCGCCAGCAGTGGCAGATGGCACTGTTCGGCGCGCAGAGCTGGCGCCGAGAAGCGCCGATGTTGCGGCCCTCCGAGCTCGTCACCCACTTCATCGAGGAAGGTCATTACCCGGCACCGCTGCAGGCCGGGCTGCGGCTGCTGGCGGTGGAAGGCGAGCGCTGGCGCCTGGCCAGCGGGCTGTTCCAGGCCGGGCGCTGCATCGGCCTGCAGGACATCGAGATGCGCGCCTGGCAGCAGGGCGAAACCTGCCCGCTGCCGGGCGACGTGGCGGCGCTGCTGGCCACCGCGCTGCAGGACCAGCCGCCGCCCTCAGGCGAGTTGCTGGCTGGTTCACCCGCGGGCGGTGACGACCCGGCTGCGCTGCAGGCCGGCCCCGAGGCCTATGCGATGCATTCCACGCTCGCCACGCGCTTCAGCGACCTGGACCCGCAGCGCCAGACCGACGCGCTGGCGCTGGCCCGCTACGTCGAGCATGGCCGCATGCAGTTGCTGCACCGCCAGGCCGAGGGCTTGCCCGCCACGGGCAAGATGCACGCGCTGGTGGCCCAGGTGCGCTTGCGCATCCTGCGCGTGGCCCCGCCGCCGCGCGAGTGGCAACTGGCCAGCGGCGCCGGCCCCATCGGCCGCAGCGCGATGCCGATGCGCACGGCCTTGTTCGACGGCACGCTCTGCCATGCCGTGTCGGACGCGGTGCTGGTCTGCATCGACAAGGAGAGCCGGAGGCCGGTCGAGTTGCCGCCGATGCTGCGGGCGCGGCTGGAGGCCTTGCAGCTGCGTTGAGCCGCACTTTTCATTGTTTACGCCGATGGCTCGCTGCGACGTGCTCGGCCAAGATGGCACTCCCTCATTGCCAGTCAGGACCCAAGGCATGGCCGGACCGTTGTCAGGACTCAAGGTCGTGGAATTCGCAGGGCTGGGCCCGGCGCCGTTCTGCGCCATGCTGCTGGCCGACATGGGCGCGGACGTGCTGCGCATCACCCGGCCGGGCGTGCCCGTGGTGCCAACCGACATCACCACCCGCAGCCGCGCGCAGCTGGCGCTGGACCTGCGCAGCGCCCCGGGCATCGAAGCGGCGCTGGCGCTGATCGACCAGGCCGATGCGCTGATCGAAGGCTTCCGCCCCGGCGTGATGGAGCGGCTGGGCCTGGGCCCGGAGCTGTGCCTGGCGCGCAATGCTCGCCTGGTCTATGGCCGCATGACCGGCTGGGGCCAGCACGGGCCGCTGGCGCATGCAGCAGGGCATGACCTGAACTACATCGCCATCAGCGGGGCGCTGCATGCCATTGGCCGTGCCGGTGAGAAGCCGGTGCCGCCGCTGAACTACGTGGGCGACTTCGGCGGCGGCGCGATGCTGCTGGCCGTGGGCCTGCTGGCCGCGCTGAACGAGGCGCAGCGAAGCGGCCGCGGCCAGGTGGTGGACGCGGCAATGACCGATGGCGCGGCGCTGCTGTCGGCCTTCATGTACAGCTACACCGCGCGCGGCGAGTGGAGCAACCAGCGCGGCAGCAACATGCTGGACGGCGGTGCGCCGTTCTATGACAGCTATGCCTGCGCGGACGGCAAGTTCGTGGCCATCGGCGCCATCGAGCCGCAGTTCTACGCCGAGCTGCGCCAGCGTTGCGGCATGACGGATGCCGTGTTCGACGCGCAGCTCGACCCAGCCCAATGGCCCGCGCAGAAAGCCCAAATGGCAGCGCTGTTCGCCACCCGCACGCGCGACGAATGGTGCGCACTGCTCGAAGGAACCGATGCCTGCTTCGCCCCGGTGCTGGACTGGGACGAGGCGCCGCAGCACCGACACAACCAGGCACGGCAGACCTTTGTCGAACTCGACGGCCTGACGCAGCCCGCGCCGGCCCCACGCTTCTCGCGCACGCCTTCCCGCCCGCCCGAGGCGCCCGGCGAAACCACCCTGGCCGAGGCGTTGGCGCGCTGGCGGCCGGAACCCGCTTCACAGGAGACCCGATGACAAGCCCCACCGAAACCAGCGCCCGTGTGCGCCTCAGCATCGACGAACGCGGCATCGCCGAAGTCGCGTTGAACCGGCCCGAGAAGATGAACGCGCTGGACACGGCGATGTTCGAGGCCATCAACCGCGCGATCGCCCAGCTGGCCGAAGACAAGCGCGTGCGCGTGGTGGTGCTGCACGGCGAAGGCCGGGCCTTCTGCGCCGGGCTGGACCTGGCGAGCTTCGTCGCGATGGGCGAGAGCGAACGCGCCCAGCGCTCGCACGACGCCGGCAACATGAACGACCTGGCGGCTCGCACCCATGACTTGGCCAACGCCTTCCAGCAGGTGGCCTGGGGCTGGCATGCGCTGCCGGTGCCGGTCATTGCCGCGGTGCATGGCGTGGCCTATGGCGGCGGACTGCAAGTGGCACTCGGGGCCGATATTCGGCTGGTCACGCCGGACGCCAAGCTCAGCGTGATGGAGATCAAGTGGGGCCTGGTACCGGACATGGCCGGCATGGCGCTGGCGGCCGGCCTGGTGCGCGGCGACCAGTTGCGCGAGTTGGTCTACACCGGCCGCGTGGTGAGTGGCGAAGAGGCGGTGGCGCTGGGCTTGGCCACGCGGGCCTGCGCCGACCCGCTGGCCGAGGCCCGCGCCATCGCCGCCGGCATTGCCACGCGCAGCCCGCAAGCCATTCGCGGTGCCAAGCGCCTGTGCAACCTGCTGCCACAGACGATGCCGGCCGAAGTGCTGCTGGCCGAGGCGCGCGAGCAGCAGAAGGTGATGGGCGGCGCGCAGCAGCAGGAGGCCGTGCGCGCCGGCATGGAAGGCCGCGCGCCGGTGTTCAAGGACGAATGAACGCCATCAGGCCGTCAGCGCGGCCACTGCGCCGATGATGGACTGGACCTCCTGCCGCTGCAACACCAGCGGCGGCAGCAGGCGGACCACGTTGTCGCGGGTCACGTTGAGCAGCAGCCGGTGTTCCTGCAGCGCCCGCAGCGCGATCTCGCGGCAAGGCGCATCCAGCTCGATGCCCAGCATCAGCCCCAGGCCGCGCACCTCGCTCACCCGTGGCCGCTCCGCCAGCGCCTCGCGCAGGCCGTTCAGCAGTGCCTTGCCTTGCGTGGCGGCATTGGCCACCAGGCCTTCCTGCTCGATCACTTCCAGCACCGTGCAGGCCGCGCGGCAGGCCAGCGGGTTGCCACCGAAGGTGCTGGCATGGCTGCCGGGCGTGAACAGCTCGGCTGCCTCGCCGGCCGCCAGGCAGGCGCCAATCGGCACGCCACCCGCCAGGCCCTTGGCCAGCGTCAGCACGTCGGGCAGCACGCCTTCGTGCTGGAACGCGAACCAGCGGCCGGTGCGGCCCAGGCCGGTCTGCACCTCGTCGAGCATCAGCAGCCAGCCGTGTTGGGTGCACAGCGTGCGCAGCGCGGTGAGGTAACCGGGCGGCGCCACCTGCACGCCGCCTTCGCCCTGCACCGGCTCCACCAGCACCGCGACGATGCGCTCGCCATGCTCGGCCTGTGCATCGGCCAGCGCCTGCGCGTCGCCAAACGGCAGTCGCAGGAAGCCTTCCACGTAAGGCGCGTAGCCTTCGCGCACCACAGGGCTGGCGCTGGCCGACAGCGTGGCCAGCGTGCGCCCGTGGAAGGCCTGGGTCATCACGACGACCAGCGGCTGCGCAATGCCGCGCTTGCGCGCATGCAGCCGCGCCAGCTTCAACGCCGCCTCGTTGGCCTCGGCACCGGAGTTGCCGAAAAACGCGCGCTGCATGCCAGACACCGCCGCCAGCCGCTCGGCCAGCCGCTGCGCCCACGCGCCGTGGTACAGGTTAGACAGGTGCAGCACGCGGCCGGCCTGGTCGGCAATGGCGGCCACCAGCGCCGGGTGGGCATGGCCCAGCAGGCTCACGCCCACGCCCGCCACGGCGTCCAGGTACTCGCGGCCCTGCGCGTCCCACAGCCGCGCGCCGCGGCCGGCAACGAATTCGACGTCGGCAGGTGCGTAGGTCTGCATCAGCGCGGCGGGCGGGTTGCGCCAGGCGGGTGGCTTGGCTTCGATGATCTGCATGGCGGTCTCCTTGAGGCGGGAGCTGCAGTGTCATTAACACGCCAATCAAGATCAATGCGCCGTATCTTTAATCACCTTGCAGTCTTGGTTGACAATCACCCGCATGGACCTTCATCAAGCCATGCAGGTGTTCACCGCGGTGGTGGACGCCGGCAGCCTCACCGCCGCCGGGCAGCGCCTGGAGATGTCCACCACCATGGTGGGCAACCATTTGCGCGCGCTGGAGCAGCGCCTGGGCGCGCTGCTGCTTCACCGCACCACGCGCCGCCAGCGCCTGACCGAGTTCGGCGCGCTGTACCACGCGCGTTGCACCGACATCCTGGGCCAGATCGAGGCGGCGGGCCGGCTGGCCGAAGACGCGCTGGCTACGCCTGGCGGCACGTTGCGCGTCACCGCGCCGCCCACTTTCGGCGCAGAGTGTTTGATGCCGCTGTTGCCCGAATACCTGGCACGCCATCCCGCCGTGAAGGTGGACGTGGTGCTGACCGACCGCCTGGTGGACCTGGTGGACGAAGGCTTCGACGCCGCGTTCCGCCTGGGCACGCTGGAGAACCCGCGCCTGGTAGCGCGCCCGCTGCGCGAGCACCGCCTGCTGCTGTGCGCCGCGCCGGCCTACGTGGCCCGCCGCGGCCGGCCGGTGCGCCCGCAGGAACTGTCGGGCCACGACTGCCTGGCCTTCACCTACCCGGCCGGCACCGAATGGCGCTGGACCGAGCGGCAGTGGCGCTTCGCGGCTGCGCAAGGCGGGGGCGAGATCGTTGTCGCGGTCGACGGGCCGGTGGCCGTCAACCAGGCGCAGGCGCTGCGCCGCGCAGCGCTGGCCGGCCTGGGCATTGCGATGCTGCCGGAAGTGATGGTGGCGGCGGACCTGGCCGAAGGCCGCCTGCTGCAACTGCTGACCGGCCACGCGCTGCCCAGCCGGCCCATGCATTTGCTCTATGCACCTGAGCGCCAGCGCTCGCCCAAGCTGAAGGGCTTCATCGAGTTTGCGCTGCAGGCCTTCGGCGACGAGGGCGCCTTGTCGCCTACAGCTGGAACAGCGTGAAGCCCACGCCGATGCTGGTCTGCCGGTGGTTGTAGTCCAGCAGCGTCTCGCCGTAGCCGGTGAAGGCCTGCACGTACCAGCGCAGGCCGTCGGGCTTGTCCGAGAACACCGGGTGGCTCCAGCTCAGCTTCAGCGAGCCTTTGGACCAGGACTTGAACGAGGTGCGCGCCACCAGCTGCATGGTGTTCACGCCCGGAAACCAGGAGGCGCTCAACTCCGTGTGGCCGATGTAGTCGGTGATGTGCGGGTTGTCGTCGGTGCCGGTCTCGGCCAGCCGGTGATTGAAGACGGCCTGCAGCGCGTAGTCGTCGCGCGTGAAGGCGGTGCCCAGGTAGGCCCGGTTCCAGCTGCGCGAGAGCGGGTCGGGCTGGCCGTTGGACTCGTGCGCGATGCCGGCCTGCAGCATGCGCCAGCGCCACCCCGATGGCAGCAGGCCCAGCTTGTCCGAAATGGGCACCGTGTACATGACCTCGGGCTGGTAGTCGGAACTGCGGAACGGGGAGGATTCGGCGCTGTTCCACAGTTGCCAGATCGACTTCTGGCTGAAGGCGACCCACAGGTCCGCATTGGGCAACAGCGCGTCTTCCAGCACCTTGGCCCGCAGCGAAAGCTGCAGCGCAGCCTCGGTGCTCTTGTAGGGCTGCTGGACGCCGTCGCTGGCGTGCGTGGGACTGGCCGGCAACCGGTTGATGTTGTTGGAGTAATGCGCCGGCAGCAGCGCATTGGGCTGGTAGGTGCGCACGACGAAGGTGCCGCGCTTGGCACTGGGTTCCAACTCCCAGAACTTGGTGAGGTAGTCGGCCGCGGCCAGGCCCTGGCCGCTGGGCGCGGTGGCCACTTGCTGCAGCGCGCTGGGCTCGTTGCGTACCGGCAGCGGCACGGGTGCGGGCTTGGTATCAACTGGCGCGGCTGGCGCTGCACTGCCGCGGGCGAAGGTGTCGTAGCAGGCCAGGCGCCTGGCGTCATCGGTCAGCGCAGCGCAGTCGGCCAGGCTCTGCGCCTGGGCGAACCAGGGCAGGGCGGCTCCGATGGCGCCGGCCAGCAGCCGCAGTCCGGGTTGGCGGGACGGGGGGATGGTGGCTGAGGGAGCGGGGGGCCGGGGCATGCGGGAACCTTGCAGAAAACAACCGCCGAATTCTCCTTGGCCGCAGCGCGCCGTGGTGTCAGCCGAGGCCTACAGCACAACAGGTTCGCGGCCTCGCCGCCGTGCTTGCGTCTGGCGCAAGCCGGCTTGCATCGAATGCGTTGGCAGCGCTGGCCCCGGCTGGCCATCATGGCGGCTCGGTGTTGTAAAGACGGAGGTTGAGCATGGGGCAGAGAGTGCAGAGGGTGCCGCCGCAAGAGCCGTGCAACGGCTGGCGCTTGCTGGTCGACAGGCAGGACTTCGGCCGGACCTTGCAGCGGCCGGCGGTGCTGCCGGAGGAGGCTGCGCCCGGTGAGCTGCACCTGGCCGTCGAGCGGCTGGCCTTGAGTGCCAACACGCTGACCTATGCGGCCATGGGCGACTCGCTGGGCTTCTGGTCGCTCTACCCACCAGACGAAGCGGACGCCGCCGCGGGCTGGGCCCAGGTGCCGGCCTGGGGGCATGCGCGGGTGCTGGCGTCCGGCCTGCCTGGCGTTGCGCCGGGCTCGCGCTGGTTCGGGCTGTGGCCGCTGGCCTCGGTGTTGCGCCTGCAGGTGATGCCGGCACGGCAAGGCCTGCGCGCGGTGGGCCCCGCGCGTGCGGGGCTGAACCCTGTGTACCAGCAATACCGTGAAGCCCCCACTGGCGACGAGGCCGCGCTGGCGGCCCAGGCCTGCTGGCAGCCGCTGTTCATCACCTCCTTCGCGCTCGCGCAGCGGCTGGCCTTGGAGCTGGCCCCAGGCAGCTCCTTGATCCTCGTCAGCGCGGCCAGCAAGACGGCGCTGGGGCTGGCGCATCTGATGGGCGGCCGCACCCGCTTGCTCGGCCTGAGCAGTGCGCGCAACACCGCCTGGTTGCGCGAGATGGCGCTGTTCGAACGCCTGGTGAGCTACGAAGCAATGCCCGAGCTTGCGCACACGGCCGGCCCGGTGCTGGTGGTCGACTTCTCTGGCAACGCGGCTTTGCTCGGGCGCTTGCTGCACACGCTAGCACCGCGCTGCCAGCGCTTGCTGTGCGTGGGCAGCACGCATGGCGGCGAGGTGGGCGCTGCGGCGCAAGGCCTGCGCGTGCCCACGGAGGTCTTTTCGGGCCCGCGCCAGATCCAGGCGCTGGTGGCGGACTGGGGCGCTGGCGAGTTTGACCAGCGGCTGCAGGAAGCGCTGGGTTGGTGGACCGAGGTCCAGCGCCCGTGGTTCGAGTATCGCCACTTGGACGGCAGAGACGCCATCGCCGCCGGCTGGTTGCGGCTGCAGCGCAATGAATGGCCTGCGTCCAGCCTGCTCGTGGCGCGGCCGGGTAGTTGAAGGTCAGCTCGCCGCAAACACCGCCGCGCTGCGGGCCGCCTCGGCCTCCAGCCAGTCGCCCAGGCGGCGCACATGGGGACGGCGGGCTGCCGGCAGCTGGGCGGGCTGGGCCATCAGGTAGTGTCGGCCCAGCGCCATCGCAGGCAGCGGCAGGCGCTGCAGCCGGCCCTCGCGCAGCAGGCGCTCGGCATGCAGTGCCAGGCCCAGCGCCAGGCCCCTGCCGGCGGCGCAGGCTTCGAACAGCAGCATCAGCGTGGCGAAGCTGCTGGCGCTGGGGGCCACTTCGACGCGCCAACCGGCCGCCCGGGCCCAGTGCGGCCAGAGGTCACCGGGTTCCTGCACCGCCAACCGGCGCGAGCCCAGGACTTGCGGTACCAGGACTTCGCTGCTGCCTGCGAAGGCCTGCGCCAGCGGCGGTGCAGCCACCGGCACCGCGGTCAGTTCCACCAACGGGCGCGTGGCCAGCTCCGTCGCGTGGGTGTCCTCCAGCGGGCCTGCCAGCAAGCCCAGATCCGCGCCGCAGCGCAGCAGCTCGGCGGGCGTGCGGCCAATCAGCAGCTCGATCTCGCAGCCGCCCAGCAGGTCGCCCAGTTGGCCCAGCCGAGGCGTCAGCCAGCCGGTGGCCAGCGAATGCGAGGCCATCAGCCTGAGCACCGGCGCCTGGGCTTTGCCCTGCAGCGCCAGCCCGGCATCGGCAATCGCCTGCAGCGGCCCATGCACCGCCTGCAGGTACTGCCGGCCCGCGGCGGTCAATGCCAGCGCGCTGCCCGGCCCACGCACAAACAAGGGCCGGCCCAGCGCGCTCTCCAGTGCCTGGATGCGCCGCGACAGCGCCGAAGCGCTGATCGCCAAGCGCTCCGCCGCCAAGCTGAAGCTGCCGGTTTCGGCGGCAGCCAACAAGGCCTCGATGGCGATCAACGGCGGCGTGCGCATGGCAACTGAAGTGTGCGCCGCCCAGGTGTCGGTTGGCTGACCCTCAGGTGACAGGTCGACCTTCCAGTCGCGCCACCACCGCCTGCGCCATGCTCAGCACCAGTGCGCGCAACTCGGCAGGTGCCAGCGCTTCCACTTCGGCGCCCCAGCCCAGCAACTGCCGTGCGCCGTGTTCGATGGACTCGATGGGCATCAGCACTTCCTGCCAATCGTCCGTGGACGGGGTGGACCCTGGCACCGGGACCGCGGGAAGGCGGCTGTTGCGCAGCCAGCCGAGGGCGCGTGGCGATACGCGCACGTGGGCCTGCAACGTGCGCAGCTCGGCCTCGAAGCGGGCGGCGGAGGCGCGCCAGGTTTCGGCCAGGTTGAAGCTGCGGGGGCGCTGGAAGGTCGTGCCGGTGAATGCCAGGTCCAGCAGGCTGGCGAGGCGGTAGGTGCGTGCGCCCGGCTGGCCGGTGCTGCGTGCGATCAGGTACCAGGCGCCGGCCTTCAGCACCAGGCCCAGTGGCTCGAGTTCGCGCTCGACGGCGCCACGCCAGCTGTCGTAGTGGACCTTCAGGCGCCTGGCGTGCCAGACGGCGTCGGCCACCTCGCGCAGGTACTTGGGCGTGTCCTGCGCGCGGTACCAGTCCACCGGGTCGATGTGCAGGCGCTCGCCGACCTGGTTGGCCTGCTCGCGCCAGCCGGGTGGCAGGCTGGCCAGCAGTTTCAGGCGGGCGGATGCGGCCGCAGCGCCCAGGCCCAGCTCGGTGGCTGGGCCGGGCAGGCCGGCCAGCAGCAAGGCGTTGGCCTCGGGCTCGGTCATGCCGGTCAGCTGGGTGCTCCAGCCCTCGCGCAACTGGAAGCCGCCGCTCCGTCCGCGCTCGCCCCACAGCGGCACGCCAGCGGCCGAGAGCTGGTCGATGTCGCGCAGCACGGTGCGCTCGGACACCTCCAGGGCCTCTGCCAGCGCCGCAGCGGTGAGCCGCCCGCGGGACTGCAGCAGCATCAGGATGGACAGCAGGCGGCTGGCTTTCATGGTTTTGTCGCACGGCGTTAAAACATGACAGAAGGTGTCATCTTATGTCGCCGATCATCGCCTTCATTGCCATGGAGACACCGATGACAGCCACCTCTTCCTCGTCCACAGCGCCGCCAGACTGCCCCGTCGCCGAGCTGCGCCAGTACACGCTGCACCCCGGCCAGCGCGACCGCTTGATCGGGCTCTTCGAGCGCGAGTTCATCGAGCCGCAGGAAGCGCTAGGACTGAAGGTGCTGGGCCAGTTCCGCGACCTGGACGATGCCGACCGCTTCGTCTGGCTGCGCGGCTTTGCCGACATGGCCAGCCGGCCAGCCAGCCTGGGTGCGTTCTACGGCGGCCCCATCTGGCAGGCGCATCGCGATGCGGCCAACGCCACGATGATCGATTCGGACGATGTGCTGCTGTTGCGGCCTGCGTGGCCTGGTGCGGGCTTGGCAGCACCCGCGCCGCGGGTTGCGGCGCCCGCCGGCACCTGCGCCGTCCACGTCCATCCGCTCGCGGCGCCGGCCAGCGGCGACCTGCTGGCACTCTGCCGGCACACGCTTGCGCGGCAGCTGGCCGACGCCGGTGCGCTTGAGCAAGCCTGGTTTGTCACCGACGCCACGCCCAACAACTTCCCGGCGCTGCCGGTGCGCGAAGGCGAGTCGGTGCTGGTCTGCGTGGCCATCTTCGCGGACCTCGCTGCGCTGGACGCCTGGGCCGGCTTTGGCCCGGCGCTCGCGCCATGGCTTGCCCGTCCCACACAGCAGCTGCGGCTGCTGCCCACCTCTCGCTCAGCGCTGCACGCCTGAGTTTTCAAAGGAGACACCATGAACCACGCTTCCAACGCCCACGACTTCGACTTCTTCCACGGTCACTGGCAGGTGCAGCACCGCCGCCTGCGCGAGCGCCTGGCTGGCTGCAACGAATGGGAAACCTTTTCCGGCAGCTGCGAGACGCGGCCGCTGCTGGGCGGCGCCGGCAATGTGGACGACAACCTGCTGCACCTGCCGGCCGGCAGCTACCGCGCGGTGACGCTTCGCTCGTTCGACGGCGAGACTCGGCAATGGGCCATCTGGTGGCTGGACCAGCGCCATCCTCACCAGCTCGACACGCCGATGCTGGGCAGCTTCGATGACCAGGGCACCGGCCTGTTCTACGCCGACGACCGGTTCAACGGCCAGCCCATCCGCGTGCGTTTCCGCTGGACCGACACCCGCAGCGACTCGCCCGGCTGGGAGCAGGCCTTCTCGACCGATGGCGGCCAGAGTTGGGAGGTCAACTGGGTCATGCGCTTCGAGCGCATCGAGCGCGTGGCCGGCTGAGCGCAGCGGCTCAAGCCCCCAGGTCGAAGCTCGGCGGCTGGGTCAGCTCGCTGTCCACGTTCATCAACACGCTGGCCAGCGACAGCGCCTGCCATAGCGGGGCTGGCATCTGCATGATGGCCTCGGGCGTCTTGGCATGGTGAATCCAGGCGCTGATCTGGTGGTGCTGGTCTGCCGTGAGCAGGCCACGGCTGAGCATTTCGTCAGGGGTGTTCAACGTCAAATCCTCGTTGCGGACAGCTGCCGGCCTGGCCGGCTCGCCGAGAGTTTGGGGATGGCGTGCAGCGCTCCGCTGCATCATGCCTCAGCTCGCGGCAACCAGCCGCAGCCAGGTGATTTCCGATGGCGCGCCCAGGCGCAGCGGCGGGCCCCAGTAGCCGGTGCCGCGGCTGGTGTAGACCCACAGGTTGCGCAGCTTGTGCAGGCCGGCGGTGAAGGGCTGCTGCAGCGGCACGAACAGGTTCCAGGGCCAGAACTGGCCGCCGTGGGTGTGGCCGGAGAGTTGCACGTCGAAGCCGGCGTCTGCCGCGGCGGGTGCGCTGCGCGGCTGGTGGGCCAGCAGCACCTTGGCACCTGCGCCGGCCGGCGCACCGGCCATCGCGCGCTGCGGGTCGCTGCGGTTTTCGGGCTCGAAGTGGCCGGCGCTGAAGTCGGCCACGCCGGCCATCACCAGTTGCGCGCTGCCGTGTTGCAGCACCACGTGTTCGTTGGTCAACACGCGCAGCCCCAGCTTGCCCAGCAGCGCCACCCATTCCGGCGCGCCGCTGTAGTACTCGTGGTTGCCGGTGACGAAAAACGTGCCGTGGCGCGAGCGCAGGCCGGCCAGCGGCGCGGCGTCGTCGTGCAGGTCCTGCACGCGGCCGTCCACCAGGTCGCCGGTGATGGCCACGGCGTCGGCCTGCAACTGGTTGACCCGGTCCACGATGGCCTGCACATACGGCTTCTTGACGGTGGGGCCGATGTGCACGTCGGTGATCTGGGCGATGGTGAAGCCTTCCAGCGCGGCCGGCAGCCCGGCCACCGGCACCTTTACCTCGCGCACCTGCGCTGTGCGGCGGGCGTTCAGGAAGCCCAGCAGCACGCCGAGCAAGGCCAGCACCGGCACGGTCTCGGCGGTGACTGCCGCCAGCGGCGGCAGCGAGGCAAACGGCATCGCGGCCAGCAGCACGAATTCGCGCAGCAGCGTCAGCACAAACAGCATCGAGAACAGGCCCAAAGCGGTCATGCCGGCCCAGGTCCAGCGGTCCGCGCTGCTGCGCGCGCGGGCCTTGCGGCCGAAGAAGGCGGCCGGAATGAGCATTGCGGAGGCGACCAGCACGGCGATGAGCAGGCCGCTGGCCCAGGGTCCTGGCAACTGCGGCGCGATGCGCCAGCCGATGTAGAGGTGGAGCAGGGCGGTCAGCAAGAGGATGGGCATCGTGGCCATGTGGGGCCGGGCGGTGGCGCTTCAAGCGGTCGGGAACACGGTTTGCCTGATACCGCCAGCCATTCCACGTTTCAGCCCAACAGGGAGATCCCATGTCCTCCAGCCCATCGGCGCCGGTCAATCGGCCCGTCGCACAGCCGGTCATCGTGCTCACAGGCGCCTCCAGCGGCATTGGCCGGGCCGGGGCGCTGGCGTTTGCCCGCGATGGCGCGCAGCTGGTGCTGGCCGCGCGTGGCCGAGAGGGGCTGGAAGGCATTGCGGCCGAGTGCCGGCAATTTGGCGCCGAGGTGCTGGTGGTGCCCACCGATGTGACCGATGCGACCATGGTGCAGGCGCTGGCCGAGGCGGCCATCGGTCGTTTTGGCCACATTGACGTGTGGATCAACAACGTGGGTGTCGGCGCGGTCGGTCGTTTCGAGGACACACCGGCGCAGGCGCATCGCCGCATCATCGAGACCAACCTGATCGGCCACATGAACGGCGCGCACGCGGTGGTGCCGCATTTTCGCGAACGCCAGCAGGGCACCTTGATCAACATGATCTCGCTGGGCGGCTGGACGCCTTCGCCCTTTGCCACCGCCTACACCGCCAGCAAGTTCGGCCTGCGCGGCTTCACCGAGGCGCTGCGGGCCGAACTGGGCGACCTGCCGGACGTGCACGTGTGTGCCGTCTACCCGACCTTCGTCGACACGCCCGGCTTCACGCACGGCGCCAACTACACAGGCAAGCACCTGAAGCCGCCTTCACCGCTGGTGGACCCGCGCGAGGTGGCGCTGCTGTTCGTCGATCTGGTGCACAACCCGCGGCCCACCGTCAGCATTGGCGCCGTGGCCTGGCCGGCGCGTCTGGCGCATGCGCTGGCACCGGACCTGGTCGCCAGCACCACCTACGGCCTGATGGACCGTTCGCTGGCCCATGCCGACCCGGCGGCGGTGAGTGCGGGCAACCTGTTCGCGCCGACGCAAGGCCACGCGATTGACGGTGGCTACCGTGACGCGCGGCACGCCGATGCGCGCAAGCTCGGTGCCTACGCGCTGGGCGCTCTGGCGCTGGTGGTGCTGGCGGCGCTGCGTCCCCGGCCGCGGCGGCTGGCCTGATCGCCTGCCACTTCGTCGTCGACGCAGCTCAGGCTTGCAGCAAGCCCTGCAGTGCCAGCGCGTTCGGCAGCGCTCCGCCAGCGGCGGTGTTGTCGAACAGGCACCAGCAATCGGCGCTGGCCGGCCAGGCGCGCAGTGCCCGGGCTTGCTGGCGCAACCATGCATCTTCGTAGCGGGACCAGTAGACGCGGGGCGAGCCATGCCAGCGGTGGTAGAGCAGTGCGCCGCTGCCGTCGCCCTGCCGGCCCAGCCAGCCGCCGGGCAGGGCGGCCTCGGGCACTTTGGCCGGGTCTGCGGCAGCGCGGCTGACCTTCAGGCTGGCGAGCGTGCGGTCTGCCGCAGGGGTGAACCAGCTCGCATGCCGCGGTTCGCAGACCACAGCGCCGGCGTACAGCTCTGCAAGCAAGGCGAAGAAGCTGCGCACCGGTCTGGCCTCGAAGGCGAACGATGGTGGCAACTGCACCAGCAGCACCGCCAGCTTGTCCCCGAGACCGCTCGCTTCGTGGAGGAATTGCTGCAGCGGCTTGCGCGCCCGGCGCAGCCGTGCCTCGTGCGTGATGGCCTGCGGCAGCTTCACGGCGAAACGGAAGCCCGGCGGCGTCATGGCCGCCCAGCGGGCGTAGACCTCCGGCGCATGGTGGCGGTAGGCGGACGTGTCGATCTCGGCGCAGTTCATCACCCGCGCATAACGCGCCAGGTGCTGGCCCTCGCCCGAGAATGCCGTCGCCACCTCTTTGGGAATGGACCACCCGGCGGTGCCGATGTGCATGAGATGCCTTGAAACCGACGATGCGGTCTCTCGGCAAGCCGGGTGCCGGTGTGGCTCAGGCCTGTTCCGGCAGCGGGTTGCGCATGCTCACGCTGATCAGGTTCCAGGCGTTGATGATGGCGATGGCAAAGGCCAGGTCGGCAATCTCCTCGTCGGAGAAGACGGCCTTCAGCAACGCGAACTCTTGGTCGCTGGCGTCCTTGTGCGGGATGTCGGTCACCAGCTCGGCCCAGCGCAGCGCGGCACGTTCGCGTTCGCTGAAAAACGGCGCTTCGCGCCAGCCGGCGACGGCGTTCAGGTGGCGCGGGTCGGCGTCCAGCTTGACCAGGTCCCGCCAATGCATGTCCATGCAATAGGCGCAGCCGTTGATCTGGGAGACGCGCAGGAACACCAGCTCGACCAGGCGGGCGCCCAGGCGGTCCTTGCGCAGCGCGCCGGAGGCCTGGTAGAGGCCCTTGAAGGCTTGCGGGGCGAGTTGGGAATAGGCGACGCGGGGGGCGTGGGCGGTCATGGTGGCAGTCTTTCGTGAAGCCGGGCCAGCACGATTGCGGCCCTCTCACTCATCAAGACGCGGCGACCTGGGCGCCTGTGACAGCCTTGCCGAAAAATCTCGCGGTGCGCTCAATGCAGTTGCTGCGCGATGCCTTGCAGCTTGTCCGGGTTGCGCACCACGTAGATCGCGACGATGCGCTCGCCGTCGGTCACGAAGGCCTGGGCCGATTCCAGCTTGCCGCCGAAGTAGCGAAGCAGCCCTGGCTCGCCGTTGACTTCGGCGAGGCGGTATGCCACGCCACCTTCCACCTTGCTCGGCAGCACGCCGTACAGGTTGGCAATGCGGTGGCCGCCCTGCAGCACCTTGGAAGACGCGGGCATCTTGCCGCCGCCGTCACCCACGAATTCGGCGTCTGCCGCGAGCAGCGCTTCCATGGCCTGCGTCTGGCCGCTCTGCGCTGCGTGCATGAACTTCGCCAGCAGCTCGCGGTGCGTGTGGCGTGGCACTTCGAAGCGCCGCTGGCCCTGGCGCACACGCTCGGTGGCTCGGTGCACCAGTTGCCGGCAGGCGGCCTCGCTCTTGCCGAGCATGGTGGCAATCTCGTCGTAGTCGCGGTCGAAGGCCTGGCGCAGCAGGAAGGCGGCGCGCTCGTCCACCGTCAGCCGCTCCAGCGCCCACATGAAGGCAACCGACAGGTCGCTGGCCAACTCGGCAACAGTTTCCGGCGTGCGCTCTTCCACCTCCACCAGCGGCTCGGGCAGCCAGCAGCCGATGTAGTCGGCCCGCTCGGCCTTGGCGGCGCGCAGCCGGTCGATGGACAGCCGCGTGACCACCGTCACCAGCCAGGCCTCGGCCGACTGCAGCGCCGCCTGGTCCGCCTGCTGCCAGCGCAGCCACGCGTCCTGCAGCACGTCCTCGGCGTCGGCCCGCGTGCCCAGCATGCGGTAGGCAATGGCGTGCAGGCGCGGGCGCGTGGCGGCGAAGGCGTCAGGGGTGGTGGTCATGGGCTGGCTCGAATCAGTCGGCATGAAGCCTAGACGGAGCGGCCCGGTAGTTTGTGACAGCGCGAGGCTGTTTTTCGCAAAGTGGCAGTGGACCTTGGATTGCCGCATCCCGCGGGGCCAGGGTCAAACTGTTTGCGGGCGCCTGCGAGCTGGCTCGGCAGGCGCCGGAGAGGTGGCCGCAGTGGGCCAGGATCTCAGGGGTTCGCGGCGCGGTAGGCGGCGCGATTGGCTTGGTGCATCGCCAGCCGCTCCTTGGCACCGGCCAGCCCGCGCTTGGTGTCGCGCAGCGCGGCTTTCACGCGGTCGCGCAGCACATGGAGGCGGGTGCGGTGCTTGTGAGCGGCAATGTTGTTGGCCATGAAAAAATGCTTTCTGAAGCGTTGTGAGGACATGGCTTGTACGCGTGGAAGCGCGGCCGGTCTGTGCGTTACCGCACATTGGGGCATGGGCGGGCCGGGCGCGCTACCCTTGGGGCTTGCTTTTCACCCACCGGAGCGCCTCTTGGCCACCTCACTGTTTCACCTGGCAATCCACGTCCGCAGCCTGGACGAGGCCCGGCAGTTCTACGGCGGCCTGCTCGGCTGCGAGGAAGGCCGCAGCACCGAGACCTGGGTCGACTTCGACTTCTTTGGCCACCAGCTTTCGCTGCACCTGGGCGAACCGTTTGCTGTCGCCAACACCGGCCGCGTGGGCGAACACATGGTGCCCATGCCGCATTTCGGCGTGGTGTTGGCACTGCCTGCCTGGCAAGCCCTGGCGGACCGGCTCAGCGCCGCAGGTGTGGAGTTCGTACTCGCACCCAGCATCCGCTTCCGCGGCGAGCCCGGCGAGCAGGCCACGATGTTCTTCCTGGACCCTTCGGGCAACCCGATCGAGGTCAAGGGCTTCGCGGACCTGGATGCGGTGTACGCCGCATGACGGCAGGCGCCATCCCCTTTGTCGCCCGCGCTGGCGACAGTGAAACCGATGCCTGGGTGCAGGCGCTGCAGCAAGCCATGCCAGGCGAGCGCGTCGTGCGCTTCGACGCATTGAGCGCCGAAGAACGCGCCACCTGCACCGTCGCCGTGGTCGCCAACCCGGAGCCTGCAGACCTGCGCCAGCTTCCGGCGCTGCAATGGGTGCAAAGCGTCTGGGCCGGCGTGGAGCGGCTGGTGGCAGAGCTGGGTGACACGCCGCTGAAGATCGTCCGCCTGGTCGACCCGCAGCTGGCTGACACCATGGCCGAAGCCGTGCTCGCCTGGACGCTCTACCTGCACCGCGACATGCCCCGCTACGCCCGCCAGCAGGCCGAGGCCATCTGGCAGTCTCAGCCCTACGTGCCCGCCCGCCAACGCACCGTGGGCCTGCTCGGCCTCGGCGCTCTTGGCGAAGCAGCCGCCCGCCGCCTGCTCACCGCCAATTTCCAGGTCCGAGGCTGGAGCCGCAAGCACAAGGCCATCGAAGGCGTGACCTGCTTTGCCGGCGACGATGAACTGCAGCCCATGCTCACCGCCTGCGACATCCTCGTCTGCCTGCTCCCGCTCACGCCGCAAACCACCGGCCTGTTGAACACCGAGCGACTGGCCTGGCTGCCACGCGGCGCGCAACTCATCAACTTCGCGCGCGGGCGGATCGTGGAGGACGAGGCCTTGCGGGCGGCGCTGGTCAGCGGCCAGATTGCGCATGCGGTGCTCGATGTGTTTGCGACTGAGCCGTTGCCGCCGAGCGAGTGGCAATGGAAGCATCCGGGGGTGACGGTGCTGCCGCATTGCTCGGGGCCGACGGACATGGGGACGGCCGCGGCGGTGGTGGCGGGGAGCATTGCGAGGTGGCGTAAAAACTGTGAGTTGGACTTTGTGAACCCAAACCGGGGCTATTGATGAACCAGAACGATCTTGCGGTGCACGCAGCGCTGAGATTCCGAACCGTGCTGCCGCAGTGGGGCTGTGCGATTTTTCTCGTGATGTCCGCGCAGGTGATCCATGCAGAGGAAGCGTCCGAGCGACATGTGATTTCTCCGGCAGCCATGGAGTGCATGAACCGCGATGGATACCCCAAGGAAGCCATACGTGCAGAGGCGACTGGCGTGACTGTAATTCGCGTTCATGTGGACGAAGAGGGCGTGGTGACAGACGCGGATGTCGTTAATTCTTCGGGGTCTACCAGAGCGCACAAAATTCTCGACAGGGCCACCATTGCAAAGTTCAAGTGCCCGGGACTTTTCAAGAAGACCGGGGCGCCATATGACCACGAAGTGAAATACGTCTGGCGGCTGCAGTAAGAGCGGCCATTCCCTGTGGCCGCCTGCCCATGACATTCGCCATCAAGACCGAAATCTCCGACCCTCGGGCCAAGACCTTCGACTTCCCCCGCCAGAAAACCATGTACGGCGGCAAGACGATTGCGGTGGGTGATGTGGTCTACCTGTTCGCCAGCGAGAACGAAGGTGGCATGGGCTTGGTGGCGCGTGGTGTCGTGACGGCGGCGGCGGCGGTGCCGCGCATGCCAGGCGTCGAGCGACAGACCCCACGGGTCAGCATCACCGTGGCGCGCACCGGGCTCGCCAAGCGTCGCCTGGGCCGCGCGGAGCTGGAGGTGTTTTCGGACTGGAACGACGGCCGGCCGGAGACGGAATTGAACTTCAAGTTCTACCGGCAGGCGACGAACAAGATCGTGGGTTTGTCGCCAGAGGCAGCGGCCTTCCTGGCTGGTTTCTTCTGACGCTCAGGCCTCGCGCTGCGCCGCCTGCACAAAGTCCACGAACGCCCGCAGCGGCGCGGGCAGGTGGCGGCGGCCGGGGTAGTAGAGGAAGGGGCCGGTGAAGGGGCGGCGCCAGTCTTCGAGGACGGGTATCAGCGCGCCGCTGGCCAGGTGCGGTTGCAGCCAGCCTTCAAACAGGTGGATGACCCCGCAGCCGGCGATGGCTGCGTCGACAGCGAGGTCCACGCCTGCGCCGCCCACGCGCACGACCAGCGGGCCGGTGGGGTCGACCGTGATGACTTCCCCGTTGCGCTCGAACTCCCAGCCTGGCATGGCGCCGCTGGCGAAGCGGCCGCGCAGGCAGGCGTGCTGCAGCAGGTCGCGCGGGTGCTCGGGGCGGCCTCTCGCTGCGAGGTAGGCGGGCGAGGCGGCGGTGGCCATGCATTGCTGGCGCGGGCCGATGGGCGTGGCGATCATGTCCTGCTCCAGCCGCTCGTCGTAGCGGATGCCGGCGTCGCAGCCGGCAGCCAGCACATCGACGAAGCTTTCGTCGACCGTCACTTCCAGCCGGATGTCCGGGTAGGCGGCAAGGAAGGGCGGCACCAGCGCCGGCAGTACCAGGCGTGCGGCGCTGGCCGGCACGTTGAGCCTGAGCGTGCCGGCGGGGCGGTCGCGGAAGCCGTTGACCACGTCCAGCGCGGCTTCGACCTCGACCAGCGCTGGCGCCAGCCGGTCCAGCAGCCGAGCGCCGGCCTCGGTGGGCACGACGCTGCGGGTGGTGCGATGCAGCAGCCGCACGCCCAGGCTGGCCTCCAGCCGGCGCACCGCCTCGCTCAGCCCCGAGGCGCTGATGCCGGCGGTGCGAGCCGCCTCGCGAAAGCCGCCGGCGCGGGCCACGGCCACGAAAAGCGCCAGGTCGGCCAGCGATTCCGCCATGGCAGTTCCCTTTCGATTGTTCGATTCAGCGCACGGCCCGTGCGCATTGAGGGTACTTATCGTACGCGGCCTGGCTGCCTACAGTGAGCCCACTTCGAAAGGAAACCTCATGAACGCAATCGACAAAGCCGGCACTTTCCAACTCGGCAACCGGCCAGTGAAGCGCGTGGGCTATGGCGCGATGCAGCTGGCCGGCCCCGGCGTCTTCGGGCCGCCCAAGGACCGCGCAGCCGCCGTGGCGGTGCTGCGCGCCGCCGTGGAGAGCGGTGTTGACCACATCGACACCAGCGACTTCTACGGCCCGCATGTCACCAACCAGATCATCAAGGAGGCGCTGCGCCCTTACCGGGACGACCTGACCATCGTCACCAAGGTGGGCGCGTTGCGCGGCCCGAACGCCGAGTGGATGCCCGCGCTTTCCGCCGAGGCGCTGCAGCAGGCGGTGCACGACAACCTGCGCAACCTGGGCCTGGACGTGCTGGAGGTGGTCAACCTGCGCGCCATGTTCGACGTGCACGGCCCGGCCGAAGGCTCGCTGGAGGCACCGCTCACCGTGCTGGCCGAGCTGAAGCAAAAGGGCCTGATCCGCCACATCGGCTTGAGCAACGTGACGGCCAGGCAAGTGGCGGAAGGCCGCAAGATCTGCCCCATCGCCTGCGTGCAGAACCGGTACAACCTGGCCAAGCGCGCAGACGACGCGCTGCTGGACCAGCTGGCCGCCGAAGGCACCGCCTACGTGCCGTTTTTCCCGCTGGGCGGCTTCACGCCGCTGCAGTCCGGCGTGCTGTCGGACGTGGCCAGTTCGCTTGCTGCCACGCCGATGCAGGTGGCACTGGCCTGGCTGTTGCAGCGCTCGCCAAACCTGCTGCTGATCCCGGGCACTTCGTCCGTCACCCACCTGCACGAGAACCTGGCGGCGGCTGAGCTGCAACTGCCGGCCGAAGCGGTGGCGCGGCTGGAGACGATTGCGGCCGGCAGCCAGCAGCCGGCGCATTGAGGTTCCTTTAAGCTAAGGCTTGCCGGCCGTGTCTGCCGCCGCCTTCGCGTAGGGCGCGAGGATGCTGCCGAGGTCCTCGTCCGACGCCTGGCGCTCGGGCAGCAGCGCCCGGTCCTGGATGCCGTGCAGATGCGCATCCATCAGGCTGACGGCACGCTCGGCGTTCTTCTCGCGCAGCGCCTGGATCAGGTCGCGGTGCTCGTTAACGGCGCAGTCGGACGAATGCGGCCGGCCGTAGACGGCGAGGATCAGCGAGCAGCGCGTGGCCAGCTCCGAGAGGTAGCGTGCCAGCACCGGGTTGCCGGCCATCTCGGCCAGCTTGATGTGGAATTCGCCAGCCAGACGGATCGAGGCCGTGCCCTGCTTGGCGCCGGCCGCCGCGTCTTCCTCGCGCACATGGGCTTCCAGCATCTGGATGGCGCCGGGCTTCAGGCGCGCAACGGCCAGCCGCACGATCTCCGCCTCGATGCAGCGCCTCGCCTCGAACACCGCGCGGGCTTCTTCCAGGCTGGGGCGGGCGACGGTGGCCGTGCGCTTGTTGCCGATCTCCACCAGCCCGTCTGACGCGAGCCGGGCCAGTGCGGCGCGGATCAGCGTGCGGCTTACCGCGAACTGTTCCGCCAGCGGGTCTTCCGGCAGCTTGGTGCCGGGGACCAGCGCGTGTTCGATGATGGCCCGGCGGATCGCCAGGTAGGCGGTGTCGGCTTTCTTGGAGAGGCTCACGGCGGCGCTGAAGCGGGAATCTGGAGGGCTTCATGTATACCAGATTAGCCGCCCATGGCGCACTGCATGCGCGATCTTGTGTGCACAAGACTTGTGCGGACGCACTGAGGCGGAGTGGGTTTCCCCGGCCGTGATCCTCAGATCGAGGCAAAGCCATGGGCGAAAGGTGTGAATTCGCTGGCACACACATTGCATACGGTGAGTGAAATTCACGTATACAAGATTTATACTTCTTGCATGCGTGAAGCTTCCAAAGCGGCCTGGACCTGGTCGCCAACCCTTGTTGTTCCCTTGGAGCCCGCCATGCAACGTCGCCATTTCCTCCATGCCGCCGGCCTGGGCCTTGCCGCTCCGGCGCTTTCCCTGTCGTCTGCCCCTGTCCGCGCGGCCAACCCGCCGCTGAAGATCGGCTTCATCTACTCGGGCCCGGTGGCCGACATCGGCTGGACCTACCAGCACGACCTCGGCCGCAAGATGATCGAGAAGGAATTCGGCGACAAGGTGCAGACCGTCTTCGTCGAGAAGGTGCAGGAAGGGCCGGACGCCGAGCGCGTGATGCGTGGGCTGATTCAGGACGACTGCAAGATGATCTTCGCCACGTCCTATGGCTTCATGGACCCGACCGCACGCGTGGCGGCGGATTTCCCGGACATCACCTTCGAGCACTGCTCCGGCTACAAGACCGCGCCCAACCTCGGCGTCTACCAGACGCGTTTCTACGAAGGCGCCTACCTGCTGGGCGTGCTGGCTGCCAAGCGCACCAAGACCAACATCCTGGGCTACGTCGCGTCATTCCCCATTCCCGAGGTGATCCGCAACCTGGACGCGTTTGTGCTCGGCGCCCGCAGCGTGAACCCCAAGATCACCGCGAAGGTCATCTGGATCAGCGCCTGGTACGACCCGCCCAAGGAACGCGAAGCCGCGCTCACGCTGATGAACCAGGGGGCGGACGTGATGTACCAGAACACCGATTCCGCGGCCATCGTGCAGCTGGCCCAGTCCAAGGGCGTGTGGGCTTTCGGCCAGGACTCGGACATGACCCGCTTCGGCCCCACCGCCCACCTCAGCGCCAACACGCTGAACTGGGGCGTCTACTACGTGCACAAGGTGCGCCAGAAGCTGGCTGGCCAGTGGAAGTCCGAAGACACCAAGTGGGGCATGAAGGAAGGCATCGTGCAGCTTGCGCCGCTGGGCCCTTCTGTCCCCAAGGAAGCCGTGGCGCTGTTCGAGGAAAAGAAGGCCGCCATCCTTTCGGCCAAGTTCCATCCCTTCACCGGCCCCATCGTGGACCAGGGCGGCAAGCAGCGCGTTGCAGCTGGCCAGGTCCTGGCCGAGAAGGAGCTGTGGACCATGAACTGGTACGTCGACGGCATCGTCGGCAAGCAGCCCTGACACCCATTCCATGAACATCGACTTCACCGCGCTGACGGCCTACCAGCGCTACAAGCTGATGGCCAGCCTGATCGTGCCGAGGCCGATCGCGCTGGTCACCACGCTGGGCCCCACCGGCGTGGTCAATGCCGCGCCGTTTTCCATGTTCAACATGGTGGGCGAGGACCCGCCGCTGGTGATGGTCAGCGTGAACCGCTTGAACGGGGAAGGGCGCATGAAGGACACAGCGGCCAACATTCTGCGCCACGGCGAATTCGTCGTGCACCTGCCGGACGAAGGCATTGCCGCGCAGATGCACGCCTGTGGCGATTCGTTGCCGCCGGAGCACAGCGAGGTGGACGCCGTGGGCTTCACGCTGCAGCCCTCGCAGGCGGTGAGCGTGCCCACCCTCGTCGAGGCGCCGGTGGCCTTCGAATGCGTGCTGCACGAACAGCTCACCAACGAGAGCCGCCACGTCTTCTTCGGCCGCGTGCTGGCGCTGCACGCCCGCGAAGGCCTGATCGACACCGAACGCTGGCGCGTGCGCCTGCAGGACTATTTCCCCGTGGCCCGCTTCGGCGCCAGCTTCTACACCCGCTCGCGCGACCGTTTCGCAATTGCCGGGCCCGACGAGGAGGCCCGCAGCACGCCCATCGACGAGATCTGATTTGCCATGCCACTCGACCAAGACGAACAGCACCTGCGCAGCGCCATCGCCGCCGCCCGCCAAGCCAGCGCCCGTGGCGACATGCCTTTCGGCGCGGTCCTCGTGAAAGACGGCCAGGCGCTGCTCACCGCGCTGAACAACCAGGTCACCACAAGCGACTGCACCGGCCACGCCGAGGTCGTGCTGATCCGCGAAGCCGCCGCGCAACTGGGCCCGGACGCGCTGCGCGGCGCGACGGTCTACGCCAGCGGTGAGCCGTGTGCGATGTGCTCGGGTGCGATGTTCTGGGCCGGCATCACCCGCGTGGTGTTTGGTGCGACGACGCCAGACATTGGCGCCGCACTCGGCGGGCCGTCGTTGGGCGCGCGGTGTGCGGATGTGCTGGCGTCTGCCTCGCCTCTGGTCGAGGTCCTTGGCCCGCTGCTGAGGGAAGAGGCTGTGGCGGCTTTGGCGCCGCATGCTTGACGGCGGCGGCGTTCTCTCAGCAGGGTTGTTCTTGATGGAGTGTAGGTATACCATGTACATACATCGACTCATGAGGAGCAGGCCATGGTCAAGCGGGCGCGCGTTTTCATGACTGGCGGGAGCCAGGCCATCCGCTTGCCGGCCGAGTTCCGGTTTGCCGGGGATGTGGTCTACGTACGCCGCAACGCTGACGGTGACGTGGTGCTCTCCGATCAGCCGCGCGAGCCCTACGCGGCGTTCATCGCGGCGCGGGCAGAGATCGGCACGGTGCCCGAGGGCTTCCTGTCGCAGGCAGAGCGGGCACAGGGCCGGGAGGTTCGGGATCCATTCGCCGGCATGGACGACGAGCCGGCCGGTGAGGGTGCATGACGCTCTACATGCTTGACACCAACGCGGTGGGCGCCGTCATGCGCGGTTCTGCCGCGATGGATGCGAAGCTGCAGGACCTGGACCGCTCCGCCTGGTGCATATCGGCGATCACGCACGCCGAAATCTGCTTCGGCCTGGCCTTGCGGCCGCAGGCCACCAAGCTGGCGCGAGCCGCCGGACTGTTCTTCGCTGCAACGACCACGGCCCCCTGGGACCAGGCTGCAGCCGAGGCCCACGGCCGCCTGCGCGCGCAACTGCGCCTGGCCGGCACGCCCATCGGAGACTTCGACGAAATGATCGCGGCGCACGCGCTCGCGATGGGCGCCGTGCTCGTGACCGACAACGAACGGCACTTTGCCCGCGTGGCAGGGCTGACCGTGGTCAATTGGCTCCGGGACGGTGGGGGCCAGGCTTCTTGAGTCGGTCTTCGTTTCAAGGACCCTGGCAGCATCCTGGACGATGGCTTGGCCGGCCGTGGTGGGCGACATACTGTTCGCCTCAACCCTGCAGGAGACACCCGACATGGCCAGCAAGAACACCATCTGCCTCTGGTACGACGATGCCGCGTTCGATGCGGCCACCTTCTACGCCGAGATTTTTCCGGACAGCAAGGTGACCGCGGTGCACCGCGCGCCGGGTGACTATCCCGCAGGCAAGCAGGGCAACGTGTTGACTGTTGAGTTCACCGTGGCGGGCATTCCTTGCCTGGGGCTGAACGGCGGGCCGGCGATGAAGCACAGCGAGGCGTTTTCGTTTCAGATCGCGACGGACGACCAGGCGGAGACGGACCGGCTGTGGAACGCCATCGTCTCCAACGGCGGCAAGGCAAGCGAATGCGGCTGGTGCAAGGACAAGTGGGGCCTGTCGTGGCAGATCACGCCGCGGGTGCTGATGGACGCGATCACCGACCCGGACCCGGCCGCGGCCAAGCGTGCCTTCGAGGCGATGATGACAATGGGCAAGATCGACATCGCGGCGATCGAGAAGGCGCGGCGAGGCTGAGAGGCCGCGGCCTCAGCGGTGGGCGTGGCCAGTGAGCACCGGGCGATGGTCATGCACATCGCCTGCGCCTCTTCGGTGACCCGGACGCACGCGGCTTCGGCCGCGTCGGCCCTCAGCGTGCAGGGGGCGGCAGCTTGGCGTGGTCCAGGTCGGGGCGGCGCCAGGGGTCCACGTGGGTCATCAGGTTCAGCACGCGGTGGCGTTGCAGCACGCGCTGCCGGGCAACGACTGCGATGTCGTGGCCGGCTTCGACGCTGAGGGTCGCATCCACTTCCAGGTGGGCGTCCACGACGATCATGTCGCCCATCTTGCGGGTGCGGATGTCGTGCACGTTTTTCACGCCGGGCGTGGCTGCCAGTGTCTGCCGGATCGCGCTGACTTCCTGCTCGTCCACTGCACGGTCCGTCAGGTCGTGCAGCGCATCCCAGGTGAAGCTCCAGCCCATCTTGGCGACCATGAAGCCGACGATGAGCGCGGCGATGGGGTCAAGAATCGGGTAACCCGCCAGGTTGCCGGCAATGCCGATGCCGACCACCAGCGAGGACGCCGCGTCTGAGCGGGCATGCCAGGCATTGGCCACCAGCATGCTGGATTTCACCCGCTTGGCCACCGCCAGCATGTAGCGAAACAGCAGCTCCTTGGCCACCAGCGCGCCGCCGGCCACCCAGAGTGCGACGACATGGACCTGCTGCACCAGCTCGGGCTGCTCCAGCTTGCGAAACGCCGACCACAGCATGCCCACGCCCACCGCCAGCAGCAGCGCACCCAGCACCAGCGAGGCCGCGGTCTCAAAGCGCTGGTGGCCGTAGGGGTGGTCTTCGTCGGCGTCCTTCTGGGCATGGTGGCCGGCCAGCAGCACCACGAAGTCGGCCACCAGGTCTGACAGCGAGTGGATGCCGTCTGCCACCAGGCCCTGGGATTTGGCCAGGATGCCAACGGTCACCTGCGTGGCCGTGAGCATCAGATTGACCCCCACGCTGACCCAGGTGCTGCGCGCGCCTGCGGCGGCGCGCTCGGCTGGCGTGTGCTGCAGGTCTTCGGGATCGTCGGCGAAGTCTTGTTTGAAGTTCATTTCACGAGCGGCCAGCAAGGGGCCGACCCATTCAACACCAGCGTTTGCGACGTCGCTTGATGCAACGCAAGGCGGCCGGCGGGCGCACTGAGCAGACCCACATCATCGGGCACGCAGCTTGAGGACACCTTAAGGCAACGCTAAGACGCGCTGGCCATCATCGCAACAAAGGAGTTGCCATGAAGCACTTGTACTGGGTTCGCCTCTTGCCGGAGGCCCTGGCCGCGCTGGCCGCCCTCGCCGGGCCGGGGGCTCATGCCCTGGCCGCCACCCCCGCCGAGATCCTGAGCGCCTACAGCGCGCAGGCCGGCACGGCGCCTCAGCCGGCACGCGGCCAGCAGTTTTTCAATGTGACGCACGGCCGGGAGTGGCGTTGCGCCTCTTGCCACGGCGCGGTGCCAGTCCAGGCTGGCCAGCACGCCAGTACCGGCAAACCGATTGGCGCATTGGCGCCGGCCTTCAACCCCGAGCGCTTCACTGATCAAGCGAAGACCGAAAAGTGGTTCCGCCGCAATTGCAATGACGTCGTCGGGCGCGAATGCACATCGGCCGAGAAGGCCGACGTGCTGAGCTGGCTGATGACGCTCAAGCCGTGAGCGAGCCGCCCCGAATGTCGACGCATCGAAAGTCCACCATGCCCCGCGATCCTGCTGTCCCGCCACCCGTTGCCGCCTGGGCGCTGGCGGCTGCCCTGGCCCTTGGCCTGTGTGGCCGCGCTGCTGCTGAAGAGGAGCGGCGCGCGCCGGCGCCGCCCATGCTGCCCAGCTACAAGACAGAGTGCGCCGCCTGCCACGTGGCCTACCCGCCGGGGATGCTGCCAGCGGCGTCCTGGCAGCACCTGATGACCCGGCTGCCGAATCACTTCGGCACCGATGCCTCGCTCGACCCCGCGGTAGTGCGCTCGCTTTCCACCTGGCTGAGCGCAAACGCTGCGACCGGACGCCGCGCGCAGGAGGCGCCGCCTGAGGACCGCATCACCCGCTCAGCCTGGTTTGTGCGCCAGCACGACGAAGTGCCCGCAGCCGTCTGGAAGCGGCCATCCATCAAGAGCGCATCGAATTGCGCAGCCTGCCACACCGGTGCCGATCAAGGAGATTTCAATGAACACAGGGTCCGAATTCCGCGCTGAGGCGCCCGCCCAAAAGGTGCTGGTCTGGGACGCGCCGGTTCGCGTCTTCCATTGGCTGATGGTGTTCAGCTTCGCCGGGGCCTACCTGACAGCGGAGAGCGAACGCTGGCGCCTGGTGCACGTGACGCTGGGCTACACGATGGCCGGGTTGCTGGTGTTCCGCCTCGTGTGGGGCCTGGTTGGCAGCCGCCACGCGCGCTTTGCGAGCTTCGTGCGCGGCCCGGTGGCCGTTGCACGCTACCTTCGCGGCCTGGCACACGGCCAGCCGGAGCATCATGTGGGGCACAACCCGGCGGGCGCGGTCGCCATCGTGGCGCTGCTGGGCTTGACTGCGCTGGTGACGGCAACGGGCTGGGCCACCTACAGCGACATTGGCGGTGAGTGGCTGGAAGAGCTCCACGAGGGGGCCGCCAACGCCATGCTGGCCTTGGTGGGTGTCCACATCGTGGGTGTGCTGCTTGGCAGCTGGATGCACCGTGAGAGCCTGGTCGCCGCCATGGTGACCGGGCGCAAGGCGGGGCGCCCGGAAGATGGCGTGCGAAGCACATGGCGTAGCGTGGCGGTGCTGATGCTGGTGGCTGTGCTGGGCTTCTGGGCCTTGCAGTGGCAAAGCGCGCCAGTGGCAGGCGGCCCGGATGCGGCCTCCGGCTTCACCGCCGGGCATGACCGCGACGATGATGACGACGACTGAAAGATCAGGACGAGGACAATCCGGACCATGCGCATCCTGCTTGCCGAAGACGATCCGTTGCTCGGCGACGGGCTGCGCGCCGGCTTGCGCCAGCTGGGCTTCCAGGTCGACTGGGTGCGCGATGGTGGCGCGGCAGAACGCGAGTTGCGCGCGCAGCCCTATGCGGCCACGGTGCTGGACCTCGGCCTGCCGCTGAAGGACGGCATGGCGGTGCTCGCTGCGATCCGGCAGGCCGGCCTCACGCTGCCGGTGCTGGTGCTGACGGCGCGGGATGCCGTGCCAGACCGCATCCGCGGGCTCGACGTGGGAGCCGATGACTACGTGGTCAAGCCGGTTGACCTGAACGAGCTCGCTGCCCGGCTGCGCGCGCTGGTGCGGCGCTCGCATGGCCAGCCGCAGGAATGCCTGACGGCCCAGGACGTGGTGCTGGACCCCGCTGCGCGCTCTGTTCTGCAGGCCGGCCTGAACGTGCCGCTCTCGGCGCGCGAGTTTGACCTGCTGCACGCGTTGATGCTCAACGCCGGGCGCGTGCTGTCGCGCGAGCAGTTGGCGCAGCACCTCTACAGCTGGGGACAGGAGGTCGAGAGCAACGCGGTCGAGGTGCATGTTCACCACCTGCGGCGCAAGCTCGGCACCGCGCTGATCCAGACGGTGCGCGGTGTCGGCTATGTGCTGACGCGCGAGCTGCCGAGGCCCTGATGCGGTTTCCCCTTTTGCACTTGCCCCGCTCGCTGCAGGGCCGGCTGTTGCTGATGGTGATCGGCGGGGTGGCCGGCATCTGGATCGCGGCGGCTGCGCTGACCTGGCTGGACGTGCGCCACGAACTCGATGAACTGCTGGACGGCCATCTGGCACAGGCCGCGGCGCTGCTGGTGGCGCAGCAGGCGGCCGAGACAGAGGAGGACGAGCACGGCATCAACGCCCCTTCGTTGCACCGCTATGCGCCGAAGGTCGCGTTTCAGGTCTTCCATGAAGGCCGGCTGGCGCTGCGCTCTGCCAACGCGCCGGCCACGCCGATGCTGGCCCTCGCCGGCAGTGCCGAAGAGCGTCCTCAAGAGGGCTTCCGCACGATTGCGATGAGCGGTGCGACCTGGCGGGTCTTTGCCACCTACGGTCGTGAACGAGACACGCAGGTCTTCGTTGGCGAGCAGGTCGAGTCGCGCAACGCCATCCTCCGGGCGGTGCTGCGCAGCGTGCTCACGCCCATGCTGTTTGCGCTCCCCCTGCTCGCGCTGGCGGCCTGGTGGGCGGTGCGCCAGGGCGTTGCGCCCATGCAGGTGCTGAGCCGCATGCTGGCCAGGCGGCAGGCGCAGGCACTGGCGCCGATCACGGTGGATGGGGCGCCCTCCGAGATGGCCCCGATGCTGGCGGCCTTGAACAGCCTGTTCCAGCGCATTGCCGAGCTGATGGCGTCGGAGCGCCGCTTCACCGCCGATGCCGCTCATGAGTTGCGCACCCCCATCGCGGCGATCCGCGCCCAGGCGCAGGTGGCACTGGCTTCATCGGACGACGCGGAACGTACCCATGCGCTGCAGGCGACCGTGCAGGGCTGCGACCGCGCCACGAGACTGGTCACGCAGCTGCTGACGCTGTCCCGGCTTGAAGCCGGCAGCTCGCCGGTGCTGGGCCGGCTGGATGCCTGCGCCGTGGTGCGCGAGGTGGTGGCCGATGTCGCCGCGCTGGCCTTGGACAGGCAGCAGACCATCGAGGTCGAAGCCCAGGCGGCTTGCCCGGTCAATGCCGACGCGACGCTGCTGGCAGTGCTGCTGCGCAACCTCGTCGACAACGCCATTCGATACAGCCCGGCGGGCGCCCGCGTCAGGGTGGTGGTTCGGAACCTGGCCGGCAGTGTCAGCGTGACGGTGGCCGACAGCGGGCCGGGCATGAGCGAGGCCGAGATGGCACACCTGGGCGAACGATTCTTCCGGGTCGTTGGTACCGGCCAGAGCGGCAGCGGCCTGGGCTGGTCCATCACCCGACGCATTGCAAGCGTGCTGGCCGCCGAGCTCAGCGTGTCCCGCTCGGCTTTGCTGGGTGGGCTGTCGGTCGAGCTGCGGTTTCCGCTGGCTTGAGGCGCGGGCCCGTCAGCCCTGCACCGCTGCAGGGGCCATGCTCAGCCCGTGGCGGGTGCCCGGCTCCATCAGCAAGGACCGCCTGGCGAGCTGCATTTCCTCGGCCGGCAGGTCCGCCAACAGCCCCACTTCGCCGGCAACCAGCGTGGCGACCGGCACACCATCGCGGTAGAGCACCCGGCTGCCCGCCGTGCGCGGCAGCTTCGGCCCGGGCAGCAGCGTGCCCAGCAGATTCGCAGGATCGGTTGCTGCGAGGCAAATCCAGGCGTTGCCTGGCGGCTGTCGGCGCACTTCACGCATGCGGGCCACGGCTTCTGGCAGTGCGAACTGTTCGCCCGAGACGCCAGCGATGAAACGGCCGCCGCGCAACTCGCCGCGCGCCTCCAGCCGGCGGCAGACGCGCACCAGGTCGCGCCAGGGCGGCAGCCACGCGGGCTCGCGCTCCAGCAGGCGCCAGGCGATGACGCCGTAGCGGCGCAGCAGGGTCTTGACGACGTGTTCCAGGTCTTCGGCCGACGGGGTGGATTCGGCTACCGGCTGGGCGCGCACCAGCGACCAGCGGCCGGCGTCCTCGATGCCGAACAGCGGGCGGCGCGGCGCGTGGTGGCGCGAGCGGCTGCTCGCGTGGGCGGACGGGCGCTTGGACGGGGGCACCATCAGCGCGCGCAGGCCGGCGAAGCTGTCGCAGCTGGCGCGGCCACGCACCACGAGTTCGGCCAGCGCGTCTTCCAGCTCGCTTTGCAGCAGGCGGGTGCCTTGCTGCATTTCGTCGAAGAACGAGGCGCCGTGGCTGGCGAGGTGGTCGGCCAGGCGCTGGGCGCGGGCGCCGAGCGCGGCGTCTTCGGTGGGCGCCGGGGCGATGCGCGCCCATTGCGCTGCGCTGCGGCGCGGCAGCAGCAGGATCGGCGTGCTGCGCAGCGAGCCGCTGACGCTGCCGCCTTTGCCGCCGTTCGAGACGGTGGGGCGCAGGCGAGTCCAGGTGATGCGACCTGCGGTGCAAAGGTCGTCCAGCCAGGTGCTGCTGTAGTCCCGCACGCGGGCCGGCAGGATCTCGGCTTCCCATTGGCCGGCCGGCGCTTCATAGCCTTCGAGTTGGGCCAGGACCGCCGGGAGCGCCTCGGGACCTTCGACCTGGTGGGCTGGGCCGACCTGCTGCCAGTCGAACAGGAAGCGCGCGAAGTCCCGCGGCTCGACCGGCTCGATCTCTTGGCGCAGGCGCTTGAGCGTGTAGCGATGAATTCGGGCCAGCAAGTGCCGCTCGCACCATTCCACTTCCAGGGTGCCAGGCGTGAATCTCCCCTGCATCACCGAGCCTTCGGTCTGCAAGCGCAGCAGCGCGTTTTCGGCCTCGCCGGGCGGCAGTTGCAGGCTGGCCGCCAGTGTGGCCTGCGTGACCGGGCCGAGGCCGCCGAGGCGGGCGCGCAGCAGTTCGCGCAGAACGTCTTCGCGCGGGCCGGTGGTGGCGTATTCAGGTACCGGTTTCAGTGGCGGATGCAGCGTGGCCTCGGGGTACAGCGTCTGCGCCTCGGCCAGCCGTTCGGCGGCTGTCCACAAGCCGTTGGACAGCCGCGTGGCGCGACCGGCGCGGGCCAGTGCGGCGAGCCAGCCTGGCCATCCGGGGTTGGCGGCGGCCTCGCTGTCGCTGATCAGGCCGAGCCCGTTGAGGGCCTCGTGCATTTCGTCGGCGTCGCGGGCGCGGGGCCAGGCTTCGTCGCGCACGGCTTCAATCGCTTCGGGTGACAGGCGGCCCAGATCGTCAGCGCTTTCGGGGTCGGTGTAGCGGCGGTTCTGCACGGCTTGCGTGCGGCGCTCTTCCAGCGGCGCGTCGTCCAGGAAGGCGTAAGGCTTGGCGTTCAGCGCTTCGGCGGCCAGCGGCGAAGGGCCGGTCAGGTCGCACGCAATGACTTCCAGCTCGCCGGCTTCCAACTGCCGCAGCACGGCCAGCCAGCCTTCGGCGTCCATGGCTTCGTGCAGGCAGTCGTCCAGCGTCTGGGCGACAAGGGGATGGTCGGGGATCTCGCGTTCGCCAACGATGTTTTCCAGGCAGGCGACCTGGTCCGGGAAGACCGCCGCCAGCAGGTCTTCGGACTTCATGCGCTGCAGCTGCGGCGCGACCTTGCGGCCGCCGCGCATGCGCGGCAAGGCCAGCGCGGTGGTGGCGTTCCAGCGCCAGCGCACGCCGAACAGCGGCGCGTCCAGCAGCGCCTGCGTGAGCACGTTCAGCGCCGTCTTGCTGTTCAGGTAGCGCGCCACTTCTTCGAGCGGAAAGCTGTGGCTGGTGGACAGCGACAGCACGATGGCATCTTCGGTCGCCGCAGCCTGCAGCTCGAAGTTGAACTGGCGGCAGAAGCGCTTGCGCAGTGCCAGGCCCCAGGCGCGGTTGAGCCGGCTGCCGCGCGGAGAGTGGATCAGCAGCTGCATGCCGCCGCTCTCGTCGAAGAAGCGCTCCAGCACCACGCGCTGCTGGGTGGGCAGCACGCCGAGCGCTTCCAGGCTGCGGCCCAGGTAGTCCACCAATTGGCGCGCGGCAGCATCGTCCAGCGCCAGTGTGTCCCGCGCCCAGGTGACGGCTTCTTCCGGCGTGCCGGCCAGCCATTGGCGCTCGAAGTCGGCCCGCAGGCGGGAGACGGCAAACGAGAGTTCGGTTGTGCGGCCGGGCGCCTCGCCGAGCCAGAACGGGATGTTGGGCGCGGCGCCCTGCGCGTCTTCCACCCGCACCACGCCGGGCTGCACACGCAGGATGCGGTAGCTGGTGTTGCCGAGCTGGAACACATCGCCGGCAATGCTCTCGACCGCGAAGTCTTCGTTGACGCTGCCGATCTTGTCGGCCTGCGGCTCCAGCACCACGGTGTAGTCGCCGGACTCGGGGATGGTGCCGCCGGAGGTGAGGGCCGTCATGCGCGCGCCCTTGCGCTCGCGCAGCTGGCGGTGCACGGCGTCCCGGTGTACATAGCCGGCGCGTGGGCCCTGGCGGGTGGTGAAGCCTTCGGAGACCATGCGCACGACTTCGTTGAAGCGCTCGCGAGTGAGGTCCCGGTAAGGCCAGGCGCGGCGCACCAGCTCGAACAGCGCGTCTTCATGCCATTCCTGGCAGGCCACCTCGGCAATGATCTGCTGGGCCAGCACGTCCAGCGGCGCAGGCAGCACGTGCAGCGCATCCAGCTCGCCGCGGTTCACGGCGTCCAGCAGCGCGGCGCATTCGACCAATTCGTCGCGCGACTGCGGGAACAGCCGCGCCTTGGGGACGCCGCCCACATGGTGGCCGGCGCGGCCGGCGCGTTGCAGGAAGCTGGCGATGGCGCGCGGCGAGCCGAGCTGGCAGACCAGGTCCACGTCGCCAATGTCCAGCCCCAGCTCCAGCGAGGCCGTGGCCACCAGCACCTGCAGCTCGCCGGCTTTCAGGCGCTGCTCAGCCAGCAGCCGGGCTTCCTTGGACAGGCTGCCGTGGTGCGCAGCCACCGCTTCCTTGCCCAGCCGTTCGCCCAGGTGGCGCGCGGCGCGCTCGGCCATGCGGCGGGTGTTGACGAAGACCAGGGTTGTGCGGTGCGTGGCGACCAGTTGCTGGATGCGGTCGTAGACCTGGTCCCACTGGTCCGTGGACATGACGACGCTGAGCGGCGTGGGCGGCAGTTCCAGCGCCAGGTCGCGCTGGCGGGTGTAGCCGATGTCGATGATTTCGCAGGGTTTCCCGCCGGTCAGGAAGCGGGCGACCTCGTCAATGGGCTTTTGCGTGGCCGACAGGCCGATGCGCACCAGCGAGGCGTTGCAAAGCGCCTGCAGCCGCTCCAGCGTCAGCGCCAGGTGGCTGCCGCGCTTGCTCGCGGCCAGCGCGTGGATCTCGTCGACGATCACCGTGCGCACCGTGCCCAGCAGCTTGCGGCCCGATGCCGAACCCATCAGCACGTAGAGCGATTCGGGCGTGGTCACGAAGACATGCGGCGGCCGGCGCAGCGCCTGCTGGCGCTCGGTGGCGGGCGTGTCGCCGGTGCGCACGGCGGTGCGGATGTTGACGTCCGGCAGGCCGAGCTTTGTCAGCTGTTTTCGGATGCCGGCCAGCGGCGCTTCGAGGTTCAGCCGGATGTCGTTGGACAGCGCCTTCAGCGGCGAGACGTAGACGACCGCACATTCATCTGGCAACTGGCCGCCGTTCTCCAGGCCACTGCGCACCAGCGCGTCCAGCGCGGCGAGGAAGGCGGTGAGCGTCTTGCCGGAACCGGTGGGCGCGGCCACGAGGGTGTGCTGCCCGCGCTGGATGGCCGGCCATGCGGCCGCCTGCGCGGGCGTGGGCGCAGGGAAGGTCTGGTCGAACCAGGCCTGGACGGCGGGGTGGAAGTCGTGAGGAGAGGTCACAGCACCAGTGGGCAAGGCGTGGGCGCAGCTTGCCACGTCGGGGCCGGGCCTGCGAAATCAAGGCAAATGATGGGCCAGCGCCGACAAGCCATTTTTTACATTCGGGGGCTTCAGAAAGGACTTCAGTCGGTCGCCCTTGTGCCGATGAGCGGGGCTGATCCGATGCAGCTTGCCGGTTTGCAGTTTTGATCGGTCCTTTGCCGCCTCACAGCCCTTCAACAGACGCTGCCAGACGCCATGCCATCTTCTACCCGCACCTACGAACGCCGGCACCCCCATGCCGGCAATGAATCCCGCAGCGAGCTTCGCCGGGCCATCGTCATCCTCGCGGTGGCGGCGGGCGTGCTGTCGCTGCTGTTCCCGCTGAGCCGGTTCACCGCGGACTCCATGAACGCGGGCAACCGGTTGAAGGAGGAGTCCAACTCCTCGGCGGTGCTGGTCTGCACCAGCGGCACCATGGTGCACGGCGACGGCAGCCTGGCCGACTTCTTCACCGAAAAAGGCTACTTCCAGTGCAACGACTGGAAGATGGGCAACGGCGCACCCACCGCGCGCTGAGTCCCTGCCGAGGGCGCGCAGCTTCAAGCTTCCGCGCTGCCCTTGGCCAGCCTGGCCACCAGCTTCATCAGCGTGGGCACGCGGCGCCTGCCGTGCATGGCCCGCACCCGCGCCTTGGCCGAACCGAGGTCCAGCCCCACGCTGGTGATGATCAGCGGCCTGGCCTCTTCCTCGCGGTACAGCTCGAACTGCGCTGGCGTGTCGGCCATGGCCGTCTTCGACAGCCCGACCACCGCCGCCCGCCCGCCCAGCGCCTGGTAAAGCCGCTGGCCCAGGCCAGGCGTGTCCTGCGCGTCCAGGAACACAAAGCCGTCGATCAGGATCACCTCGGGCTGCAGCGCATGCTGGCGCAGCAGTTCCAGGATGGCGTGCAGCTCGCGCAAGTCCGGCTCGCCTTTCGCCGGCTTGTCCAGCGCCGCCACGCGAGTCACGAAGGTACGCTCCGCTTCGGCCGCACCCCATTCGTCAAACGCCACGGCTGCGGCCTGGCCACCGGTGCCGTCAAGGTGAACATCCACTGCGAGTTTCATGAGGTGCGCACCTGTTGGTTTCGCCGGCATTGTCCGCTGGGGCGCTCAGTGGCTGGCGGGTGGGGCGAGCCTCAGCGTGAGGCTTTCCATCACCACGCCCGACGGGAGGTAGCGCTTGATTCGCTCGGCCAAATCATCGCTCGGAACCGCCGACACGCCGAACGAAGCTTCATCTCTGCGCCGTGCGGCGGGTGCTTGCGCGGCGCCTTGTTGTCCGCCGTGCGCCTCGTGCTTTTCATGCGGCCGACCTTCGCTGCATGCCTTGCAGAGCACCTGGATGTTGGCAGACCAGTCTTCACAGCTGAAGCCAGCTTCGTCCAACTGCTGCTCGACTGCCTCCAGCGCCTCGGGCCGGGTGGCCCGCAGCCGCAGCTCATAGGTGGCTTCAGATGAGGGTTGCATCAACATCAGCACATTGAACACCGGGCACTCGCGCCCCTGGTGTTCCCGGTAGCCCACCGCGGCACCGTCGTGCAGCACCACATCACCGGCCCGGAAGCCGGAGTCGGGAAACGGGATGTTGCCAATGCGCACGCGAACTGGGTCGATGCGACGCCCCCAGACGACCTCGGCTTCGCCGTCCGGGTTCAGCCGTACCGGGGTCATGCCGAAATCGTCGTCGATCGGCCCTTCACCCGGCGCGATCTTCATTCCCAGCCTTTGCCAGGTGCTGCGCGCCACGTGCCAATGGCCTTGCGCTGTTGCGGCGATCGCCAGGTTCCAGTTCGCTGCCTCGTCGTCCGGTGCCAGCGCCACCGCGCGCTGATTGAAGTCTTCCGACAAGGCCCACTCGCTGCGGTACTTGTGGATCAGCCCGATGTTGTAGAGCGTCTCCGGTCTGTTTGGGTTCAGCGCCAGCACGCGCTGGTACATGGCCAGCTTGGCATCGTCGTCCTCCAGTTCGGTGGCTTGTTCGTGCAGGTCTTCGGCAAGTTGTTTGTCAGCTTCGGTCATGGGGCTGAGGTGGGGTGTTGGCGGGTGGCTGAAGGAGTGGCAGGCCGGTTTCTACCAGAGTGGCGCTTGGCGCGAGTGGTTGCGCTGTTGTGCGTCGCAGGCGAGTTGAGCATGGCCAGAGGCGCACCGGTGCGGAGCCGCCCGAGGTTCCTGCCTCTAAGATCCCAGCTTTCCACGCATCGGATGCCCTGGGTGATTTCGACACTGACGCAAACCAAGTTCGCTGCCTTTCTGTTCGACATGGACGGCACGCTGCTCAACAGCATTGCGGTGGTCAACCGCGTGTGGGGCCAGTGGGCCTTGAAGCATGGGCTGGATCCGGTGGCAGTGGGGCACACGCTGCACGGCCGGCGCGCCATCGACACGGTGCGGGACTGGCAGACGCCGGGCATGGACGTGGACCTGGAGGCCGAGGCCATCCTGCAGGCGGAACTGGACGATGTGGTTGGGCTGATCGAGATTCCCGGCGCGCAGGCGTTCCTGGCCGCATTGCCGCCTGATCGCTGGGCGCTGGTGACTTCGGCGCCGCGGGCGCTGGCTTTGCGCCGGGTGCGAGCCGCGGGGCTGCCGCTGCCGGCGGTGATCGTCACCGGGGATGACGTGGCCAATGGCAAGCCGGCCCCGGACTGTTTTCTGCAGGCGGCAAAGCTGCTGGGGGTGGCGGCGAGTGACTGCCTGGTCTGGGAAGATGCGCCGGCAGGCATTGCGGCAGCGGAGGCGGCGGGCGCCTCGGTGATGGTGATTGGCACCACGCACGCCACGCCGATGCAGACGCCGCACCCAGTGGTGGGCGGCTACAGCCAGCTGAGCGTGGCGGTGGACGAGGACGGCTCGCTGCTGCTGCAGGCCGTGAACGAAGGCTGACGGGCGCTCAGCCCGGCTGGCCATCCACAGCGGGTGGCGGCGGGCTCGGCGGCGGAGTGGATCCTTGCTGCGCCTCCGGCAGTTTCAGGCCCACGTAGGTGCCGGCGCTCAGGCCCATCAGCGTGAGGATGGACGGGTCCAGCTCCGGCATGGTCAGCCGGGTGCCAACGTGGATCAGGAACATCAGGCCGAGGGCGACCGTCATCACCAGCATCTGCAGCCGGTGGATGGTCAGGCCGTTGGCATCGCTCAGCAGGTCATGGAAGAACACGCCGGAGTTGCCGGCGTCGGCCTTGCGGTCGGCCGAGACGCCGACCGAGGCCAGCGTGGTGGCGCTGGCGATGCCCATCAGTGAAAGCGCCTGGCCGCTGATCACCGGCATCTCGCCGGTCACCAGCCAGAGGAAGACAAACGACGCGAAGACGATGGCGAACCACCAGGCCATCTGTGTCTTGGCCAGGCTGAAGGTGCGCTTGGCCAGCGGCGTGCCGGGCACCGCGCCGTCGCGCAGCAGGGCGGAGAAGCGGGCAAGGTAGATCAGCAGCGCCCAGACGTAGGCCACGATGGCGAAGGCCACCGGTGACCACCAGGCGAAGATGGCGAAGCTGAATTGCCGGCCGCGGGGCGAGAGGTGGGCGGTCTTGCCGTCCTCGTTGGTCTGCACCAGCTCGTAGCCCAGCGTGCGGCCGTCTTTCACTGCGCTCAGCGGCTGGCCGAGGATCACGGTCCACACGGCCTGGTCGGCCTCGGCGGGCAGCTTGTTGTCGCCGTGGTGGAACCAGAATGTGGCGACCGGCTTGGGCCCGTCCTGGCAGCCCACCGCGCGCAGGCCGGTGTCCATGCCTTCGACCTTCAGCACCAGCTTGCCGGTCTCGATCTCGTCGCACGAGGGCGACGGCAGCCGCTCGAACGACAGCATCTCGTTGACGCGGGGCTTCGCCTGGCCGGGCTGCAGCCCGCTCTTCCAGACCACCGCCATCATGCAGGCCACCAGCACGGCGTAGATCAGGCTGGCCAGGCCAATGCGCTGGCCGTGGGTCAAAGGTGTGGACATGGGGGCGGTTCTCCCGGCGCGGGACAGCCGCGCAGCGGGGCGATGGTGGTCCGCCGGTCGCCCGCGGGCAATCCTCCTTCTGAGGGACAGCGGCCGGGTAGGCCCGTCCCAGGCCCGGTGGACGGGCGGAGGACTGCAACATACCAGGCGAACGCAGCTCTCAAGGTGCCCCTACCGCGGGCGGCGCGAGGGCGGCCTGCTCCAAGGACAGCGAGGGAACATCTTGGCGTTGGCGCCGCGATTGTGAGGATCACGGGCGGGAAAGCGCCTTTGCCTTGAGTCGTACAATTGAGTTGTACGTATTCAGGAGAGCGCCCGATGGACAGCATTCCCTACAGCGAAATTCGCGCACATCTGGCCGAAACCTTGCGTGAGCTGGAGGTGCGCGAGGAGCCGATCTACATCTCGCGGCGGGGTGAGCCGGCCGGGGTCTTGATGTCGGTGGCGCAGTACCGCCGGCTGACCACTGGTGACGTCGCGCCGGGCCCCTGGGCAGCGCTGCAGGCGTGGCGCAGTGAACACGCAGCCGAGCTCGCTCAGCAAGATCATGCGGACGACCCGTTTGCGAATCTTCGCGAGGCGGACGAGAACGGTGGCCGTGCACCATTCGAATGGCCGGCTGACGCGGGCTTGGGCAAGGCCGAAGGCGCATGACTGTGGCGCTGAGCCGTGAGCCGTCCCCAGCCATTCTTTGGCTGCTCGATGCCAACGTCATCTCGGAACTGGCCCGGTCTCATCCGGAGCCGCAGGTCGAGCGACTGTTCCAGCAACACCAATCGGAGCTGGGGCTGCCGGCACCTGTCTGGCATGAACTGAACTACGGCTTGCTGCGCTTGCCGGAAGGTGCGCGCAAGGCCAGGCTGCTGGCCTTTCTGCAACGGGTCTGCGGCACGCTGCCCAAGCTGCCGTACGACGAGGCGGCAGCCATGATCCATGCACAGCTGCGCGCTGAAAGCGCGGCCCGTGGCAGGGTGCTGCCGTTTGCAGACGCGCAGATCGCATCTGTGGCCATTGCGCAGGGCTGCACGCTGGTCACCCGCAACGCCAAGGACTTCGCCGATGTGCCGGGTCTGCGCTGGGTGAACTGGTTCAGCAACTGATCCGTCGGGAAATGCGCGTCACGTGAAGGTGATGTAGCAGCCGTTTCCGTCCCCTTGTTGACGAACCCCGTGTCTCGGTCGTCGCACGACGCGCCAGGCTTTGCAGATGTGCGGATTTGGCCTCGCTTGTCGGGGTTTGGACCCATGCAGCGGCACGGTGCAATGTCGATACCTGGCATGCCGACGGCTGTGTGCCGTGCGGTACCAAACAAGGATGTAGGCGATGAACTTGAACAATGTCTCCGTGTCGCGCAAGTTGTGGGCGACGATTCTGCTGCTGCTGGTGGCCGTGCTGTCGATTGCGGGGCTGACGCTTTGGCGCGCCGAGCAGGTGCGGCGGGCTTCCGTGGCGGCGCTGGCCGACACCCACGACATGATCGCCAAGTCGGTGCTGTGGAAGGGCTTGACCGAGGCAGCGGTGGCGCGGGGCATGGCTGTTTCGGTGAGTGGTGACCCGGCCTTGCGTGAGCTGTTCAAGGACAACCTGGCGAATGACGCACCGCGCATCGCCAAGCTGCGCGAAGGCCTGGCCAAGCAGGCGCAGACGCCGGAAGACCAGGCTTTGCTGAAGACGATTGGCGCCAACGGCAAGGCGCTGGTGGCGGCAAGCAAGAAGACAGGTGACCTGGGCGCTGCGGGCGACAAGGAAGGCGTTGCCGCGATGCTCAAGGCCGAGTACGCGCCGGCAACGCTGACCTACCTGGCCAGCATCGAGCAGTTCGTTGACCTGCAGCGCAAGAAGGGCGAGCAGGCGCTGGCGGATGCGGATGCCGTCCAGCGGCGCATCGTCGTGGAAGGCAGCATTGGCGCCCTGGTGGTGGGCCTGCTGTCGCTGTTTGCGATCCACCGGCTGGTGGGGTCGATCCGGCTGCCGCTGCGGCGCGCCATCGAGGTGTCTCAGGCGATTGCGGCGGGTGACCTGACGCAGCAGATTGATGACCGCCGTGGCGACGAGTTTGGCGAGCTGATGCGCGCGCTGCAGCACATGAACGGCGAGCTGGCGCGGGTGGTGGGCAATGTGCGGGCGTCGACCGACAGCATCGGCACGGCGTCGACCGAGATTGCCACCGGCAATGCCGACCTGAGCATGCGCACCGAGCAGACGGCTTCCAACCTGCAGCAGACGGCCAGCTCGATGGAACAGCTGACCGGCACGGTGAAGCAGTCGGCCGAGTCGGCCTACACGGCCAACCAGCTCGCCACGTCCGCCGCCGAAGTGGCCCAGCGCGGTGGCGCGGTGGTGGCGCAGGTGGTGTCCACGATGGACGATATCCAGCACAGCTCGCGCAAGATTGCCGACATCATCGGCACCATCGATGGCATTGCCTTCCAGACCAACATCCTGGCGCTGAATGCCGCGGTGGAGGCTGCGCGTGCCGGTGAGCAGGGCCGCGGTTTTGCAGTGGTGGCGAGCGAAGTGCGTTCGCTGGCGCAGCGCTCGGCCGAGGCGGCGCGCGAGATCAAGGCTTTGATCGGCAGCAGCGTGGACCGGGTGGAAGCCGGCTCGCGCCTGGTGCAGGACGCGGGCAGCACGATGAACGACATCGTCGCCAGCGTGAAGCGGGTGACCGACATCATTGGCGAGATCACCGCCGCCGCGCGCGAGCAGAGCGAGGGCATTGGCCAGGTCAACACCTCGGTGACGCAGCTGGACCAGATGACGCAGCAGAACGCGGCGCTGGTGGAACAGTCGGCCGCGGCCGCCGAAAGCCTGCGCGAGCAGGCCGGCAGCCTGGCCGGCGTGGTCGCTCAGTTCAAGCTGCGCTGAGCGGCTTGTTTCCACAGAGCGCATGTTGCATGGCGCTCAGCGGGCCGGGTGGCAGTTGAACTGCCCCGGCCCGTTTTGCTTTCCGGTCAGAAGCCGGGCACCGGCTCGCCCAGCATCTTGGCGCGGGCGAAGACGTAGGGGATGGAGCCCATGGCCAGCAGTTCGTCGTGGAAGCGGCGCTCCGAGTACTGCGCGCCCATCTTCTTCTTGTAGTCGGCCTTGAGCGCAAGGATCTGCTGCTTGCCGGCGAAGTAGCAGATCAGCTGGGCCGGCCAGTTGACGCTGCGCTTGAGCTCGGGGTCGATCTCGCCCTTGCCGGGCTGGGCTTCGTCTTTCCAGTCGGCGCTTTGCTGCAGCGGCCATTTGCCGGTTTCGATGTTGACGTCGTAGACCACGCGGCGGATGCGGAAGCGATCGCTGCGCAGCACGTTGTATTGCGCGGCCAGCGAGTTGCCCAGGCCGCCTTGCTCCCACATTTCCTGCTCGGCATACAGGGCCCAGCCTTCGTTCTGCACGGCATCCTGGAACAGGTTGCGCAGCGGATTCGGGTTCAGCCGGGCAATGCTGAGCTGCAGGTGATGGCCGGGCACGCCTTCGTGTACCGCATACGGCCCCATGCCGGTCTCCTTGAACAGCACCAGGCCGCGCACATTGCGCTCGCGCTCTTCCTGCGACATGGCGGGGTTGAAGTGGCCGATGTTCCACCAACCGACGTTGTCGTCGATGAACGGTGGTGGCGGGTTCATGCTGCCGCCGTCGCCGGTCAGCGGCACCATCGCGTCAGGTGTGACGCGGGTGCGCACGGGGCCCACGCCCGCCGGCACGGTGACAAAGCCGGCCGCCTGTATGGCGGCCAGGTTCTGCAGCTGGATCTGGTCGTGCAGCGCCAGGATGGCGGCCTGGTTGAGCGCGGTGGCCTGCTGCTTCAGCTCGGGCGGCAGCGGCCCGGGCGGTGGCAACTGCGGCTTGAGCTTGGCCATCTCTGCGTCGGCCGTGGCCAGCTTCTGCTCGGCCAGTGCCAGCAGCGCGGCCGGGTCCCAGGGCAGCAGGCTGGCGTGCTTCAGGCGCCAGGCGTAGTTCTCGGCCCCAATGACGGCATAGGGCTGGTCGAGGTGGCTGCGTTCCAGCTCGCGGCGGTAGGCGCTGAGCGCGGCGATGGCCGCGTCGCCCTGTGGCACTGGCCTGGCCTTGAACATCGCGATCATGCCGTCCAGCAGGCCTTGGGCAACCTCGGCGTCCACCTGCGTGGGCCGGCACAGCGCGCTCATTTCGCGGACCAGCGCGGGGATTTGCCCGGCGATGGCGCTCAGCGCGTCACTGCGGCCTGGCGCGTAGGTGAGGATGGCCAGGTAGCTGTTGGCCGTGGTTTCCAGCCAGGCGCCCGGGCGGTGCAGGTACAGGCGCTCGACGTTGAGCTCGCGGTCCATGCGCTCGGCATTGGCATACACCCAGCGCAGGTCGATCTGCTGGTCCACCGGCCACTGGCGCCAGGGCAGGGCGCGCAGCCGGGCCATGTCCGCTCGCAGGCGCTTGGTCAGCGCCGCGATGTGTTGCGGCGCGAAGGAGGGCAGGCGCAAGGCGTCGTCCACCAGGCCGGACTGGGACGCGAAGTCCGGCGTGTAGGCGGCTTGCACCAGCAGCACGTCGCGGGCGACGGCAACAAAGCGCGGGTCGCCGGGGATCTGGATCTTGCTGATGCGCGGCGCGGCGACTACCGTTGCGGCTGCGGGCGCCGAATCGGCGGGCCTCGCGTGGACCGGGGCAGCCGCGAAAGCGGAAAGCGCTGCAGCGAGCAGCCAGGAAGGAGACGCGGAAAGGTTCGGCATGGCGTGAGCACAGTGGAGATGCGCCGCGCACGATAGCCGAAGCCGCGGCGCCCGCGCCTGCCGCGAGATGAGTCAGCCCAGCGCCCGGGGCCGTCTCATGGGCATTGCCTACTTTGCCGGGCGAACTTCGCCCGAACCCACCACGCTGCGGCTGACCTTGGGGTTGCCGGCGTAGCTGATGTCGCCGGAGCCGACGATCTGGCCGTTCAGCGTGTCGCTGGCGTTGACCCGGGCGTCGCCGCTGCCGGCGATGTTGGCCTTGACGTTGCGGGCTTGCAGGTCGAGGGCGTTGACGTCGCCGGAGCCGGCGATGTTGACGTCGAAGTCCGCGGCGCGGCCTTGCAGTGAAACGTCACCCGAGCCCGCGAGGTTGGTGCTCAGCTTGCCGAGCTCGGCATTGCGCAGCTTCACGTCGCCGGAGCCGGCCAGGTTGAGTTGGAACTTGTCGCCCTTGATGGCTTCGATGCTGACGTCGCCGCTGCCGCGGGAGTCCACAGCGGTGAGCTGGGTGAACTCGACGGTGATGCGGGTCACGCCGTTGGTGCTGATGCTGGTGTGGGGCTTGTAGGTCAGGACCAGCGTGTCGCCTTCCACCGAGGTGACGATCAGCGGCAGGATGTTGTCGTCCGCATGCACGGTGACCTTCTGGCTCGCGCCAGGCTTGGCGACCACGTTCATGCTGCCTTCCAGCCGCAGCCGGGTGAAGCCGCCGACGTTGCGCACTTCATCGACCATCTTGCCCGAGCCCTGGACCTTGGTGCTGTTGCCGAAGCTGATGTCGATGGCGTGCGCGGTGGCGGGTGCCAACAGCGACAGTGGCAGGCCTGCAGCGGTCGCGGCGGAAAGCGAAAGCAGGAAGCGGCGGGAGGTCATGGGGTGGGCTCCTTCATCAAGACGTGGATGGTGCGCGGCGGCACATGCCGTGCCGCTGCGATGCCCGGCATGCTAGGTGACGCCGGCGAGCGCCGGACCGGCTTGCGACAGGCCGCCGGTGCCGGGGGACGAAGCGTGGCATGGCGACGACGAACTGCACGGCGGCCTGCACGGCACCGGTTGCAGCGCCCGGCCCGTGCGAGTCAGTCCGCGTCCTGCCAGACGCCGTCCTGCAGCAGCTGGTAGGGCTTGAACTGCACCTTGTAGGCCATCTTCGGGCTCTCGGCGATCCAGTAGCCCAGGTAGACATGGCGCAGCTTGAGCTGCCTGGTCTGCTCGATCTGCCACATCACGCCATAGGTGCCGTAGCTGGCTTTCTCGTCCGGGTCGTAGAAGGTGTAGACGGCCGACAGGCCGTCGGACAGGATGTCGACGATGGAGACCATGCGCAGCAGGCCGGGGCCCTTGCCGTCGAGGTTGGGCTCGCGGAATTCGATCATGCGCGAGTTGACGCGGCTTTGCAGCAGGAACTGGGTGTACTGGTCCACGCTGTCCTGGTCCATGCCGCCACCGGCGTGCCGGCCGGCCTGGTAGCGCAGGTACAGCTCGTAGTGCTCGGCCACGAAACCCAGCCGCAGCACCCGGCTTTGCAGGTGGCCGTGGCGCGCCCAGGCGCGGCGCTGGCTGCGCGTGGGAACGAAGCTGGCCACCGGCACGCGCATGGGCTGGCAGGCGCGGCAACTATCGCAGTAGGGCCGGTAGGTGAACAGGCCGCTGCGCCGGAAGCCGTTGGCGACCAGCGCGGAGTAGGTCTCGGCGTGGATCAGGTGGCCGGGGGTGGCCACCTGCGAGCGGGCCTGCCGGTCGGGCAGGTAGCTGCAGTCGTAAGGTGCCGTTGCATAGAACTGCAGCGACGTGAACGGGAGCTCTTTCGGATGCGTCACGGTGCGGGAGAGGCAGGCGCGGCGAGGCCGGAGGGGGGCGACGGCTCCCTGGCCGACGGTTCGGCCAGTCCCAGCAGGCGCCAATGCTGCGGATCATAGGCCCAGCGCGGCGGCTCGGGTGCCGCCACGGTGGCGGCGAGATGGGCTTCGAACTCGGCCCGCGGCACCGGCCGCGCGCCCAGGCTGGCCAGGTGGCTGGTGTCCTGCTGGCAGTCGATCAGACGGACCTGCTCGGCGCGGCAGAAAGCGACCAGCGCGGCCAGCGCGATCTTGGAAGCGTCGGTGCGGTGGGCAAACATCGATTCGCCGTACACCATGCGGCCCAGGTTCAGGCAGTAGAGCCCGCCGACCAGCCGGCCGTCGATCCAGGTCTCGACGCTGTGGGCCACGCCCAGGCGGTGCAGCCGGACGTAGGCCTCGATCATCTCGGGCACGATCCAGGTGCCGGGCTGGCCGTCTCGCGGGGTGGTCGCGCAGGCCTGTATGACCGCCCGGAAGTCATGGTCGAAACGGATTTCGCAACTCGGCGTGGCGACAAAGCGCTGCAGCGTCTTGCGCAGTGAGCGCGAAAGCTTGAACTCTGCCGCTGGCAGCACCATGCGCGGGCTGGTGCTCCACCACAGCACTGGCTGGCCGGGGGCATACCAGGGAAAGATGCCGTGGCGGTAGGCCTCGCACAGCCGCTCCGGCGACAGCCCGCCGCCCGCGGCCAAGAGGCCAGGGGCGTCGCTGTCTTCCCCCAGCGCTAGCGCGGTGGAAGGAAACGGCATGTCGTCGGTCAGCCAGGTGATCTGCATCGGCGCCCAGGATAGCGCCGACCGGGGCCGGCGTCGCGCCCAGGGACGGGCCTGGCGTGATGTCAGGCACTCATCACGGAGATCAAAGTAACGGGACGATCAACAGTGCGACGATGTTGATGATCTTGATCAGCGGGTTGATGGCCGGGCCGGCGGTGTCCTTGTACGGGTCGCCCACGGTGTCGCCGGTGACGGCGGCCTTGTGCGCCTCGCTGCCCTTGCCGCCATGGTGGCCGTCCTCGATGTACTTCTTGGCGTTGTCCCAAGCGCCGCCGCCGGTGCACATCGAAATGGCGACGAACAGACCGGTGACGATGGTGCCCATCAGCAGTCCGCCCAGGGCGGCCGGGCCCAGCGCCATGCCGACGACGACCGGCACGACCACCGGCAGCAGCGAAGGCACGATCATTTCCTTGATCGCCGCAGTCGTCAGCATGTCCACCGCGCGGCCGTATTCCGGCTTGGCCGTGCCTTCCATGATGCCCTTGATCTCCTTGAACTGCCGCCGCACCTCGACGACCACCGCACCCGCTGCGCGGCCCACGGCTTCCATGGCCATCGCGCCGAACAGGTAGGGAATCAGCCCGCCGATGAACAGGCCGACGATGACCCGCGGGTCGCTGAGGTCGAAGCTCACATGCAGGCCGCGGCCTTCCAGCGAGTGGGTGTAGTCGGCGAACAGCACCAGCGCGGCCAGGCCGGCCGAGCCGATGGCGTAGCCCTTGGTGACGGCCTTGGTGGTGTTGCCCACGGCGTCCAGCGGGTCGGTCACCGCGCGCACGCTTTCGGGCATGTCGGCCATCTCGGCAATGCCGCCGGCGTTGTCGGTGATCGGGCCGTAGGCGTCCAGCGCGACGACGATGCCGGCCATGCTCAGCATGGAGGTTGCGGCGGTGGCAATGCCGTACAACCCCGCCAGCTGGTAGGCGAACAGGATGGCCAGGCAGACGAAGAACACCGGCCAGGCGGTGGAGCGCATGGACACGCCCAGGCCGGCAATGATGTTGGTGCCGTGGCCGGTGGTGGAGGCTTGCGCGATGTGCTGCACCGGCTTGTACTGCGTGCCGGTGTAGAACTCGGTGATCCAGACCAGCGCGGCGGTCAGCACCAGGCCCACCGCGCAGGCGCCGAACAGGCGCATGTGGGTGTTGGCGCCCAGCGCGTCGGCCGGCATGAACATGGTGGTGACGAAGTAGAACGCCACCAGCGACAGGATGCCGGCCACGGCCAGCCCGCGGTACAGCGCCGGCATCACGTTCTTCATGCCGGGCGAGGCCTTGACCACGCTGCAGCCGATGATGGAGGCAACGATGGACACGCCGCCCAGCAGCAGCGGGTAGACGACAGCGGCCATCGGGGCCGTGGCCACCACCAGCGCGCCCAGCGACATGGTGGCGATCAGCGTCACCGCGTAGGTTTCGAACAGGTCGGCCGCCATGCCGGCGCAGTCGCCGACGTTGTCACCCACGTTGTCGGCGATCACCGCCGGGTTGCGCGGGTCGTCCTCCGGGATGCCGGCCTCGACCTTGCCGACCAGGTCGGCGCCCACGTCCGCGCCCTTGGTGAAGATGCCGCCGCCCAGCCGCGCGAATATCGAGATCAGCGAGGAGCCGAAGGCCAGGCCCAGCAGCGGCTTGAGTGTGGCGCTGAGCAGGTCCGGGGCGGTGGTCAGGTTGCCGGTGATGACCATCAGGAAGATGCCCACGCCCAGCAGCCCCAGGCCGACCACCAGCATGCCGGTGATGGCGCCGCCGCGGAAGGCGACTTTGAGGGCCGGGCCGATGCCCAGCGTGGCGGCCTGCGCGGTGCGCACATTGGCCCGCACCGAGACGTTCATGCCGATGAAGCCGCAGGCGCCCGAGAGCACCGCGCCGACGACGAAGCCGCCCGCTGTAAGCGGCCCGAGGAAGATGGCGATCAGGATGGCCAGCACCACGCCGACGACGGCAATCGTCTTGTACTGCCTTGCCAGGTAGGCGGCGGCACCTTGCTGCACCGCGGCGGCGATCTCCTGCATGCGCGGGTTGCCGGCGTCCTGTCTGAGGATCCAGCCTCGCTGGACAAACCCGTAGATCACGGCCAGCAGGCCACAGGCCAGCGCTATGTGAAGCGCCACGGTGTTGGACATCCAAGTCTCCTTCCGCTCTCAGACCAAGAAAACGCCGGGCCGCCCCAAGTTTTCTGACCCCCCCGCGGGGGGCGGGCTGGGCGTAGCCCGGCCCTGGGGGCACGCACCAACATTGAGGATCTGCGCCCGGGTTCGAGGCCCGCGTCGGGACACATCCCGGGTCGCCGGGCGATGCTAAGGGGAAGGGCGGCGGGCCGGCATGGTGTTTACCTGCGGTGGTACCCAGCGCCTGCGAAAGCCGGTGTCCGTCAGGGGCGGGCAAGTCGGCTCCTTAGAATACGGGTTATCCCGCCGAGCGTTGGGCACTGCTTCAACCGCCGAATTTCCCCACTCCCTTCGAGACAAATCATGAGCCTGCAGAAAGTGACCGCTGGTGCCAAGGCGCCCGACCAGTTCAACGTGATCATCGAGATCCCGATGAACGCCGATCCGATCAAGTACGAAGTGGACAAGGAAACCGGCGCGATCTTTGTCGACCGCTTCATGACCACCGCGATGCACTACCCGTGCAACTACGGCTACGTGCCGCAGACGCTGTCGGACGACGGCGACCCGGTGGACGTGCTGGTCATCACCCCGTACCCGCTGACGCCTGGCGTGGTCGTCACCTGCCGGCCCATCGGCGTGCTGAAGATGGAAGACGAAGCCGGCGGCGACGCCAAGCTGCTGGCCGTGCCCATCGACAAGGTGCTGCCGATCTACACCCACTGGCAAAAGCCGGAGGACATCAACCAGATGCGCCTGAAGGCCATCCAGCACTTCTTCGAGCACTACAAGGACCTGGAACCGAACAAGTGGGTGAAGGTCCAGGGCTGGGAAGGTCCGGAAGCCGCCAAGGCCGAGATCGTGCACGGCCAGAAGCAATGGGTCGACGCGCAGAAGGCCTGATGGCCCAAGCCTTTACCGGGCTGAGGTAACGTCGCCCGCTTCGGGCGCGCATGCCCGCCGGCCGCCAACCGCGGCAGGCAGGCGTGGGCACAGCAGACAGAGCCGCCCCCGAGGCGGCTTTTTCGTGTCCGCAGCGCGCTGCCCTGCCTGCATCTGGAGATTCCTGTCGATGTCGCGTCGCCTTTCCCTGCGTTCACTGCGTTCCTTCACACCTTCGGCCCTGGCCTGGGCCTGTGTCACCTTGCTGGCTGCGGCCGGCGCTCAGGCGGCGGCGCCTGCACCGGCCCCCAAGGCCGCGGTCGCCGCTGCGGTCGCCGGGCCACTGGTCCCTGTGACCAAGGTCGAAGGCATCACCGAATTCCGCCTGCCCAACGGCTTGCAGGTGCTGCTGGCCCCCGACGATGCCAAGCCGACCACCACGGTGAACCTGACCTACCACGTCGGCTCGCGCCAGGAGAACTACGGCGAGACCGGCATGGCGCATTTGCTGGAACACCTGATGTTCAAGGGCACGCCGACGCACCCCGCCGTGTGGGCCGAATTCAGCAAGCGCGGGCTGCGGGCCAATGGCAGCACCTGGCTGGACCGCACCAACTACTTCGCCAGCTTCACCGCCAATGACGACACGCTGCGCTGGTTCCTGGACTGGCAGGCCGACGCGATGGTCAACAGCTTCATCGCCCGCAAGGACCTGGACACCGAAATGACGGTGGTGCGCAACGAGATGGAGCGCAGCGAGAACGATCCGTCCAGCATCCTGGAGCAGAAGGTGGTGTCCGCCATGTACGAGTGGCACAACTACGGCAAGAGCACGATTGGCGCCCGGACGGACGTGGAGAACGTCGACATTCCCCGCCTGCAGGCCTTCTATCGCCAGTACTACCAGCCGGACAACGCGACGCTGATCGTCGCCGGCAAGTTCGACGCCAAGCAAACCTTGGCCTGGATACAGCAGGCTTTTGCCAAGACGCCCAAGCCGACGCGGGTGCTGCCCAAGCTGTACACGCTGGACCCGGTGCAGGAAGGCGAGCGCAGCGTGGTGCTGCGCCGCCAGGGCGGCACGCCGCTTCTGAATGCGGCCTACCCGGTGATGCCCGGCGCGCACCCGGACAGCGCGGCCATGACGCTGCTGGGCTCGGTGATGGGCGACGTGCCCGGCGGCCGGCTGCACCAGCGCCTGGTGACGACCGGCCTGGCTGCAGCGGTGGAGTTCGACATGGCCCAGCTGTTCGACCCGGGCTTCATCGAGTTCCAGGCCAAGCTCTCGCCTGGCCAGGCCTGGGAGCCGACACGCGACAAGCTGCTGGCGACGCTGGAATCGGTGGGCACGGAACCCGTCACCGCTGAGGAACTGGAGCGTGCCCGCGGCCGCTGGCTGAAGAGCTGGGAGCTGCGCTTCGCGAACCCGGAGAGCGTGGGCGTGGCCTTGTCGGAAAGCGTGGCGCTGGGCGATTGGCGCATGTTCTTCCTGCAGCGCGACCGCATCAAGGCGGTGACGCTGGCGGACATCAACCGCGTGGGCGCCCAGCGCCTGTTGCGCGACAACCGCACGCTGGGCATTTACCTGCCCGACGATCACCCGCAGCGCCCGCCGGCACCGCAGGCCGTTGCCGTGGCGGACCAGTTCAAGGACTACCACCCGGTGGCCGAGCTGCCGCAGGCCGAGGCCTTTGACGCCACGCCGGCCAACATCGAGGCCCGCACGCACTACAGCCAGATCGCCCCCGGCCTGAAGCTCGCGCTGCTGCCCAAGGGCACGCGCGGTGATCTGGTCAACGCCACGCTGGCGCTGCACCTGGGCGACGAGGCCTCGTTGAAGGGTCAGTCCGACGCGGCCGAGATGATGGCCGCGCTGCTGGACAAGGGCAGCGCCACGCTGAGCCGCCAGCAGATCCAGGACCGCCTGACCGCGCTGAAGGCCGAACTGGCCTTCAGCGGCGGGCCGACCCGGTTGCAGGCGCGCATCGTCTCGCCCAAGGACAACCTGCCCGCGGTGATCGCGCTGATGGGCGAGCTGTTGCGCCAGCCGGCCTTCCCGGCCGCGGCGCTGGAGGAGCTGCGCCAGCAAAGCCTGGCCAGCCTGGAAAGCCAGCGCAAGGAGCCTCAGGCCATCCTCAGCACCGAGCTGTCGCGCCGTGGCAACCCGTATCCGCGGGGCGACGTGCGCTACAGCGAGAGCTTCGACGAGCAGGCCGAAGACCTGCGCGCGCTGACGCTGGCACAGGTGAAGGCCTTTCACCAGCGTTTCGTTGGCGCGGGCAACGCCGAGTTCGCCGCGGTCGGCGCGATGGACGAGGTTGCGGTGAAGGCGGCGCTGGAGAAGGCGCTGGGCGGCTGGCAGGCGCAGCAGGCCTTCCAGCGCGTGCCGGACCCGCTGGTGCCGCGCAAGGGCGAGCGCATGGTCTTCGAGACGCCGGACAAGCAGAACGCTTCGCTCTACGCCTTGCTGTCGCTGCCGGTCAAGGACGGCGATGCCGATGAAGCGGCGCTGCGCGTGGCCAACTTCATCTTCGGCCAGGGCGGCAACTCGCGGCTGTGGAAGCACATCCGTGAGGCCGAAGGGCTGAGCTACAGCGTGGGCAGCGGCCTGGCGCTGGACCCGCTGAACGCCAACTCGACCTTCTACGGCTTTGCGATCTTTGCGCCGCAGAACCGCGCCAAGGTGGAGGCCGCCTTCAAGCAGGAGTTCGACCGCGCGCTGGCCGAGGGCTTCAGCGCCGCCGAGGTGGCCCAGGCCCAGCAAGGCCTGCTGAACGCGCGCCGCCTGGCGCGTGCCCAGGATGGCGCGCTGGCAGCCGGCCTGGCCAGCAATCTCTACCTGGGCCGCACCCAGGCCCAGTCCGAGGCGCTGGACAAGGCGATTGCCGGCGTCACGGCCGCGCAGGTCAGCGAGGTCTGGCGCCGCCATGTTCAGGCCGAACGCCTCTTGCTCGGCGTGGCCGGGGACTTCAAGGGGCAGTGAGGACGAGGCGCCGTCGGCCGCCGCCAGAAAGCGGCGGCGGCTGACAAGGCGCGTGGCCGGCAGCGGGCAGCATCCTCGTGATGAGGAGCACCACCATGGCCACGCATTTCGACAGCATGACCGACAGGCTGAAAAACGCCTGGAAGCCGTTCAAGCGGCCAACCACCCGGCGCGCCTACCGCTGCCAATGCGGCCGGCCGGTCTTTTTCCGCAACAGCGAGTGCCTGTACTGCCACACCCCGCTGGGCTATGACCCGGCCTGCGCGCAGGTGCTGCCGCTGGCGCTGACGGAAGACGGCATCGCCTGGCGCCGCTTTGGTGTCGACGAACAGTCCACGCTGTACCGGCGCTGCGCCAACTTCCGCTCGGCCGCGGGCTGCAACTGGTTGCTGCCGATGCAGGCGTCGCCTGCGGCCGAAGCGTCGCCAGGTGCCGCGCAGGAACTTGCGCCTGCGTTGCCTGTCGTCGCGCATCCCGAAGCCGAATCCGCCGACGCCGAACCCCAGGTGCCGCCGCCGATGATGTGCGCCGCATGCCGGCTGAACCGCACGATTCCCGACCTGTCTCAGCCGGAGAACCAGGGGCGCTGGGCGCATGTGGAACTGGCCAAGCGGCGCCTGGTCTCGCAGCTGATCGCGCTTGGCCTGCCGGTGGTGCCCAAGACCGAGGATCCGGACCTCGGCATTGCCTTCGACTTCCTGGGCCGCGCGCCGGACGGTCCGCCGGTGATGACCGGGCATGACCACGGCGTGATCACGCTGAACATCGACGAGGCCGACGACGTGCGGCGCGAGCAGGTGCGTGCGGAGATGCGCGAGCCTTACCGCACGCTGCTGGGCCACTTCCGCCACGAGATCGGCCATTACTACTGGGACCTGCTGGTGGACGGCAGCGGCTGGCTGCCGCACTTTCGCGCACTGTTTGGCGACGAGCGGCTGGACTACGCGGCCGCGCTGAAGGCCAACTACGAGCAAGGCCCGCCGGCGGACTGGCCGCAGCGCTTTGTCAGCGCCTATGCCAGCACCCATCCGTGGGAAGACTGGGCCGAGACCTGGGCCCACTACCTGCACATGGTGGACACGGTGGACACCGCCTTGAGCTTCGGCATCGACGCCGACGAGGTCGAGCTGGAAGCCGACCCGTGGACGCAGGAGTCGCTGTGGCAGCCGGCGCATCCGGGGGCCGAGGCTTTCCTCGGCTTCCTGAATGCGTGGGTGGAGCTGACAGCGGTGATCAACGAGATGTCGCGCAGCATGGGCCAGCACGACTTCTACCCCTTCGTGCTGCCGCACCTGGCCGTGGCCAAGCTGCAATTCATCCACCTGGTGGTGCAGGGTGGCGAGCCGCCGCCGCCGCCTGCGCCTGCGGCGGCTGTGCCGGCCGCGACAATCGGGGCGCGGCCGCAAGCAGCACTTGCAGGCTGAGCCCGTCCCTTCCTGTTGTTCACCTGGGCGCTGCTTGCAGCGCATGCATTGCCATGAGCCTCTCCACCGTCTTCCAGCACTTCGCCAACAAGACTTCGCGGGCAGCCGGCCAGCCGCTGACTTTTGTCAGCGCGGTCACGATCATCGTGCTTTGGGCCTTGTGCGGGCCGATGTTCGGCTTCAGCGACACCTGGCAGCTGATCATCAACACCAGCACCACCATCGTCACCTTCCTGATGGTGTTCCTGATTCAGAACACGCAGAACCGCGACGGCGAGGCGATGCAGATCAAGCTCGACGAGTTGATCCGCGCCGTCAAGGAGGCCAACAACGCGATGATCGACCTGGAACAGCTGGACGAGGCCGAGCTGGACCGGCTGCGCGAGACCTACATCCTGCTGGCGCAGAAGGCGCGCCGCGGCGTGCAAGCCGGCAAGGACAGCGCCGAGATCATTCAGGAGCAACTGGACGAGGAGCCTTGAACGGGTCGCGCTCGCGCAACTCGTCCATGTAGGCGCCCATGCCTTCGGTCTCGCGGGCCAGGAAGTCTTCCACCGCCGCCGAGAATTGAGGGTGCGCCAGCCAGTGCGCCGAGGCGGTGGCCACCGGCAGCAGCCCGCGTGCCATCTTGTGTTCGCCCTGCGCGCCGCCCTCGAAGCGCGCAAAGCCCTGGGCAATGCACCACTGCAGCGGCTGGTAGTAGCAGGCCTCGAAGTGCAGCTGCGGCACATGCACCACCGCGCCCCAGTAGCGGCCCCAGGCGCTGCGGCTGGCGCGGTCGATGGCCAGCAGCGACGCGGCAATCGGCTGGCCTTCGCGCTCGGCGATGAAAAGCAGCCAGTGCGACGACATGGTCGTGGCCATGCGGCGGAAGAAGTCGCGCGTCAGGTAGGGCGTGGAGTGGTGCTCGGCGTAGGTCTGCTGGTAGCAGCGGTAGAAGAAGTCCCAGTCGGCTTCGGTGATCTGCGCGCCTTCCAGCGTGCGGAACGAGACGCCCGCCTCGGCCACGCGGCGACGCTCCTGCTGGATCTTCTTGCGCTTCTCGCGCTGCAGGCTGGCCAGGAATTCGGCGAAGTCGGCAAACGGCCCGTCTGGCCCGCAGCGGTTTTCCCAGTGGAACTGCACGCCGCTGCGCAGCATCCAGCCGGCGGCGCGGGCGGCGGCCTGTTCGTCCGCGTCCAGGAACAGCAAATGGGCGGAGGACAGCTGCTGCGCTTGGGCCAGCTGGCGCAATGCGGCCAGCAGCGCCTTGCGTGCCGGTGCGTCGGCCGCCAGCAGCCGGCTGCCGGGCACGGGGGTGAAGGGCACGGCCGTCAGCAGCTTGGGGTAGTAGTCCAGCCCGTGGCGCTGGTAGGCGTCGGCCCAGGCCCAGTCGAAGACGTACTCGCCATACGAATGGCTCTTCAGGAAGGCGATGGTGGCACCGACCAGTTCGCCACCGCGCGACAGCCCCAGCCACAGCGGCGCCCAGCCGCTGGCTTCGGTGGCGCTGCCGGACTGCTGCAGCGCTGCCAGGTAGGCATGGCGCATGAACGGCGTGGGCTGGGCCTGGCGGGCCAGCAAGGCGTCCCAGGCGGGGGCATCGAGTTCGGCAGGATCGGTGTGGATCGCCAGCGTGTAGTCATTCATCCGGGCGCTCATTCGGGCGGGTGCCTCCGCAGGCTGGCTTGGGCGGGAAGAGCAAGAACATGTGCCCAGGATCTTAGGCGTAAGTCCTATTCCCTGCGGGTCACCCGCCGGCCTCGCGCGCAGGGTTCCATGCTTAAATCAAGCCCAGCATTCGCCATTCGGCGTCGGCACCATGGAGAAGGTCATGAAGCAGATCACCGCCATCATCAAACCGTTCAAGCTCGAAGAGGTTCGGGAAGCCTTGGCCGAGGTGGGCGTGTCGGGGCTGACCGTCACCGAGGTCAAGGGTTTTGGCCGCCAGAAGGGCCACACCGAGCTGTACCGTGGCGCCGAGTACGTGGTCGACTTCCTGCCCAAGGTCAAGGTCGAGGTGGTGGTCAAGGACGTGGATGTCGATCGCAGCATCGAGGCCATCGTCAAGGCAGCCAAGACCGGCAAGATCGGCGACGGCAAGATCTTCGTCACGGCGATCGAGCAGGTCGTGCGCATCCGCACCGGCGAGACCGACGAATCGGCGGTTTGACACCGCGCCTGCCGCGCCCCGCTGGCGCAGGTCTCAGATGCGGCTGAAGTCTTCGCGCCGCGTGCTGATGACACTGGCTGCGGCGATCTGACTCAGCAGGGCCTGCGGATCGGCCTGTACCTGCAGCAGCGCCTGCTGGCCGGCATCGACAAAGCCGCTGGCTTCGGTCTGCTGAAGAAAGCCCAGCAGCAGGTCGTAGAAGCCGCCCACGTTCAAAAGGCCGATGGGCTGGTCGTGGTAGCCCAGGTGGCGCCAGGTCCAGACTTCGAACAACTCTTCCAGCGTGCCCAGGCCGCCGGGCAGCGCGATGAAGGCATCGGCCGCTTCCGCCATGGCCTGCTTGCGGGCATGCATGGTGGGCACGACGACCAGTTCGGTCAGCCCGGTGTGGCCGACCTCGCGGGCCTCCAGCCGCTGCGGGATGACACCCAGCACCGAGCCACCGGCCGCCAGCGCGGCGTCCGCCACTTCGCCCATCAGGCCCACGCGGCCGCCGCCATAGACCAGCCGCCAGCCGCGTTCGGCAATCAGGCGGCCCAGTGTGCGGGCGGCTTCGGTGAACGCCGGGTCACTGCCGTGGCGCGAGCCGCAGTAGACGCAAACTGAAAACGGGCGGGTGGCGACAGTCGTCATGGCCTCAAGCGTACCGCAGGGCCGCCGCTGCTCAGGCTGTTGAAGAAGATGTTGCCTTGGCCTTGGCGACCGGCCGCTGGGGCCGCCAGGTGATGAGCCGCGTGCCGCAGACTGCGTCATGCCAGAACTGGCGCTGCGGATGCAGCCGGGCGAGTGCCGCATAGCCCAGCACGCCCGCCAGCAGCACGCCGAAGATCGCCGGGCCATGCAGTCCGGCGAAGTGCGCCGTGGCCAGGGCCGGTGCAAACCACAGCCAGGCGAGCACGAAACGTCCCAGTGCCCGGGTTTGGCCGACCGGACGGCCCTGGCCGTCGACCAGCCGGACGTGCCAGGCCCGCATCGCCACGGTCTGGCCGCCATGGCTCCAGAACCAGACGAAGTAGATGGCCAACACCACCAGCAGGAACAACTGCAGCCCGGTTACGCCGATGCGGGCGTCCTTCATCTGCGTCAGGGTCGAGTACAGCCAGCCCGCCAGCATCAGCACGCCGAACAGCAGCACGCCTTCATAGGTGAAGGCGGCCAGCCGGCGCATCACCGAAGGTGTCTGCAGCGTGGCTGTTACTGCGGGCTCGGGCAGCGAGGAAACGGGGGAGGGGGGAGCAGGAGGGGTCACGGCGGCGGGCTGGGCTTCGGCCAGGGGTGGCCGCGGGTCGCCGCAGTTTAGCGGCCGTCGCCATTGCCGCCGTTTCGGCCGCGCTGTGGGCCCCCACCGGGTCCGCGCTTGGGCAGCAGCGTGGCGCGGTCGACCTGGTCCGGCCGGGTGTTGATCTTGGGCTGGCCCACCTGCTGGTGAGCCGGCGGCGCAGGGCTGCGCGTGACCAGCGAAGTGGTCGCGCCGCCGGTGCTGCCCTGCACGGTGGACGGGCTGATCGGGTGCTGCGTAGGGCCATCCGGCCGCGCATTGACGATGTTGGACTTCGGCACCTGCGCGTCCACCGGGGCCATGCGCAGTGACCGAGCGCCGGTGGCGGCGGGCGCGGTGGGCGGGTTGCCGGCAGCCGAGCGGCGTGCAGCCAGCGCTTCGCGTTCCTCGCTGGGCAAAGCCTGGTAGGCCTCCCAGTTGGCACGCCTGTCGCCGGGGGAAATCTGCTTGGATTGCTGGTAGTTCTGTCGCGCGGCACTGCGCTGCTGCGGGCTCATGTTCGACCATTCGCCCATTCGCTGCTGGATGCGTTCTTGCTGCTGGGGCGACATCTTCGGGAAGCGCGAGGCGACTTCCATCCACTTGGCGCGGTTTTCGGCCGGCAGCTGGTTCCAGTTCTTGCCCAGCGGCGCCAGCACGTTGCGCTGCGAACTGCTCAGGCTGTTCCAGCTCGGGCCGCCACTGCTGCTGCCCTCGTCCGGCTGCGCCTGCACCACCCAAGGCGACAGGCACAACAGGGCGGCCAGCAGCGCAGCGCGCCACAAAGGCCGGTTCGGGGAGGCGGGGTGGGTCACGGGCATCTCGGCTTGGAACTGCTCAGCGGGGTTCGAAAAAAATGGCGAAAAGACAGGGCAAGCTGGGCGCACGGGCCGAGGCCATCGGCAACTGCACAGGCGCGGCAGCCGGACGGCGCCGGCTGTCAGTTGTGCCGGTTGGCCTTCACGAACTCGGCAAAGCCGGGGTCGCTGTAGGCGTCGGGCGGCAGGTCGTCCGTCAGCAAGGCGGTGTCAAGGTCGGCCGTGGCCACGACCTGTGCACGGTCATGCCAGCTGTCGATCTGCACCACGCCCGCCAACAGCAGCACCAGCGGCAGGGCCGACGCAAAGCGGAACAGCCAGGGCGAGTGGCTGCCCAGCAGGCCTGCGCCACCGCGGGTGGACTTGCCGACCAGCACCGTGGTGCTGGCGGCTTGCGTTTGAGCTTGCGTCTGCAGCTTGCGGCTGGCCATGGCGCGCGCCAGTGCCTGCTCGCGGGCGAAACGCAAGCGGGTGTCGATGTCATGTGCCGGCGTGCCTTGTGCACGCTCGCTGAGCGCCGCGGTGACACGCAGCCCGAAGCGGGCTTCAATGCCAGCGCTCTCGCGGTGCTGTTCGGCAGGGCGGGAAGAAGGGGTCTTCACAGCGTTATTCCCTTGGCTTTCAAAGATTTGGCCAGTGCATGCACGGCGCGCGAGCAGTGGGTTTTCACGCTCCCTTCGGAGCAACCCATCACGCTCGCGGTTTCCGCGACGTCCATTTCCTCCCAGTAACGCAACAGGAAGGCCTCTCGTTGACGGCCTGGCAACTGCGCGACTTCCAGCTCGATCTGGTGCAAGATCTGTTCCCTGCCGACGGTGTCGGCGGCGCTTTCCGAGCCCAGGCTGCCCTCGACGGTTTCCAGCATTTCGAGCAGGTCGAAATCGCCGTCTTCGCCGTGGCCCTCGAAGTCCGACATGTTGGTCATCACCGCACTGCGCACCTTGCGGCGGCGGAACCAGTCCATCGTGGCGTTGGACAGGATGCGCTGGAACACCAGCGGCAATTCGGCGGGCGGACGGTCGGCGTATTTCTCGGCCAGCCGGATCATGGCGTCCTGCACGATGTCCAACGCAGCGTCTTCATCTCGCACGGTATAGACCGTGCGCTTGAAGGCGCGCTTTTCGACGCTCTTGAGGAAATCTGAGAGTTCTTTGTCGGAGGCCAAGGCTGCGGAGGGCGTGCTGGGGCACCCGTCTGAGGACGTGGGATTATGTCACTGCACCTTGTCTTCCCCGGGGTTGCCGGGTGAGCGCCGCTTCAACAGTGCAATAATGCGCCTTCGCACTTGGTGCGACTTGGTCTCAGGCTGCCCCGACCGCGGGTGCAGCAATTGTTGATCGCGCAGGTCCCAAATCCGTCTCACGAGGATGCGAGGAGGGGCACCGAAGGTTTTTCGTCAGAGAAATTCACAGAGGTTCGAAATGAACGTGTCTGCCGCGGAAGTCAAGCGTGGCGCCCCTGCCGAGGGTCGCGCCCAGAATTCTTCCTCTACCTCCTCCTCTTTTGCTGCCCCTTCCTCTGCTGCTCCTGGCAAGGAACTGAATGGGTCGCAGATTCTCGTGCGCTGCCTGCAGGCCGAGAACGTCAAGTACATGTGGGGCTACCCTGGCGGGTCTGTGCTCTACATCTACGACGCGCTGTACCAGCAAGACACCATCCAGCACGTGCTGGTGCGCCATGAACAGGCGGCCGTTCACGCGGCGGATGGCTATGCCCGCGCCACTGGCGATGTGGGCGTGGCGCTGGTGACCTCGGGTCCGGGTGTGACGAATGCCGTGACCGGCATCGCCACCGCCTACATGGACTCGATCCCGATGGTGATCATCACCGGGCAGGTGCCCACGCCTGCCATCGGCCTGGACGCCTTCCAGGAATGCGACACCGTCGGCATCACCCGGCCCATCGTCAAGCACAACTTCCTGGTGAAGGACGTGCGCGACCTGGCGCTGACGCTCAAAAAGGCATTCCACATCGCCCGCACCGGCCGTCCCGGCCCGGTCGTGGTGGACATCCCGAAGGACGTTTCGCTGAAGACCGCGCCTTTCCACTACCCCGAGCAGGTGGAAATGCGGTCCTACAACCCGGTCAAGAAGGGTCATGGCGGCCAGATCCGCAAGGCGGTGCAACTGCTGCTGCAGGCGCGCCGCCCGTACATCTACACCGGCGGCGGCGTGATCCTGGGCGAGGCCACGGCCGAGTTGCGCCAGCTGTGCGACCTGCTGGGCTACCCGGTGACCAACACGCTGATGGGCCTGGGCGCCACCTCGGCGTCCGACCCGAAGTTCCTCGGCATGCTGGGCATGCACGGCACCTACGAAGCCAACATGACGATGCAGAACTGCGACGTCCTGCTGGCGGTGGGTGCGCGTTTCGACGACCGGGTGATCGGCAACCCGAAGCACTTCGCCTCGGTCGAGCGCAAGATCATCCACATCGACATCGACCCCTCGTCGATCTCCAAGCGCGTCAAGGTCGACATCCCGATCGTCGGTGACGTCAAGGACGTGCTGCAGGAACTGATCGCCCAGATCCGCGAAGCGCAGCAAAAGCCCGATACCTCGGTGATCTCCCAGTGGTGGAGCCAGATCAATGAATGGCGCCGCAAGGAATGCCTGGCCTACCGCCGCAGTCCGGACGTGATCAAGCCGCAGCAGGTGGTCGAGGCGCTGTGGGAAATGACCCGCGGCACCGACTGCTACGTGACCTCCGATGTCGGCCAGCACCAGATGTGGGCTGCGCAGTACTACCGCTTCGACGAGCCGCGCCGCTGGATCAACTCCGGCGGCCTGGGCACGATGGGCGTGGGCCTGCCGTATGCGATGGGCATCAAGCTGGCCAAGCCGAATGCGGACGTGTTCTGCATCACCGGCGAAGGCTCGATCCAGATGAACATCCAGGAACTCTCGACCTGCCAGCAGTACAAGACGCCGGTCAAGGTGATCTCGCTGAACAACCGCTACCTGGGCATGGTGCGGCAGTGGCAGGAACTGGACTACGAAGGCCGCTACTCGCACAGCTACATGGACGCGCTGCCGGACTTCGTGAAGCTGGCCGAGGCCTATGGCCATGTCGGCATCAAGATCGAGAAGCCTTCCGAGGTGGAGCCGGCGCTGAAGGAGCTGATCCGGCTGAAGGACCGCACCGTGTTCCTGGACGTGCGCACCGACCCGACCGAAAACGTCTGGCCGATGGTGCAGACGGGCAAGGGCATTTCCGAGATGCTGCTGGGCTCCGAGGACTTGTGACTGGCACGAGGCGGGCCGGACGGGTGCTGTTACCGCAGCATTCGCCGCGACCTGCCGAATGACGGTGACGTCCCGGACCTGATCTCGGTACCTCCGGTTCGGCCTTTGGTCGGACCAACTTTTCTCAACGATTCGACAGACGTGGCCAAGGCCTTCCGGTTACCGCCGGCTGGCTGAAGAGCGCGTCAGGAGATCCGCAATGAAACACATCATCGCCGTGCTGCTCGAAAACGAGCCCGGCGCCTTGTCGCGCGTGGTGGCCTTGTTCTCCGCCCGCGGCTACAACATCGAGAGCCTTACCGTCGCCCCGACGGAAGACCCGTCGCTGTCGCGCATGACCATCGTCACGACCGGCTCGGACGAGGTGATTGAGCAGATCACCAAGCACCTGAACCGACTGGTCGACGTGGTCAAGGTGGTCGACCTCACCGAAGGTCAGTACACCGAGCGTGAACTGATGCTGATCAAGGTGCGCGCCGTCGGCAAGGAGCGCGAAGAGATGAAGCGCATGGCCGACATCTTCCGCGGCCGCATCATCGACGTGACCGAGAAGAGCTACACCATCGAGCTGACCGGCGATGCCGGCAAGCTGGATGCCTTCATCGAAGGCCTGGACCGCACCGCGATCCTGGAGACGGTTCGCACCGGCTCCAGCGGCATTGGCCGCGGCGAGCGCATCCTCAGAGTTTGACCCCCACCCCCGAGCGCCTTCGGCGCTCCCCCTCAAGGGGGCGCTGCGGCGGCCTGGCAAAGCCAGTTCCGCGGCAGCCGCTTGGTAAAGCCCCCGCAATCACAACCGAATTTTTCTGGAGAAGACCATGAAGGTTTACTACGACAAGGACGCCGACATCTCGCTGATCAAGGGCAAGAACGTCGCGATCATCGGCTATGGCTCGCAAGGCCATGCGCACGCCCAGAACCTGAACGACAGCGGCTGCAAGATCACCGTCGGCCTGCGCCGCGGTGGCGCGTCGTGGTCCAAGGTCGAAAAGGCGGGCCTGAAAGTGGCCGAGGTCGCCGATGCGGTCAAGGGCGCCGACGTGGTCATGATCCTGCTGCCGGACGAGCAGATCGCCGAGGTCTACAAGAAGGACGTCGAGCCGAACATCCGCGAAGGCGCTTCGCTGGTCTTCGCGCATGGCTTCAACGTGCACTACGGCCAGGTCGTGCCGCGCGCCGACCTGGACGTGTGGATGGTCGCCCCGAAGGCCCCTGGCCACACGGTGCGTGGCACCTATGTGCAAGGTGGCGGCGTGCCGCACCTGATCGCGATCTATGCCGACAAGTCCGGCAAGGCGCGCGACCTGGCACTGAGCTATGCCGCGGCCAATGGCGGCGGCAAGGCCGGCATCATCGAGACCAACTTCCGCGAAGAAACCGAGACCGACCTGTTCGGCGAACAAGCGGTGCTGTGTGGCGGCACCGTCGAACTGATCAAGGCGGGTTTCGAGACGCTGGTGGAAGCCGGTTACGCGCCGGAAATGGCCTACTTCGAGTGCCTGCACGAGCTCAAGCTGATCGTCGACCTGATCTATGAAGGCGGCATCGCCAACATGAACTACTCGATCTCGAACAACGCCGAATACGGCGAGTACGTCACCGGCCCGCGCGTCGTGACCTCCGAGACCAAGCAGGTCATGAAGCAGGTGCTGAAGGACATCCAGACCGGCGAATACGCCAAGAGCTTCATCCTGGAAAACAAGGCCGGCGCGCCGACGCTGATCTCGCGCCGCCGCCTGACCGAGGAGCACCAGATCGAGGTCGTCGGCGACAAGCTGCGCGCGATGATGCCCTGGATCAAGGCCAACAAGCTGGTCGACAAGTCGCGCAACTGATCGCGCCTCAAGGCCCTGCCAGCCAAGGCCGCATCCCGCTGGATGCGGCCTTTCTTTTGGCCTGAGCTATCCTGCCCGTCATGACGCCTGAAACTCTTGAGGACGACGAGCCCGGCTTGAACGTCCGCCCTCGTCGCAAGGGCATTTATGCCCTGCCCAACGCCATCACCCTCGGTGCGTTGTTCTCTGCTTTCTACGCCATCGTCATGGCGATTGCCGGCCGGTTCGAGCTCGCCTGCGTCGCCATCTTCGCTGCCGCCATCCTGGATAGCCTCGATGGCCGCGTGGCGCGCATGACCAATACGCAGTCTGCCTTCGGCGAGCAGATGGACAGCCTGTCGGACATGGTGGCCTTTGGTGCTGCGCCGGCCCTGATCGTTTACATGTGGGCGCTGAAGGACATGGGCAAGCCGGGCTGGATCCCGGCCTTCGTCTACATCGCTGGCGCTGCACTTCGCCTGGCACGCTTCAACGTCAACATCGGCGTGGTCGACAAGCGCTTCTTCCAGGGGCTGCCCAGCCCGGCCGCAGCGGCGCTGGTGATCGGCCTGATCTGGAGCGTGGTGGACGGCGCCGAGAGCCAACGGGTCCAGCCCGGCAGCTGGGTGGGCTGGGCGGCTTATGGCATCACGCTGTTTGCCGGGCTTTCGATGGTGACGAATGCGCCCTTCTACAGTTTCAAGGTCTTCGACCGGCGTCGCTCGGTGCCCTTCATCGTGCTGGTTGCGATCATGCTGGCGATTGGCGTGGCGGCGCTCGATCCAGCCCGCGTGCTTTTTGGTGTCTTCTGCATCTACGGACTCTCTGGCTATGCGATTTATGCGTGGCGAAAGGCGAAGGGCCGGCCGGCGAGCGTGATCTCCACCAGCACCGACGAGCCTGATGAACGCGGTTTGCATCACTAGCAAAACCTGTTAGATTCCAGCCCCATGCGTTTCGAGTACGTCATTGCCCAGTTGGGCATGCCCCAACTGCTACTAGCCCTAGAGGAACCACGGGTTCGCTAGTCAGCCAGTCACGTCCACGTTTCGCCTGACCCCAACGGCCCGTATGCAACCGCAGCGGGCCGTTCTCGTTTTCTGTGCTGCTGGTTGCGCCCACCTCCCTGGATGCACACCATGATGCTCAAGCACCCGCAGCAGAAGTACCGCGCTTTCGCCCCCATTGCCCTGCCTGATCGCCGCTGGCCCGATGCCCAGCTGACGCGGGCGCCCCAGTGGTGCAGCGTGGACCTGCGGGACGGCAACCAGGCGCTGATCGAGCCGATGGACCCGGCGCGCAAGCTGCGCATGTTCCAGACCCTGGTGCAGATCGGCTTCAAGCAGATCGAGGTGGGCTTCCCGTCAGCTTCGCAGGCGGACTTCGACTTTGTGCGCCTGCTGATCACGCAGAACCTGGTGCCGGACGACGTGACGATCCAGGTGCTGACGCAGGCACGCGACCACTTGATCTCGCGCACCTTCGAGTCGCTGGTCGGTGCGAAGAAGGTGGTGGTGCACCTCTACAACGCGGTGGCGCCAGTGATGCGCCGCGTGGTGCTGGGGTTGGACGAGGACGGCGTGGTCGACCTGGCCGTGACCCATGCGGCCATGATCCGCGACATGGCGGCCCGGCAGCCCGGCACCGAATGGACCTTCGAGTATTCGCCGGAGATGTTCTCGAACACCGATCTGCATTTCAGCAAGCGCATCGTTGACGCCGTGACCGCTGCCTGGGCTCCGACGCCGGCTCGCCCTTGCATCGTCAACCTGCCATCCACGGTCGAATGCTCGACGCCCAACCAGTTCGCCGACATGATCGAGTGGATGCATCGGCACCTGGAACGGCGCGACGCCATCGTGCTGTCGGTGCATCCGCACAATGATCGTGGCACCGGGACGGCGGCCGCCGAGCTCGCGCTGATGGCCGGCGCAGACCGCCTCGAAGGCTGCCTGTTCGGCAACGGTGAGCGCACCGGCAACCTGGACCTGGTCAACGTCGCGCTGAATCTCTACACCCAGGGCGTGTCGCCAGGCCTGGACTTCTCCGACATCGACGCGATCCGCCGCACGGTCGAGCATTGCAACCAGTTGCCGGTGCATCCTCGCCATCCGTACGTGGGCGACCTGGTCTACACCTCGTTCTCTGGTTCGCACCAGGACGCGATCAAGAAGGCCTTTGCCGCCCGCAAGGACGGCGAGATCTGGGACATGCCCTACCTGCCGGTGGACCCGAAGGACCTGGGCCGCAGCTACGAGGCGGTGATCCGCGTCAACAGCCAGTCCGGCAAGGGCGGCATTGCCTATCTGCTGGAGTCGGATTACGGGCTGGAACTGCCGCGCCGGCTGCAGATCGAGTTCAGCCAGGTGGTGCAGGCAGTGATGGACATCGACGGCAAGGAGTTGGGCTCGGACGACTTGTGGGCATTGTTCGCCAAGGAATACCGTCCCGAGCAGGCGCAACTGGCGCGGGTCGAGATCCAGGAGCAGGAACTGGGCGCGGGCGGGCAGGGTGCAGACGTCAGCGTGCGCGCCCAGTGGCAGCAGGGGGGGCAGGTGCGCGAGGTGCATGGCCGCGGCAACGGGCCGCTGGCGGCGTTTGTCGCCGGCGTGCAGGCGGCGACCGGGGTTTCGGTCGAGGTGCTCGATTACCATGAACATGCGTTGAGCGGCGGTGCCGAGGCCCGCGCGGTGGCCTACCTTGAACTGCGTGTGGGGGGAGCGCGCACACTGTTCGGCGTGGGCATGGACGCCAACCTGGTCAACGCATCGATGAAGGCAGTGCTCAGCGGCGTGCAGCGTGTGCTGGGCGAGTCGCGTGACACGGCCACAAAGGTCGAGGAAATCTCTGTATGACTGACAAACTGATCATTTTCGACACCACGCTGCGCGACGGCGAACAATCGCCCGGCGCCTCGATGACGCGCGACGAGAAGCTGCGCATCGCACGCCAGTTGGAGCGGCTGAAGGTGGACGTGATCGAGGCCGGTTTCCCGGCGGCGTCGCATGGCGACTTCGAAGCCGTGCACACCATCGCCAGCCACATCAAGGACTCGGTGATCTGCGGGCTGGCCCGCGCCAACGACCGGGACATCGCGCGCGCGGCAGAGGCCGTGGCGCCGGCGCCGCGCAGTCGCATCCACACCTTCATTGCCACCAGTGCGCTGCACATGGAGAAGAAGCTGCGCATGACGCCGGAGCAGGTGCTGGAGCAGGCCACTCAGGCGGTGCGCTTTGCGCGCAACCTGTGCGGCGACATCGAGTTCTCGCCCGAGGACGGCTACCGCTCCGATCCGGACTTCCTGTGCCGCGTGATCGAAGCGGTGATCGCCGAGGGCGCGACCACGATCAACCTGCCCGACACCGTCGGCTACGCGATTCCCGAGCTGTACGGCCACTTCATCCGTCAGCTGCGCGAGCGCATCCCGAATGCCGACAAGGCCATCTGGTCGGTGCACTGCCACAACGACCTGGGCATGGCGGTGGCCAATTCGCTGGCCGGCGTGAAGATTGGCGGTGCACGCCAGGTTGAATGCACCATCAACGGCCTGGGCGAGCGGGCGGGCAACTGTTCGCTGGAAGAAGTGGTGATGGCGGTGCGCACCCGCCGGGACTATTTCGGCCTGGACGTGGGCATCGACACCACGCAGATCGTGCCGGCCTCGCGCATGGTCAGCCAGACCACCGGATTTGTCGTGCAGCCGAACAAGGCCGTGGTCGGCGCCAACGCCTTTGCCCATGCTTCGGGCATCCACCAGGACGGCGTGCTGAAGGCGCGTGACACCTACGAGATCATGCGCGCCGAGGATGTGGGCTGGGCCGCCAACAAGATCGTGCTGGGCAAGCTTTCTGGCCGCAATGCCTTCAAGCAGCGGCTGCAGGAACTGGGCGTGGCGCTGGAGTCGGAGACGGAAATCAATGCGGCGTTCGCTCGCTTCAAGGACCTGGCCGACCGCAAAAGCGAGATTTTCGACGAGGACATCATCGCGCTGCTGGGCGACGAAAGCGTCACCAGCATTCACGAGCACCACGGGTTCCTGTCGCTGTCGCAGCGCTCGGAAACCGGCGAGCGCCCACACGCCAGGGTGGCTTTCACCATCGGCGACCGCGAGGTGGTTGCCGAGAGCCATGGCAACGGCCCGGTCGACGCAACGCTCAAGGCGATCGAATCCCAGATCGAAAGTGGCGCGGAAATGCTGCTTTATTCGGTCAATGCCATCACCTCGGGCAGCACAGAATCGCAGGGCGAAGTCACGGTGCGCCTGCAGTTGGGCGGCCGGGTGGTGAATGGTGTCGGGGCTGATCCGGACATCGTCGTGGCATCTGCCAAGGCGTATCTGTCGGCCCTGAACAAGCTTCACACCGGCGGTGATAGGGTGGCTGCGCAGGGCTGATCCCAGGTCCGATGGGCACTTGAGAAAGGGCATGCAAGTTTTTGATCTTGCGTGTCTTTTTGCTTTCCCATAGACTCGAGACAAAATCTGTAAGGCGCTCCCCGGCGTGCTTGCGAGAAGCAATCCGGGGGCCACTTTTTAGGGCGTTAGACGCTGCACCGATGAACAAGATTCGACTGAATGTGGTGCGAGCACTGGGTTTTGGCCTGGCGCTCGCCGTCAGCATCGCAGTGCCCGCCCAGGCCACCGCAGCTTCCGCTGCCAAAAAGGCATCTTCCTCCAGCGCAGTCAGCAAGGCGGCGAACAAGTCGTCAGCCGGCGCGGTGAGCAGTCGCAAGGTGGTGGCCAGCAAGGGCCGCGCGGCCCGGCCCACGCACGCTGTGGTCGCCGCGCGCAAGACGGTCGCCAGCGTCACCCCGCCGGTCCGCTCGTTTGGCCAGCTCGCCGGCCTGCATGAAACCGAGGATCCGCTGGCGCTGAAGTCAGGCGTGGCCTTTGTGATGGACCAGGACACCAACGAGGTTCTGCTGAACAAGAATTCCCAGGCCGTCCTGCCAATCGCGTCCATCACCAAGCTGATGACCGCGATGGTGGTGACCGAGGCCAAGCTGCCGATGGACGAAGTGCTCACCATCACGCAGGACGATGTGGACACCGAAAAAGGCAGTTCCTCGCGCCTGAAGGTCGGCACCCAGCTGCCTCGCGGCGAAATGCTGCACCTGGCGCTGATGTCCTCGGAAAACCGGGCTGCGAATTCGCTGGGCCGCCACTATCCCGGCGGCCTGTCGGCCTTCGTCGGCGCGATGAATGCCAAGGCCAAGCTGCTGGGCATGATGGACACCCGCTACGTCGAGCCCACCGGCCTGTCGAGCCAGAACCAGTCCAGCGCGCGTGATTTGGCGGCGCTGGTGAGCGCTGCTTCGCATGTGCCGCTGATCCGCGAACTGTCTACCTCGCCCGAGCATCAGGTCGCCATCGGCAACCGTCAACTGCAGTTCCACACCACCAACCGGCTGGTGCGCAACCCGGATTGGGACATTGGCGTGCAGAAGACCGGCTACATCAACGAGGCAGGCCAATGTCTTGTGATGCAGGCCCAGATGGCCGGCCGCAAGCTGATCATGGTGCTGCTGGATTCGGCCGGCAAGTATTCGCGCATCGGCGACGCCGAGCGCATCCGCAAGTGGATGATGGCCAACCCGGCGCCACTGACCGCAAGCGTGCCGGTCACGCCAGCCGCTGGGCTGACTCGCGCAGCCGGCACTGCCGCGGCGACCGGTGCCGCCAGCCTGCTGCCAGCCACCACCGAAGTGCACGCCGCAAAGCCAGCCATCTGAGTTGCTTCCTCCCAGGAAAAAAGCAGCCCGTGGGCTGCTTTTTTCATCGCGCTCGGCAAGCGTGTTTCAGGGCACGCGGTGACCCAGTGCCCCGGAGATGGTGGCGGCAGTGGATTTGACCCGGTCCAGCCAGGATTCTTCCAGCCGGTCCGCTGGTGCCGAGATGGACAGGCCCGCCACCAGCTTGCCCTGGTCATCGAAGATGCCGGCGGCCATGCAGCGCACGCCCAGTTCCAGTTCCTCGTCGTCGCGCGCGAGCGCATGTCGGCGCACCAGGTTCAGCTCACGCTCCAGCGCGCCGATCTCTGTCAGGCTGTTGCGCGTGTGGCCGGCCAGGCCGGTGCGGGTCGCGTAGGCCCGCACACGCTGCGGGTCGTCGTAGGCCAGGAAGAGTTTGCCCACGGAGGTGAGGTGCAGCGGCGCCCGGCCGCCGACGGCGCGCACGACCTGCATGCCCGAGCGCTCGCTGTAGGTCCGCTCGATGTAGACGATCTCGTCGCCCTGGCGCACCGAGAGGTTGACCGGCTGGTGGGTGAGCTTGTGCAGCTCGCGCATCGGGCCGAGCGCCGCGTCGCGCACGTCCAGCCGGGCCTTGACCAGGTTGCCCAGTTCCAGCAGCCGCATGCCCAGCCGGTAGCTGCCGGCTTCGGGCCGGTCGACCAGGCGGCCTGCTGCCAAGTCGTTCAGGATGCGGTGCGCGGTGGACGGGTGCAGTCCCGTGCGCTCGCTCAAATCCTTCAGCGGCACCGGGTCCTGGTGCGCGGCCAGCACGTCCAGCAGCGAAAAAGCCCGTGCCAGCACCTGGATGCTGGGCGTGTTGGGATCTTTTTTGGTCATGGCGAAGCAGCGTGGATCTGCTGCCATTTTTGCATGGCGAAATGCCTGGCGGGAAGATGGCTGCGAAATCGCCGTGACGCGAGCGTCATGTTTCAGCTGGTGATGAGCGCGCGTGCCGCCGCCAGGCCGGACCTCACTGCGCCTTCCAGCGTGGCCGGATACGGGCCGGCCACGTGGTCACCCGCCACGCGCAGCCCGGGCAGGGGATCTGCCGACGGTCGCTGCAGCGCGGGCGTGCAGGCAAAAGTGGCACGTTTCTCGGCGCGCACGGCCACCAGTTCGACCTGTGCATCGTCCCAGTCGAATTCAGATCGACCGGCAAATGCCTGCGCCAGCTGGTGCCGAACCGCGGCGACCGTCGTTGGCAGCCCTTGCGCCACCCAAGGCGCTGCACCGCTGATGACCAGTGCGAGCGTGTTTGCCGGCCCACCCAGCGCGCCCAGGTCAAAGCCGAACTGTGCCGGCGCCTGCGCGTCGGCCTGCAGGGCCAGCATGGGCTCCGGCCAGGCGCGGTGCGCCGGGTTTCGCAGCCAGACCGTGACGATGGGTTCGTAGCGCAGCGCTTGCGCGGTCTCGGCCCAGTCGGGCGCATGCGGGGCCAGCAGCCGGCCGGCTTCGTTGGCGCTGCAGGCCAGCACCAGGCCTTGCACATCGTCCTGCCCTTGATCCGTCCGCACTTGCCAACCTTCGGCCAGACGGTGCAGCTGCTGCACGCGGGCGCCAGGCCGCCATTCGGTGCCACGCTGCTGCAGCCAGGCCAGCGCCGGGTCTGGCAGCAGGGCTTGCAGCGGCGCTGTCGGCAGCAGCAGGTCGGCGCTGCCGCGTGGGCCGAACAAGGCGTCTTTCAGCACTGTCAGCAGCACCTGCGCGCTGGCTTGGTCGGCAGGCGTGTTCAGCGCGGCCACGCAGAGTGGCTCGATCAGCGCCTGCCTCACGCTCGCCGGCAGGCCGCGGCACAAGGCCTGCACTGTCAAAGAGGGGGCGCAGCGAAAGCCTTGCAGGCCCCAGCGGCTGGCTTGAAGCAGCAGCGCAACACGGTCACGCCAGGGCAGCGTGTGCCAGCCCAGCACGCCGCGGGCGAAGGACAGCAGCGCAGGGCCGGGCGGCAGCACCAGGCCGCTGCCGTCCGGGTAGCGCAGCGTCAGCGGGCTGCGGTGCAGCAGGTGTTCGGGCGACGCGCCCACGCGGCGCATCAGTGCCAGCGTGTCGCGGTAGGCGCCAATCAGGATGTGCTGGCCGTTGTCCAGCAGCAAATCGCCTTGCGGCAGCGAACGAGCCCGGCCGCCGGGTCGATGCGCCATGTCCAGCAGCAGCACCTGGCGACCGGCGGCGCAGAGCTCGACAGCGGCGGCCAGCCCGGCCCAGCCGGCACCGATCACCGCGATACGCGCCGCCTGGGTGCTCATCGACCGCGGAGATGCGTGCGCGCGGCGATCCACAGCTTGCGCACCGGCGTCAGCGAAATGCGCTGGTGCAGCACCTGGAAGTTCTCGCGTTCGATCTCGCGCAGCAGCGTGCGGTAGATGTTGGCCATCATCAGCCCGGGCTTTTGCGCGGCGCGGTCGGCCTCGGGCAGCAACGCCATCGCTTCGTCGTAGCAGCGGTGCGCGCGCTCGGCCTGGAAGTGCATCAGCGCGGTGAAGCGCTCGCTGTAGCCCCAGGGCGCGTCGCGCTTGAGCAGTTCGTGCGCTTTCACGTCGAACTGCTGCAGCTCGCTGATCGGCAGGTAGATGCGGCCCCGGCGTGCGTCGTCACCCACGTCGCGGATGATGTTGGTCAGCTGCATCGCCAAGCCCAGCTTGTGCGCATAGGCCACGGTGCTTTCCTGCGTGCGGCCGAAGATGCTGCAGGCAACTTCGCCGACCACGCCGGCCACGAGATGGCAGTAACGCTGCAGGCCGGGGTAGTCCAGGTAGCGGCTTTGCTCCAGGTCCATCTGGCAGCCTTCGATCACCGCGTCCAGGTGGCGGATTTCGATGCCGTAGGCCTTTGCCAGCGGCATCAGCGCCTGCATCACGGGGTGGCTGGGCTGGCCGGCGAAGCTCTGTGCAACTTCACGCTGCCACCAAGCCAGCTTGATTGCAGCGACTTGTGGGTCCTGCACCTCGTCGACCACGTCGTCCACCTCGCGGCAGAAGGCGTAGAACGCGGTGATGGCGGCGCGGCGCTCGGGCGGCAGGAACAGGAAGGCGTAATAGAACGAGGAGCCGCTGGCGGCAGCCTTTTCTTGCACGTATTGCTGAGGCGTCGTCATGCGGGCAGCGCGAGTGAAGGGCGGGGCCGGGGCATGCGCAGCGCGCGCCACAGCAGTGGCAGCGCATCGGTGCGGCGCAGCTTGGGGCGCTGCGTCAATGTTTGGTGATGCATGGCGTCGATTTTCTCAAGAATGCGCAGCCCACCTTGCACCACCAGGCGCAATTCCCAGCCTGCGCGGCCCGGAAGCCGGTGCACCAGCGGCGCGCCTTGCAGCATCAGCGCACGGGCCCAGTCGCACAGCTCGCGCACCATCGCCTGTGCTGCTGGGCCGGCTTGCAATCGATCTGCCTGCAAGCCGTGCCGGGCCAGGTCGCTGGCCGGCAGGTAGCGGCGGCCGCGCGGCAGGTCCACGCTGAGGTCTTGCCAGAAGTTGATCAACTGCAGTGCGCTGCAGATGGCGTCGGACTGCGCGAGGGCAGCGGCGTCGTCGAGGTGATGCAGGTGCAGCAGCAGGCGGCCCACCGGGTTGGCGGACAGGCGGCAGTAGCCGAGCAAGGCCTCGCGGTGGGCATAGGCCGGGTTGGCCACGTCGCAGAGGAAGGCGGCCAACAGGTCGTCGAGTAACGCATGCGGCAGCGCGTGCTGTTGCATGGCTTGCTGAAGCGGCCCGAAGATGTGTGCCCAGCGCGTGGCCGGCGGTTCACCGCAGGCCACGCGCTGCAGCTCGGCACGGTAAGCCTGCAGTTCAGCGCGCCGGCTTTCGGTTGGCAGGTCGCCTTCGTCGGCAATGTCGTCGCCGGTGCGGGCGAACCAGTAGATGGCCGCGATGGGCGGCCGCAGCTTCGGTGGGCACAGCCACGAGGCGACGGGGAAGTTTTCGTAGTGGTCGACGCTCACAGCGCGGCATTGTCCATGCGCGCCGAGGCACGGCCGCGTCAAATCTTGCGACGTTCCGGTGCCCGCCGGGTGGCGACATGCGATTGACGCTGGCGGGCAGAGCTTCTACATTACTGACCAGTCAGTCATTAGCGGCGCGTGGTCACCTGGAGAGGGGGCCGCTCGCCTTGTCCTGTTTCCCGTTGCACCTGGATCGCTCCGCCATGCAAACACAACGAGTCGCCGCGATGTTGGCAGCCCTGGCCCTGCTGGGGCTGGCCGCCTGTTCCAAACAAGAAGCGCCGCCGGAGCCGGTGCGCGCCGTGCGCACGATGAAGGTGAACGATGGCAGCGCGCGCAGCAGCCGCGACTACGCCGCCGAGATCCGCGCCCGCACCGAATCGCAGCTTGGCTTTCGCGTGGGTGGCAAGCTGCAGAGCCGGCCGGTGAACCTGGGTGACACGGTGCGCCGCGGCCAGGTGCTGGCGCAGCTGGACCCGCAGGACCTGCAACTCGGCCAGGCTTCGGCCCAGGCTGCGCTGATGGCGGCGCAGAGCAGCTTCACGCAGGCAGACGCGGACCTGAAGCGATACCGGGAGCTGCGCGCCAAGGGTTTCATTGGCGAGGCTGAGCTGGAAAAGCATGACCTGGCCCAGAAGACCGCCCAGGCGCAACTGGATCAGGCCAAGGCCCAGATGAGCGTGCAGCGCAACCAGACCGGCTACGCGAGCCTGGCGGCCGAAGCTTCGGGCGTGATCACCGCGGTGTCCGCCGAGCCGGGGCAGGTGCTGGCCGCTGGTACGGCTGTGGTGCGGCTGGCGCATGACGGCCCGCGCGATGCGGTGTTCACTGTGCCGGAGGACCGCATCGGCGAATTCCGTGCGCTGATCGGCAAGACCGGTGGTGTCGCGCTGCAGGCCTGGGGTGCCAACGAGTCCGCGCCAGCCACCATCCACGAGGTGGCTGCGGCGGCGGACAGCACGACACGCACCTTCCAGGTCAAGGCCGACATCGGCAACGCGCCGCTGCGGCTGGGGCAGACCGCCACCATCCGTGTGAACGGCACCGACCAAGCTGGCGTGATCCGCCTGCCCCTGTCGGCGCTGATCGAGCTGAAGGGCCAGAGCGCCGTGTGGCTGTTTGATGCCGCTGCCGGCACGGTTCGCCAGCAGGTGGTCAGTGTGTCCGGTGCGGATGGCAATACCGTCATCGTCACCGGCGGCCTGAAGGCGGGCGACGAGGTGGTCACTGCCGGTACGCATGTGCTCAATCCCGGCCAGAAGGTCAAACGCTATGCGGAGCCGGTTCCTGCCAGCGCGCCCGCGATGACGCCCGCACCGGCGGCGTCCCACTGAGCCCGGACCGCGAGGACACGCCGACATGAGCCAACAACAAGGCATACACCGCGAGCGCTTCAATATCTCGCGATGGGCGCTCGAGCATGCGCCGCTGACGCGCTACCTGATGATCGTGCTGCTGGTGCTGGGCGCCGTTGCCTATTTCCAGCTCGGGCAGGACGAGGACCCGCCGTTCACCTTCCGCGCGATGGTGGTGCAGTCCTTCTGGCCCGGCGCCTCGGCGCAGGAAATGGCCGAGCAGGTGACCGACAAGGTCGAGCGCACGCTGCAGGAAGTGCCGCACGCCGACATCATCCGCAGCTACACCAAGCCGGGCGAATCGCTCACCATCTTCCAGCTGCGCGACTCCACGCCCGGCAAGGACGTGACCGACACCTGGTACCAGGTGCGCAAGAAGGTCGGCGACATGCGCTCGACGCTGCCTTCGGGCGTGATCGGCCCGGTCTTCAACGACGACTTCGGCGACGTTTACGGTTCGATCTACGCGCTGTCGGCCGACGGCTTCTCGCCCGAGGAACTGCGCCAGCATGCCGAAACCGTGCGCGACCAATTGCTGCAGGTGCCCAATGTGGCCAAGGTGCAGCTGTTTGGCGTGCAGGCCGAGAAGCTGTTCGTCGAAATTCCACAGCAGCGGCTGGCCCAATTGGGGCTGGACCTGAACCAGGTGATTGCCCAGCTTGGCGCGCAGAACGCGGTCGAGAGCGCCGGGCTGATCGATGCCCGTAGCGAAAGCCTGCAATTGCGCGTGGCCGGCGCGCTGCAGTCGGTCGAACAGCTGCGGCAGATGCCGATTCGCGCGGTCAACCCGACGACCGGACAGGCCAGCTCGCTGCGCCTGGGCGACATTGCCGAGATCCGGCGCGACTACGTGGATCCGCCGGCGGTGAAGGTGCGCCACCAGGGGCAGCAGGTCATTGCGCTGGGCGTGTCGATGACCAAGGGCGGCGACATCATCGAGCTGGGCAAGCAGCTCACCGCGCGCACCGGGCAAATCAAGGCCAATCTGCCGGTGGGCATCGAGCTCAGCCAGATCCAGAACCAGCCGGATGCCGTCACGCGCTCGGTGGGCGAGTTCGTGCATGTGTTGATCGAGGCCGTGGTCATTGTGCTGTTGGTCAGTTTCCTCAGCCTGGGCCTGCATTTCAGGCCGCTGCGCGTGGACATCTGGCCGGGCATGGTGGTGGCCATCACCATCCCGCTGGTGCTGGCGATCACCTTCGTGACGATGTACTACTGGGGCGTGGGCCTACACAAGATCTCGCTGGGCTCGCTGATCATCGCACTGGGCCTGCTGGTGGACGACGCCATCATTGCCGTCGAGATGATGGTGCGCAAGCTGGAGGAGGGCTACGACCGCATGCACGCGGCCACCTTCGCCTACGAAGCCACCTCGATGCCGATGCTGACCGGCACATTGATCACCGCGGCTGGCTTCCTGCCCATCGGGCTGGCCAAGTCCTCGGTGGGTGAATACACCTTTGCGATCTTCGCAGTCACGGCCGCGGCGCTGCTGATCTCCTGGGTCGTCTCGGTCTACTTCGTGCCCTTCCTGGGCGCCTGGCTGCTGAAGACGCGCAAGGACCACCAGGCCGGCGAGGTGCACGAGCTGTTCGACACGCCGTTCTACCAGCGCTTCCGCTCGGTGGTGAACTGGTGCGTGGCGCACCGCTGGATCACCATCGGCTTGACGCTGTTGACCTTCGCGCTGGGCATCGTCGGCATGGGGCGGGTGCAGCAGCAGTTCTTCCCGGACTCCAGCCGCCCTGAAATCATGGTCGACCTGTGGCTGCCTGAAGGTGCCACGCAGATGGAGAGCGAGCGCGTGGCGCTGCGCTTCGAGCAACGCATCCGTACCGAGCCGGGCATGGAAGCCGTGACCGCCTGGATCGGCAGCGGCGTGCCGCGCTTCTACCTGCCGCTGGATCAGGTCTTCCCGCAGACCAATGTCAGCCAGTTCATTCTGTTGCCCAAGGACCTGGCGACGCGCGAGGCGCTGCGCAAGCGCCTGCCCGAGCTGCTGGCCGCCGAGTTCCCGGAGGTGCGTGGCCGTGTGAAGCTGCTGCCCAACGGCCCGCCGGTGCCGTATCCGGTGCAGTTCCGCGTGATGGGGGATGACGCGGCGCAGGTGCGCATCTGGGCCGACCAGGCCAAGGCGCAGCTGATGGCCAACCCGAACATGCGCGGCGTGAACGACAACTGGAACGAGCGCGTCAAGTCTCTGCGCCTGGACGTGGACCAGGACAAGGCCCGCGCGCTGGGTGTGACCAGCCAGTCGATTGCCCAGGCCACACGCATGCGCCTGTCCGGCACCACCATCGGCCAGTATCGCGAGGAAGACCGGTTGATCGACATCGTGCTGCGCCAGCCGCTGGCGGAGCGTCAGGCGGTCACCGACCTGGGCAGTGCCTACGTCTCGACCAGTTCGGGCCGGTCGATCCCGCTGACGCAGATCGCCAAGGTCAGCTATGGCTGGGAGCCTGGCGTGATGTGGCGGGAAGGGCGTAAGTTCGCCATCACGGTGCAGGGCGACGTGGCCGAGGGTTTGCAGGGTGCATCGGTCAGCAACCAGCTCTGGCCTGAACTGCAGAAGTTGCAGGCGCGCATGCCGCCGGGCATGCAGATCGAGGTCGCTGGTGCCGTTGCGGAAAGTTCCAAAGGTTCTTCCTCGATCATGGCCGGAATGCCGCTGATGGCCTTCCTGATGCTCACGCTGCTGATGTTGCAACTCCACAGCTTCCAGCGCGCGATGCTGGTGGTGCTGACCGCGCCCCTGGGCATTGCTGGTGTGGCCGGGGCGCTGCTGCTGCTGAACCGGCCGTTCGGCTTCGTTGCGCTGCTGGGTTTCATCGCGCTGGTGGGCATGATCATGCGCAATTCGGTGATCCTGATCGACCAGATCGAGCAGGACAGGGCGCGCGGCGTGCCGACATGGAACGCCATCGTCGACTCGGCGGTGCGGCGTTTTCGGCCCATCGTGCTGACCGCCGCAGCGGCGGTGCTGGCGATGATCCCGCTGTCGCGCAGCCCGTTCTGGGGGCCGATGGCGGTGGCCATCATGGGCGGTTTGATCGTCGCGACGGTGCTGACGCTGCTGGCGCTGCCGGCGATGTACGCGGCCTGGTTCCGCGTGCGCCAGGAAGACGTGCCGCCGGTGACGGCGGCCTGAAGAAAGCCTTCCATCGTGGAAAACCCCGGCGCCTGCCGGGGTGCTTTTCGACGAAGTTTGAGGCGAGCTGTCAAAGTCCGCTTCGCAGCCCGATAGAATGCGCGGTTTACCGGTTCGCCTGAGGCGGGCCGTTCCTGGGGTCTTCGTCAGGTCAGGTCGGGTTTTTTTCCCGGCGCCCTGCAGAAAAACCTTCAAGGATCGGCCGGTCTCGACGCAGTAGTCAGGCAGGCCGGCAGCCCGGCGCGGGTGGTGTGAAGTCAAGGCTTCATCCGCTTGCTACGGGCGCACGCCGCGCGGGTGGCGAAATTGGTAGACGCACCAGGTTTAGGTCCTGACGCCTTCACGGGCGTGCCGGTTCGAGTCCGGCCCCGCGCACCAGCCCAGACTACGCAACAGCACACGCAACATCAGAGTTCGCATCATGGCAGTCAACGTTGAAACCCTCGAAAAGCTCGAACGCCGCATCACTTTGACGCTGGCGGCCTCCGAGATCGCGACCGAAGTCGATTCGCGCCTGAAGAAGCTGGCCCGCACGGTCAAGGCCGACGGCTTCCGTCCCGGCAAGGTGCCGATGTCCGTCGTGGCCCAGCGCTACGGCTACTCGGTGCAGTACGAAGTCATGAACGACAAGCTGGGCCAGGCCTTCTCGCAGGCCGCGAACGAAGCCCAGCTGCGCGTCGCCGGCACGCCCAACATCACCCAGAAGGACGAAGCGCCGGAAGGTACGATGGCCTTCGATGCAACCTTCGAGGTCTACCCGGAAGTCAAGCTGGGTGACCTGAGCGCCGCCGAAGTCGAGCGCGTCAGCGCCGACGTGGACGAAGCTGCGATCGACAAGACCGTGGACATCCTGCGCAAGCAGCGCCGCACCTTTGCCCAGCGCCCGGCCGACCAATACGCCGAAGCCGGTGATCGCGTGACCATCGACTTCGAAGGCAAGATCGACGGTGAGCCCTTCCAGGGCGGCAAGGCCGAAGCCTTCCAGTTCCTGGTCGGCGAAGGCCAGATGCTGGAGCAGTTCGATGCGGCCGTGCGCGGCATGAAGGTCGGCGAATCGAAGACCTTCCCGCTGCAGTTCCCGGCCGATTACCACGGCCAGGATGTGGCCGGCAAGGAAGCCGACTTCATGGTCACCATGAAGAAGATCGAGTCGCAGAACCTGCCCGAAGTGAACGACGAGTTCGCCAAGTCGCTGGGCATCGAGGCTGGCACGGTCGAAGGCCTGCGCGCCGACGTGAAGAAGAACCTGGAACGCGAAGTGAAGTTCCGCGTGCTGGCCCGCAACAAGGCCGCCGTGATGGACGCACTGGTAAAAGTGGCCGAACTGGACCTGCCGAAGGCCCTGGTCGACTCCGAAGTCGAGCGCCTGACCGAGGGCGCCCGCGCCGACCTGAAGCAGCGCGGCGTGAAGGATGCGGACACCGCGCCCATCCCCGCCGGCATCTTCACCGCGCAAGCCGAGAAGCGGGTGCGTCTGGGCCTGGTGGTATCGGAGCTGGTGCGCTCGAACAACCTGCAGGCCAAGCCAGATCAGTTGCAGGCGCACATCGAAGAGATGGCGCAAAGCTATGAGAAGCCGGCCGACGTGGTGCGCTGGTACCTGTCCGATCGCCAGCGCATGGCCGAAGTGGAAGCTGTTGTGATCGAGAACAACGTCACCAACTTCGTGCTGGGCCAGGCCAAGGTGACCGACAAGTCGCTGCCTTTCGACGAACTGATGACCGCCTAAGGGTTCGGCCCACTTCGGGCCTGATCCAATCGAAGCCCGACCACCCCTGGACGGGCTTTTTTTTGCCCGATCAGGGGCTTTACAGGGCGACATAATGACCCCATCTTTCCCCTGTTGCCCTACAGAAGGATTCTCATGAGCGCACTGGACACCCAGGCTCTCGGCATGGTGCCGATGGTCATCGAACAGTCGGGTCGCGGCGAACGCGCCTACGACATCTACTCGCGCCTGCTGCGCGAACGCATCATTTTCCTGGTGGGCCCGGTGAATGATCAAAGTGCCAACGTCGTCGTCGCCCAGTTGCTGTTCCTGGAAAGCGAAAATCCGGACAAGGACATTTCGTTCTACATCAACTCGCCCGGCGGCAGCGTCAGCGCCGGCATGTCGATCTTCGACACGATGCAGTTCATCAAGCCGGACGTCTCAACGCTGTGCATCGGCATGGCGGCCAGCATGGGCGCTTTCCTGATGGCCGCAGGCGCCAAGGGCAAGCGCTTCTCGCTGCCGAACAGCAAGATCATGATCCACCAGCCGCTGGGTGGCACGCAAGGCCAGGCGACTGACATCGAGATCCACGCCCGCGAGATCCTGAAGACCCGCGAGCAGTTGAACCGCATCCTCGCCGAGCGCACCGGCCAGTCGCTGGAAAAGATCCAGACCGACACGGAACGCGACTACTACATGAGCGCCCACGAGTCCAAGGCCTATGGCCTGATCGACCAGGTGCTGGACAAGCGGCCCTGATGCTCGCCAGGACGGTGGTAGCGCTGCATCCGCCGTCGGCGAGGCCGACGCGGCACCCGCCAGGCGCCGTCACTCGCCGAACAGGCCGCGCTGACGCTGAAGGAACCTCCGAAAACCGGTGCTTTTCCGGCCAGAAGGGGTTCTGCCAGTTGTTCTATCATCCCCCTACGCTTTTTTCAGCACAGCCCAGGCTCTGACATCCATGCCCGACAAGAAAGGCGCCTCCGGCGAAAAGGTCCTCTACTGCTCTTTCTGCGGAAAGAGCCAGCACGAGGTCAAGAAGCTCATCGCCGGTCCTTCGGTGTTCATCTGCGATGAATGCATCGAACTGTGCAACGACATCATCCGCGACGAAGTCCCCGCGGAAACCGCACCCGGCAAGGCTGCCAAGTCGGACCTGCCGGTGCCGATGGAGATCAAGAGCAGCCTTGATCAGTACGTGATCGGCCAGGACGCCGCCAAGCGCATCCTGGCGGTGGCGGTCTACAACCACTACAAGCGCCTGAAGCACATGGGTGCCTCGAAGGACGAGGTCGAACTCTCCAAGAGCAACATCCTGCTGATCGGCCCGACGGGTTCCGGCAAGACGCTGCTGGCGCAGACGCTGGCGCGCCTGCTCAACGTGCCTTTCGTGATCGCTGACGCCACCACGCTGACCGAAGCCGGCTACGTGGGCGAAGACGTCGAGAACATCATCCAGAAGCTGCTGCAGAACTGCAATTACGACGTGGAGCGTGCGCAGCGCGGCATCGTCTACATCGATGAGATCGACAAAATTTCGCGCAAGGCCGACAACCCGTCGATCACGCGCGACGTGTCCGGTGAAGGCGTGCAGCAGGCGCTGCTGAAGCTGGTCGAAGGCACGATGGCCTCGGTGCCGCCGCAAGGCGGGCGCAAGCACCCGAACCAGGACTTCCTGCAGATCGACACGACCAACATCCTGTTCATCTGCGGCGGCGCGTTCGACGGCCTGGAGAAGGTCATCCAGCGCCGCACCGAGAAGTCGGGCATCGGCTTTGGTGCTACGGTGCACAGCAAGACCGAGAAGAAGGTCTCCGAAGTGTTCCGCGATGCAGAGCCGGAAGACTTGGTGCGCTTCGGCCTGATCCCCGAACTGGTCGGCCGCCTGCCGGTGGTCGCCACGCTGGGCGAACTGACCGAAGAAGCGCTGATGCAAATCCTGGTCGAGCCGAAGAATGCGCTGCTGAAGCAATACCAGAAGTTGTTCTCGATGGATGGCGTGGAACTCGAGATCCGCCCGTCCGCGCTCGCTGCCATCGCCCGCAAGGCGCTGGCCCGCAAGACCGGTGCGCGCGGCCTGCGGTCCATCATGGAGCAATCGCTGATCGACACCATGTTCGACCTGCCCACGCTGGACGGCGTGGCCAAGGTGGTGGTCGACGAGCACATCATCGAAGAAGGCGGCAAACCGCTGTTGGTCTACCGCGAACAGGCCAAGGCCAGCGCCTGAGAGCGCAGCCGCTCACCGCCGGGCCCCGCCTGATGAGCCCGGCTCCTTGCAAACAATCCCTCGAGCCCCATGTGGGTTCGAGAAAGTGAGGCATTCCATGTCAGGACATCCCATCCTTCCCTCGGAACCGATCACGTTGCCGCTGCTCCCGCTGCGCGACGTGGTGGTGTTCCCCCACATGGTCATCCCGCTGTTCGTTGGCCGTCCGAAGTCCATCAAGGCCCTGGAAGCCGCAATGGAGGCCGGCCGCCAGATCATGCTGGTCGCCCAGAAGGCGGCAGGCAAGGACGAACCGCGAGCCGAAGACCTGTTCGATGTGGGTTGCATTTCCAGCATCCTTCAGATGCTGAAGCTGCCGGACGGCACCGTGAAGGTGCTGGTCGAAGGCGTGCAGCGCGCCAACACGCGCGAAGTGACCGATGGCGAGGATCATTTCTCCGCCGAGGTCATGCCGATCGAGCCGGCCGGTGAGGCCTCGCCCGAGGTCGAGGCCCTGCGTCGCGCGGTGACGCAGCAGTTTGACCAGTACGTCAAGCTCAACAAGAAGATCCCGCCCGAGATCCTCACCTCGATCGCCGGCATCGACGATCCGGGCCGCCTGGCCGACACGATTGCCGCGCACCTGCCGTTGAAGCTGGAAGCCAAGCAGTCGGTGCTGGACCTGTTCGACGTGGCCAAGCGGCTGGAAAAGCTGCTGGAGCTGCTCGAGCATGAGGTCGACATCCTGCAGGTTGAAAAGCGCATCCGTGGCCGCGTCAAGCGCCAGATGGAAAAGAGCCAGCGCGAGTACTACCTGAACGAGCAGGTCAAGGCGATCCAGAAGGAACTGGGCGACGGCGAAGAAGGCGCCGACCTGGAAGAGCTGGAAAAGAAGATCACTGCGGCGCGCATGCCCAAGGAAGCGCGCAAGAAGGCAGACGCCGAGCTGAAGAAGCTCAAGCTGATGTCGCCGATGTCGGCCGAAGCCACGGTGGTGCGCAACTACCTGGACACGCTGATCGGCTTGCCGTGGAGCAAGAAGACCAAGATCAAGCACGACCTGGGCAATGCCGAGGAAGTGCTGAACGAGGACCACTACGGCCTGGAGAAAGTCAAGGATCGCATCCTTGAGTATCTTGCTGTCCAGCAACGGGTTGAAAAGGTCAAGGCGCCGATCCTGTGCCTGGTTGGCCCTCCTGGCGTGGGCAAGACCTCGCTGGGGCAGTCGGTGGCGCGAGCCACCGGCCGCAAGTTCGTCCGCATGGCGCTGGGCGGCGTGCGCGACGAGGCCGAGATCCGCGGGCATCGCCGCACCTACATCGGCTCGATGCCGGGCAAGGTGCTGCAAAGCCTGTCCAAGGTTGGCACGCGCAACCCGCTGTTCCTGCTCGACGAGATCGACAAGCTGGGCATGGACTTCCGTGGTGACCCGTCTTCGGCGCTGCTCGAAGTCTTGGACCCGGAGCAGAACCACACCTTCGGCGACCATTACATCGAGGTCGACTTCGACCTGTCGGATGTGATGTTCGTGGCGACCTCGAACTCGATGAACATCCCGCCGGCCCTGCTGGACCGGATGGAAGTGATCCGCCTGTCGGGTTACACCGAAGACGAGAAGCTGCACATCGCGCAGAAGTACTTGTTGCCCAAGCAGGCCAAGAACAACGGCGTGAAGGACGAGGAGATGGAAGTCGCCGAGTCCGCCATCCGCGGCATCATCCGTTACTACACGCGGGAAGCGGGTGTGCGCTCGCTGGAACGCGAGATCTCGAAGATCTGCCGCAAGGTGGTCAAGGGCATGCAGCTCAAGACCTACAGCGACAAGATGGTGGTCACCGATGAGAACCTGCATGAGTTCCTGGGCGTCCGCAAGTACGATTTCGGTCGCGCCGAGAAGGCCAACCAGGTCGGCCAGGTGGTGGGTCTTGCGTGGACCGAGGTGGGCGGCGATCTGCTGACCATTGAAGCCACCGCGATGCCGGGCAAGGGCAACATCATCCGCACCGGTTCGCTGGGCGATGTGATGAAGGAATCGGTCGAGGCTGCCCGCACGGTGGTGCGCAGTCGCGCGCGCCGCCTGGGCATCAAGGACGAGTTGTTCGAGAAGCGCGATGTGCACGTGCACGTGCCGGACGGGGCGACCCCGAAGGACGGTCCGAGCGCGGGCGCCGCGATGACGACGGCTTTCGTCTCCGCGCTGACCGGCATTCCGGTGCGCGCTGACGTGGCGATGACCGGCGAGATCACACTGCGCGGCGAGGTCACCGCCATTGGCGGCCTGAAGGAAAAACTGCTGGCAGCCCACCGTGGTGGCATCAAGCTGGTGATGATTCCGGAAGAGAACGTCAAGGACTTGCAGGACATCCCGGACAACGTGAAGAGCCATCTCGAGATCGTGCCGGTCCGCTGGATCGACAAGGTGCTGGAAGTGGCGTTGGAGAGGGCGCCCACGCCTTTGCCGGATGAAGAGCCGGTGGCGGCGACGCCCGCGGCTTCCAAGGACGGCACCGCAGCGACGAGTACCGACACGCTGCCTCATTGAAGCTGCGCGGAACCACGGGTTGCCCCGGCACCCGTGTGTTCGAGCAAGAGGGCTGGACCGCAAGGTTCGGCCCTTTTTTGTGGGTGTTCCAGGCGATTGAATGGCTGCTGCAGAGCCCATCTGAAAATTTTGCGGGGCTTGCCGAAATCGCGAAAATCCTCCTATAATGAGAGCTTCCCTGATACGGAGCGCGGCGCAGAGAAATCAGCGCAGTGGCTGCAAAAAGCAGTGCGGCACCAACCGCTTGCTGGCAATCAGGGAAGCAGTGTTCCGAAAGGAGCCCATGCGGGAATAGCTCAGTTGGTAGAGCGCAACCTTGCCAAGGTTGAGGTCGCGAGTTCGAGTCTCGTTTCCCGCTCCAGATTTCCTTGATGAAGGGAAGCCCAGGCTTCCCTTTTTCGTCAGCGGGTCTCGGGGTTCTTGAAAGTACACTCACCTTCGGTGAAACGAAGGCGCGATAGCAAAGCGGTTATGCAACGGATTGCAAATCCGTCTAGTCCAGTTCGACTCTGGATCGCGCCTCCAGTCACGGAAGTCAATGCGGGAATAGCTCAGTTGGTAGAGCGCAACCTTGCCAAGGTTGAGGTCGCGAGTTCGAGTCTCGTTTCCCGCTCCA